>NZ_SSSR01000032.1 GCF_009469695.1 Propionivibrio limicola
AACGCGTAACGCAGGACAACGTTGCCGAAAACCATCACGATCATCGCGACCAGAAACAGCGCGGCGAGGATTTTCAGCAGGTGGAACAACATATCTGCAGCTTTGGTCATTTGACCCCCTCTGAGTTTTGAGTTGAAGAACGCTTTGCCACCAAGGGCGCAAAGCGCAATTGAGACACGTGGTAAGACTGAAGCGGGGCGTAGCCTAGAGGAAACGCAAGCGGCTGAAAATCCGGAACCACCCCTACGGAAAACGCGAAGAGAGATCCAATGGGCGATCTCGTTGCATCCGTTGTGCAAAGGGCTGTTGCGCTTGGGGGGCGCGCTGACGTACGGGAAGCCCGTACGCGGAAAACGGATGCGTGATTCCGGCGAAAAGCAGACAATCCGGCCCATCGATTCTGCGTCCCTATTTTTTCCGTTTTCGTCGCGATGCCTGATAAAGCCCGGTCTTTCCTCTGGTGGATGCTGTTCATCGCCGTCTATGCCTTGCTGGACTGGGCGAGTTACCTGCATGCACTGCATGGCTTGAACATTACGCCGTGGAACCCGGCGCTGGCGCTCGGTCTCACGTGCTCGCTGCGCTTCGGGCGGCGGGCGGCGCTGCCCTGGTTCATCGCCTTGCTGGCTGACGAGTATGTGATCCGGGGGCTTCCTTCGCCGCTGTTCAGCACGCTCGTGCAGTCGCTCGTTCTCGTGATCGGCTATGGAAAAATCGCCGATATCCTGCGCCATTTCGTCTATCGCAACGGCGGGCTGTCCAGCCAACGCAATTTCTTCTCGTGGCTGGCCATCGTCGTCTTCGGCACCTTCCTGACCAGTTCCCTGTACCTGCTGATCCTTTTCGTGTCCGGCATGATTCCGGTCGACGAGTGGCGTGTCTCCGTCCTGCGCTTCTGGGTCGGCGATTGCGTCGGCGTCATCGCGTCGATGCCTTTCTTCTGGTTGCTGTTCGAGCGCCCCGCTCGTTTGCTGCGCCTCCTGCCACGCTGGGAGACGATCGGCTATGTCACGTTGCTCATCACGATGCTCGGTGTGGCTTTCGGGCGCTGGGAGGTCGACAACTTCAAATACTTCCATCTGCTTTTCTTGCCACTCGTCTGGGCGGCATCCGTGCAGGGGTTGGCCGGGGTCACGATTGCGGCTTTCGTGATGCAGGGGGGCATCATCGTTGCTGTCCAGTTGTTGCATCTGGTGACGGTCATGGTGTTCGAGATGCAGCTGATGGGGGCGGTGCTCGCTTCGGTCGGCTTGCTTATCGGCGTCATCATCGACGAGCGCCAGCGGATTAGTGCGGAGCTGCGGCAAACCTTGCGGCTTGCGGCGGCAGGCGAGATGGCGGGCGCCGTGGCGCACGAAATCAATCAGCCGCTGACCGCGCTGTCGGCGTATGGCATGGCGTGCGAACAGTTGCTCGAACGTGGCGAAAACGGCGATCGGCTGCGCGAAATCGTCAAGCGCATGGTGGCGGAGTCCTACCGTGCGGCCGATGTGGTGCGTCGGTTGCGCGACTTTTTCCGGACCGGTGCGACCAAGCTCGAACGGCTGTCTCTTGCGGATTTGTTGCTGTCCGCCAGTGAGCCTTTCAAGACGAAGGCGGCCAAGCAAGGGGTCGAATTCGCCGTCGATCCGGCGCCGGAAGCCGTGTTGCTGGCCGATCGTCTGCAACTTGAGGTGGTGTTACGCAATCTAATCTCCAACGCTTTCGAGGCCGTGGCGGAAAAGCCCGTCGGCGAGCGGCGGGTTCGGGTGGCGGCCCAATGGCTCGACGAGGGGCGGGCTTGCATTCGGGTCGAGGACAGCGGTCCGGGGATTGCAGAGGGGAAAGCGGCGCGCGTGTTCGAGGCTTTCCATTCGACCAAGTCGAGCGGTTTGGGCCTGGGGCTGGCGATCAGCCGCGCCATCGCCGAGGCGCACGGCGGCGCCCTGGTAGCGGAAGAAACCGGTTATGGTCTGTTCAAATTGATATTGCCGACAGAAGAAAATGGAGAGGGGGTCAGCAGCGATGACGTCTAGCGCGTATACGGTTTTTATTGTGGATGACGACCCGGCGGTGCGCGACGCGCTCGGATTGCTGCTGGGCTTGCAGGGGCACCCGGTGGTCATGTTTGCGGATGCCGAAAGCTTTTTGAGCGCTTTCCGTCCGCAGTGGCGTGGCTGTCTGCTCGTCGATATTCGGATGCCGGGCATGGACGGGCTGGCACTCCAGAAGCGTCTGCTCGAAATGGAGAGCACGCTGCCGGTGATCGTCATGACGGGGCACGGCAACGTCGACTGCGCGCGCGAGGCGTTTCGCGCGCAGGCGGTCGATTTCCTCGAAAAGCCGGTGGATCATGGCCGCCTGCTCGCCGCCATCAACGAGGCGTTTGCCCGTCAGAAAGCCGCGCAGACGCGGACTGGTCAGCGCGAACAGCTGGATCGATTGCTGGCGACGCTGACGCCGCGCGAACGCGAAGTGATGGTCGAAGTCGTCAAGGGGCGCCACAACCGGGAAATCGCCGATCTGCTCGGCATCAGTGCGCGCACCGTCGAAGTGCACAAAGCGCGCATGATGACCAAACTCGGCGTCGACGGCGTGCCGGCGCTGGTTCGCCTGAGTTTGCTCGGGCAGGACAAAAGTGCGGAGTGAACAAGAAAAACCTTCACCACCAAGACACAAAGGCACCAAGTTTCACCAAGAAAGGCCTCGCATGGTTTTGTTTTTCTTGGTGAAACTTTGTGCTCTTGGTGCCTTGGTGGTTCGCTTTGTTTTCTAACCGGCGCTCTGACTAACGCCCGCAGATTCGAAGCTGGCCATCTCGTTGAGCATGACGAGCGCCGAGCATACGAGTGGGTAGGCGATGACGACGCCGCTGCCTTCGCCGAGGCGCAGGCCGAGGTCGATCAGCGGTTCGCCGCCGAGGTCGCGCATCTGCGCCTGATGTCCCGGTTCGGCCGAGCGATGGCAGAAAATGCAGTAGTCGCGGATGTTCGGGGCGATGCGCGAAGCGGCGAGCAGGGCCGAGGTGACGATGAAACCGTCGATCAGCAACGTCATGCCGCGCTCGGCGCCGCCGAGCAGGGCGCCGGCCATCATCACGATCTCGAAGCCGCCGAATTCGCACAGCACTTGCATCGGATCAGCGTTCGGTGGCAATTGGGCGCGGGCGACGGCCGTGGACAGAAGTTCCCGTTTGCGCTGGAGGCCGGCGTCGTCGAGGCCGGTGCCGCGGCCGATGCAGTCGATCAGCGGCGTGCCGGTCAGCAAATGCGTGATCAGCGAAGCCGCGGCGGTGTTGCCGATGCCCATTTCGCCGACGCCCATCACGTTGCATCCGGCATCAGCCAATCCGTGCGCAATTTTCGCTCCCTTGCGCAGAGCGGCTTCGCACTCTTCGAGCGTCATCGCCGGTTCGCTCAGGTAGCTGCGCGTGCCGGTCGGTGCGATCTTGGCGTCGATCAGGCCGTCGCGCGGGCCGAAATCGTGCGCGACGCCGGCGTCGATGACTTGAAGGGCGAGGCCGTTCTGGCGCGCGAAGACGTTGGCGCCGGCCCCTCCCGCGAGATAGTTTTCGACCATCTGCCAGGTGACGTCCTGCGGATAGGCCGAAATGCCTTCCTTTGCCGCACCGTGGTCGCCGGCAAAGATCAGCAGGTGCGGGTTCTTGAAGGCGGGCGACAGCGTTTGCTGGATGCGGCCGACCTGAAGCGCCACTTTCTCCAGCAGACCGAGCGAGCCGCGCGGCTTGGTCTTGTTGTCGATCTTGTGTTGCAGGGCGGCGTCGAGGTCGTGGCTGAGCGGAGGAATCGAGAATTTCATGGCGCGAATAGTGGCAGGAGAGCCCGAAAAGCGGCTGATTATACGCCGGGGGTTGTCGTGTTAATCTCGGCCCCATGAGAGAGCTGATCATTGGTGGCGCCCGTTCGGGCAAGAGCGTGCAGGCCGAACGGCGGGCGCATGAGAGTGGATTGCGCGTCGTGTATGTGGCCACAGCACAGGTTTTCGACGGCGAAATGGAGCGCCGCGTGGCGCATCACCGCGTGCGGCGGCCGGCGGAATGGGGCTTGGTCGAGTCGCCGCTCAATCTGGCAGCGACCTTGCGCCAGCACGCGGCGCCGGACGTCTGTCTGCTCGTCGACTGCCTGACGCTCTGGCTGTCCAACCTGTTGTTTGCCGGTGAAGCGGCGCGTCAGGCCGAAGCCGGCGAGGCGGTCGATTGCCCTCTTTTTCGCGATGAAGTGCAGGCGCTCGTGGATGTCCTGCCGCAGTTGCCCGGCCGCGTTATCCTCGTTTCCAACGAAGTGGGCTGGAGCATCGTGCCGATGGCCGCCGTATCCCGCCTGTTCGCCGACGAACAGGGGCGGCTCAACCAGCGCGTCGCGGCCGTGTGCGAGCAGGTGACGCTGGTCGCGGCCGGTCTGCCGCTGGTGCTCAAGTCGCCGGTTGCCGGCTAGGCGGGCTAGCGAAAAAAAGCGAACCACCAAGCAACCAAGAACACCAAGATCGCACCAAGTAAATGCTTCGTTTTTCTTGGTGAAACTTTGTGCCCTTCGTGTCTTGGTGGTGAATCGTTGCTTTTTCAGTGGGCAACGGGCTTTGCTCAGCGCCTTTTGCCGCCGCCGGGAAAGAAGAAGCTGATGCCGATGGCGATCAGGATGGCTGGCCACCAGGTATGCAGAAGATGGGTGAAGTTGACCCGCAGCAGTCCGAGGTTGTCGGCCAGCATGACGCCGCCGATGATGATCAGAATTAGTCCGGTGACGCTGTATTTCATTCGTTAGCCCTCTTTTATGCCGTTGTTTCTGCGTTGAGCGGCAGCCACTCGGCCAGCCGCTTCAGGTCGAGATGCTGTTCGACGGCATCCGCCAACCGGTCGAGATCGCGTTCGCGGCGGGCGTTCGGGTCGAAGCTGGCGCTCGGCTTGTGGCCGGCCCATTCGAGCAGGGCGTTCAGGGCTTCCGGCTGGTCGAACAGGCCGTGGCAGTAGGTGGCGAGAATCTGGTTGTCTTCGGACATCGCGCCTTCCGGTTGCCCACCGAGTTGCGTCGATGGCCGTGCCAGTGCCGGGCCGTGCGTCACGCCCATGTGGATGCGGTAACCGGCGACCGTGGGCGAACCCGGCAGGGTCAGGGTGCCGCTGACGTTTTCCAGCGTTTTTTCCGCTTCCAGCGTCGTTTCGTAATCGAACAGGCCGAGTCCCGGCTGACTGCCCGGCGCGCCTTCCAAACCGAGCGGGTCGTGCAGCGCCTGGCCGAGCATCTGCAGCCCGCCGCAGATGCCGATGACCTTGCCACCGTAGCGCAGATGACGCTGAATTGCCGCTTCCCAGCCCATGGCGCGCAGCCAGGCGAGATCGGCCTGCACGGCCTTCGAGCCGGGCAGCACGATCAGGTCGCTTGGCGGTACCGGCTCGTGCGGACCGACGAAGCGGAAATCGACGTCGGGATGGAAGCGCAGCGGATCGAGGTCGTTGTGGTTGGAAATGCGCGGGTAGGCCGGGGCGATTACGCGCAAATTCGCGCCGGTCTTCACCTCTTGACCCTTGGGCAGCGCGTCCTCGGCGTCGAGATAGAGGCCGTGCAGGTAGGGCAGCACGCCGAGCACCGGCTTGCCGGTGCGCTCTTCCAGCCAGGTCAGGCCCGACTCGAGCAGACTCATGTCGCCGCGGAAGCGGTTGATGACGAAACCCTTGATCCGCGCCTGTTCGCTCGGCGACAGGAGTTCGAGCGTGCCGACCAGGTGCGCGAAGACGCCGCCGCGGTCGATGTCGGCGACGATGATCACCGGGCAGTCGACGGTCTCGGCGAAGCCCATGTTGGCGATGTCGCGGGCGCGCAGATTGATTTCCGCCGGGCTGCCGGCGCCTTCGACGATCACGCAATCGTAGGCCGCGCACAGCCGCTCCCACGATTCGAGCACGGCCTTCATCGCGCGCGGCTTGTACTCGTGATAGTCGCGGGCGTTGAGGTCGGCGTGCGCCTTGCCGTGGATGATGACCTGCGCCTGCTTGTCGGTCGATGGCTTGAGGAGGATCGGATTGAAGTCGATGTGCGGCGGCACGCCGGCGGCCAGCGCCTGTAATGCCTGGGCGCGGCCGATTTCGCCGCCGTCAATGGTCACGGCCGAATTGAGCGCCATGTTCTGCGGCTTGAACGGGGCGACACGCACGCCGCGCCGGGCCAGCACGCGGCAAATGGCGGCGGCCAGCACGGACTTGCCGGCGTCGGAGGTGCAACCCTGCACCATCAGGCAGGGCGTTTTGTTGGGGGAGTGAGGTGTATTCATCGTAAAATCCCGGGTTCTCGGCTTTATTCGCTCGCTTTGCAGCCCCCGATTTTCTCATGCCTGTCCCGTTTGCACCCGATCCATTCGCGTTTGATCTTCCTCCCGCTCTCTGGCTGCCGCTCGCCGCGCTGGCCGGCGTCCTGCTCGACCGGGTGTTCGGCGAAGTCCGCCGTTTCCATCCGCTGGTCGGTTTCGGCACGCTGGCCAACCGTATCGAGCGCTTGTTCAACCGTGGTCAACAGCGTCGGGTGAACGGCCTCATCGCCTGGTCGCTCGCCGTGCTGCCGTGGACGGCGCTGGCGTTCTTGATGAAGCGCGGCGACTATCTGGGCTGGGTGTTCGAAGCCTTTCTGCTTTATTTCGCGCTCGGTGGGCGCAGTCTGACCGAGCACGCCGAGCGCGTCGGCGCCGATCTGTCCGCCGGCAATTTGCCCGCTGCCCGTGAGCATGTCGGCTGGATTGTCTCGCGCAATACGGCCGATCTCGACGAATCGGGCGTCGCCAAGGCGTGCGTCGAATCGACGCTGGAGAACGGCAACGATGCCGTGTTCGGCGCGCTGTTCTGGTTCATGCTCTTCGGCGGTGCCGGCGCCGTGCTGTTCCGGCTGGCCAATACGCTCGATGCCATGTGGGGCTACAAGACCGAGCGCTTCCTGCGCTTCGGCTGGGCCGCGGCGCGTATCGACGATCTTCTCAATTTTCTGCCCGCCCGACTTACCGCGTTCTCTTACGCGCTCCTCGGCCAGACGCGTCGGGCGCTGGCCTGTTGGCGTCGGCAGGCGCCGGTGTGGGAGAGTCCGAATGCCGGGCCAGTGATGTCCTCCGGTGCCGGCAGCCTTGGCCTCGCCCTTGGCGGTCCGGCCTTCTATCACGGCCAGCTCGAAGAACGCCCGGTGCTTGGTGAAGGCCGCCCGGCGCGTGGCGAGGACATTCCTCGCGCGCTGACTCTGGTCCGGCGGAGTCTGGCCCTTTGGCTGCTTCTTTATCTGATGCTGGGAGTTTCGCTTGCTTGAACATGGAGGCCGCCTACGGCTGGCCGCGCAACAGTTCGGGATTCCGCTGGCCGACTGGCTCGACCTGTCGACCGGTATCAATCCGCACACTTATCCGGTGCCGCCGATCGATCCGCTCTGCTGGCAACGCCTGCCGGAAGATAACGATGGCCTCGAAGCCGCGGCCGCCGCGTACTACGGCAATGACCGTCTGCTGGTTCTGCCGGGGTCGCAGGCGGCGATCCAGACCTTGCCCTTCCTGTTCAAAACGGCGGCTGTGACCTGCGTTTCCCCGGTCTATGAAGAGCACCCGCACGCCTGGGAGAAGGCCGGTCACAAGTTGCGCCGTCTGCCGTCATTGCAACGGGCGCTGTCCGCCATGACCCCCTATGTGCAGCTGTGCAGCCCGAACAATCCGACCGCTACGCCATATCAGCGTGCCAGTCTGCTCGACGCGGCGGCGCAGTTGCACAAGCGCGGCGGCTGGCTGATCGTCGACGAAGCGTTTGCCGACGCCGAGCCGGAAAACACCGTCGTTTCCCTGGCTGGCAGCGAGGCGGCGCCGAATCTGATCGTCCTGCGCTCGCTCGGCAAATTCTTCGGGCTGGCCGGTGCCCGCGTCGGCTTTGTCTTTGGCGATGCCGAGAAGCTCGGTCGCCTGCGCGAAATCCTTGGGCCGTGGCCGGTGGCGAATCCATGTCGCCTCGTCGCCCGTGCCGCGCTGGAGGATTTCGGCTGGCAAGCGGCCATGCGTACACGCCTGCGCGCCGACTCGCAGCGGCTGGCGGTAATGCTTGCGCCGCTGGGAAAAGTCAGTCGAACGGATCTGTTCTGTACCGTCAGTGGGACGGCCGAACCGCTTGCCGTTGAGGCCGTGTTCGACCATTTTGCCCGCCGCGCCATCCTGACCCGCCGCTTCGACCAGCACGGGCTTATACGTTTCGGGCTGCCCGGCAGCGAGCCGGAATGGGAGCGTCTGGCGCAGGCCGTTCAGGCGTGGTCGTCCGCATGTTGAAACGCGCGTTTTTCCTTCTCTTCTGCGCTGTTGCAAGCCTGGCCAGTGCGGCTGAGGTGAGCGTCAAGGATGATGCCGGGGCGACCGTGCGCCTTGCGCGTCCGGCCCAGCGCATCGTCACGCTGGCGCCGCATCTGGCCGAAACGCTTTTTGCGGCCGGAGCCGGGAGCCGGCTCGTCGGCACCGTCGAATACAGTGATTTTCCGGAAGCGGCGAAAAAGATCCCGCGCGTCGGTGGCTATTCGCGTCTCGATCTGGAGGCCATCGCCGCGCTTAAACCCGATCTGGTCATCGCCTGGCACAGCGGCAATACCCCCGCCCACATCGACAAGCTGCGCGCCTTCGGCTTTCCGGTTTACGTCTCGCAGCCCGACCGAATTGACGACATCGCCAGCGAAATTGAACGTTTCGGCATTTTGGCGGGTACTCGTCAGGTCAGCGATGAGGTGGCCCGACGCTTGCGCGAGCGTCATGCCGAATTGCAAAAGCGCTACAGCCAACGCGCCCCGGTACGCACCTTCTATCAGATCTGGAAACAGCCGCTCTCCAGCGTCGGCGGCAAGCAGATCATATCGAGCGTGATCCGCCTTTGTGGCGGCGTAAACGTGTTTGGTCAGCTCGATGCCTTGGCCCCGGTCGTCACCGTCGAGTCGGTCGTTGCCGCCAACCCCGAGGCCATCATCGCCAGCGGCATGGGGGAGGCGCGCCCCGAATGGCTCGATGACTGGAAACGCTGGACGTCGATTACGGCCGTTGCCCGCAACAACCTGTTCTTCATTCCGCCCGACCTGATCCAGCGCCACACTCCGCGTCTGCTCGACGGCGCCGAACTGCTTTGCCGCCACCTCGAAACCGCGCGGCAGCAGCGGTCAAAGTAAGGAAAATTTTGCCCGGGATGGACTTGTGAGCACAAACCGGTTATCCTCCCACCCCTCTGCGCGCCCGTAGCTCAGCTGGATAGAGTACTGCCCTCCGAAGGCAGGGGTCGGACGTTCGAATCGTCTCGGGCGCGCCAATCAGATCAAACAAAAAAGCCAATCTCCGGATTGGCTTTTTTGTTTAGTGCGTAATCCGTGCCTGGATTGAGCCCTCACGGCACTATAGTGTTTCGGTCAGGTGCTCGCGCCGGTATTTAGCAAGACGGCTTTCTTTGGCTCGGGTTGCCGCGGGGGCTGCACGGCCTTGGCGGGGGCGTCCTTTTGCAGGCTGGCACTGTTAGCCACGATTGGCGTGTTTTCGTCGAGTCCGGCGGTGATTTCAATCCAGTCGTCGTTTACGCGTCCGGTCTTTACATCCACCGCGTCGATCTTGTTATCTTCGCCGACCTTGAATACGCGGGCGCCGCCCTCCTGTCGTTGAACGGCGGTGGCCGGCACCGACAGGACCCTGCGCTTGCCGACGGTGAGCGTCCCGGAAACGCGCAGGCCGGCCTTGAGATGGGCTTCCGTCGGCAGGTCGACGTAGGCAAGACCGGTGCGAGTGGTCAGATCGACGGCGGGGGAAGCTTGGCGCACTCGTCCCTTGACGTCAGTGCCGAGCGGGCTCTTGACCGTGACTTCCTGCCCTGGCGAGAGCTTGAGGAGCGTTTCTCCATCGACTTCGGCGCGCCATTCCAGCCGCCCTTGCCGGATCAGGCGGAAGAGTTCGCTGCCGGACTGGACGATGGCGCCTTCGCTGGCGGCGCTGGCCGAGATGACGCCGTCGTCATTGGCGACCAGCGTCGTGTTATCCAGCCTGAGCTGCTGTTTTTTGAGCTGGGCGCGGGCCGCGTTGAGGCGGGCTTCCGCCGTGTGCTTCTGCGTTTCGTAGCGCATCATTTCCTGCTGACTGACGCCGCCTGACGGCATCAGTCGTTTGGCGCGCTCGAGGGTGGCGACGGCTTGGGTCAATGTGGCCTCGGCTTCCTCGAACTGTGCCTTGGCCGTTTCGAGTTCGGTTTCAACGGTGGCCGGGTTGAGGCGCGCCAGAACCTGTCCTTTCCTGACAATGTCGCCGACGTTAACGAGTACGCTGAGCAGCCGCAAACCGCCGACTTCGGTGCCGATATGGCTTTCCTGCCAAGGCATGATGTTGCCTTTGGCGTCCACCTGCTCTGGCCAGAAGTCGACTTTGGGTTTGATGACGGTGATCGGCTGTGGCGTTTGGCCGGTCACCGTGGTCGGGCGGGCGGGGGGCGATGCTTCCTCTACGGCCGCTTGCTTCTGGAGAGGTGTCGCTCGCGGAAGAGGCTGGGCGCTCGACGGGCGAGCCGGGCCGAGCAGCGAGACGATGACGAGCGTCAGCGCAAGAATGGCCATTCGCTTGGTTTTTGCGGGGATGGGCGCAGGGAAGTTGGAGAGCGGCATGGCAAGGCTCACTTTACGGGAAAGGTTTGGACAACGGTGTGCGTGTCGTCGGGGGCCAGCGCTGCGGATTCGTACTGTGCCGCGCCGCCGGTCGACCTGTTCAGCGCAACCCAGGCCTGCAGGCGCTCCTGCTGGACGCCGAGCAGGGTTTGCTGGGCGCTCAGCATGGCGCGTCTGGCGTCTTCGAGTTCGAGCAGGTCGCTTGCCCCTTCGCGGTAACGTACCTCGACCGCCTCGAAAAAGCGCTGATATTGCCCGGCGGAAACGCGCGCGTTTTCGGCCCGTTCGTGCGCGGCGGCGTAGCGGGTCAGCGCGTCCTCGACTTCCTGCACGGCGCGTCTGGCCGTGGACCGGAAATTGGCCAATGCTTCGTCATAGCGGGCCTTGGCTATTTCGACCGCCGCCGCCCGGCGTCCGCCGTCAAAAATCGGCAGGCTGAGCGAGGGGCCGAACGACCAGGTGCCGAATGACAAAGAGCCGCTTCCTCCCGCCTTGTCGGCCGAATAGCCAAGTGTGCCGTTGAGGGTCAGGCGGGGGTAACGGTCGGCTTCGGCGAGTCCGATGTCGGCCGAGGCCGCGGCGACATTTTGTTCCGCCGAGCGGATGTCCGGGCGCTGGCTCAGCGCTTCGGTCGGGATGGCGATGCTGAAATGCTTCGGCACCGGAAGGCGCTCCAGACCAGTGGGTTTGTCGGCCAGGATTCTCATCAACGCCGGTCGGGTGACGCCGGTCAGACGGGTCAGGAGGTTTTCCAGGCGCTCGCACTGGGCGCGTGTTGCGGCGAGTTGGGTCTTTGCCTCGGCGACCGATGCCATGCTGCGAATGCCCTGATAGGGCGCGGTGAAGCCCACTTCCACGCTGGCCGCCGTCAGCTTTTCGGTGGCCTCGCGCGAGGCGACGTCCTGTTCGCTGAGCGCGATGTGGGATTGGCAGGCGCGGTAACTCAGGTAGGTGTCGGTGACGTCGGCGGACAGACTCAGGCGCGCATCGGCGAGCGTCGCCCGTTGTGCGGCTTCGCGGGCGAGGGCGCCCTCGCGGCCGCGACGGACGGCGCCAAAGAGGTCGATTTCCCACGCGGCGTTGGCTGACAGCCATGACTCCCGGTAGCTTGTTTCGTACGACGAGCCGCGTTCGCCGCCCGCGCTGCCGTCGATTGCGGGGAGGCCGGCAGCGTCGGCTTGTGTGACCCGCGATCGGGATTGGGCGAGCTTGGCGATCGCGGCGTCAAGCGTGGGGCTGTCGGCGAGTGCGGCGCTGACCAATTCGTCCAGGGCGGGGTCGGAAAGCTCGGCCCACCACGGGGAGGTCGGCGTTTGTGTCGTGCCTGTGGAAGCGGCGGTGTCGGTGCGCGATGTCCATTGTGTCGGGACGTTGTTGTCCGACAGGCTGGGGGCGACGTAATCCGGGCCGACAACGGCGCATCCGGAAAGCGTCGCAAGCGCCCAGAGTGCCAAAAGCGTTGATCGGGGCGCGATACGGTAAAACATTTTCAATCCTCTTCTTCGCCGACAAGGGGCGCCGAATGGCTGTGGAGTTTCTCTGCCCGGGCGATGGGGCTGGGGGGGCTTGGGTTTCCGGGAGAATCGTTAAGCTTAACAAAGGATCGGGGTGTATTGCACCCCTGACGGCTTTTTTGAAGTTGCCGCGGGAGAGCATGGTGATGGCCGGCAGTTTCGAGCAGCGCAGAAAAAACAACGGGCCAGACAGTGCTGGCCCGTTGTGTGGCAGTGTTCGGCGCGTTATTTCTTTTTCAGCACGTCGAGAATCCGCAGGATTTCCGGCAGCAGTTGCTTCTTGCGCGAGAGAACGCCGGGCAGGTCGAAGAGGTTGTCTTCCAGTTTCTTGTAGGCGAGTTCTTTTTCGCCTGCGGCCCACGTCGTGCACAGCAGAACGCTGTGTTCCTTGATGATGTCGGTCACCAGCAGCAGGGCCCAAGTCAGGTTGTGTTCCTTGCGGGCCGTGTTCAGCGCGTCCAGCATCCGGGCTTTGGCTTCGTCGATGTCTTCAAGGGTGCTGACCTCCACCTGGCCGACGCCGACGGAGAGATCGCCGTCGGCGTATTCCTTGAAGTCGGCCTTGACGATCTGGAGCGGGTCGGTGGATTTCAGGCAGGTCGTGCAGGAGAGCAGTTGCGAGCCGTATTCCTGCAGATCGACGCCAGCCAGTTGGGCGAGTTCGCCGGCGTAGACACGGTCTTCTGGTGTCGTGGTCGGCGAGCGGAGCAGCATGGTGTCGGATAGCAGGCCGGAGAGCATGACGATCGCCGCCGACTTGTCCGGTGTGACGCCGGCCATGCGGTAGTGGATGTAGACGATGGAACAGGTCGAGCCGATCGGCTTCGAGTACAGGTAGATCGGCTTGCTTGTCTTCTCGGCTCCGAGGCGGTGGTGGTCGAGGATTTCGCAGATCTCGGCGTCTTCGGCGCCGGGAATGGCTTGTCCCAGTTCGTTGTGATCCATCAGGATCATTTTGCGGCGCGGCTTTTCGATGAAGCTGGAACGGGTGACGCTGCCGACGTAGCTGCCGTCGCGCAACACGGGCAGGCCGCGGTACTCGGAGCTGACGAGCGTCTTTTTGGCGTTGTCGAACAGTTCGTCGTGCGCCAGACAAAGCGGCTCGGCGTCCATGATCTGCTTGACCGGGACCGAAAGACGCAGCAGGCGGATAGTCTCGGCGGTGTCATATTCCGAGACGAAAACGAGGCCGCTGAACGCACTGAAATCGACGCTCGGCACTTCATCCTTTTCAAGGCCCGTCAGGATGATGGCGGGTACTTGCTGGCTGATCGCGTGGTTGATCAGTTCGGGGCGATTGCCGAGGACGATGATCGGTTTTGCGGAACCCAGTTCATTGAGTCGCCGCACGAAGTGCTCCAGATTCATTGCGCCGATCATGAACGGTGCCTCGAACTCTTCCTGCTGGCCACGCTGGATGAAGCGGCCGGGCAGCACGCGCTGGATGTTGTCGGCGCGGAAGGTGTGCGCGGGCCGTGCCTTGAGGCTGTTTTCCACGAAATAGCTGGTCATCTCATGGATGCCGATGATGCCGGCGAATTTGTTGGCGCCTTCGAAGACCGGGACGACGGAGATGGTGCTCTCGTCGAGATCCTCGAACGCCATCAGCAGCGGGTCGTTGCTGTCGAGCCGGAGGCCGTCGGCATCGGCGACATCGACGACGCGCGGCTTGATGTCCTTGACGTACGTTGGCGGCTCAAGCCCGGCGTTGCTGAAGACGAACTTGGCCTGGTTGCCGAGCGGGCCACACACGGCGGCCAGATAGCGGTTTTCGGGATCGATGGCGTTCTTGAGGCGGGCATAGCTCCAGGCCGAGCAGGCCGAGTCGGTGTCGGGGTTCCGGTGACCGATGACAATAACTTCAGACATTCTTTCTCCTTGTCGCCCATGGCGCTTCAGCGCCTGAATCCGGGCGGTTTCTACGTGTCAGCCAAAGGGGCCGCTGTTCCTTTGTTATGTTTCCTGTGCAAGTCAGTGCGGCGGCAAGACTTGTATGTTTCGGGCATCGGAGAATGCTGCGCGGGTGATGCGGGAGTCGAAACTCGTTCGTGTGCGCCAGGCTTTGCTTTTGCAGCAACACTGGCATTAGTCACGATGTTTTCGCGCCGGTTCAATGAAACATGCCTCAGCGAGTGAGGCATGTCGTTGATACGGCAGCGAAGCGCCGCCCGGAACGGATTTCCGGCGGCGTGGTACGGCTTACATCTTCTGCACCTGCACGTCGAAGGCCATGCCGTTGACCGCGATGTGGTATCCGGTCGTGTAGCCGGGCGTGGCCGGTGCAGCGGCGGTCGGGGCGGCCGCTTTGCTCGCATCCTTCTTCGGAACGGCGACCTTGCCCTTGCCGAGCAGGAAGTCGAGCCCCTTGTTGCCGCCCTTGGTGGCGAAGGCGCCGATGATGAAGAGATTCTCTTCGGTAACCGGCAGGCCGTTGTCCTGAAGCAGCTTGGTGGCCTTCGGAATGCCTGGTTCGAGATTCTTGATCGGGTCGCCCGTGAAGACCGGCTTCTTCATCTGCTCGGAGGCGATCTTGACGATTTCCGGATCAGGCTGCACCGGCGTCTTGCCGAAGTAGCCGAGCACCATGTTGCCGTAGCCCTCAGTGATTTTCTTCCACGGGCCGATGATTGTGTTGGCGTAAGCCTGCTGGAAGTAGAACTGGGAAACCGGCGTAACGGAAGCCGCGAAGCCGCCGCGTGCCACGCATTCGGTCATGGCCCGGATGACTTCCGGGTAACGGTGGAAGGTCTTGGCTTCACGCATCATCAGCGTGTTGGCGGTCAGCGCGCCACCCGGCATCGGGCTGAAGATCACGTTGGAGTCGATGGCCAGCGCTTCCGGCGGGAACTCGTAATCCTTCAGGCACTCCTTGGTGATCATGTTGGCTTCCATGATCTTCTCGACGTTGATGTCGAGGCAGTAGTCGGTGCCTTTGAGCGCGTGCCAGAGCGAGAACAGGTCAGGCTGGGCCGTGCCGCCGCTGAGCGGAGCGCGACCAACGCACACGCCGTCGCAACCGCCTTCGATCGCCGCGACGTACTGGGTGATGCCGGTGCCGCAGGTGTCGTGGGTGTGCATGCGCAGTTCCACCTTGTCGCCGAGCAGCTTGCGGGCGGCCTTGAAGGTTTCGTGCACTTTGTGCGGATTCGTGGTGCCGGAAGCGTCCTTGAAGCAGATGCTGGAGAACGGGATGTTTGCGTCGAGGATTTCGCGCAGCGTCTTGACGTAGTAGTCGACGTCGTGGGCGCCAGTGCAGCCCGGGGGAAGTTCCATCATCGAGACGACGACTTCGTGTTCCAGGCCGGCATTGGCGATGCACTGGCCGGAATAGATCAGGTTGTTGACGTCATTCAGCGCATCGAAGTTACGGATGCGGGTCATGCCGTGCTTCTTGAACATCCTGGCGTGCAGGTCGATCATGTCGGCCGGTTGCCCCTCCAGGGCGACCACGCTGATGCCGCGCGCCAGTGTCTGCAGGCGGATATCCGGACCGACCGTCTTGCGGAAGGTGTCCATCATGTCGAACGCCGACTCGCCGCAGTAAAGGAATGGTGTCTGGAAGCGGGCGCCACCGCCGGCTTCGAAATGCGTGATGCCTGCCGCTACGGCCGCTTCAACCGCTGGCATGAAATCCTTGGTGAAAACGCGGCCGCCAAAAATGGACTGGAATCCGTCACGGAAACTCGTGTCCTGGAAAAGAATCTTTTTAATCATGCCATTCCTTGCTGAATCGTAAAATTTTCCGGTGCAGGACATCCCTGCAGACAGTGCCAGAAAGCAAACCCACCTTGTAACAAGTCTTGTGCAATCAGTCAATCATCCGACGTTGATTTGAGCCTTGCTGGATGGCTGGCAGGGCACTCCTGTTCCGATCGTTGTCAGAATGGTTGTCAGAAGCTTCCAGATTTGTGCGACGGAAGTTGTTTCGACAGCCTCGCCCGGCGCATGCGCGCCTCGGATAATTGGACCGAAGGAGACGATGTCGAGTTCAGGATACTTGGCGCCGATGAGGCCGCATTCGAGTCCGGCATGAATGACGTGGACCGTGGCGTCTTCGCCGTATTCGCGGCGGTAAACCGACTGGCACAAGGCGAGCAGCGGCGATGCTGGATTCGGAGCCCAGCCGGGGTAGTGGCCGGACTTTTCTGCCATCGTGCCGGACAGCGAGAAAAGACTGACAATCTCGTCGGCGAGCGCGGTGCCGGCACTGTCGATGAGCGACCTGACCATGAAGTTGCATTCCCCACCGGCCGGCGTCAGCGTGACGATGCCCAGATTGTTTGATGTTTCGACAACGCCGGGAAGGCGACGGCTCATGCGCCTTACGCCATGGGGCGCGGCGTGGAGGGAGGCCAGCCAAGCGGCCTGGTTCTCGGCGGACATGGCGTGTGCGATGTTCGCCGGTTGGCAGCGAAGCGTCAGCTCGTTCTCAACGCCCTCCAGTTCGGTGGCAAGGCAAGCCTGCCAGCTTTCCAGGAGATCATTGAGCCGGCTCGCCTGAGCCGTTGGCAGGGCGATCAAGGCGAAGGCTTCGCGGGGCAGCGCATTGCGCGCCGAGCCGCCTTCAAGGCAGGACAGGCGCAGCGACAGTTTTTCTTCCAGATCGCGCAGGACTCGCACCAGGAGCTTGATCGCGTTGCCGCGCTCCTCGTGAATGTCGGCGCCGGAATGGCCGCCGCGCAGTCCGCGCAAGTCGATCCGCCAGCCTGAGAAATTGTCCGGTAGCGGTTCGGCCCGGCCGGCGCGGCTTACGTTGACGTCCAGCCCGCCGGCGCAGCCGAGGTAAAACTGGCCCCATTCCTCGGTGTCGAGATTGAGCATCAGTCGCCCGCGCAAGAGGTCTTCCGCGAGGCCGCGTGCGCCGCCCATGCCGGCTTCCTCGTCGACCGTGAGCAGCGCTTCGAGCGGGCCATGAATCAACGAATCATCTTCCAGCGCGGCCAGAATCAGCGCGACCCCGATGCCGTTGTCGGCGCCGAGCGTGGTGTTTTCAGCAATCAGCCAGCCGTCGCGCAGGATGGGCGTGATCGGGTCCTTGTCAAAGTCGTGCGGCGTGTCGCTGTTCTTCTGGCAGACCATGTCCAGATGCGCCTGCAGGATGGTGCCGGGGGCGTTTCCCCGGCCGGGCGAGGCCGGCTTGCGGATGATCAGGTTGCCCGCTTCGTCGACGATGGCTTCGAGCCGGCGATCGATCGCCCATTGGCGCAAATGTTCGCGCAGGGCGGCTTCGCCTTTCGAGGGGCGGGGGATGTGGCAGAGCGTGGCGAAATGGCGCCAGACCGGTTCGGGTTGAAGGCCGGCGAAGGGCGGCGGGAGGTGAGCTGGCGTGTTCATCGGATGGGGCGCCGTTTGTTGAAGGAGCGCGGAATTTTACTGCGTCTTTCGTTCGACCAAAAAAGAGCCCTTGCCGCGTTTCCGGGGCAAGGGCTCGGTTTGCTTCAACGCGCCCCGTTACCGGGGCGGCTTTATTACAGCGCGTCGATGATGGCGTTCAGCGTGGCGCTCGGACGCATGGCGGCCGCGGTCTTGAGCGGGTCCGGACGGTAGTAACCGCCGATATCCACGG
>NZ_SSSR01000033.1 GCF_009469695.1 Propionivibrio limicola
CGTTCGTGATCACCGGCGCCTCAAAAACCGCCGATCTTCTCAGTTCGGTGTATCAACTTTCAATCGCTGGCCTGTGTCAATTTACAACCGCTGGTGACAGCCCCGGCCACGGCCAGCGTCGCTGCGAAGAAGTTCGAGCGCACGCCGGACAATTCGGCCGCCGTCGTCGCCCACGGCAGGATCGCAAAAGGCAGCAAACCGATCGCCATCGCCGGGGAAAAATCGCGGCGCCCGTCTGTCTCGTATTTGACCGGCAAGCGCGAATCCCGCCCGCCCCACGCCATGCCAAGCAGCATCAACGGCGTCAGCGCGAGGTAGGCGTAGACCAGTGGCACGGGCGCCGTATGCGGCCCCCACCAACCGAGCACGACGAGGCCGAAGATCAACACCCCGCCGGCGACCGGAAAACGGCGCCCCGCCTCGCCAGCCACAACGCTCACCGCCATTGTCATCAGTAGCGCGCCATAAACCAGCGCCGGCAAGTAGTCGATGTCGAGCCGCAGCAGTTCGGCGAGCAGCGACAACAGCGCCCAGCCGCCGCCGAGCATGCCCAGCACGCCGGACAGCGCGACAGCACGCCGCTGGCCGACCGTCCCGCCGATCAGCATCAACGCACTGGCAATGGCCCGGTGCGCGAAAAGCTCGCTGGCAAATGCCCGCACCGGCGCTGGCTGAAAGATGGAGCCGATGATGTGGAATGTGCCGCACAGCAGCGCCAGCGCACAGGCCAGCACCTCCACATTGCGCGACCAGCCGAGGCGGGGCGCGGCCAGCAGCACGGCTACCGACGTCCCCAGCCCGACGAGTAGCCACGGCAGATCCTCGACGTAGAGGAAACCGGACGCCAGCGCGAGCAGCACGGCGATCGTTTCGTGGCGTGACATTTCGGGGTTGTCGAGCAGACGCAGGACGATGGCGGCAACAGCCCAGATCAGCGCCAGAGCGGCCAGACCGATCGCGCCGTCTGTGCTCCAGCCCGGCGCGATCTTGAGTGTCAGCACCGCCGCGACGAACGGCAAAATAACCGCATAAGCTGCATCGAAACGCGCCTGCAGGCCGCCGCGCATGGCCTTCTTTTCCAGCAGCGGCATCGCCAGATGCACCGCCGTCAGCGCCAGCAGCAGCGGCTGCATCAGGCCGTAATGTACCGGCTCATAGAAGCGACCGCTCCAGCCGAAAAACAGTCCGCCGGCGAGCGTGAACAAGAAGCTCAGGTGGATGAGCGGCCGCCAGCCGCGCACGATGACCATGTACAGACTAAGCAGACTCGCTGCCAGATAGTAGCCATACACCGGCAACACGCCGGGCGTTCCGAGCGCGAATCGGGGCGCGAGATAGGCGCCGACCATGGCCAGCACGGCCACCGACAGCGCATTGCTGCCCACCGCGAAAATCCCCGTCGCCAAGGCCACCAAGGCCAGTAGCGCCAGCGCGTTCACGTCGGTGATGTAGTTAAAAAAACCGTACGCGCTATACGCCGTCAGATACGCCACACCGAACGCCGCGCCGCCCAGCGCGAGATGTACCGCGCGCCGCTCCGGCCGATGGCGCAGCGCCATCGAGGCAAATCCAAGCACGGCCGCCAGCCCGGCGCCGCAGCCGATCTTCACCTCGGGCGGCACGTCGATGTGGGCGAACGCATAGCGCAACAACGCCCCGACGCCGATGATCAGCAGCCCTGCGCCGACCTTGGCCGGCCAGTTGCCGGACAGCAGCCAGCGCAGCAACCCCAGCGGCCGGAAGCCCGAACGGTCATCGGCCGAACTCTCGCTAAGCAGCACGATGGAAAAAACGGAGACGACGAGCAGGATCATCAGCAGGGAAATCATGGCAACGGCCCCAGAAGGTTAAAAATCGGCGGAAAATGGAGGACGCCGCAATCCCCATCCGGCGTGCGCCCGGCTATTCCGTATTCTGGGTTCCAGTCTATGAATAAGCAATAAACCGATAAGCCGCCACCAGCACCACGCCTGACAGACGGAACCCGCTTCCGGTGGGCGCTGTCTACATAACGTCTGCCTCTGTCCTTACCTCCGCCCGGAGCATCGTCCGGCAAGAAAGCGCTTCTCCACATCCTCTCCCTCAGGAGGTTCATCATGAACGCACGCACCCGGCTATCGATCGCCGCGGCCATTGCCGCCCTTTCCGTGACAGCCATCGGCACGGTCAGTGCCGAACAGGCCATGCCGCACAAGAAAATGAGTTTCTTCGTCACCAGCAGCAATCCCGGCAAAGGCGGCGACCTGGGCGGTCTGGCGGGCGCCGACAAGCATTGCCAGGCGCTGGCCGCCGCCGTCGGTGCCGGCCAGCGCACTTGGCGCGCCTATCTGAGCACCGGCGCCACCGCCACAGAACCAGCCACCAACGCACGCGGCCGCATCGGCAAAGGTCCATGGCACAACGCCAAGGGCGTGCTGATCGCCCGCAACGTCGATGAACTGCATTCGGACAACGCCATCACCAAGCAGACCGCGCTGACCGAAAAGGGCGAAATCGTGAACGGCCGCGGTGACATGCCGAACCTGCACGACATCCTCACCGGCTCGGATTCGCAAGGGATGGCCTTCCCGGGCAACCTCGACACCACTTGCGGCAACTGGACGAAGAGCGGCGACGGCTCGGCGCAGGTCGGCCATCACGACCGCAGGGGGCTGGACGAAAAGCCGCCGGCCAAATCCTGGAACCACTCGCACCCGTCCGTCGGCTGCAGCCCGGACGCCTTGCGTCGCACCGGTGGCGGCGGCCTGTTCTATTGCTTCGCGACCAACTAGACTGGTGCGTTGTCTCATCACCCAAGGAGGGGAAAATGGCCAACGTTATCGTCGTCTATCACTCCGGTTACGGCCACACCCAGCGCATGGCCGAAGCCGTGGCCAACGGCGCCGGCGCGACGCGGCTCGCCATCGACGCCGAAGGCAACCTGCCGGAAGGCGGCTGGGAGGCGCTGAAAGCCGCCGATGCCATCATCTTCGGCACGCCGACCTACATGGGCGGCGTCAGCTGGCAGTTCAAGAAATTCGCTGACGCCTCCTCCAAGCCGTGGTTCAGCCTGCACTGGAAGGACAAGCTGTTCGCCGGCTTTACCAACAGCGCCTCGATGAACGGCGACAAGCTCTCGACGCTGCACTACCTGTTCACGCTCGCCATGCAACATGGTGGCCTCTGGATCAGTTCCGGCATGATGCCGAGCAACACCAAGGCGGCGCAGCGCGACGACGTCAACTACCTCGGCTCATTCTGCGGCGCTATGGCCCAGTCGCCCTCCGACTGCAGCCCCGACGAGATGCTGCCCGGCGACCTCGAAACGGCCCGCCTGTTCGGCCAGCGCGTCGCCGAGATTGCCGCGCGCTACAAAGGTTAGTCAAGCGACGAAAAGCGAACCGTCAGGAACGTCGTCACCCTGACCGACTTGCCGCCCGCCGTCCAGACAAAACTGATGCGCCGCCGCAACCTGCGCGCCAACTTACTCGGCGGATTCACCCTCGAGCCGGAAACGTGGATCCCGACGCTCTGACCTGACTGCCCGCGCCCGCAGCTGGCCGCAGCCGCCATCCACATCCTGCCCGGCCGAGTCGCGCAGGCAGGCGATGATCCCCTCCCGGCGCAGGTGGGCGACGAGCGCCTCGGCCTTTTCCCACGCCGGGCGCGCGAAAGCGGCGCCCTCCACGGCGTTGAACGGAATGAAGTTCATCATCGCGTATTTGCCGGAAAGCAGCCTGATCAACCGCTCCATTTCCGCCTCCGAATCATTGACGCCATCGAGCAGCGTCCATTGATACTGGATCGGATAACCGATCGCCCGCGCATAGATTTCGGCCAGCTCGACGAGTTCGGACGGATCGAGGCGCGACGCGCGTGGCAGAAGGCGGGCGCGGAGGTCGGGGTCAGTCGTGTGCAACGAAACGGCCAGCGCCGGCTTCACCCGCTCTCGCGGCAGCCGTTCGAAGACGCGGCGGTCGCCGACCGTCGAAAACACCAGATTCTTGTGCCCGATGCCGCCTTCGGTGCCCAGCAGATCGATTGCTGCGAGCACGTTGTCGAGATTGTGCGACGGCTCGCCCATGCCCATGAAAACGACCTTCTTCACCGGCCGCCGCTGCCGCGCCAGCACCACCTGCGCCACGATCTCGGCGCTGCCCAGCTGCCGCAACAGCCCGCCTTGGCCGGTCATGCAGAACGCACAGCCGACAGCACAGCCGACCTGCGTCGATACGCAGACGCCGTCGCGCGGCAAAAGCACGCTCTCCACCGTCTGTCCGTCGGCCAGTTCGACGAGCAGACGCGCCGAACCGTCGCCCCCCGGATGTTCCGAGCGCACTCGCGCCAGCCCCGCCAGCTCGGCGGCCAGCCGCGGCAACGCCTCGCGTACCGCCAGCGGCAGACAATCCTCGGCCCGCTGCCGCCGGCCGCCGCTTGAAAGATCCCGCGCCTGCACCCAGGCCCGCAAAATACGCTGCACATGCCCCGGCT
Organism: Propionivibrio limicola; assembly: GCF_009469695.1. GTDB lineage: Bacteria > Pseudomonadota > Gammaproteobacteria > Burkholderiales > Rhodocyclaceae > Propionivibrio > Propionivibrio limicola. The sequence continues at coordinate 4,471 of NZ_SSSR01000033.1, forward strand.
TCGCGCCGAGTTGCCGCAATTGTTCAAGGAGTTGTTCGATTCGCATGGGACGCGAATGCTAGCACCAGTCGCATTGAAAAAGAGCGCCACGGGCGATTGCACGAAACAAGGCGCAAAACCAAACGTGAATGGTATCGAGGTATAAAAAAGATTTGCTATTGATCCGAATAAGGCGCATAGTCCGCCCCGCGTTCTTCAAGTAGTGTTGTTTGTTGGTCTCTCGACCGCGGTTCCGCGGCGCAGCTTTTCCATTCACCTCGCCGTCTTGATTTTCGCCCATTCCTGGGGCTTGGCCCCATCAATTTTTGGAGATTCAAGATATGGCAACAGGTACAGTCAAGTGGTTTAACGACGCTAAAGGTTTTGGTTTCATTACGCCGGACCAAGGCGGTGAAGATCTCTTCGCGCATTTTTCCGCGATCCAGGGCAATGGCTTCAAAACCTTGAAGGAAGGTCAGAAGGTCACGTTCGACGTGACGACCGGCCCGAAGGGTCTGCAAGCCGGCAACATCAATCCTGCCTGATACACCGCTGCACACGATCAAGACGGGGTGTTTCGCGCCCCGGCTTTCTGCAAAGGCTTGGCGTTTGCCAGGCCTTTTTGTTTTTTCGGAAAGGCAAAGAAATGGCCAAAGAAGAACTTCTTGAGATGCAGGGCGTAGTGGCTGAAGTCATGCCCGACTCCCGTTTCCTCGTGACGTTGGAGAATGGGCATACGTTGGTCGCTTACACCGCTGGCAAAATGCGCAAACACCACATCCGCATCATCGCCGGCGACAAGGTCACCGTCGAAGTTTCACCCTACGACCTTAGCAAGGGTCGCATTAATTTTAGGCACCTCGAATCTCGTACACCTTCCGCCCCAAGACCCCGACGATATTGATCGGGTCGTTGGTTCGGTGGTTGTCGAGTTTATAAAGTAAATATGGAATTAGAAAAACAACGAGCAGTCGCTCACAAGCTTTGCGCTGACTCGGGTATCTGTGTTCTGCCGTATGGCAACGCCTGGTGGCTTCTCGGCCGCGGCGTCAATCAAGTCGTTGGAGAATTGGCAGGCCTTTCTCCGTCAAGTCTGGCGCGCTTCCCAATTACCCCGCGCTGACATATCAACATCCCACCGGAAGCCTGCGAACGACGAACCGCGCATGGCGGTTCGCCAGTGCTTCAAATAGTTGAATCAGGCGATTGGGGGCGAAAGCCCCCTCACGAATGGCGAAATTCGTGTTTCCCCTTTTCTCCTGCTCCCCTCACTTTTCTTTCGCAAGCCCCGTTTGCAGCGACAAAATCGATGCTCCGTCAGCCTTCGTCAGGGACGAGTCGCTGTGGGGCTTCGCCGATGCTTTTACTCCCGTTTCCGACCATCCCCCACCGAGCGCCTTGAAAATGTCGGCCAGCGCGGCCTTGCGGGCGCGCTCGCTGTCGATGCGGGCGAGTTCGGCCGAGAGGAGGTTGCGTTCGACGTCGAGGACGTCGAGGCGGCTGGCGATGCCGGCGTCGAATTGCAGCTTGGCCTGGCGGAGTGCTTTTTCAAGCGCGGCGGCGCGCGTTGTTTCGGCGTCCAGTGTTTCGCTGGCGGCGGCCTGCGCGGCCAGCGCGTCGCGCACGTCCTTGAAAGCGTTGGCGACGGCCCGCTGGTACTGGGCCAGCGCCTGATCACGGCGTGCTTCGGCCGCTTCGACATTGGCGTCGATGCGCCCGGCGTTCCAGATTGGCTGCGTGATGTTGGCGGCGAAGTTGAACGTGCTGGCAGGGCCGGAGAACAGTTCCGAGAACGAAGTGCTTTCGCTGCCGAGATAGCCGGTCAGGCCGAGTGATGGGAAATACTCGGCGCGGGCATTGCCAATCCGTGCGTTGGCCGCGACCAATTGCTGTTCGGCTTCGCGCAGGTCCGGGCGGCGCAACAGCAGCTCTGAGGGCAGTCCGGCCGGGACGATGAGATCGGCGACGGCCGCTGGCTTACCGCGTTCGATGGTGCGTTCCATGACCTCGCGCGGCGAGCGGCCGAGCAGGATGGTCAGCGCGCTTTCGGCGCGGTCGTGTGCTTGTTGCAGGGTGGCCAGCTGTGAGCGCGTCGCCGCATGTTCTGCAACTTGCTGGTGCAAGGCGTATTCGGAGAGCGTGCCGGCCGCGAAGCGCTTGGTGAACAGGGCCAGTGTTTCGCTGCGCGAGGCGAGCGTGCGTTTGGCAATTGCGACCTGGCCATCGGCGGCGATGAGGGTGAAATACTGCTGCGCGACCTGCGCCGTCAGCGACAGACGGACGGACTCGCGCGCCGACTCGGCGGCGAAGAGGTCGGCGCGCGCGGCTTCGCTGGCGCGCCGGTACTTGCCCCAGAGATCGAGTTCGTAGCTGACGTCGAGCGTTGCAACGTGGTCGTTCTGGATGCGCGGCATCGTGCCGAGCGGATAGGTGCCGAGTTCGGAGCTCTTGGTGCGATTGGCATTGAAGCCGGCCGAGACCGTCGGGTAGCGGCTGGTGTCGGCCAGGTTCGAGAGCGCGCGGGCTTCCAGCACGCGGGCGGCGGCGATCTTGGCATCGGCGTTGTGGACGAGCGCCTCGGCGATCAGTGCATCGAGTACCGGGTCGGCGAAAAGCGACCACCAGCGTTCGCCGGCCGAATCGGCCGGGCGTAGTGCTGTCGCGGCGTTTTCCTGCTTGGCCGGCGACCAGCGTTCGGGCAACTGGAAAGCGGGGCGTTCATAGTCGGGGCCGACGGCGCAGCCGGCCAGGAAGGCGGCACCGAGCAGGGCAGCCAGACGGTTGCGGGCGTGGGAATGGCGGTAATTATTCATCTTCTTCTCCTGCGCGTTCGTCGCGCTCGGCGCGCTTGATGAGTTTTTCATGCGCTTTGGCGTGCGTCTGCCGGATTTCCGCGAACAGATCATCGGTGCTGCGTTCATCGTGCAATCGGCGGTCGGAGATCAGGCGGTAGAACAGCGGCACGAAGAAGACGGCGAGAAAGGTCGCCGCCAGCATGCCGCCCATGACGCCGGTGCCGACCGCCGTGCGCGCGCCGGCGCCGGCGCCGTGCGAAATGGCCAGCGGCAGCACGCCGAGGATGAAGGCCAGCGAGGTCATCAGGATCGGGCGGAAACGCAGGCGCGCCGCCTCGATCGCGGCGGCCGCCGCGGTCATGCCTTCACCGTGCTTGTAAACCGCGTATTCGACGATCAGGATGGCGTTTTTCGCCGCCAGGCCGAGCAGGGTGACGAGGCCGATCTGGAAATAGACGTCGTTGCTCATGCCGCGCAGCCAGACCGCCGCCAGCGCGCCGAAGGTGCCGAAGGGCAGAGCGAGCAGCACGGCCAATGGCAGCGACCAGCGTTCGTACTGGGCGGCGAGGATCAGGAAAACCATCAGCGCGCCGAGAATCAGCGCATAGCTCGACGAGCCGCTCGATTTCTTCTCCTGGAATGAGGCGCCGCCCCAGTCGAAGCCGAAATCGGAGGGCAGCGTCTCGCGGGCGATGCGCTCGACTTCGGCGATGACCTGGCCGGACGAGATCCCCGGAGCGCCGGAGCCGATGATCTTCACCGATGGCAGGTTGTTGAAGCGCTCCAGCGTTTCCGGCCCGGTCGTCTGGCGAATCTGCGCGAGTGCCGAGAGCGGCACCATCTGGCCGCGTTCGGAGCGCACGTAGATGCCGCCGATCTCGCCCGGGCTGCTGCGGAACTTTGGTTCGGCCGACAGCAGCACCTGCCAGGTGCGACCGTACTTGTTGAAGTCATTGACGTAGTAGGTGCCGAGCGTGGCGCCGAGCGTATCGAACAGGCTGTCGATCGGCACGCCGAGCGTTTTCGCTTTTTCACGGTCGACGTCGACGTCGAGTTGCGGCACGTTCGAGCGCCAGAGCGAGGAGACCATGGCGAAGTTCTTGTCCTGCTGCAGCTTGCCGATGAATTGCTGGCTGACTTCGCCGAGCTTCTTGGCGCCGCCTTCGCCGCGGTTCTGCAGGTAGAACTCGAAACCGCCCGAGTTGCCCATGCCGAAAATGGCCGGCGGGCCGAAGGCGAGCACCAGCGCTTCCTTGATGTGCGCCGTCTTGGCGAACAGTTCACCGACCAGCGCGTTGGCCGGTACCGTGCGTTCGTCCCAGTGCTTGAGCGTGACGAAGAAGGTCGCGGCGTTGTTCTTGAAGCTGCCGCCGATGAAGTCGAAGCCGGTAAAGACGATGGTGTGGGCGACGTTCGGGTTGCTGCGGATGATCCCGTCGACTTCCTTGACGATGCGGTCGGTGCGCTCCAGCGAGGCGCCGTCCGGCAGATAGACGGCGCTGATGTAGTAGCCCTGATCCTCGTCGGGGACGAGGCTGCCGGGTGTGGCTTTCCACAGCCCGGCGGTGATCACGACCATGCCGCCGAAGAGCAGCGCGCCGAGCGCGCCGCGCCGGATCAGCCAGGCAACGCCGGCGGTGTAGCGGCCGGTGAGGCGCGTGAACCAGTCGTTGAATGCCGCAAAGAAACGATTGCTGGCCTTGTGCTCGTGCTTGAGGATCAATACGCACAGCGATGGCGTCAGCGTCAGCGCGACGATGCCGGAAATGACCACGGCGATGGCGATGGTCACCGCGAACTGGCGGTACAGCTCGCCGGTCAGCCCGCCGAGGAAGGCGATCGGCACGAACACCGCGCAGAGCACGAGCACGATGGCGATCACCGGCCCGGTGACTTCGCGCATCGCCTGAATGGCCGCCGCTTTCGCCGGGATTTGCTCCTCGTGCATGATGCGTTCGACGTTCTCGAGTACGACGATGGCGTCATCGACGACGATACCGATCGCCAGCACCATGCCGAACAGCGTCAGCGTGTTGATCGAGTAGCCGAGCATCAGCAGGCCGGCGAAGGTGCCGATCAGCGACACCGGTACGGCCAGCGTCGGGATCAGCGTCGCCCGCCAGTTTTGCAGGAACAGATAGACGACGACGAAGACCAGCACCATCGCCTCGCCGAGGGTTTTGATGACCTCGCGGATCGAGACCTGCACGAAGTCGGTCGTGTCGAACGGAATGCTGTAGGTCAGGCCGTCCGGAAAGCGGGTGGACAGTTCGTTCAGCGTTTTCTTGACTTCCTTGGCGGTGTCGAGCGCGTTGGCGCCGGGCTTGAGGAAGATGCCGACCAGTGTGGCCGGCTGGCTATTGTGGCGACCGATGAAGTCGTAATCCTTCGAGCCGAGTTCGATGCGCGCCACGTCCTTCAGGCGCAGGATCGAACCGTCGGCGCCGGCGCGCACGATGATCTTCTCGAATTCGGCGACGTCGGCGAGGCGCCCCTGAGTGTTGATGGTGAGCGACATCTCCTGGCCGGCGGTGGTCGGCGGCTGGCCGATGCGGCCGACGGCGTACTGGTTGTTCTGTTCGACGATGGCGCGCACGATGTCCGATGTAGCCAGCTTCAGCTGCGCCAGCCGGTCGGGCTTGAGCCAGACGCGCATCGAGTAGTCCTTGGCGCCGAAGATCTGCACGTTGGTGGTGCCGGGCACGCGCTTCAGGACATCGAGCACGTTCAGTGTCACGTAATTGCTGGTGTAGAGATCGTCGTAGCGGCCATCGGGCGACGAGAAGGCCAGCACCTGCAGGAAGGAGCTGGAATTCTTTTCGACCTGGATGCCCTGCCGGCGCACTTCCATGGGCAGGCGCGCTTCGGCCTGCTTGACGCGGTTATTGACGTTGATTACCGCCTGGTCGATGTCGGTGCCGATCTCGAAGGTGACGTTGATTTCGACGCGACCGTTCGAAGCCGAGGTCGAATTCATGTAGATCATGCCTTCGACGCCGTTGATCTGCGTTTCCAGCGGCGCGGCGACGGTTTTTTCCAGCACCTCGGCCGAGGCGCCGGGGTAGGTGGCGGCGACCATCACCTGTGGCGGCGCGATTTCGGGGTATTGCGCAATCGGCAGGCTGCCGATCGAGGCGAGGCCGGCGATCATGATGAAGATCGAGATCACCATCGCGAAGATCGGCCGGTCGATGAAGAAGCGGGAGAACATCGCTCAGCCTCCTTGCTTGGCGTTGGCGGCGGGCGCTACTTGCACCGGTGCGCCGGGCCCGAGCTTGAGGACGCCGTCGACGATGACCTGGTCTCCGGAGCTCAAGCCCTTGCTGATGACCACGTCGCCGCCCGTCCACTCGCCGGCCTCGACCGGCCGGATTTCGGCCTTGTTCTCCTTGCCGACGACGAAGACGAATTTGCCCTGCGGGCCTTCGAGAACGGCGCGCTGCGGCACGCGGAAGACGCCGACGCGCGCGGCGCCGGAGAGCTGTACGCGCACGAACTGCCCAGGCTGCAGCAGGTTGTCGGGATTCGGCAGTTCGGCGCGCGCTTCGCTGGTGCCGGTGTCGCGCGAAACGCGCACGTCGGAGAAGTCGGTGAAGCCGCTCTTGCCGTATTCGGTACCGTCGGCCAGTTTGACGGTGACCTTGAAGCGCCCGTCCTTCGGCCAGACGACGCGTTTGGCATCGGCGTCCTGGCGCAGCTTCAGGCGTTCGTTGTCGGGAATGCCGAAGATGACCTGGATCGGATCGGTTTGCGTCACCGAGGTGAGCAGCACATCCGGGCCGGAGACGAGCGAGCCTTCCGATTTGAGTGCCCGGCTGGTGGCGCCGGCAATCGGTGCTTCGACGCGCGTCCATTCGAGATTCAGCTTCGCTTCGCGCAGACGCGCCTTGGCGGCTTGCAGGTCGGCGGCGGTGATGGCTTTGGCCGAGAGCGCGTCGTCGTAATCCTTCTGGCTGATGGCCTTGGCCTCGATCAATGGGGTGAGGCGGGCGGCGTCGCGCTCGGCCTGCACGGATCGCGCTTCGGCGGCGGCGACGTCGGCTTCGGAGCGCGCGACGGCGGCGGCGAAGGGGGCCGGATCAATGGTGAACAGGGATTGCCCGGCGTTAACTTTGGCGCCTTCGATGTAGTTGCGCTTCTGCAGGATGCCGGTGACCCGGGCGCGTACCTCAACCTCGCGCGAGCCAAGCGTTTGTGCGGCGTATTCGAGCATGACCGGCAGCGTTTCCTCCTGTGCCGTGACGACCGACACCGGTACCGGACCGTGCGCGTTTGCGCCGTCGCCGGGCGGCTTGCCACAGGCGGTCAGCAGCAGCGCCGCGGCGATGGTGACGGCGGCGACGGTTCCCGTCGCACGGCGGGCGAGGATGCGGGGCAACCGGAAGTGTGCCGTTGCGAGGTTTGGCTTGTATGGGCGGGCAGCGGTACGCGGCATGGGAGCTCTCCAGAGTGGCGCAGAGTGCGCGGCGTCGGTGGGGATGAAATATTTTGGAAGAATTTCGGATTCTACATACGTTCATGTATGTATGTAAATATGGGCTAGAATAAAAGGACTTATGGAAAGGCAGATTGGAAAGAAGTTTCATGGCCCGGAAAACCAAAGAGGAAGCGCTCGAGACGCGCAACGCGATTCTCGATGCGGCCGAAATCGTGTTCCAGGAACACGGCGTCAGCCGCACGTCGCTCGCCGAGATCGCGGCGGCGGCGGGCGTGACGCGCGGCGCGATTTACTGGCATTTTGCGGACAAAGCGGATCTCTTCGATGCGATGACGCAGCGCGTGTTCGGCCTGATGGAAGAAAAACTGGCGGAATTGCAGGCCGATAGCCACGAGAATCCGGTCGATCTGCTGCGCAAACTGTCGTTCCACTTTCTTGAACGCGTGGTCAATGACCCGCGCTATTTTCGTCTGCTCGAGATTTCCTGGCACAAGTGCGAGTACGTCGGGGAAATGGCGACGATTCGCGATACCCATCTCGAATGCGGTAACCGCTATCTGGCGATCAGCGAGGAGGCGTTCCGGCTGGCGGCCGAACGCGGCTTTCTGCCAGAGACGCTCGATGCGCGTCAGGCGGCTGTCGGCCTGATGGTGCTGGTGGACGGGCTGGTGCTGAACTGGACGCTCGACCACACGCTGTTTCCGCTCGACAGCTTCGGCCCGGCCATCATCGAGACCTATCTCGCCGGACTGGCGGTGCCGGCCGCGAAAGGCGCCTGAACGGCGACCAACGCCGGGGTATACTTCTCCGCCTTGATCAACCCCACCAACCCCGGAGAGATTCCATGGCCGCCGCTCCCGAAACCGTCATCATGGCGATGTTCTGCGACTTCGAGAACGTCGCGCTCGGCGTGCGTGATGCGAAGTACGAAAAATTCGACATCAAGCCCATCCTCGAGCGGTTGTTGCTCAAGGGCAGCATCGTGGTCAAGAAAGCCTATTGCGACTGGGATCGCTACAAGGGCTTCAAATCGACGATGCACGAGGCCAATTTCGAGCTGATCGAAATTCCGCATGTGCGCCTGTCGGGCAAGAATTCTGCCGATATCCGCATGGTCGTCGATGCCCTCGATCTTTGCTACACCAAGTCGCACGTCAATACTTTTGTCATCGTCAGCGGCGACTCCGATTTTTCGCCGCTCGTTTCCAAGTTGCGCGAAAACGCCAAGTACGTGATCGGTGTCGGTGTCAAACAGTCGACCTCCGACCTTTTGATCGCCAACTGCGATGAATTCATCTATTACGACGATCTGGTGCGCGAGAGCCAGCGGAGCGTCGCCCGCCGCGATCCGCGAGCGGCGGTGGTGCCCCGCCTGGCGCCGGAAGAACTGGAAAGACGCAAGGCCGAGGCGGTTGAACTGGCCGTGCAGACCTTTGAAGCGCTCGTTGTCGAGCGTGGCGAAACGGGCAAGATCTGGGCGTCGATGCTCAAGGACGCCATCAAGCGGCGCAAGCCCGGCTTCAACGAGGGCTATTACGGCTTCCGCAGCTTCGGCAATTTGCTCGATGAGGCGCAGGCGCGCGGCTTGTTCGAAGTCGGACGCGATGAAAAATCGGGCGCCTACGTCTCGCGCACTCAAGCGTCGGCGGCCGAGATCATGGAATCGGTTGTCGAGTTGCCACCTGCCGAACCGCAGGAAACCAAGGTGCCGGAAGCGAGTGGCGAACCCGTGCCGCAAGGGGCCGCCACGCCGCTGGAGGCACCGGCCAAACGCCGCAGTCGTGGTCGTGGCAAGTCGGCCGCGAAGGCGGGGCGTGAGGCCGAAGCGCCGCCTGTGCAGGTTGAGCCTCCACCCCCCGTGATGGAGGTGCCGCCAGCAGAACCGGAGCCGGCGTCTGCTGCCGACGCGGTGGCATCGGCGCAAGAAAATGAGCCAGCGGAGGCGGCGCCCCGGGAGGGGCTCAAGGCGGAAAAGAAAAAGCCGGCGCGGCCGCGTCGTCCGCGGAAGGCCGCCGTTGCGAAAAAGGACGGCAACGGGGAAAACAAGGCGGAAACCCAGGCAGGAAACAAGGATACGGCAGCCACCGACACTACCGCTGGCTGAGTGCGACGGTCTCGTCTGTGCTGTCCGCAAAGACAAAGGCGCGGTAGAGGGAAGTCCTTCTACTGCGCCTTTTTGTTGATGGCGTTGAGCGGCCGGCGCGACGCGGGTGTTATCCGTGCGTTTTCTCGAATTCCTTCATGTACTCGACCAGCTTCTGCACGCCTTCAACCGGCATCGCGTTGTAGATCGAGGCGCGCATGCCGCCGACGCTACGATGGC
>NZ_SSSR01000034.1 GCF_009469695.1 Propionivibrio limicola
GTTCTTTAAAAATTGGGTAATTGATAGGTGTGGGTTTTTGGTCGAGCGGTATCTGCGCAAGCGGATACGGCAAAAAGATTTGAAACTCGCACGATGTAAAAAGTCTGCGGGTCTGAGAGATTGGGCCTGCAGGACGTCAAGCGAGAGTTTTAACAGAGATTGAACTGAAGAGTTTGATCCTGGCTCAGATTGAACGCTGGCGGCATGCCTTACACATGCAAGTCGAACGGCAGCATGGGTGCTTGCACCTGATGGCGAGTGGCGAACGGGTGAGTAATGCATCGGAACGTGCCCTGAAGTGGGGGATAACGTAGCGAAAGTTACGCTAATACCGCATATTCTGTGAGCAGGAAAGCAGGGGATCGCAAGACCTTGCGCTTTAGGAGCGGCCGATGTCGGATTAGCTAGTTGGTGGGGTAAAGGCCTACCAAGGCGACGATCCGTAGCGGGTCTGAGAGGATGATCCGCCACACTGGGACTGAGACACGGCCCAGACTCCTACGGGAGGCAGCAGTGGGGAATTTTGGACAATGGGCGCAAGCCTGATCCAGCCATGCCGCGTGAGTGAAGAAGGCCTTCGGGTTGTAAAGCTCTTTCGGCAGGGAAGAAATCGCATTCGCTAATACCGGATGTGGATGACGGTACCTGCATAAGAAGCACCGGCTAACTACGTGCCAGCAGCCGCGGTAATACGTAGGGTGCGAGCGTTAATCGGAATTACTGGGCGTAAAGCGTGCGCAGGCGGTTGTGTAAGTCAGATGTGAAATCCCCGGGCTCAACCTGGGAACTGCATTTGAGACTGCACGGCTAGAGTGCGGCAGAGGGGGGTGGAATTCCACGTGTAGCAGTGAAATGCGTAGAGATGTGGAGGAACACCGATGGCGAAGGCAGCCCCCTGGGCCAACACTGACGCTCATGCACGAAAGCGTGGGGAGCAAACAGGATTAGATACCCTGGTAGTCCACGCCCTAAACGATGTCAACTAGATGTTGGAAGGGTTAAACCTTTTAGTGTCGCAGCTAACGCGTGAAGTTGACCGCCTGGGGAGTACGGCCGCAAGGCTAAAACTCAAAGGAATTGACGGGGACCCGCACAAGCGGTGGATGATGTGGATTAATTCGATGCAACGCGAAAAACCTTACCTACCCTTGACATGTCAGGAATTCCGAAGAGATTTGGAAGTGCCCGAAAGGGAGCCTGAACACAGGTGCTGCATGGCTGTCGTCAGCTCGTGTCGTGAGATGTTGGGTTAAGTCCCGCAACGAGCGCAACCCTTGTCGTTAATTGCCATCATTTGGTTGGGCACTTTAATGAGACTGCCGGTGACAAACCGGAGGAAGGTGGGGATGACGTCAAGTCCTCATGGCCCTTATGGGTAGGGCTTCACACGTCATACAATGGTCGGTTCAGAGGGTTGCCAACCCGCGAGGGGGAGCTAATCTCAGAAAGCCGATCGTAGTCCGGATTGCAGTCTGCAACTCGACTGCATGAAGTCGGAATCGCTAGTAATCGCGGATCAGCATGTCGCGGTGAATACGTTCCCGGGTCTTGTACACACCGCCCGTCACACCATGGGAGCGGGTTCTGCCAGAAGTAGTTAGCCTAACCGCAAGGAGGGCGATTACCACGGCAGGGTTCGTGACTGGGGTGAAGTCGTAACAAGGTAGCCGTAGGGGAACCTGCGGCTGGATCACCTCCTTTCTAGAGCAAAGCTTGATCAAGAACTCACAACCTATCAATTGCCCGAAGCTGCACAGACGGAGGGTCTGTAGCTCAGTCGGTTAGAGCACCGTCTTGATAAGGCGGGGGTCGTTGGTTCGATTCCAACCAGACCCACCAACGTTTGAACGAAGGCAAGGTTCATGCGTGATTTATCAAGGGGGATTAGCTCAGCTGGGAGAGCACCTGCTTTGCAAGCAGGGGGTCGTCGGTTCGATCCCGTCATCCTCCACCAAAGCCTGGAAACAGGCGTTAGAAGCCAGCGCGGCGCGCCGTGTTGACTTCTAACAGATGAAAGTCTGTACGCTCTTTAACAAAATGGAAGAAGGTTGTATCGCTGGCAGCGGAGAGCTGTGAGCGATACGGTTGTGATTGCATCAAGCACCCTGGCTCTTGCCGGGTCGGGGTGGCACAAAATGAGTTGCCTGTGGCTTTGGTTCTCGCAAGAGAGCTTAAGGTTATAGGATCAAGCGAATAAGTGCATGTGGTGGATGCCTTGGCGATTACAGGCGAAGAAGGACGTGCAAGCCTGCGAAAAGCTCTGGGGAGCTGGCAATGAAGCTTTGATCCAGAGATGTCCGAATGGGGAAACCCACTCCTTTTGGAGTATCCCACACTGAATACATAGGTGTGAGGAAGCGAACCCGGTGAACTGAAACATCTAAGTAGCCGGAGGAAAAGAAATCAACCGAGATTCCCAAAGTAGTGGCGAGCGAAATGGGATCAGCCTGCAAGTGATAGCGGATTTGTTAGTGGAAGCTTCTGGAAAGTAGCGCCGTAGTGGGTGATAGCCCCGTACGCGAAAACAAATCCGTGGTACTAAGTTTGCGACAAGTAGGGCGGGGCACGAGAAACCCTGTCTGAACATGGGGGGACCATCCTCCAAGGCTAAATACTCGTAATCGACCGATAGTGAACCAGTACCGTGAGGGAAAGGCGAAAAGAACCCCGGGAGGGGAGTGAAATAGATCCTGAAACCGCATGCATACAAACAGTGGGAGCCTCGCAAGGGGTGACTGCGTACCTTTTGTATAATGGGTCAGCGACTTACGTTCAGTAGCGAGCTTAACCGAATAGGGGAGGCGTAGGGAAACCGAGTCTGATAAGGGCGATTAGTTGCTGGGCGTAGACCCGAAACCGGATGATCTATCCATGGCCAGGATGAAGGTGCGGTAACACGCACTGGAGGTCCGAACCCACTAACGTTGAAAAGTTAGGGGATGAGCTGTGGATAGGGGTGAAAGGCTAAACAAATCCGGAAATAGCTGGTTCTCTCCGAAAACTATTTAGGTAGTGCCTCACGTATCACCTTCGGGGGTAGAGCACTGTTATGGCTAGGGGGTCATCGCGACTTACCAAACCATTGCAAACTCCGAATACCGAAGAGTGCGAGCGTGGGAGACAGACATCGGGTGCTAACGTCCGGTGTCGAGAGGGAAACAACCCAGACCGCCGATTAAGGTCCCCAAGACATAGTTAAGTGGGAAACGAGGTGGGAAGGCTCAGACAGCCAGGAGGTTGGCTTAGAAGCAGCCATCCTTTAAAGAAAGCGTAATAGCTCACTGGTCGAGTCGTCCTGCGCGGAAGATGTAACGGGGCTCAAACTATGCACCGAAATCGCGGATATATCTTTGATATATGGTAGGAGAGCGTTCTGTAGGCCGTTGAAGGTGGCTTGTAAAGGCTGCTGGAGGTATCAGAAGTGCGAATGCTGACATGAGTAGCGATAAAGGGAGTGAAAAGCTCCCTCGCCGAAAGCCCAAGGTTTCCTGCGCAACGTTCATCGGCGCAGGGTGAGTCGGCCCCTAAGGCGAGGCTGAAAAGCGTAGTCGATGGGAAACTGGTTAATATTCCAGTACCTCTTTGTAATGCGATGGGGGGACGGAGAAGGTTAGGTCAGCCATCTGTTGGAATAGGTGGTTTAAGCGTGTAGGCAGATCCCTTAGGCAAATCCGGGGGGTTAATGCTGAGGCGTGACGACGAGTGGTCTTTGACCGCGAAGTGATTGATACCAAGCTTCCAAGAAAAGCCTCTAAGCTTCAGTTACAAAGAGACCGTACCGCAAACCGACACAGGTGGGCAGGATGAGAATTCTAAGGCGCTTGAGAGAACTCGGGAGAAGGAACTCGGCAAATTAGCACCGTAACTTCGGGAAAAGGTGCGCCCTGGTAGGTTGTAGAGATTTACTCTCGAAGGCCGAAAGGGTTGCAGTGAAATGGTGGCTGCGACTGTTTAATAAAAACACAGCACTCTGCAAACACGAAAGTGGACGTATAGGGTGTGACGCCTGCCCGGTGCCGGAAGGTTAAGTGATGGGGTGCAAGCTCTTGATCGAAGCCCCGGTAAACGGCGGCCGTAACTATAACGGTCCTAAGGTAGCGAAATTCCTTGTCGGGTAAGTTCCGACCTGCACGAATGGCGTAACGATGGCCACACTGTCTCCTCCCGAGACTCAGCGAAGTTGAAATGTTTGTGAAGATGCAATCTCCCCGCGGCTAGACGGAAAGACCCCATGAACCTTTACTGTAGCTTTGCATTGGACTTTGAACCGATCTGTGTAGGATAGGTGGGAGGCTGTGAAGCGGTGACGCTAGTTGCCGTGGAGCCGTCCTTGAAATACCACCCTGGTTTGTTTGAGGTTCTAACCATGGCCTGTGAATCCAGGTCTGGGACCGTGCATGGTAGGCAGTTTGACTGGGGCGGTCTCCTCCCAAAGAGTAACGGAGGAGTACGAAGGTACGCTAGGTACGGTCGGACATCGTGCTAATAGTGCAATGGCAAAAGCGTGCTTGACTGCGAGACTGACACGTCGAGCAGGTACGAAAGTAGGTCATAGTGATCCGGTGGTTCTGTATGGAAGGGCCATCGCTCAACGGATAAAAGGTACTCTGGGGATAACAGGCTGATACCGCCCAAGAGTTCATATCGACGGCGGTGTTTGGCACCTCGATGTCGGCTCATCACATCCTGGGGCTGTAGCCGGTCCCAAGGGTATGGCTGTTCGCCATTTAAAGTGGTACGTGAGCTGGGTTTAAAACGTCGTGAGACAGTTTGGTCCCTATCTGCCGTGGGCGCTGGAAATTTGAGGGGACCTGCTCCTAGTACGAGAGGACCGGAGTGGACAAACCTCTGGTGTACCGGTTATGACGCCAGTCGTATCGCCGGGTAGCTAAGTTTGGAAGAGATAAACGCTGAAAGCATCTAAGCGTGAAACTCGCCTCAAGATAAGATTTCCCCGGGGCCTCGAGCCCCCTGAAGGGTCGTTGAAGACCACAACGTTGATAGGCTGGGTGTGGAAGCGCAGTAATGCGTTAAGCTAACCAGTACTAATTGCCCGTGTGGCTTGATCCTATAACCTTAAGTAGCAACTCATTGATGAGTTCAATCACAACCGACACAAATCCTTCTTCCCTTTTGCGCAGCCTGCCTTGGCAGGTTGCAGACAAGTTACGCTTGGCGGCCATAGCACTTTGGACCCACCCCTTCCCATCCCGAACAGGACCGTGAAACGAAGTCGCGCCGATGATAGTGCACAGCTCGTGTGCGAAAGTAGGTCACCGCCAGGCTCCCCCTTCCTAAGCCCTCTGCTTAACGCAGAGGGCTTT
>NZ_SSSR01000035.1 GCF_009469695.1 Propionivibrio limicola
TGAACGCCTGCACGATCGGCAGCAGCGAATACGTCGCAAGGGCCGGCGCTTCATCAATCTCGGTCCAGATAATTTTGGATGTAGCCATAAACGTCTCCAGTTAACAAACGAAAAACAAGAAATTCTTACCTTGGCGTAATTTGCCAGATGCAAAAATACAAGCATTAGCCCGGCAGGCCTCATAAAGCCTCCCAACCGGTCTCGGCGGTTATTCAGGCGTGAACGCGTATCGTATTTTGAAAATCCAGCCGGAGGCCCCAAAGTGCTAAACGGGGCCGAAAGAGCAAGTAACAAACCATGATTTGCTCTGACAAAATCCCGAACAAATCTAAACAGCTAATCTTAGGCCTAACTCGAAAATTCGTCGATTGACCCTCTCTTTCTTCTGCGCGATAATCGCGCACCAAAGTTCAATAATCGCGCAAAATAAAGCCAATGCCGAACACGCCCGCCCTAAATAAAAGAGACTGGATTGCAGGTCTCGAAAAAGGCCTGCGAATTATCGAGGCTTTCAGCGACACCCACCCCCGATTAACGGCGTCCACGGCCGCGCGCAGAACTGGCATAACTCGCACAGCAACGCGCCGCTATCTGCGCACTCTCGAGCATCTCGGCTATGTAGAAAGTGACGGCCAATACTTCTGGCTGACCCCGCGCGTTCTTCGGTTGGGTTGGTCATATTTTGATTCCGCGAAAATTCCGCGCGCCGTTCAGCCACACCTTCAGCGCATCAGCCTTACCCTCGGCGGAACCGCGTATTTTGCGGTTTTGGATGAAGATGATGTAATTTTCGTATCGAAAGACGGGTCAAATAAAATTCAGAACATCGGTTATGTCCTCGGATCGCGCGTTCCGGCCAACATTTGTTCGGCCGGAATAGCCATGCTTTCCTGCAGAACCCCTGACGAAATCGACACTTGGCTCAGCAAACGAAAGCTCGTACCTTACACCGCTTACACGACCACAACCGAAGAAGGAATCAGGGAGCACATCAATAACGCCCGCCAAAAAGGCTATGCCATCCTCGAACAACAAATGAGCCAGCGCGTTCGCGGGATTGCCGTACCGATAAGAACCCGCGAAGGCCATCTGACCGGTGCGATCAGCGTAAGCCTGCCAATGGGCAACGAGACATCGGAGGCCGCAGTGCTCCGGGCTCTCCCCCTCCTGCGGGAGGCCGAATACGCGCTTCTTGCGACTTTCTGAACGACACGCTGCCCGTTGCCCACCTTGCGTTACTTCCGCATTTTTTCTAGCTCGGCAAAAACAGACTTGGCAAATGGCAAACCTACATTTGCACTGAGTTTCTCCACGACCGGCCGAAGCTTAGCCCTGATTCGCTCGATTTCTTCAGCCGGAAGTTCATACACTTCCATACTCTTTTTCAATGCCCGAAGCGAACGCTCTTGAGCATCCTGGGCTGCCTTGCGCTGAAATACAGCGGACTCTTCGGCGGCCTCAACGATAATCGCACGTTCCTCTTTGTTCAACTTATCCCAGACAATCTTGCTCATCAAAAAGGACTGCGGGTTGTACATATGGCGACTTACCGTCAGATATTTCTGCACAACGTCGAACTTGTTCAACGCTATTACCGAAAACGGGTTCTCCTGCCCGTCAATCGTTTTCTTTTCGAGCGCGGAATACACCTCGGTAATCGGCAACGGCACCGCCTTGGCACCCAACCCATTGAATGTCTCGATATAAGTAGGTGACTGAATCACTCGAATCTTTAGTCCCTGAATATCCTCCAAAGACTTGATCGGACGCTTGTTATTCGTAAGATTCCGGAAGCCCAGCTCATAGTACGCGAGATTGATCATGCCCTTCTCTGGCAACTTATCCGCCAGCTGCTTGCCGATTGGCCCATCCAACAGCCTGTAGGCCTCATTCGCGTTGTTGAACAGGAACGGAAAATCCAACACCGCGAATTCCTTGACCAGACTCTGCAATATTCCGGAATTCATCGAAGCGAAATCGATCGTTCCGTTCTGCACCGACGTCAGCACGTCAAGATCTCCGCCCAAGACCCCGCCCGTGTAAAGTTTGACGATCATTTTGCCGCCGCTTTTGGCGGCGACGAGTTCCTGGAATTTGACACCGCCTCTAACAAGAGGATGGCCAGAAGGATTAGCGTTAGTCCAACGAAAGGCGTGTTCACGAATCTCCGCATTGACGTTCGTGGTCGCCATCAGCCCGACAAAAAACGTAACCGCCGCCATACGCATCATTTTTCTCACACTATCTCCCCTTCAGTCGATACAAAAAGCGCCGACACAACAGCATTCGCCACAGCCCATTGCGCATGCTCAGCATACCGCACGGCCAGTCGCACGCCGAACTCGTGCAAATTCGAGCGGCACAAAAGAAACGGCCATCCAGCTGCTTAGAGCGGATGGCCGACCAATTATCCAAACTGCTTAACCAAAGCAGTCGGCAATTCTATCAGTACGAAATTTTGGCAACCGCACGCAGTTCGTCCGGCGTCGCAGTGCCAAAGCCGAAGAACTCAAGATACGCCGGAATCATTTCGAAGAGCATGTCGGTGCCAACTTGGTACTGGCAGCCGAGTTCCTTCGCCGCCTTGAGGATCGGGGTGATCTCGTTCTTCATGACCACCTCACCGACGAACGTCGATGGCGACAAACGGGTCGGATCAAACGGCAACGGATCGCTGTCCTTCATGCCGAGCGGCGTCGCGTTGACGACCATGTCGTAACCAGCCGGGTCATTCGAAGTCACATTCACTTCCATGTCTGGATAGTATTGCTTCAGGCGCGAAGCCAAACCCTCTGCGGAAGCCGTGTTCAGATCGAACAGCGAAATGGACGCAGCACCGTCCGCGGCCAGCGAAGCCGCAATCGGGCTACCAACACCACCCGTGCCAACGACCAGAATCTTGCTTCCTTTTGTCTTGAAGCCCTTGCGAGCCACGCCACGAGCAAAACCGGCGCCATCAAACTGGTCGGCGAGCAACGTACCATCTTCGCGCTTGAGAAGAGCGTTGGCCGCACCGGCGATTTTGGCGGTGATGGTCGCATCATCAGCCAACGACATCGTCGTCACCTTGTGCGGCATCGTCACCAGAGCGCCGCGGAGGTTGGTGAACTTGAAAATCTGCTTGAGCGATTCTGGAAAATCTTCCGCTTTGACGCCCATCGGCACGACGACCGCATCAATACCTTTGCTGTCGAACCAGGGGTTGTAAATCAAAGGAGCCTTAAAAGCCTCGGTCGGATATCCGATATGTGCAATAAGAGTTGTTTTTCCGCTGATCATGAAGTTTGCCTACCCAAATAGAAATGAAGATAACAACAAGCTTAAAACGCCCGAACGAATACACATTCGGGCGCATCCGTCACACCATTAGATTAACGGGTGATTTCTTACTTGGCCGCACGGACCTTTTCGATCTCGGCCAGAAACTCCTTGACGAACTCGGGGCCGATCGAGGCGGCAAACTTGTCGATGACCGGCTTGACCTTGGCGCGCAGCTTGGCGATTTCAGCCGCCGGCACGTCGTTCACTTCCGATGTCTTCTTCAGATTGACCAATGCCTTGGCTTGCGTATCGCGCGAGAACTGACGCTGCCAAACGGTCGCTTCCTTGGCGGCTTCCATGACCACCTTCTGCTCGTCGGCATTGAGCTTGTCCCACGTCTTCTTGCTCATGAAGAACGACTGCGGGTTGTACATGTGGTTGGTGACGCTCAGGTACTTCTGCACTTCGTTGATCTTGTTGACTTCGATCACCGAGAACGGGTTTTCCTGGCCGTCGATCATGCGCTGTTCGAGCGCGGTGTAGACCTCGGTGAAGGGCATCGGCACGGCGTTGGCGCCAAGGGCGTTGAACGTTTCGATGTACGTCGGCGATTGCACGACGCGCAGCTTCAGGCCGGCGATGTCTTCGGCGGTCTTGATCGGGCGCTTGCTGTTGGTCACCTGACGGAAGCCGAGGTCGAAGTAGCCGAGGTTGACCAGGCCTTTGGCCGGCATCAGATCAGCCAGCTTCTTGCCCATCTTGCCGTCGAGCACGGCGTCGGCTTCCTTGGCGTTGGCGAACAGGAACGGCAGGTCGACAATCGCCGCTTCCTTGATCTGGCCCTGCAGCAGGCCGGTGTTC
Source organism: Propionivibrio limicola (assembly GCF_009469695.1). Taxonomy (GTDB): domain Bacteria; phylum Pseudomonadota; class Gammaproteobacteria; order Burkholderiales; family Rhodocyclaceae; genus Propionivibrio; species Propionivibrio limicola. The sequence continues at coordinate 4,123 of NZ_SSSR01000035.1, forward strand.
ATCGCCGCGATGTCGATCGTGCCGCCCTGAACGGCGGACAGTACCTGCACGTCGCCGCCGAGCACGCCGCCCGGGAACGACTTCACGCTCATCTTGCCACCAGACTTCTGGGACAGCAGTGCGCCGAACTTCTCACCGCCGGCCGGGATCGGGTGCCCCTTCGGGTTGGCCGTGGAAAAACGGAAAGACTGCTTACGAATTTCCGCCTGGGCAGCGGATGCCGCCACCAAACAACATGCAGCCGTCACAGCCGCGGTTACGACTTTCTTGCTAAACACCACAACTACTCCTCTTGAGACACACGAAAAAAGCCTGAAGCAAGCGGGCAATTATTATTTACTCGTTGCGGACCGCAACTTAACCGGGCCCGCAACGAGTTCGCCCTATTTTTATCTAGCGCCGAACCACTGGGCCGGCACGATAACAATCTCCGGGAAGAAGATCATCAGCAGCAGCACGATGGAGTGCGAGAGCAGGAACGGCGCGACGCCCTTGACGACTTTGGTCATGTCGCTCTTCGTCGCACCG
>NZ_SSSR01000036.1 GCF_009469695.1 Propionivibrio limicola
GCCATCGTAGCGTCGGCGGCATGCGCGCCTCGATCTACAACGCGATGCCGGTTGAAGGCGTGCAGAAGCTGGTCGAGTACATGAAGGAATTCGAGAAAAACCGGGGGTGAGAACTGTTCGATTATCGCCTAAGCCCCCCGTATTTTCCGTTTGCCGTGGAATGCTCCGTCAGCGGGCACCGGCCGGGGTGAGGCTTCTCGGAAATTTCTATCGGAACATTTGAAATGACATCAAAAACCAGGATCGGAATAATCATCTGTGATCGTTATCGCCGCTGCGCGGGCGGAAAGTGCCTGCGGGCAATGCGAAGCAAGGAGGGGGCGTTCAGCATCCACCCCGCCGATACCGAACTCGAACTGGTCGGGTTTACAACGTGCGACGGCTGCCCTGGAGGAAACATTGAGTATGCCGCAGACGAGATGGTGAAGAATGGCGCAGAGATCATTCATTTGGCGACCGGCCTAGTTGTTGGTTATCCTCCCTGTCCTCATATCGCGACGTTTAAAGCCTTTCTGGAAAAAAGCTATCCGGTCAAGGTTGTCGTCGGCACACATCCGATTCCGAAGAAATATCTGGATACGCATACCTGCCTTGGCACCTGGGACAGCCCGGAATGGAAACCTTTAATCGAACTTACTTTGACGGACGCGCCGACGCGTTCCCGCTACGGTTGATAGCGACTCAAATGGATAAAATGGATTGCCCATCGCCAATGGACAAAGAAAACATCGAAACCCTGAAACAACAGGTGCTATCCGGTGCTTGCATCACTCCTGAAGAAGCCCGCTCCCTGTCGGATACGCCCGAGAAAGAAACGCTGTATGCGGCGGCGGATCGGATTCGCGCGCACTTCATGGGCGGCGCCATCGATACCTGCTCGATCATGAATGCCCAGTCAGGACGCTGTTCGGAAGATTGCCAATGGTGTTCCCAGTCGCGGCGCTTCAAGACCGGGGTGCCGGAATACGGCCTCGTGAGCGAAGATGAAGCGGTCACTATCGCGCTGGCGAATAGCCGTCAGGGCGTGGCGCGTTTCTCCCTCGTGACCAGCGGGCGCGCCCTGAAGCCCCGGCAAGTTCAGGAAGCGAGCAAAATTTACCGGGCCATCGGCAAGCAAAGCCCGATCCGCCTGTGCGCCTCGATGGGGCTGCTGCGCACACCGGAACTGCAAACACTCAAAGCGGCGGGAGTGGAGAGATACCACTGCAACATCGAGACGGCCGCATCGTATTTCCCCGCTCTGTGCACCACACACAGCTTCGCGGAAAAGGTGCGCACCATTAGCGAGGCCAAAGCCGTCGGCATGAAGGTGTGCAGCGGCGGCATTTTCGGCATGGGCGAAACCATGGCCCAGCGTATCGAGATGGCGTTTTCACTGCGCGATATGGAAATCGACTCGATCCCGATTAATATTCTTACCCCGGTCGACGGAACACCCCTACAGGGCTGTGCGCCGCTTTCCGATGAGGAAATTCTGGTAAGCATCGCGTTGTTCCGCTTCATCAACCCCACCGCTCATCTGCGCCTCGCCGGTGGCCGTAGCCTCATTATTCATCTCCAGGAGAAAGCACTGAACGCCGGCATCAGTGCTGTCATGGTGGGCGATTACCTCACAACCCTGGGGGCCAATATTGAACAGGACAAGGACATGTTTCGGCGTTTGGGCAGGGGCGAGATGCGTTGAGGAGTGGAGGAAACCGGAAACGAGTCAGTTCCGACAGGAGAGTGACGTAGGTCCTCAACGGATAACGCGAACAGAGCCTTTTCCTTTATTTGTTGGTATTTGTATTCAGCCGAAAAACAACGTCTTGCGCTGCTTGGCTTGTGCATCGCAAGTGGAAATGTTGACGATTCAAATCCAGCCCAGCAGTCGCCACCACAGATAATCAAGCGGCAATAGCAGCACGAAAGTCAGCAGCGCCAAGGGCAGCGTAATTTTCGCAAGATAGCCGAGGCGCTCCCCGGAAAGCTGCATCGCGACGATCAGCGGCCCGACCTGATAGGGGAACAGCACCGTTGAGAAACCGATGACCTGAGTCATCAGTACGGCGGGCAAGCTGAACCCGGATGCGGCCGCCAAATCCGGCGCCATCGGCGTCAGCACCGTGGGAACGCCTGGAATCGTGGTGACGATCCCGATCAGCGTGGACATCGCCGAAAGCGAGAAGAAATTCAGCGCATGGGCGCCGGGTGCCAGCGGCAACACCTGCTCGAGTGTCTGTCCAACCATCCTGCCCAGGCCCGACGCATTGACCAGCGCGCCCAGCCCGAGTGCCGCCGCCACGAACAACACCATGCCGAAATCGATAGAAGCGTTGAAGGATTTTGGCGCCACTACGCCGATTCGTGGCAACAGCAGAAGGATGGCGGTGGCGATTCCGATCCAGGCTGGGTTGATGCCGTGCAGGCTGTCAGTCATCCAGAGTGCCAGCGTGGCGAGCAGGATCACCGCCACGCGCCGCTGGGCGCCGGTATCTGCCGGCTTGGCGTCGATCGCCGAATCGGGAGCCTTGTTGGCCTTCGCTTCCTGTGGGTGAATGCGGTCAGGAAACAGCATCAGCACCAGTCCGACCATCAGCGCCGATTTGAGTATGCCGAGCACTGGAAAGTGCAGGAATAGATAGTCTGTATAACCAAACGTCGCACCGTGCAGCGTCTCGCTGGCGCCGGCCAGAATCATGTTCGGAATGTTGGCGGGCAGGATGGCAAAGCTCGGCATGTTGCAGGCCAGCGCCAGCGTAGCGGCGATGCCGATACGCCCGTTCGAGCCTTTGCCAAAGCCGACGCGATCGGCGAGAGCCATCCCGACCGGCACCAGCACCACAGCGCGGCCGACCGAAGACGGCATCACAAAACCGAGCGCCATGGCGGCCAGGGTCAGCCCGATGATCATGTGCGCATAGCTGCCGGCCAGCAGCGGCGCCAGTACGGCAGCCAGCCGTTGCCCAAGACCGGAAGCCGTGATCGCGGCGCCGATGATGAAGCCCGACACGATCAGCCAGACGGCGGCAGAACCAAAACCGGAAAACACAAGATCGGGGCGCGCCAGCCCGAAGATCAGCACCAGCGCGAAGAAGATCAGACTGCTCAGGAATGGCGGCAGCACGCCCGTACTCCACAGCACCAGCGTGACCAGCACGACCGCCGCACTGCGTGCAGCGAGCGGATCGACAGACGCCAGCGGCCCCACGGCCAGCCAGAAGGCAATGGCGAAGGCACCCCAGACAAACAAATTCCTGATGGAAAAACTCTTGCTCACAAAACAACTCCCGATTAAGACTCGAAAAGATAACCCAGCTCGTGTTGGCGGGTTAGAATCGGTCCATGACAATAGATATTGCTGACACGCCATCATTCCTGCCAAGTCATGCGGCATTCATCGTTGATCCGGAACAGCCAGTGCTGTCGGACGGGCGCGACCTTGAGGCGCATGCCCGAGTCGAACCGCATAGTCATCCGCGCGGACAGCTGCTGTGGGCTGCCGAAGGGGTGTTGCGGGTGGCATCGGACGTGTCGGTCTGGATTGTCCCTCCCAGTCATGCTGTCTGGATTGCCGGAGGTGTCCTTCACCATGTCGTGACCGAAACGCCTGCGCGGATCCGGAACCTGTATGTCGATCCATTTTTTCCGATACGCGATGGGGATGGAAACGGGGCGATGCTTTTGCTCACGCCGTTGATGCGGGAGATTATTCTGCGCCTGACAGAAGAGTCCTCGTCTGTAGATGTGGACAGTCGCCGGCGTCTTAGCCTCGTCGCCATCGACGAAATCCGGCAGCTTGAATCGGCGCCTCTTTGCTTGCCAGCCGGAAAGGATGCGCGCTTGCGGCGTTTGACCGGGTTCATGATACGCAACCCCGGCGAACAGCGAGCACTGAATGAGCTGGCCAAGATCGCCGGCAGCAGCCTGCGCACGATGGAGCGCCTCTGCAAGGCCGAAACCGGCATGACATTCCGGCAATGGCGTAGCCACCTGCGACTTTTGAATGCAATCGAGCGTCTGGGGCAGGGCGAAAGCAGTACCACCATCGCTCATTCACTCGGTTTTCGCAGCGTAAGTTCCTTTGTGGCCGCCTTTCGCCAGAAATTCGGCTGCCCGCCACAAAAATTCCTGAAATGAACCTGCCAAACGCATCCAATCAGGGCAATCGCACCAAACCCGAAATGCCACCGTCGTGAACATGCCAAAATAGCCGTTCACAATCAATCAGTTACAAAGGGGCTGTTCACAGGGCGTTGATTTGTGTAGTTTTCTGTCTTTTTGGGTGGCGTATGGAGACGGAGAAAGCGGCTACGGCAAATCAACGAGTCTCGCTGACGGAGGTCTTTTCG
>NZ_SSSR01000038.1 GCF_009469695.1 Propionivibrio limicola
CGAAAAGACCTCCGTCAGCGAGACTCGTTGATTTGCCGTAGCCGCTTTCTCCGTCTCCATACGCCACCCAAAAAGACAGAAAACTACACAAATCAACGCCCTGTGAACAGCCCCTTTGTAACTGATTGATTGTGAACGGCTATTTTGGCATGTTCACGACGGTGGCATTTCGGGTTTGGTGCGATTGCCCTGGGTCGGCGGGTGAGGTTTTTACGATCAGCCGAAAAAGGCGTAAACTGGCCCGCTCTGCAGAAAGCTGTTTGGCCATTCCCGTTTCAATCCTTTTATCTGACCGATCTCATGACCACCAATGCCTTGAAAAAAGCGGCTGCCGCCTCTTGCGACTCCTTCCCCTCACCGGATTTTGACGCGCTCTTTTCGGCGCGCGCCCGCGCCATCGAAAGCTCGGCCATCCGTGAAATTCTCAAGGTAACGGAACGTCCCGAAGTGATTTCGTTTGCCGGCGGCCTGCCGGCGCCGGAAACGTTTCCCGTCGAAGAAACACGCGCAGCCCTTGACCGGGTGCTGACGACGGCCGGTCGCGAAGCGTTGCAATACAGCACGACCGAGGGCTATGCGCCATTGCGTGAGTGGATCGCTGCCCGTGTCAGCACACCGGAATCGCCGGTGTCGCCCGATGAGGTGTTGATGGTGTCCGGTTCTCAGCAAGGGCTCGATCTGCTGGCCAAGGTGCTGATCAATCCGGGTGATACGGTACTCGTCGAAACGCCGACCTATCTCGGCGCCTTGCAGGCTTTCTCGTTGTTTTCGCCAAAGTATGTTTCGATCGCGGCCGATGCCGATGGCCTTCTGCCCGAGGCGATGGATGCGTCGTTGCGCGGCGCGAAGTTCCTCTACTGCCTGCCGAATTTCCAGAATCCGACCGGGCGTCTGTTGCCCGAAGACCGTCGCCGCCGCCTTGCCGAAAAGGCGCGCGAACTCGATCTGCTGATCCTTGAAGACGACCCCTATGGCGAGCTTTCCTATGCCGGCGATACGCCGCCCTCGATCCGTTCGCTGGCGCCGGAGCGCACCGTCTACATGGGGTCGTTCTCCAAAGTGCTGGCGCCGGGGATCCGCCTCGGCTACGTGATCGCGCCGGAAGCGCTGCGTGCCAAGCTGGTTCAGGCCAAGCAGGCGACCGACCTGCACACGGCAACGCTGTCGCAGATGGCCGCTTACGAAGTGGTGAAAGACGGTTTCCTCGATTCGCACATTCCGACCATCCGCGAGCTCTACGGCAAGCAGTGCCAGGCCATGCTCGACGCGCTCGAACGCCATATGCCGGAAGGCGTGACCTGGAATAGACCAAAGGGCGGGATGTTCCTGTGGGTCGAGTTGCCGAAGGGCATGGATGCGTCGGCCATTCTGGCTAAAGCAGTCGCCCAGAACGTGGCTTTCGTCCCCGGCGAGCCGTTCTATGCGGCCAATCCGGTCAAGGAAACACTGCGCCTTGCTTTCGTGACGGTGCCGCCGCCACGCATCGAAGAAGGTGTCAAGCGTTTGGCTGATGTGATTCGCGCCAGCCGCTGACGCTTCTTTTTTCCTCTCTCGTTGTAGCTTGATGACGTGATCCGTGGAAATTCGCCGCGGATCACGTTTTTTTTCTTCCGGGTTTTCATTTGAGCACCATGGTGCCGAGTTATTGGCAACGCGCTTCGCTTGAGTTGGCGGGGGAAGATCCGGTCATGGCTGCTCTGGTGGCGCGTTTTTCCGGTGCATCGCTTGTTTCGCGGGGTGATCCGTTCTGCACCTTGGTCAGGTCGGTGGTCGGGCAGCAGATTTCGGTCAAGGCGGCCGACAGCGTCTGGCAGAGGTTGATCACCCATCTTCCCGATATTTCGCCTGATCGCGTGCTTGCCGGTACGGCCGACGAATTGCGCGCATGCGGCTTGTCGATCCGCAAGGTCGAGTACATTCAGGATCTGGCCCGGCATTTTGCATCCGGGCAAATTCACGTTGGCCGCTGGGATGGCATGAGCGACGCGGCGATCATCGCCGAACTGACCGCCGTGCGCGGGATTGGCGTCTGGACGGCAGAGATGTTCCTGATTTTCAATCAGCTGCGCCCGGATGTTTTTCCGCTTGATGACATCGGTTTGCAGAAGGCGGTGGCCGCTCATTACTTCGACGGAGAACGGCCGACAAGGCGTCAGTTGTCGGAATTGGGCGAGCGTTGGCGGCCTTGGCGTTCGGTCGCGACGTGGTATCTGTGGCGAAGTCTTGACCCGGTGCCGGTCGAATATTAAGGCAGCGAACAGCAGGGCAATCGCACCAAACCCGAAATGCCACCGTCGTGAACATGCCAAAATAGCCGTTCACAATCAATCAGTTACAAAGGGGCTGTTCACAGGGCGTTGATTTGTGTAGTTTTCTGTCTTTTTGGGTGGCGTATGGAGACGGAGAAAGCGGCTACGGCAAATCAACGAGTCTCGCTGACGGAGGTCTTTTCG
>NZ_SSSR01000039.1 GCF_009469695.1 Propionivibrio limicola
ATTACAGCGCGTCGATGATGGCGTTCAGCGTGGCGCTCGGACGCATGGCGGCCGCGGTCTTGAGCGGGTCCGGACGGTAGTAACCGCCGATATCCACGGCCTTGCCCTGGGCGCCGATCAGCTCGTCGTTGATCTTCGCTTCGTTTTCCTGCATGGCCTTGGCGACCTTCTCGAACTTGGCCTTCAGCTCGGCATCCTTGGTCTGCTCGGCCAGTGCCTCGGCCCAGTACAGGGCGAGGTAGAAGTGGCTGCCACGGTTGTCGATCTGACCGACGCGACGGGCCGGCGACTTGTTGTTGTCGAGGAACTTGGCAATCGCCTTGTCGAGCGCGTCGGCCAGTACTTGCGCCTTCTCGTTCTTGAAGTTCTGGGCGATGTGCTCGAGCGAAGCGCCGAGCGCCGAGAATTCGCCGAGCGAATCCCAACGCAGGTAGTTCTCTTGCGTGAATTGCTCAACGTGCTTCGGCGCCGAGCCGCCGGCACCGGTTTCGAACAGGCCACCGCCCGCGAGCAGCGGAACGACCGACAGCATCTTGGCGCTGGTGCCCAGTTCGAGAATCGGGAACAGGTCGGTGAGGTAGTCACGCAGGACGTTGCCGGTCACCGAGATGGTGTCCTGGCCCTGACGGATGCGCTCGAGGCAGTACTTCATGGCTTCAACCGGCGGCAGAATCTTGATTTCCAGACCGGTGGTGTCATGGTTCTTGAGGTACTTCTCGACCTTGGCGATGATGTTGGCGTCGTGGGCGCGGTTCTTGTCGAGGTAGAACACGGCCGGAACGCCGGTGACACGAGCACGGGTCACGGCGAGCTTGACCCAGTCTTGCACCGGGATGTCGCGGGTGCGGGCCATGCGCCAGATGTCGCCGGCTTCGACCTTGTGCTCCATCAGGACTTTGCCGTCGGCGGCGACAACGCGCACGGTGCCGTCAGCCGGGAGGATGAAGGTGGTCGGGTGCGAACCGTATTCTTCGGCCTTCTGGGCCATCAGGCCGACGTTCGGAACGGTGCCCATCTTGGTGACGTCGAGGGCGCCGTTCTTCTGGCAGTCTTCAACCACAGCCTGGTACATCGGGCCGTAGCAGCGGTCCGGAACGAGGGCGAGCGTGTCTTGCAGCTTGCCTTCCTTGTTCCACATCTTGCCGCCGTCGCGGATCACGACCGGCATCGAGGCGTCGATGATGACGTCGTTCGGGACGTGCAGGTTGGTGATGCCCTTGTCGGAGTTGACCATGGCCAGCGCCGGACGCTTGTTGTATTCGGCGGCGATGTCGGCTTCGATTTCGGCTTGCTTGGCTTCCGGCAGGCTCTTGATCTTGGCGAGCAGGTCGCCGAGACCGAGGTTCGGGTTGACGCCGGCTTGCTTGAGGGCGTCAGCGTGCTTCTCGAACACGTCGGAGAAGAAGACGGTCACCGCGTGGCCGAACATGACGGGGTCGGAGACCTTCATCATGGTGGCCTTGAGGTGCACGGAGAGGAGCTGGCCGCTGGCTTGGGCGGCGGCGATCTGGTCAGCGTAGAACTGACGCAGGGCCTTGGCGCTCATGAAGGTGCCGTCGAGGATTTCTCCCTTGAGGGCGTTGAGCTTGTCCTTCAGAACCTTGGTGGTACCGTCGGCGCCAACGAATTCGATCTTGAAGTCGCCGCCGTTTTCCATGATGACGGACTTCTCGTTGCCGTAGAAGTCACCGGCGGTCATGCTGGCGATCTTGCACTTGGAACCGGCTTCCCACGGGGAGAGCTTGTGCGGGTTCTTCTTGGCGAAGTTCTTGACGGAGAGCGGGGCGCGACGGTCGGAGTTGCCTTCACGCAGCACCGGGTTTACGGCCGAACCGAGGACCTTGGAGTAGGTGTCCTGAATGGCCTTCTCTTCGTCGTTTTGCGGCGCTTCCGGGTAGTCGGGCAGGTTGTAGCCCTTCTCTTGCAGTTCCTTGATCGCGGCCTTGAGCTGCGGTACCGAGGCGCTGATGTTCGGCAGCTTGATGATGTTGGCTTCCGGCGTGGTGGCCAGTGCGCCCAGACCGGCGAGGTTGTCGGCCATGCGCTGTTCCGGCGTCAGGCGCTCCGGGAAGCACGCAAGAATGCGGCCCGACAGCGAAATGTCGCACTTCTCGACTTCTACGCCCGTTCCCTTCGTGAACGCCTGCACGATCGGCAGCAGCGAATACGTCGCAAGGGCCGGCGCTTCATCAATCTCGGTCCAGATAATTTTGGATGTAGCCATAAACGTCTCCA
>NZ_SSSR01000003.1 GCF_009469695.1 Propionivibrio limicola
CGAAAAGACCTCCGTCAGCGAGACTCGTTGATTTGCCGTAGCCGCTTTCTCCGTCTCCATACGCCACCCAAAAAGACAGAAAACTACACAAATCAACGCCCTGTGAACAGCCCCTTTGTAACTGATTGATTGTGAACGGCTATTTTGGCATGTTCACGACGGTGGCATTTCGGGTTTGGTGCGATTGCCCTGCATTTCCATGATTTGTCATACGGCGTGCGGCGGGTTTAGAGCGTCGGAAACGTGGGGGTGGCGGAGCTTTGCGCGAAGCTCTTTTTTGATGCGCGTGTTGTCGAGTCGCCGCGACTCGCTCATGAACGAGCGCTGTACCGGGGGAATCTTCGTTTCGGCCATTTCGCGCGAAATGCGCGGTGGTCGCGGCAGGCCGAAACGGTCGGCGACAAGATCGAAATAGTCGCCCATTTTCATGCCGGAATCATCGCTGGCGTTATAACAGCGATTCGGACGGCCGTGACGCAAGGCGGCCCAGGTCAGGCGTGCCAGATCGTCGGCATGGATGTGGTTGGTGAACACGTCATCCTCGGCCTGCAGTACCGGCGTGGCCTTGCGCAATCGTTCGAGCGGGAGACGGTCCGCTGCATAAATGCCAGGTGCGCGCAAGATGCAGACACATGTTTTATGGTGGGCGCCGAATGCACGTAGTCGCTGTTCTGCGTCGGCCCGCCGTTTTGCCCGCGGGGTGGTCGGGTGCAACGGGCGCGTTTCGGCCACCTTCTCTCCGCCGCAGTCGCCATATACGCCGCTGGTGCTAATGTAGACAATTCGTTGTGGCAGGCTTTGCGCACGGCATAAAACGGCGAGCAGCCGGCGAGTCCGGTCGTCGGTCAGGCCACGAGCCGGCGGTGGGGCGAAATGCAGCACAAAATCGGCCAGTCCAGCCAGCCGGACAAGACTGTGCCGGTCGTCGAGGTTGGCCATCACCGGGCGAACGCCCAGCGAACGCCACTCGTCCTGCTGTTCGGGCGAGTGAACGAGGGCGAAGATCCGGAAGCGGTCTTTTAGAATGGGAAGGGTGCGGCGGGCGATGTCGCCGGCCCCGATAATGAGTAGTTTCTGCACCGGACGATTTTAGCGGATTCGTTTGGCTCAGAGCGGATGCCGGTGCATTGCGAGGAGCGCCAGAATGAAGATCATTGCTTATCCCGGTCCGCATGCGTTCGAGGCTGGTCCGGGCGAGACCGTGCTTGATGCGGCGCTTCGCCAGGGGCTGCTGTTGCCGCATGGTTGTCGCGACGGCTCTTGTGGTGTCTGTCGCGGCAGGGTCTTGAGCGGTCAGGTGGATCACGGAAAGGCGCTTGTGCAGACGCTGAGCGAAGAGGATCGGGCGGCCGGCGACGCCTTGTTTTGCTGTGCCCGACCTTTGTGCGATCTGACCATCGAATGCCGCGATTTGCGCGTCGAGCAGTCGGTGCCGGTCAGAACGCTCCCCGCCAAGGTGAATAAGATGATCCGCGCGGCGCCGGATGTGATGATTATCGAGCTTAAACTCCCTCTGGCAGAACGGTTTGTCTATCGTCCCGGGCAATATATCGAGATTCTGCTCAAGGACGGACGGCGGCGGGCGTTTTCGCTGGCGAGCGCGCCGCACAACGCATCGTTGCTCGAGTTGCATGTCCGCCGGGTGCCGGGGGGCGAGTTCACCGGGCATGTGTTTGAGCACATGAAGGAGCGTGATTTGCTCCGCTTTTCCGGGCCGCATGGCACCTTTTATCTGCGTGATCCCTCCTTGGTGGAGAACGGGGGGCCGAAACCGATGCTGCTCATCGCCGGTGGGACGGGGTTCGCGCCGATCAAGGCGATCGTCGAGGAGGTCATCATGCGGGCTGCGGAAAATTCCGAAGCTACCCCGCCTCAAATGACGATTTACTGGGGCGGGCGCCAAAAGGATGATCTCTATTTGCTGTCATTGGCCGAACGGTGGGCGATGGAGCATGCTTTCATCCGCTTTGTGGCGGTGTTGTCCGAGCCGGCTCCTGCCGATTGCTGGGGCGGGCGGACGGGGTTGGTGCATCAGGCGGCGATGCAGGACTTCCCCGATTTGTCCGGTTATCAGGCTTACGTGAGCGGTTCGCCAGCCATGGTGGCTGCCGCTCGCCGCGATTTTGTCGGACAATGCAGTCTGCCGGTGGAGGAATTCTTCTCCGATGCTTTCGAGTTTTCCGCCGACGCACACAGCGGCGCAATCCGCGGATAACGTTGTTCGTTTTTCACCGATTTTGTTAAAGACTACAAGAACAATGCCGGACATACATATTTCTAGACAGCCTCTGGTCAATCGCCAGAGCAAGATCATCGCCATCCGCTTGCGCCTGCATCTCGGGGAGGGGGCGACGGCAGAGGATGCCGCGGCGGTGCTCGACGGATTGCAGGAATGCTGGCCGCAGGAAGAGAAGCTCGTTTTTGTCAGCGTGGTCGGTGCGCCGGTCGATGCGTCCGTGCTGGAATGGCCGGTGCCCGAAAATGCGGTCATCGAAATCCCGGGAGCAGCATTGGCCGGATCGGGCGCGGCCGATCTTGTCGCAGCCCTTCAGGGCGGGACGATTTCCTTGTGTCTTGGCGTTGACGAGCATGCGAAGACCGCGCTGACGTCGGGTCTCAAATTCCGCTTCATCGGCTTTGACGCTCAGCGCCATACCTTGGCCCAGTTGAAGGTCATGGCCGCGCAAACGCAGTCGTTCGGTATTCCGATTGCCTTTAATGTGCCGGACGGACCGTCGTTTAACGCTTGTCTGGAAGCGGGGCTCAGTGCGGCGGCGAGCTGGTTTTTCACGAACCCGTCCAAGCCTGCGGCGAAGGCGCTTAATCCGGGGCAGGCGCAAATCATCCGGATCATGAATCTGGTGCGCAAGAATGCGGATGTTCGAGAGATCGAAGCCGCGTTGAAGCAGGACGTTGCGCTGTCCTACAAATTGCTGCGCTACATCAATTCGGCCGGTTTCGGACTCTCCTGCGAAATCCAGTCGTTCCGCCATGCGGTGACCATTCTCGGGTACGAGAAATTGAACAAGTGGTTGTCGTTGCTTCTGGCGACGGCGAGCAAAGACCCGATGGCTCCGGCGCTCCTGCATACTTCGCTGACGCGCGCGCGTCTGATGGAAGTCTTGTCGCATGGCCTCGTTGATCGGCAGGAATACGACAATCTCTTCATCACCGGGGCGTTTTCGATGCTTGAGCCGCTTCTTGGCGTCAGCATGGAGAGCATTCTCGAATCGATGAGCTTGCCGGAGTCGATCAGTGATGCGCTGCTTGGCCGTGGTGGCATGTATGGCCCATTCCTTGATTTGGCCAGAGCCAGCGAAGGCGAGGATGCGCAGGCGCTGGCCGAGCAGGTCATGATGCTGGGCCTCATGCCTGAGCAGTTCAATCGTGCGCAGCTGCAGGCGCTGGCTTTTGCCGGAACGATGGAGCTGTAACGCTCCATCGTTGGCGGATGCGGTTATTGGCTGTTGAGGATTTTGAGCGCCGTTCTGTCGAGCTCGATGGCGTGCACGGGCTCAAGGCGGCGCAGGCGTTCTGCCATGTCGGCGAAATTGATCGGGAAGCGCTTGCTTTTGCTGGCGAAGACAATGGTGTTCGTGCCGTCATCCGTTTTGATCATGCGTGTCTGGCTTCCGAAAATCTGACGGATCCGGTCAAGATAAATCCCGTGTCGATCGTCATCGGCGCACAGGTTGACGACCAGCATGCCGTCGCTGCGTAATGCGCTGTAACAGTCGTCGTAAAAGGTCAGCGAGCTCAGGCTTTCCGGTTGTCCGTCCCGGTCGAAGCCGTCAACGATGAGCACATCAATCTGGTCGTGAAGGTGCCTGATGAAACGGGCGCCGTCATCCTGTGCAACACGAAACAGCGGCCCGTCGTCGGGGATGTCGAACTTTTTCCGCAGCGCAATGACGTGCGGAGAAATTTCGACGGCATCAAAAGCGCACGTGGGAAGCGAACTGCGGCAGTACTTGGCGATGGATCCGCCGCCTAGTCCTATCATGACAATGCGCTTCGGGCTGGGGAGGAAAAACAGAAAACCCATCATCGCGCGGGTGTAATCAAGGACAAGGTGGGACGAGTCCTTCTGCGACATTCTGCTTTGGATGGTTGGGCCTCCAAAGTGTAAGGTGAGTTCGCCGTTTTCTTCATGGACGAGCGCGCGGCTCGTCAAGTTGTTCGTGCTGTCGTGCGTTTTCATTTGTGCATTATCGCAGTGAAGGTAGGTGCTGTCGTTTGTGTTGGTGGTGGCGGCAAGCGTGCTTAACGCAGATTTTCTTGATTCCCCGTTGGTGTTAGAGTCGGGCCAGGTTATTTCGATGAAGAGTTTTTTGCTATGCCCAAACTGCTTGTCGTAGAGGACCACGCGTTGGTCAGGGAAGGTCTGGTGCAAATTCTGCATCAGCTCGGATCGGGTATTGAAGTGTTCGGCGTGGCCGATTTTGAGGGCGCGAGCGCCCTTCTGGAGCGGCATGCCATGGATCTTACCGTTCTTGATTTGGGGTTGCCCGGGCTGGATGGGCTGTCGTGCCTGCGGACGTTTCGGCAGCGTTATCCGGCGATGCCCGTCGTCATACTCTCCGCGTATGACGACGCAAACACGGTTGACAAGGCGATGAAGTGTGGCGCCTCCGGCTTCGTGTCAAAGGCCTATTCCAGCGAGCAGTTGTTGGCGGTTCTTCGCGAGGCCATGGCTGGTCGTGTGTGCAAGCCGGATCAAAAAATGATGCTCTCAGCCGCAAATTCTCCAACCTTTCCGATTGGTGGGGATGTTGATCCCACGGAACTTGGTTTGACCGGGCGCCAGGCCGAGGTTCTCGGGTTAATGGCGAGCGGCAAGTCGAATCGGGATATTGCCAACCAGCTTGGTTTGTCGGAGGGTACCGTGAAGATTCATCTGACGACGATTTTTAAGGTGCTGGGGGTGTCCAGTCGGACGCAAGCTATGGTGAGTATCGCCCAGCGGGGAGTTCGCCTTTAGCGCACCGGCCTAAATCCGGTAGCAATACAGCTTGGAGCGCCGTGTGTCGTCGACGTCAATGATTTCAGTTGCTTCGACGTCTTCGATCGGGAAACTGTTGCTAATGAGGAGGCTGCCTGGAGGCATTTCGTTGCGGGCTTTTTCCCAGAGCCTTGTCATGGGGGCTGGGGATAGGAACGCATAGGCAATGTTGCAATGGCTGAGGTCTGTTTTCCATATGTCTCCCCAGCGCCAGTGGCAATTTTTTTTGCCGCGTGTGCGCAGGTAGCCAATTAGCCAACTGGCGGGAGCATTCTCGATTCCAGAGACATGTGTGTCCGGAAAGTTTTGTGCCAACCGGTATGCAACGCTGCCAGTTCCGGCGCCAAGGTCGATGAACCGGATTTGTTTTTGTCTGGCAATGATTTGGGAGAGGGCGGCAATTGCCGCACGGTTTGATAGATAGAGCGGGACCTGGCCTGATAGTGCGCCGCGGTAAAACAGTAGGAGGGTGATCAGTCCAAAGAGATACCACTCCGGGGGAGTGTGAAGCGTGCCAGCTATCGCAACCGATGGCGCAAAGATAGTGTGGATAGCTTTCCACCACCAGCGCTCTTTCGCAACGTGAGCCAGTACAAAAGCGATTGCGCCAATCGCAAACGCAGTTTGCGGCCACGGCAATTGTTCGTCGTGCAAAGCGGAATGTGGCCATGAAAGAGCAAGCGCTAGCAAAAATGCACCGAACTGCAGAACGACTTGCCTCATGAGTGAGGAGTTTGTGCATGCGCTCTTTTTAGGGGTATTGCGGGTTGTGATTGCTTGCGGCATTGGACGGACTGGCGAACACGGACTGGTCAGGTGACAGGTTAGCTCAAAAAAATAAAAAAGTATTTGACAGTGTTAATCGTTGGTGGCAGAATTTCACGTTCCTAGTTGGAGGGATACCCAAGTGGCCAACGGGATCAGACTGTAAATCTGACGGCTCTGCCTTCGAAGGTTCGAATCCTTCTCCCTCCACCAAGAATACCGCGTGTTTGCTGAAGGTGCTGCGGGTCGGTGGTTTTGCGGGTGTAGCTCAATGGTAGAGCTGAAGCCTTCCAAGCTTAAGACGAGGGTTCGATTCCCTTCACCCGCTCCATTCTTGCGGCTATGTTTTGTGGTTGTAGTGAAGATGCCCATGTAGCTCAGTGGTAGAGCACTCCCTTGGTAAGGGAGAGGCCGGCAGTTCAATCCTGCCCATGGGCACCACGATAAGCGCTTGGTTTTTAATTTCTAATGTTCTGAGGTACCGGCATGGCTAAGGCAAAATTTGAACGTACGAAGCCGCACGTAAACGTCGGCACGATTGGTCACGTTGACCATGGCAAGACGACGCTGACGGCGGCGATCACGACGATTCTGTCGAAGAAGTTTGGTGGTGAGGCGAAGGCCTACGACCAGATTGATGCGGCGCCGGAAGAAAAGGCGCGAGGTATTACCATTAACACCGCGCACGTTGAATACGAAACGGCGACCCGTCACTATGCTCACGTTGACTGCCCGGGTCACGCCGACTACGTCAAGAACATGATTACCGGTGCCGCCCAGATGGACGGCGCCATTCTGGTGTGTTCGGCCGCTGACGGCCCCATGCCGCAGACCCGCGAACACATCCTGCTGGCTCGCCAAGTGGGCGTGCCTTACATCATCGTCTTCCTGAACAAGTGCGATATGGTGGACGACGAAGAGCTGCTCGAACTCGTTGAAATGGAAGTGCGCGAGCTTCTTTCCAAGTACGACTTCCCGGGCGACGACGTGCCGATCATCAAGGGCTCCGCCCTCAAGGCGCTCGAAGGCGACCAGAGCGAAATTGGCGAAGCCGCCATCTTCCGTCTGGCCGACGCGCTCGACAGTTATATTCCGACGCCGGAACGTGCGGTTGACAAGCCCTTCCTGCTCCCGATCGAAGACGTCTTCTCCATCTCGGGCCGCGGTACCGTGGTCACCGGTCGTGTTGAGCGCGGCATCGTCAAGGTTGGCGAAGAAATCGAAATCGTCGGTATCAAGCCCACCGTCAAGACCATCTGTACCGGTGTTGAAATGTTCCGCAAGCTGCTCGACCAAGGTCAGGCAGGCGACAACGTCGGCGTTCTGCTGCGCGGCACCAAGCGTGAAGATGTTGAGCGCGGCCAGGTTCTGGCCAAGCCAGGCTCGATCACCCCGCACACCCACTTCACGGGTGAAGTGTACGTGTTGTCGAAAGACGAAGGTGGTCGTCACACCCCGTTCTTCAACAACTACCGCCCGCAGTTCTACTTCCGTACCACGGACGTGACGGGTGCCATCGCCCTGCCGGAAGGTGTGGAAATGGTTATGCCGGGTGACAACATCTCGATGACGGTCAAGCTGATCTGCCCGATCGCCATGGAAGACGGTCTGCGCTTCGCGATTCGCGAAGGTGGTCGTACCGTTGGTGCCGGCGTCGTCGCCAAGATTATCGAGTAACACTTCCGAATATGCGAGGCGCACAAGCCTGTGTGCCTCGTGTCTCTGCTGCAGGGGTATAGCTCAACTGGCAGAGCGTCGGTCTCCAAAACCGAAGGTTGGGGGTTCGATTCCCTCTGCCCCTGCCATAAAATTGCTGACGAAATGACCGATAAAATCAAATTTGCGTTGGCGCTGCTCCTTCTTGTTCTTGGTGTTGTAGGCTTCTATCTTCTATCCGAGCAGGCTTTGGTGCTGCGTGTGGTTGCGGTGCTGGTTGGTGTTGGTTTGTGTTTGGCCGTTGCTTGGCGGACGGAGCCAGGGCAGCGGTTTTTTTCTTTTGCGAGTGAATCGGTTAATGAGGCCAAGAAAGTCGTTTGGCCGACGCGGAAAGAAACAATGCAGGCGACCGGGCTTGTCTTTGCGTTTGTCGTAATCATGGCGGTCTTTCTTTGGGCTACAGATAAGAGTTTGGAGTGGGTCTTTTACGATCTGGTCCTCGGCTGGAGGAAGGTATGAGCAAGCGATGGTATGTGGTTCATGCCTATTCCGGGTTTGAGAAAAGTGTTCAGCGGGCGTTGACCGAGCGCGTTCAGCGGCAAGGCATGGATGCGCAATTTGGGCGCATATTGGTGCCGGTTGAAGAGGTGGTGGAACTCAAGCAAGGGCAGAAAAGCATTTCGGAGAGAAAGTTTTTCCCAGGGTACGTGCTCGTCGAGATGGAAATGAACGACGAAACGTGGCATCTCGTGAAAAGCACTCCGAAAGTGACTGGTTTTGTTGGCGGCGCTGCGAACAGGCCGAGCCCGATTTCCGAAAGGGAAGTAGAGAAGATTCTGCAGCAAATGCAGGACGGGGTTGAAAAGCCGAAGCCAAAAGTTCTCTTTGAGCCTGGTGAGGTTGTGCGTGTCAAAGAAGGTCCCTTTACCGATTTTCATGGCACGGTCGAGCACGTTAATTACGAGAAAAATAGACTTCGTGTTTCGGTGACTATCTTCGGGCGCGCAACTCCGGTGGAGCTAGAGTTCGGTCAGGTCGATAAGGCCTGAGTCTAAAGATTGCGCTTTGGCGCGAGGTATGCGGCCTATGGGTCGCTTTTTGTTTGGGGAGCGCATGCTGCGCGTTTGCACCCGTTTTAAGGAGTATTGCTGTGGCAAAAAAAATTGTCGGCTATATCAAGCTGCAAGTGCCGGCGGGAAAGGCTAATCCGTCGCCGCCAATTGGTCCCGCTCTCGGTCAGCGTGGCCTCAATATCATGGAATTCTGTAAGGCATTCAATGCCCAGACTCAGGGAGTAGAACCTGGTCTGCCGATTCCGGTGGTTATTACTGCCTTCGCGGATAAGAGCTTCACCTTTGTGATGAAGACGCCGCCGGCGACGATTCTGATCAAGAAGGCGGCTGGTGTGCAAAAGGGTAGTGCTCGTCCGCACACAGACAAGGTTGGTAAGCTGACGCGCGCGCAGTGCGAAGCTATTGCGACCCAAAAGATGCCTGATCTGACCGCTGCCGATATGGATGCCGCTGTTCGCACCATTGCAGGAAGCGCGCGTTCGATGGGCATTACGGTGGAGGGGGTTTGATATGGCTGGATTGACGAAGCGCCAAAAGGCTGTGCAGGGGAAGCTTGACTGCAGCAAGAATTATGGAGTATCGGACGCGCTGAAGCTCGCCAAGGAGCTGGCTACGGCCAAGTTCGACGAGTCGATCGACATTGCGGTCAGTCTCGGGATCGATGCACGCAAGTCCGACCAGCTCGTCCGTGGCTCGGTTGTTCTGCCGGCAGGTACAGGTAAGAGTGTGCGCGTTGCGGTGTTTGCTCAGGGTGAGAAAGCGTCGGCTGCGAAAGAAGCCGGTGCTGATATCGTTGGCTTTGACGATCTTGCCGCAGAGATTAAGGGCGGCAACATTAACTTTGATGTTGTTATCGCCACGCCCGATGCAATGCGGGTTGTCGGTCAGCTGGGTCAGATTCTCGGTCCGCGTGGGCTGATGCCTAACCCGAAGGTTGGCACGGTGACCATGGATGTCACGACTGCTGTCAAAAATGCGAAGGCAGGCCAAGTGCAGTACCGTACCGACAAGGGCGGGATTGTTCACAGCACCATTGGGCGTGCGTCGTTCGAAGTTGCTCAGCTTGAGGAAAACCTTAAGGCGCTGATTGATGCGCTGGTGAAAGCAAAGCCAGCGACATCGAAGGGTCAGTATCTGAAGAAGATCGCCGTATCCAGTACCATGGGGCCAGGCGTTCGGGTTGACGCCGCTTCGCTGTAATAGAGTTGAATACGGGGTCCATGCGACCCCGAAAATCTTTGGGCTGCAGTACGGCTATATGTACTGCAGAACGTCAAAGACCGCAGGCGCCTAGATTACATCGAGGCTTAATGATACCTGCGCAGACGGTGAGCCCTAAGCTGGATTTGAATCTGACTGCCGTGCTGCAGCTAGAGAAAGTTCTTGGCTTGGTCGCCGTGGGGGCGACGCCAAACTGGCGTCGTAAATTGACTTGCTTAGGAGGAAAGGCCTGTGGGTCTCAATCTAGATGAAAAGAAAGCAGTCGTAGCAGAGGTGTCTGCTCAGGTAGCATCCGCCCAGACCATTGTTGTGGCCGAGTATAGTGGTCTGGAGGTTGCCAATCTCACGAAATTGCGCGCGCAAGCTCGCAAGTCGGGAGTGTACCTGCGTGTTTTGAAAAACACCTTGGTTCGTCGTGCTGTTGCGGGTACCCCGTTTGATGGGTTGGCCGAGCAGATGACCGGACCGTTGATCTACGGCATCTCACAAGATCCTGTTGCTGCAGCAAAAGTGCTGAATGATTTTGCGAAAAGCAACGATAAATTGGTGCTCAAAGCCGGTTCGTATGCTGGAAAGGTCATGGACAAGGCTGGAGTTCAGGCTCTTGCGTCCATCCCGAGCCGCGAAGAACTGCTGGCCAAACTGCTTGGCGTGATGAAGGCGCCGGTTTCCGGCTTCGCTGTTGCGCTGGGTGCATTGGCAAAACAACGCGAGCAGGCGGAAGCGGCTGTTTAAGCCCGGTTCGTTTGTGTTTCACAGAATCAAGTATTCAGATTTAGGAGTAATTAATTATGGCAATTACCAAAGAAGATATTCTCGAAGCTGTCGGCAATATGACGGTTATGGATTTGAATGACCTGGTCAAGGCATTCGAAGAAAAGTTTGGTGTGTCGGCTGCTGCGATGGCAGTTGCTGGTCCCGCCGCCGGTGCCGCTGCTGCGCCGGCTGAAGAGCAGACCGAGTTCACGGTTGTGCTCACCGGCGCTGGTGACAAGAAAGTTGAAGTCATCAAGGTTGTTCGTGCAGCCACCGGTCTGGGCCTGAAAGAGGCGAAGGATCTTGTTGATGGTGCTCCGAAGCCCATCAAGGAAGGTGTTGCTAAGGCTGACGCCGAGGCGCTCAAGAAGCAGCTCGAAGACGCTGGTGCCAAGGTCGAAATCAAGTAATCTTGTTTTTGAGAACGAGGCTGGCTGCTTAATCGCAGCCAGCCTTTTTGTGCTTTCCGTTTGAGCGGTGATCCCGTTCAAACAGTGATGGACAAACGCAAGCGCAAATCATCTGCGACTGATCTAGTGAGATTTGTTTTTCCGTTTGTCCATTGCCCCCGGCGTGAAGCTTTCCTAAGCCGGGTTTCGCCGTCGGATTTTTGCATTCTGTGCTCGGAGCGACCATGACCTACTCCTATACCGAGAAAAAACGTATCCGCAAGAGTTTCGCTAAGCGCGCCAACGTGCTTGACGTTCCGTTCTTGTTGGCAACGCAACTCGAATCTTTCACCTCATTTCTCCAGGCGGCTTTGCCACCCGCCCAGCGCAAAAATCAAGGTCTGCAGGCGGCTTTCACCTCGATTTTTCCGATTGTTAGCCATAGCGGGAATGCGAGGCTCGAATTTGTCAGCTACGCGTTGGCCGAGCCGGCGTTCGATGTCAAGGAGTGCCAGCAGCGTGGCTTGACATTCGCATCTGCCCTGCGGGCAAAGGTGCGCTTGGTGATTATGGATCGCGAATCGCCCGATACGGTGAAGGAGGTTAAAGAGCAGGAAGTGTATATGGGCGAAATTCCGCTCATGACCACGACCGGTTCGTTCGTAATCAATGGAACTGAGCGGGTGATCGTTTCGCAATTGCATCGCTCGCCCGGCGTGTTTTTCGAGCATGACCGAGGCAAGACTCACAGTTCGGGGAAACTCCTTTTTTCCGCACGCGTCATTCCGTATCGTGGGTCATGGCTGGACTTCGAATTTGACGCGAAGGACATCCTCTACTTCCGAGTTGACCGACGTCGGAAGATGCCTGTGACCACCTTGTTGAAGGCGATTGGGCTTAATTCGGAACAAATCCTGAGGGAGTTTTTCGCGTTCGATACGTTTGAGATCAAAGCGCGCCGATTCGAACTTCACTTGGTGCCTGAGCGGCTCCGTGGCGAGGTCGCGCGGTTCGATTTCTGTGATCAATCCGGGAAAGTGATTGTTGCCAAGGACAAGCGCATCACGGCCAAGCATATCCGCGAGCTCGATTCCGCAGGGATTCGGCAGATTGCCGTTTCTGAAGATTATCTGCTCGGGCGTGTGGTCGCACAAAACATCGTTGATCGCGAAACTGGCGAGATTCTCGCGAACGCAAACGATGAGATTACAGAGGCGCTGCTTGAAAAACTCGTCGAGGCCGGCGTAGAAGAACTCCAGACGCTCTATATCAACGATCTCGATTGTGGCGGCTTTATTTCGCAGACGTTGCGTACGGACGAGACAGTTTCCCGGCAGGCCGCGCGAATTGCGATCTACCGGATGATGCGGCCAGGCGAGCCTCCTACGGAAGAGGCGGTGGAGATTCTGTTCAACGGTCTGTTTTACTCCGATGAACGTTATGACCTGTCTGCAGTCGGGCGAATGAAGTTCAACCGGCGCGTTTCGCGCGCTGAAGTGGTTGAATATAAAGCCATGATCCGGCACGTCCCGAGCAAGCGTGATGCAATCATCAAGTTGATCGGTGAGAAGACAGGTGCGGCGCCCGAGGCGCTGGAGCAGCTGTTTGGCGAGTTGGTTTACGGGGCGCGTTCGGTTGCGGAAAATGTGACGAAGGCCGCGGCTAACGAACTTGCCGTTTCCTTGAAAGCGTTGGGCGTTGCATGCGAAGTGCGCGAGCAATTGACGCTCTCGCCGCGGGACATCGTGGAAGTCATCAAGATTCTGGTCGATCTGCGTAATGGCCGGGGCGATATCGATGATATCGACCACCTTGGTAACCGGCGTGTCAGATCGGTTGGCGAGCTTGCCGAGAACCAGTTCCGCGCGGGCTTGGTGCGCGTCGAGCGGGCAGTGAAGGAGCGACTCTCGCAGGCCGAGTCCGAGAATTTGATGCCGCACGATCTTATCAATGCGAAACCCATTAGCGCGGCCGTCCGGGAATTTTTTGGGTCAAGCCAGCTTTCGCAGTTCATGGATCAGACCAACCCGCTTTCGGAAATTACGCATAAGCGTCGTGTATCTGCATTGGGCCCGGGCGGTCTTACCCGCGAGCGAGCCGGCTTTGAAGTTCGCGACGTTCATCCGACGCATTATGGACGGGGGTGCCCGATTGAGACGCCGGAAGGTCCTAACATCGGTCTGATTAACTCGCTGGCGCTCTATGCGCGCACCAACGAATACGGGTTCCTCGAGACCGCGTATCGCAAGGTTGTTGGCGGGAAAGTGACGGATGAAATCGAATATCTGTCCGCGATCGAAGAAGGCCGTTACATCATCGCGCAGGCCAATGCCGCGCTCGGTGAGGACGGCGGGCTCGTCGATGAACTCGTTACCTGTCGTGAAAAGGGTGAAACGATCCTGGCTGAACCGGCGCGTGTGCAGTATATGGACGTGGCGCCGGGTCAGATTGTTTCCGTGGCGGCGTCGCTGATTCCATTCCTTGAGCACGACGACGCAAACCGTGCCTTGATGGGCGCCAACATGCAGCGTCAGGCCGTGCCGTGCCTGCGTCCCGAAAAGCCACTTGTCGGTACCGGTATCGAGCGTACGGTGGCGGTCGACTCGGGTACCGCGGTGCAGGCTCTGCGGGGGGGGAAGGTCGACTACGTAGACGCTTCGCGGATCGTTGTTCGCGTCAACGATGACGAGACCGTTCCGGGCGAAGTCGGGGTTGATATCTATAACCTCGTCAAATACACCCGCTCCAATCAAAACACGAATATCAACCAGCGGCCCCAAGTGCGGGTGGGGGATCTGATCGCGAAGGGGGACGTTGTCGCCGATGGCGCGTCTACCGATAAAGGGGAGTTGGCGCTCGGGCAGAACATGCGCATTGCGTTCATGCCGTGGAATGGCTATAACTTCGAAGATTCGATCCTGATTTCCGAGCGCGTAGTCGCGGAAGACCGCTATACCTCGATTCACGTTGAGGAATTGACCGTCGTTGCCCGGGATACGAAACTCGGGCCGGAAGAAATTACCCGCGATATCGCTTCGCTGGGCGAAGTTCAGCTATCGCGGCTTGACGAATCCGGCATCGTGTACATCGGCGCAGAGGTCGAAGCAGGCGATGTGCTGGTTGGGAAAGTGACCCCGAAGGGCGAAACGCAGTTGACGCCTGAGGAGAAGCTCCTGCGCGCCATTTTTGGCGAGAAGGCATCCGACGTTAAAGATACCTCGTTGCGGGTTCCGTCCGGGATCTCCGGAACCGTTATCGACGTTCAGGTCTTTACACGGGAAGGCATTGAGCGAGACAAGCGTGCGCAATCGATTATTGATGACCACCTGCGCGGTTACAAGCTTGATCTTGCCGATCAACTGCGTATTGTTCAGCGTGACGCCATGGAGCGCGTGGAACGTCTGATCGTCGGCAAGACGGCGAATGGCGGCCCGAAGCGCCTGGCTAAAGGCAGTGAAATTACAAAGGACTATCTCGCGAGCATCGAGCAGCTTCATTGGTTCGATATTCGTATGGCCGATGATGAAGTGGCGCATCAGCTCGAGTCGCTACGCGAAGGTCTTGAGCAGACCCGGAAGGACTTTGATATCGCCTTCGAGGAAAAGCGCAAGAAGCTGACGCAGGGCGATGAACTGCCTCCGGGCGTGCAGAAAATGGTCAAAGTCTACGTTGCCGTAAAGCGGCGGCTTCAGGCGGGCGACAAGATGGCCGGTCGTCACGGGAACAAGGGTGTGGTGTCGCGTATCGTACCGGTCGAGGATATGCCGTACGATGCCGATGGCAATCCGGTCGATATCGTTCTCAATCCGCTGGGTGTTCCGTCGCGAATGAACGTCGGTCAGATTCTCGAGGTTCACCTCGGACTTGCGGCCAAGGGTCTTGGCTTGAAGATCGGGGCGATGTTGCGTCGTCAAGCCAGCGCGAAGGAACTCAGGGAGTTCCTGGAACAGGTCTATAACGGTGCCGGCAAGCCGGAGGATCTCGGGCAACTGACGGATGGCGAACTTGTCGAAATGGCGCGCAACCTGAAGGACGGTGTGCCGTTTGCCACGCCGGTTTTCGACGGCGCCAAGGAACAGGAAATCAAGTTAATGCTCCGATTGGCCGGTATGCCTGAGTCGGGCCAGATGGTCCTGTTCGATGGCCGGACCGGCGAGCAATATGAGCGCCCCGTAACTGTTGGCTACATGCACTTCTTGAAGCTTCACCACTTGGTTGATGACAAGATGCATGCCCGTTCAACTGGTCCGTACTCTCTGGTGACCCAGCAGCCGCTTGGCGGTAAGGCGCAGTTCGGCGGTCAGCGCTTCGGTGAGATGGAAGTGTGGGCACTCGAAGCCTACGGTGCATCGTATGTCCTGCAGGAAATGCTGACGGTCAAGTCGGATGACGTCAACGGACGTACGAAGGTCTATGAAAGCATCGTCAAGGGCGATCACAAAATTGATGCCGGGATGCCTGAGTCCTTCAACGTACTGGTTAAGGAAATTCGCTCGCTGGCGATCGATATCGATCTGGACCGCTATTGAAATAGCGCTCGGCAGTAGTGCGATGGCGGCTGCCGCTGGTCGGCAGCCAAAGATTTGGGGTTCTCACCCCGAACGGAGTGAAAAATGAAAGCATTGCTTGATTTGTTTAAACAGGTAACGCAAGAAGAACAATTCGATGCGATTACGATTGGTTTGGCGTCACCTGACAAAATTCGGTCATGGTCTTACGGTGAGGTAAAGAAGCCGGAAACGATTAACTACCGTACATTCAAACCGGAGCGCGACGGCCTCTTTTGCGCGAAGATTTTCGGACCGGTGAAGGATTACGAGTGTCTGTGCGGTAAGTACAAGCGACTCAAGCATCGTGGTGTCATCTGCGAAAAATGTGGTGTTGAAGTCACTCTGTCGAAGGTCCGGCGCGAACGCATGGCGCATATCGAGCTGGCCTCGCCCGTGGCGCATATCTGGTTCCTGAAGAGCTTGCCAAGCCGGCTTGGCATGGTGCTCGACATGACATTGCGCGATATCGAACGCGTCCTGTATTTCGAAGCATTCGTCGTCTGCGACCCCGGCATGACGCCATTGAACCGCGGTCAACTTTTGACGGAAGACGACTATCTGGCGAAGGTCGAGGAGTATGGCGACGACTTCTACGCGGCGATGGGCGCGGAAGGCGTGCGCGAGCTGTTGCGCTCCATCGACATTAACAGCGAAGTTGATCATCTTCGCGCCGAGCTGGAATCGACGACGTCGGAAACGAAGAGCAAAAAATACTCCAAGCGCCTGAAGATTCTTGAAGGCTTCCAGAAGTCCGGAATCAAGCCGGAATGGATGATCCTGGAAGTGTTGCCCGTGCTGCCGCCGGACTTGCGTCCGCTCGTGCCGCTCGACGGCGGTCGTTTTGCGACTTCTGACCTGAATGATCTCTATCGCCGCGTCATCAACCGCAACAACCGTCTGAAGCGCTTGCTGGAGCTCAAGGCTCCTGAAATCATCGTGCGTAACGAAAAGCGGATGCTGCAGGAAGCCGTCGACTCCCTGCTGGATAATGGACGCCGCGGTAAGGCAATGACCGGCGCCAACAAGCGGCCGCTCAAGTCACTTGCCGACATGATCAAGGGCAAGGGGGGGCGCTTCCGGCAGAATTTGTTGGGGAAACGCGTCGACTATTCCGGTCGCTCTGTCATCGTGGTCGGTCCCCAGCTCAAATTGCACCAGTGTGGTTTGCCGAAGCTGATGGCGCTTGAGCTGTTCAAGCCATTCATCTTTAACCGCCTTGAAATCATGGGGCTGGCGACGACGATCAAGCAAGCGAAAAAGATGGTCGAAGTGCAGGAGCCGGTGGTGTGGGACATCCTTGAGGAGGTGATCAGAGAGCATCCGATCATGCTCAACCGAGCCCCGACGCTACACCGCCTGGGTATTCAGGCATTCGAACCGACCCTTATCGAGGGTAAGGCGATCCAGCTTCACCCGCTGGTTTGTGCGGCTTTTAACGCCGACTTCGACGGTGACCAGATGGCGGTGCACGTGCCGCTTTCCCTTGAGGCGCAGATGGAAGCGCGGACGCTCATGCTCGCCTCGAATAATGTGCTTTCTCCGGCCAACG
Organism: Propionivibrio limicola; assembly: GCF_009469695.1. Lineage (GTDB taxonomy): Bacteria > Pseudomonadota > Gammaproteobacteria > Burkholderiales > Rhodocyclaceae > Propionivibrio > Propionivibrio limicola. Next base: position 16,962 of record NZ_SSSR01000003.1, read on the forward strand.
GCGATCCGATCATTGTTCCTTCGCAAGATATCGTTTTGGGGCTCTATTACGCGACCCGGGAGCGAATCAATGCGAAGGGCGAGGGCATGGTGTTTGCGGACCTCGCAGAGGTATCGCGGGCGATGGATGCCGGAACGCTGGAACTTCATGCGAAGGTGTCGGTCCGTATTCGGGAATACGAGCGAAATGCGGAAAACGGTTGGGACGAGAAGGTTACCCGTTATCAGACGACGGCTGGCCGGGCGCTTCTTTCCGAGATACTTCCCAAAGGTTTGCCTTTTAGCGTCATCGACAAGCCGCTGAAGAAAAAGGAAATATCGAAACTGATCAATGCTTCATTCCGCCGTTGCGGTTTGAAGGAGACCGTCGTTTTTGCCGACAAGTTAATGCAGAATGGCTATCGTTTGGCCACCCGTGGCGGTATTTCGATTTGTTCGGACGACATGCTTGTGCCCGTGCAAAAGAGCGAAATCATCGCTGCGGCCGAAAAAGAGGTCAAGGAAATCGAGAGCCAATACACCAATGGTCTAGTCACCAATGGTGAGCGCTATAACAAAGTCGTTGATATCTGGGGGCGCACCGGCGATCAGGTTGCCAAGGTGATGATGGAGCAGCTTGGTCATGAAGAGGCGATCGATCGGCATGGCAATAAGGTCAAGCAAGAGTCCTTCAACTCGATCTACATGATGGCTGACTCGGGCGCACGGGGCTCGGCCGCCCAGATTCGGCAGTTGGCAGGGATGCGGGGTCTGATGGCCAAGCCGGACGGATCGATTATCGAAACGCCGATTACGACCAATTTCCGCGAGGGGTTGAACGTTCTTCAGTACTTTATTTCGACCCACGGTGCGCGAAAAGGTCTTGCCGATACGGCGCTGAAGACCGCGAATTCCGGGTATTTGACGCGTCGTCTTGTCGACGTGACGCAGGATCTCGTTGTCATTGAGGATGACTGTGGTACCGAGAACGGCGTGACGATGCGGGCCCTAATCGAGGGTGGCGAGGTCATAGAGCCGCTGCGTGACCGAATCCTCGGTCGGGTTACGGTCTATGATGTTGTCAATCCAGAGACTGACGAGACGGTGATCGATGCCGGCACCCTGATTGATGAGGATTTGTGTGATCTGATCGACCAACTCGGAATTGACGAAGTCAAGGTTAGGACGCCGCTTACCTGTGATACCCGATATGGACTTTGCGCCAAGTGTTACGGGCGCGATCTTGGTCGGGGTACGCCTGTGAACGTTGGGGAAGCGGTCGGGGTTATCGCGGCCCAGTCCATCGGTGAGCCGGGTACGCAGCTGACGATGCGGACATTCCACGTTGGCGGTGCAGCCTCCCGGGCTGCGGTGGCGAGTCATGTCGAAACCAAGAGCGCGGGCATCGTGCGCTTCACGGCGTCGATGCGCTACGTTACCAGCGCCAAGGGCGAAAAGATTGTCATCACGCGCTCGGGTGAGGTGTTGGTGACCGACGACAATGGTCGTGAACGGGAAAAGCATAAGGTTCCCTATGGCTCCACGCTTCAGGTGGAGGATGGACAACAGGTCAAGGCGGGCACGAAGCTCGCCACTTGGGATCCGCATACACGACCGATCATTGCCGAATACTCGGGGCAGGTGAAGTTCGAGAACGTCGAGGAAGGCGTTACCGTCGCCAAGCAGATCGACGAAGTTACGGGTCTGTCGACACTGGTTGTAATTGATCCGAAACGCGGCGGGAAGGCGCAAACCAAGGGGCTTCGTCCTCAGGTCAAGCTTTATGACGCAAACGGCGAAGAAGTTCGGATGCACGGCAGCGATCATCCGGTAACCATTACTTTCCAGGTTGGGGCAATCATCACCGTGCTCGACGGGCAGCAGATCTCGGTCGGGGATGTTCTTGCGCGCTTGCCGCAGGAATCGGCGAAGACCCGCGATATTACCGGGGGCCTGCCGCGTGTTGCCGAGTTGTTCGAAGCCCGGACACCAAAAGATGCCGGTATGCTGGCGGAATTTACCGGGACGGTGTCGTTCGGCAAGGATACAAAGGGCAAACAACGTCTCGTTATTACGGATCTTGAGGGTGTCACCCATGAGTACCTGATTCCGAAGGACAAGCACGTTTTGGTGCACGATGGGCAAGTGGTCAATAAGGGTGAGTTGATCGTCGATGGGGCGCCTGATCCGCATGACATCCTTCGCTTGCAGGGCGTTGAGGCATTGGCCGTGTATATTACGGACGAGGTCCAGGACGTCTATCGCCTCCAGGGCGTAAAGATCAATGACAAGCACATCGAGGTCATCGTGCGGCAAATGCTTCGTCGCGCGATCGTTGTCGAGCCGGGTGATACCAAGTTCATTCGGGGGGAGCAGGTCGAAAAAGCACATTTGCTTGACGAAAACGATAAGGTGATTGCCGAAGGCAAGCTTCCGGCGACCTATGAGCCTGTTCTGCTCGGTATTACGAAGGCTTCGTTGTCCACCGATTCGTTCATCTCGGCTGCTTCGTTCCAGGAAACGACCAGGGTTCTTACCGAGGCAGCGATTATGGGCAAGCGTGACGAACTTCGCGGGCTGAAGGAGAACGTGATTGTCGGTCGCTTGATCCCGGCAGGCACGGGCTTGGCATATCACAGAATGCGGAAAAGCAATGCAGCCGGAGTTGATCTGGGCGCGGAGATTTTCGGCGTCACAGAAAAGCAGGTCGGAGACGAAAGTCCCCGGGAAGATGCTGTGAGTTGACTTGGTGAGAGTTACTTCCTAAAATCACCGGTCTTTGTTGGCATGGGCTAATCATTGCCCATGCTTTTTATAAAAAATGCATCGGCGTGCTCGTGGTTGCTCGGGTTCGCCGGTATTTTCAGGAAATCGGGTTTTTCTCCGGATCCTGTTTAAATCAAGGTTGAGATATGCCAACAATTAATCAGCTTGTGCGCAAGCCTCGCGAGGCTGTGCTTAGCAAGAGCAAGGTTCCGGCTCTGGAAAACTGCCCGCAGAAGCGGGGTGTTTGTACTCGCGTCTACACTACGACGCCAAAGAAGCCGAATTCCGCTTTGCGGAAGGTTTGTAAGGTTCGTCTTACGAATGGCTTTGAGGTGATCTCGTATATCGGTGGTGAGGGTCACAATCTCCAGGAGCACTCCGTTGTTTTGATTCGTGGTGGTCGTGTGAAGGATTTGCCTGGCGTGCGTTATCACACGGTTCGCGGTTCCTTGGATACGCAGGGTGTCAAGGATCGTAAGCAGAGCCGTTCCAAGTACGGAACAAAGCGTCCTAAGGCGGCTTGATAGCTGTCTGAGTAAGTGGTCATCTTTTGGGTGGCTGTGATGGGTGTGGTTCGCTATGCCTGTCAGCTGAATTGATAATAGAAAGGTTTGTATGCCACGTCGTCGTGAAGTGCCGAAGCGCGATATTCTGCCGGATCCGAAGTTTGGTAGTGTTGAAGTCTCCAAGTTTGTTAATACGATTATGATGAGCGGCAAAAAGTCGGTCGCTGAGCGTATTGTGTACGGTGCGTTTGATATTATTTCTGCCAAGGGCGGGAAAGATCCTATTGAGGTTTTTAATCTCGCGATGGGTAATGTCAAGCCATTGGTCGAAGTTAAAAGCCGCCGGGTCGGCGGTGCTAATTATCAGGTTCCTGTCGAGGTGCGTCCCAGTCGGCGTATGGCGCTGGCGATGCGCTGGCTCCGGGAGTCCGCTCGCAAGCGTTCGGAGAAGTCGATGGATCAGCGTCTGGCCGCTGAAATGCTTGAGGCGGCTGAGAATCGCGGGGGTGCGGTAAAGAAACGAGATGAAGTGCATCGTATGGCGGATGCCAACAAGGCGTTTGCGCATTTCCGGTTCTAATCCACGGTTGATTTTGGCGCCTGCAGTCTGCAGGCGCTTCTACATTATTTCGTAAGGTAAAAAGTGGCTCGCAAAACCCCTATCGAGCGTTACCGTAATATCGGTATTAGTGCTCACATCGACGCTGGGAAAACTACGACGACCGAACGTATTCTTTACTATACGGGCGTTAATCATAAGATTGGTGAGGTGCACGACGGTGCGGCTACCATGGACTGGATGGCGCAGGAGCAGGAGCGTGGTATTACCATTACTTCGGCTGCAACTACCTGCTTCTGGAAGGGCATGGATATGTCGTTCCCCGAGCATCGATTCAATATTATCGATACTCCGGGGCACGTTGACTTCACTATTGAAGTTGAGCGCTCGATGCGGGTTCTCGACGGTGCCTGTATGGTTTACTGTGCGGTCGGTGGTGTTCAGCCGCAGTCGGAAACGGTATGGCGCCAGGCCAATAAGTACAAGGTGCCGCGTCTCGCGTTCGTGAATAAGATGGACCGCCAGGGCGCGAACTTCTTCAAGGTCGTCGAGCAGATGAAGACGCGCTTGAAGGGGAATCCCGTTCCGGTTGTGATTCCAATCGGTGCTGAGGATAGCTTCACCGGCGTCGTCGATTTGATAAAGATGAAGTCGATCATCTGGGACGAGGCCTCTCAGGGTATGAAGTTTTCCTATGAGGATATTCCCGGTAATCTGAAGGACGAGGCGCAGACTTGGCGCGAGCAGATGGTCGAGGCCGCTGCTGAAGCGTCTGAAGAGATGATGGACAAGTACCTCGAGGCGGGGGATCTGTCCGAGGAAGATATTATTGCCGGTCTTCGTCAGCGCACCATTGCCTGCGAAATCCAGCCGATGCTGTGCGGTACGGCGTTCAAGAACAAGGGCGTGCAGCGCATGCTTGATGCCGTTATTCAGTTTCTCCCGTCGCCGGTCGATATTCCGCCGGTTGCTGGCGAGGACGAGGATGGCAAGGAAGCGACGCGCAAGGCTGATGACAAAGAGAAGTTTTCCGCGCTTGCCTTCAAGCTGATGACTGACCCCTATGTTGGTCAGTTGACCTTTGTGCGTGTTTATTCGGGCGTGCTGAATTCCGGCGATACCATCTACAACCCGGTCAAGGGGCGCAAGGAGCGGATCGGTCGCGTACTGCAGATGCACGCTAACAACCGCGAGGAAATCAAGGAAGTTCTTGCTGGCGATATCGCTGCGTGTGTCGGCCTTAAGGAGGTTACGACTGGCGAGACGTTGTGCGATCCGGAGTCGGTGATCACTCTAGAGCGCATGGTTTTCCCGGAGCCGGTTATCCATATTGCCGTCGAGCCGAAGACGAAGGCTGACCAGGAAAAGATGGGTATCGCGCTAGGCCGTCTTGCCCAGGAAGATCCGTCGTTCCGCGTGCGCTCGGACGAGGAGTCGGGGCAGACGATTATCTCCGGCATGGGTGAGCTTCACCTCGAAATTATCGTTGATCGTATGAAGCGCGAGTTTGGCGTTGAGGCTAACGTCGGTGCGCCACAGGTTGCCTACCGCGAGTGCATCAAGAAGTCGGTCGAGCAGGAGGGCAAGTTCGTCAAACAGTCCGGTGGTCGTGGTCAGTTCGGTCACGTTTGGCTCAAGGTTGAACCGAACGAGCCGGGCAAGGGCTATGAGTTCGTCGATGCGATCAAGGGCGGTACTGTTCCGCGCGAATACATTCCAGCTGTTGACAAGGGCTTGCAGGACTCGATCAAGAGTGGTGTTCTGGCCGGCTTCCCGGTTGTGGATATCAAGTTCACGCTGTTCGATGGCTCGTACCATGACGTTGACTCGAACGAAAATGCTTTCCGGATGGCGGCCTCGATGGCCTTCAAGGACGGCATGAGGAAGGCGCAACCGACGTTGCTTGAGCCGATGATGGCGGTCGAGGTCGAAACGCCGGAGGAGTACATGGGTAATATCATGGGCGACCTCTCGGGACGTCGCGGTATCGTTCAGGGTATGGAAGATCTGCCGGGTAATTTGAAGGCTATTAAGGCTGAAGTTCCTCTCGCCGAGATGTTTGGCTATTCGACAACGGTACGTTCTTTGTCGCAGGGGCGTGCTACTTACTCGATGGAATTCAAGCACTACGCTGAGGCGCCCAAAAACGTCGCTGAAGCTGTCATCAACAAAAAGTGATATTTGGTTCATAGGAAGAAATTAAATGGCTAAGGCAAAATTTGAACGTACGAAGCCGCACGTAAACGTCGGCACGATTGGTCACGTTGACCATGGCAAGACGACGCTGACGGCGGCGATCACGACGATTCTGTCGAAGAAGTTTGGTGGTGAGGCGAAGGCCTACGACCAGATTGATGCGGCGCCGGAAGAAAAGGCGCGAGGTATTACCATTAACACCGCGCACGTTGAATACGAAACGGCGACCCGTCACTATGCTCACGTTGACTGCCCGGGTCACGCCGACTACGTCAAGAACATGATTACCGGTGCCGCCCAGATGGACGGCGCCATTCTGGTGTGTTCGGCCGCTGACGGCCCCATGCCGCAGACCCGCGAACACATCCTGCTGGCTCGCCAAGTGGGCGTGCCTTACATCATCGTCTTCCTGAACAAGTGCGATATGGTGGACGACGAAGAGCTGCTCGAACTCGTTGAAATGGAAGTGCGCGAGCTTCTTTCCAAGTACGACTTCCCGGGCGACGACGTGCCGATCATCAAGGGCTCCGCCCTCAAGGCGCTCGAAGGCGACCAGAGCGAAATTGGCGAAGCCGCCATCTTCCGTCTGGCCGACGCGCTCGACAGTTATATTCCGACGCCGGAACGTGCGGTTGACAAGCCCTTCCTGCTCCCGATCGAAGACGTCTTCTCCATCTCGGGCCGCGGTACCGTGGTCACCGGTCGTGTTGAGCGCGGCATCGTCAAGGTTGGCGAAGAAATCGAAATCGTCGGTATCAAGCCCACCGTCAAGACCATCTGTACCGGTGTTGAAATGTTCCGCAAGCTGCTCGACCAAGGTCAGGCAGGCGACAACGTCGGCGTTCTGCTGCGCGGCACCAAGCGTGAAGATGTTGAGCGCGGCCAGGTTCTGGCCAAGCCAGGCTCGATCACCCCGCACACCCACTTCACGGGTGAAGTGTACGTGTTGTCGAAAGACGAAGGTGGTCGTCACACCCCGTTCTTCAACAACTACCGCCCGCAGTTCTACTTCCGTACCACGGACGTGACGGGTGCCATCGCCCTGCCGGAAGGTGTGGAAATGGTTATGCCGGGTGACAACATCTCGATGACGGTCAAGCTGATCTGCCCGATCGCCATGGAAGACGGTCTGCGCTTCGCGATTCGCGAAGGTGGTCGTACCGTTGGTGCCGGCGTCGTCGCCAAGATTATCGAGTAATTTCTCTTTACGTGTAGGGGTGTGATAGCATGCCCCTCCTTTTTTGCAGCACACAATCGTACTTTCGCTCTTTGGAATTCAAATGCAAAGCCAAAAAATCCGCATCCGTCTCAAGGCATTCGACTATCGGCTGATCGATCAGTCGGCTCAAGAAATCGTCGAAACGGCTAAGCGCACCGGTGCTGTTGTTCGTGGTCCAGTGCCCCTCCCGACTCGAGTTCAGCGTTTCGACGTGCTGCGGTCGCCGCACGTCAACAAGACATCGCGCGATCAGTTCGAAATTCGGACGCACCTTCGCCTGATGGATATTGTCGATCCGACGGACAAAACGGTGGATGCCCTCATGAAGTTGGATCTTCCCGCTGGTGTGGATGTCGAAATCAAGTTGCAGTAAGAGGGGGGGGCGGCTATAATCCGCCTCTTTTCGTGGTGGCGCCATGTGGTGGCCACCTTTTTTTCCATGTAGTGCTCGCCAGCCAATCGTAGCTGGCAAGAGGAGAATAATCATGACTCTAGGCCTTGTTGGGCGCAAGGTCGGCATGACGCGCATTTTTACCGATGATGGGGTTTCTGTCCCGGTAACTGTGCTCGATGTGTCGAATAACCGTATCGCCCAGATAAAAACGCCAGAAGTGGATGGGTACGCTGCTGTTCAGGTGGCGTTTGGTACCCGTCGTGCTTCGCGCGTCAATAAGTCGTTGGCTGGCCATCTGGCTAAAGCCGGTGTCGAAGCTGGTTCGGTGATGAAGGAATTTTCGGTAGCCGAGGCTGAGCTTTCTTCGTTTAAGGCTGGCGACAGTCTTACCGTTGAGATATTTGCCGTGGGGCAAAAGGTTGATGTGACCGGGACGACCATCGGTAAGGGTTTTGCTGGCGGTATTAAACGTCATCACTTCAGTTCGCAGCGCGCTAGTCATGGTAACTCTGTCTCGCATAACGCGCCCGGTTCGATCGGTATGAACCAGGATCCGGGGCGTGTTTTCCCGGGTAAGCGGATGGCGGGGCATCTTGGCGATGTGCAGCGTACGCAGCAGAATCTCGAGGTGGTTCGCGTTGATGCTGTTCGTCAATTGTTGTTGGTAAAAGGCGCCGTTCCAGGATCCAAGGGGTCCGATTTGGTTGTGCGTCCTGCGGTGAAGGGGGCGTAATGGAACTCAAGCTGATTAACGAGCAGGGCCAGGAGGCGTCTCGAGTCCAGGCTTCTGATGTGTTGTTCGGGCGTGAATATAACGAAGCGCTGATTCATCAGGTGGTCGTGGCTTATCAGGCCAATGCGCGCAGCGGAAATCGCGCGCAGAAGGGGCGTGCAGAAGTTAAGCACACGACGGCTAAACCGTTTCGGCAAAAAGGCACCGGTCGTGCGCGGGCTGGTATGTCTTCCTCGCCGCTGTGGCGCGGTGGCGGTCGGGTTTTCCCGAATTCGCCCGACGAGAACTTTAGTCAAAAGCTGAACAAGAAAATGTATCGGGCCGGTATGGCTTCGATTTTGTCGCAGTTGGTTCGCGAGGATCGTTTGGCGATTGTTGAGTCGCTAAGCGTTGATGCGCCGAAAACAAAGATGTTCTCCGGCAAGCTTAAAGGTATGGGCTATGAGTCTGTGCTCGTGGTGACCGATCTTCTTGATGAGAATGTTTATTTGGCGTCGCGTAACCTTCCGAATGTATTGGTGCTTGAGGCGAGTGAGGCTGATCCGGTGTCACTGGTTCGCTTCCCGAAAGTGCTGATGACTAAAGGCGCGCTGTCGAAGATTGAGGAGATGCTGGGATGAGCCAACAACGTCTGATGCAAGTTTTGCTTGCGCCGCAGATTTCCGAGAAAGCCACGTTTGTTGCTGACAAGAACCAGCAAGTGATTTTCCGTGTTTCTCCCGATGCAACGAAGCCCGAGATTAAGGCGGCGGTCGAACTGTTGTTCAAGGTTGAGGTTGAATCGGTTCAGGTCGCTAATGTGAAAGGCAAGCAGAAGCGCTTTGGTCGCTCGATGGGGCGACGTAAAGACTGGAAAAAGGCCTATGTCGGGCTGAAAGCGGGCCAGGAAATCAATTTTGTTGATGGAGGGTCTGTGTAATGGCGCTCATTAAGGTTAAGCCGACCTCTCCGGGGCGGCGTGCGGTCGTCAAACTGGTTAATCCGGAACTCCATAAAGGAGCGCCGTTTGCTGGGCTCGTTGAGTCGCAGTCGAAAAAGGCTGGTCGCAACAATAACGGACATGTGACGACCCGTCATCAGGGTGGTGGGCACAAGCAGCGTTATCGTGTCGTTGATTTCAAGCGTAATAAGGATGGAATTCCCGCGAAGGTTGAGCGGCTGGAATACGATCCGAACCGTACCGCGAATATTGCGTTGCTTTGCTACGCAGACGGTGAGCGGCGTTACGTTATTGCGTGCAAGGGAATGGTCGTCGGCCAGCAGATCATGAGTGGCTCCGAAGCGCCGATCAAGGCCGGTAATGCTTTGCCCATTCGTAACATTCCGGTGGGTACTACGATTCACTGTGTCGAAATGGTGCCGAATAAGGGGGCGCAGCTTGCTCGCTCAGCGGGTACGTCGGCCCAGCTTCTCGCTCGCGAGGGGGTTTACGCGCAGGTCAGATTGCGGTCTGGTGAAATTCGCCGGGTTCACGTCGAGTGTCGGGCGACGATCGGTGAAGTCGGCAATGAAGAGCACAGTCTTCGCTCGATCGGCAAGGCTGGTGCGATGCGCTGGCGTGGTGTTCGGCCGACTGTTCGGGGTGTTGTCATGAACCCGGTTGATCACCCTCACGGCGGTGGTGAAGGTCGTACTGCGGCTGGTATGGCACCGGTTACTCCGTGGGGTATTAAGACCAAGGGTTTCCGGACTCGCAGCAACAAGCGCACGAATTCCATGATCGTGCAGCGTCGTCATAAACGGTAAGGGGTAGAGAACTATGGGACGTTCTGTTAAAAAGGGCCCGTTCGTCGATGCCCATTTGCTGAAAAAAGTTGAGGCAGTGCGCGCCACGAGCGACAAACGACCAATCAAGACGTGGTCGCGGCGTTCAACCGTTCTGCCTGATTTTGTCGGGCTGACTATCGCCGTTCATAACGGTAAGCAGCATATTCCTGTGTATGTCACCGAAAACATGGTTGGCCACAAGCTTGGCGAGTTTTCTCTGACCCGCACGTTCAAAGGGCACACTGCCGGCAAAAAGGCGAAGAAGTAAAGGAATGGGTATGGAAACGCGTGCAATTTTGCGCGGTGTTCGGCTGTCCGACCAAAAAGGTCGTTTGGTTGCCGATCTAATCCGCGGTAAGAAAGTTGACCAGGCTCTCAATATCCTGGAGTTTTGCCCGAAAAAAGGGGCCGGCATCATCAAGAAAGTTTTGGAGTCTGCGATTGCAAACGCCGAACACAACGATGGCGCGGACATTGATGAGTTGAAGGTCAAGACAATTTACGTCGAGAAGGGCGTAATGCTGAAGCGGTTTACCGCTCGAGCCAAAGGGCGTGGCAACCGGATCGTGAAGCCCACATGCCACATTTTTCTGACCGTCGGAAACTGAGGTAACCTAATGGGACAAAAAATTAATCCGACCGGCTTTCGGCTGTCAGTTACCCGCGACTGGTCGTCAAGGTGGTATGCGGATAGTAAGAAATTCGCGGGTATGCTCGCGGAAGATGTGAAGGTTCGCGAATTCCTTAAGGCAAAGCTCAAGCATGCCTCCGTTGGTCGCGTTCTTATTGAACGTCCAGCGAAGAATGCGCGGGTTACGGTTTTCTCTGCCCGTCCCGGGGTTGTTATCGGGAAAAAGGGCGAGGAAATTGACCATCTACGCGCTTCGTTGCAGAAGATCATGGGCGTGCCCGTTCATGTCAGCATTGAAGAAATCCGCAAGCCGGAGCTTGATGCTCAACTGATCGCGGATTCGATCACGCAGCAGCTCGAGAAGCGAATCATGTTCCGGCGCGCAATGAAGCGTGCTATGCAAAACGCCATGCGTCTCGGTGCTCAAGGTATCAAGATCATGAGTTCCGGCCGTCTTAACGGGGCGGAAATCGCCCGCCGTGAATGGTATCGCGAGGGGCGTGTGCCGCTCCACACTCTGCGCGCCGATATTGATTACGCAACTTCCGAGGCGCTGACCACTTACGGCATCATCGGCGTGAAGGTTTGGGTATTCAAGGGCGAGGTTCTAAATCGTAACGAACAGGTAAATGTCGAGGCTGACGCTTCTGTTGGTGACGAGCAGGCGCGTAAGCCACGTCGCGCTCCCAAGCCTAAGGGTGAAGTTGGGACGGATTCGGAGAACAAGGCGCCAGTGAAACGAGTTAGAAAGGCAGGAGCGACTGATGCTGCAACCAACTAGAAGGAAATACCGGAAAGAGCAAAAGGGCCGGAATGCTGGGCTGGCGACTCGTGGCGTCAAGGTTAGCTTCGGCGAATTCGGACTGAAAGCCATTGGTCGGGGCCGTCTGACTGCAAGGCAAATCGAGGCGGCGCGTCGCGCGATGACGCGCCACATTAAGCGGGGTGGGCGGATCTGGATTCGCGTCTTCCCGGATAAGCCGATTTCCAAGAAGCCTGCTGAAGTTCGAATGGGTAACGGCAAAGGAAATCCGGAGTATTACGTTGCCGAAATTCAGCCGGGTAAGGTCTTGTATGAGATGGATGGAGTTGCTGAGTCGCTTGCGCGTGAAGCGTTCGCACTGGCCGCGGCGAAGCTGCCGATTCCGACGACTTTCGTGACGCGAATGGTGGGGTAAAGATGAAAGCCATTGAACTTAGAAATAAAAGCGTTGACGAGTTGAATAAGGAACTGTTGGAGTTGTTGAAGGCGCAGTTCGGCTTGCGCATGCAGCACGCAACGCAACAACTCGGCAATCACAGTCAGATTGGAAAGGTGCGACGGGATATTGCGCGTGTTCGTACCATACTTCGGGAAAAGGTGGTGCAGCAATGAGCGAGGCGACTAGCAAGCGTACTCTCATCGGCCGGGTTGTTAGCGACAAGATGGACAAGACGGTTACGGTCTTGGTTGAGCGTCGAGTCAAGCATCCGAAGTACAACAAGATCATCGTGCGCTCCAGCAAGTATCATGCGCATAACGAAGCAAACGAGGCGAAAGCTGGTGATCTTGTAGAAATTCAAGAAAGCCGCCCGATGTCGAAAACAAAGGCATGGGTAGTTAGCAAGCTGCTCGAAAAAGCAGTCGCTATTTAATCTTGCGTTTTATAAAAAGGAGGATATAATCCTCCTTTTTTCGCTGCCGCATCCGTCAGGGTTGCGGTTTCTTTTCCCGTACGGGATCCAAGACTGACCGCGTAGCGGGATAAGTTGGAGATATAGATGATTCAGATGCAAACTGTTCTGGATGTGGCCGATAACACGGGCGCACGTTCAGTTATGTGTATTAAGGTCCTGGGTGGCTCGAAGCGTCGTTATGCGACTGTTGGCGATGTTATCAAGGTGAGTATCAAGGATGCTGCTCCTCGCGGCCGAGTGAAAAAGGGTGATGTGTATAATGCTGTTGTCGTTCGTACGGCAAAAGGCGTTCGCCGTCCCGATGGCTCCTTGGTTAAGTTCGATGGGAATGCCGCGGTGCTTCTCAATAACAAGCTTGAACCGATTGGTACCCGTATCTTTGGGCCGGTTACCCGTGAGCTGCGTAGTGAGCGCTTCATGAAAATCGTGTCTCTGGCACCGGAAGTGTTGTAAGGGGCTGCTATGGAAAAGATTCGTAAGGGTGACGAGATCGTCGTGATTGCCGGTAAGGATAAGGGCAAGCGCGGGACGGTTGTTGCACGGGTTGGTCTCGATAAGGTTGTCGTGGACGGTGTTGCGCGCGCCAAAAAGCATGTGAAGCCCAATCCGGTTAAAGGGGTTGTGGGTGGTGTTGTTGAAAAAGACATGCCGATCCATGTTTCAAATGTGGCGCTCTTTAACCCGGCAACGCAAAAGGCTGATCGCGTTGGTTTCAAGGTGCTTGAGGATGGGCAGAAAGTCCGGTTTTTCAAGTCAAATGGCGAAATGATCGGGGCGTGAGGGGATCCATATGGCACGTTTGTTTGAGTTTTATAAGAATTCTGTAGTGCAAGAGCTGGCGCAAAAGTTCGGCTACAAGTCCGCGATGCAAGTTCCTCGTATCACAAAAATCACTCTGAATATGGGTGTTGGCGAGGCGGTTTCCGATAAGAAGGTTTTGGAAAATGCCGTCGGAGATATGACCAAGATTGCTGGTCAAAAGCCGGTTGTTACGAAGGCTAGAAAGTCTATCGCTGGTTTCAAGATTCGTGATGGGTATCCGATCGGTTGTATGGTTACGCTTCGGGGTCCTCGCATGTATGAATTTCTTGATCGTTTGGTTTCTGTTGCGCTGCCACGCGTTCGGGATTTTCGTGGTATTTCCGGAAAAGGTTTTGACGGTCGCGGAAACTACAACATGGGTGTCAGGGAGCAGATTATTTTCCCTGAAATCGAATACGACAAGATCGATGCTTTGCGTGGTATGAATATTAGTGTCACTACCACGGCGAAGACCGATGATGAGGCGCGCGCGTTGCTTGCGGCCTTTAAATTCCCTTTCAAGAACTGAGGCGAACATGGCGAAACTTGCATTAATCAACCGCGATGAGAAGCGGCGCAAGATGGTCGAAAAATACGCCGCTAAGCGTGCCGAGTTGCAGACTGTGATTGATGATGTGTCCCTTAGTGAAGAAGAGCGCTATGAGGCGCGTCTGAAGCTTCAGGGGTTGCCGCGGAATTCGAGTCCAGTGCGCCTTCGCAATCGTTGTAAGTTGACTGGGCGTCCGCGTGGTGTTTATCGTAAATTCGGGTTGGGTCGTAGCAAATTGCGTGATTTCGTTATGCGTGGCGAAGTCCCTGGTATGACCAAGGCTAGCTGGTAAGCGGGAGAGAACGATATGAGTATGAGCGATCCGATCGGCGATATGCTGACGCGTATTCGCAACGCGCAAGCGGCGAATAAAGAGGCGGTGGAAATGCCTTCGTCGAAGGTAAAAGTGGCGATTGCCAAGGTCCTGAAGGATGAGGGCTATATAGAAGAGTTTGTTGTGCGCGAAGTTGTCGGTAAGGCGACGTTGGAAATTGGTCTGAAGTATTACGCCGGTCGTCCCGTTATCGAGCGGATTGATCGGGTTTCAAAGCCTGGTCTGCGTATTTACAAAGGGGCGAATGATATTCCCCGTGTTATGAATGGCTTGGGAGTGGCGATTGTGTCTACCCCCAAGGGGGTTATGACGGACCGCAAAGCTCGCGCCAGCAATACCGGTGGCGAAGTTCTTTGTATCGTCGCGTAAGGGGGGAGTATGTCACGCGTCGCTAAGAATCCGATCGTGCTTCCGCAAGGAGTGGATGTTGCGGTCAGTGTCAGTGAAATTGTCGTAAAGGGGCCCTTGGGTGCCATCTCGATGGCAGCAAACCCAGCCGTTGAAGTGCAAAAGGCTGAAGGTGTTTTGTTGTGCAAGCCGGTGGAGGGTGCTCAGAATGCCAATGCGCTTTCCGGTACTGTTCGCGCGATTGTCGCCAACATGGTCGCCGGGGTCAGCAAGGGCTTTGAGAAGAAGCTGTCGCTGGTTGGTGTTGGGTATCGTGCGCAAGCACAGGGTGATGTTCTGAATCTCTCGCTCGGTTTTTCCCATCCTGTTGCCCATAAGATGCCTGCCGGTGTCAAGTGCGAGACTCCTTCGCAGACAGAGATCGTTATCAAAGGTGTCGACAAGCAGCGCGTCGGGCAAGTGGCTGCGGAGATTCGCGCCTATCGCAAGCCTGAGCCATACAAAGGCAAGGGTGTCCGTTATGTCGATGAAGTAGTCGTCATCAAAGAAACGAAAAAGAAGTAAAGGGACATAAATGATTGACAAGAACACGGCGCGTCTGCGCAGAGCGCGTAAAACCCGGCTCAAGATCGCGGAGCTGAAATCACTGCGCTTGTCTGTATTTCGTACTAACTGTCATATCTATGCCCAGATCTTTACGGCATGTGGTTCAAAAGTTCTCGCCGCAGCGTCGTCGCTTGAGCCTGATGTTCGCAAAGATGTTGCGAACGGTGGGAATGTGGCGGCTGCCGTCGTTATCGGCAAGTTGATTGCCGAGCGCGCTAAGCAGGCCGGCGTCGAGCAAGTGGCATTTGATCGCAGTGGGTTTCAGTATCACGGGCGCGTCAAGGCGCTTGCGGAAGCGGCTCGCGAAGCTGGTCTGAAGTTCTGACGGATCGTGATAAGGATCGGAGTTAGTAATGGCAAAACCACAAAGTAAAAAAGCGCAGCAAGCTGATAAGCCTGATGATGGCTTGCGCGAAAAGATGATCTCGATCAACCGGGTTACCAAAGTGGTAAAAGGTGGTCGGATTCTCGGCTTCGCAGCCCTCACGGTCGTCGGTGATGGTGACGGGCGTATCGGTATGGGCAAGGGGAAGTCGCGAGAGGTTCCCGTGGCCGTGCAGAAAGCTATGGAAGAAGCTCGGCGGAAGATGGTCAAGGTCAGTCTCAAAAGCGGTACCTTGCATCACACGGTTGTTGGACGTCATGGCGCTTCAGTAGTGATGATGCAGCCCGCGCCCGAAGGAACCGGGGTTATCGCTGGCGGTGCGATGCGTGCGGTGTTTGATGTGATGGGGATGACCAACGTGGTCGCGAAAGCTCACGGGTCTACCAACCCTTACAACATTGTGCGGGCGACGATCAATGGTCTGCAGACGATGAGCACGCCGGCGGAAATTGCTGCCAAGCGTGGTAAGACTGTCGAAGAGATTTTGGGGTAATCCATGTCCGAAAAGAAAATTAAGGTCACGCTGGTCAAGAGTCTGATCGGCACCAAGCAGTCGCATAGAGCGACTGTAAAGGGGCTTGGCTTAAGGCGGCTCAATAGTAGTTCCGAACTGGTTGATACTCCGGCGGTTCGTGGAATGATTAATAAGGTTTCGTACCTTCTGAAGAGTGAGGGATGAGATGGAACTCAATACAATTCAGCCGGGTGTAGGCGCAAAGCATGCTAAGCGGCGTGTTGGGCGTGGAATCGGCTCTGGTCTCGGCAAAACTTGCGGGCGTGGGCACAAAGGCCAAAAGTCGCGTGCCGGAG
This sequence comes from Propionivibrio limicola, assembly GCF_009469695.1. Lineage (GTDB taxonomy): Bacteria > Pseudomonadota > Gammaproteobacteria > Burkholderiales > Rhodocyclaceae > Propionivibrio > Propionivibrio limicola. The sequence goes on from NZ_SSSR01000003.1 coordinate 33,222, forward strand.
GCTTCCATAAGGTTGGTTTCGAAGGTGGGCAGATGCCATTGCAGCGTCGTCTGCCGAAGCGCGGCTTTGTTTCTATGACAAACGCCCGTAACGTGGAAGTTCGCCTTTCTGAAATTAACGATTTGCCCTTCGATGAGATCGATCTGCTTGCTCTCAAGCAAGCAAATCTTGTTTCGATTCATGCCTTGTCGGCGAAGGTTGTCCTCTCGGGTGCGATTGGCCGCAAAGTCGTGTTAAAAGGGGTCGGGGCCACGAAGGGCGCGAAAGCCGCGATTGAAGCGGCCGGTGGCTGCATCGCTGACTAAATTTCATTACGGTGAATTTTTTGGCAACCAATACTAAACAAGTTGGCAAGAGTGGCAAATACGGCGACCTAAAACGTCGCCTGTTTTTCTTGCTTGGGGCTTTGGTTGTATACCGTATTGGTGCGCACATCCCCGTTCCCGGTATCGATCCGCAAGCGCTTGCCGAACTCTTTAATAGGCAGCAAGGCGGTATCCTCGGCATGTTCAATATGTTCTCAGGCGGAGCATTAAGTCGGTTTACGATTTTCGCCCTTGGGATTATGCCGTACATATCAGCCTCGATTATCATGCAGTTGATGACTCATGCGAGTCCGCAGCTAGAAGCTCTGAAAAAAGAGGGTGAGGCCGGGCGCCGAAAAATAACGCAATACACTCGCTACGGAACGGTGGTGCTGGCGCTGTTTCAAGGGGTTGGCATCGCTATTGCGGTAGAGTCGCAGCCAGGCTTGGTTCCAGAACCTGGAATGCTGTTCCGCTTGGTTACGGTGGTAACGTTGTTGACCGGAACCATGTTTCTTATGTGGTTGGGGGAGCAGATTACCGAGAGGGGGCTCGGCAACGGAATTTCGATTTTGATCTTTTCCGGTATCGCCGCTGGGTTGCCGAATTCAATCGGTGGTCTGCTTGAGCTCGTACGAACCGGTGCCATGCATCCCTTGTCCGCTCTGTTCATTAGCGTGCTGGTCGTTGCTGTCACGGCTTTTGTGGTTTTCGTCGAGCGTGGCCAACGAAAGATTCTGGTCAATTATGCTAAGCGCCAAGTCGGCAACAAGATTTACGGTGGCCAGAGCTCGCATTTGCCACTCAAACTCAACATGGCCGGTGTGATTCCTCCTATTTTCGCATCTTCGATTATTCTTTTCCCCGCGACGGTTGCCGGATGGTTTGGGCAGACGGAGTCTATGCGCTGGCTTAAAGATATCGCTGGCGGACTCTCTCCTGGTCAGCCCGTGTATGTGATGTTGTACGCGGCGGCGATAGTGTTCTTTTGCTTTTTTTACACGGCGCTTGTTTTTAATTCGAAAGAAACCGCCGATAACTTGAAAAAAAGCGGCGCATTCGTCCCTGGAATCCGTCCTGGCGATCAGACGGCACGCTACATTGATAAAATATTGATGCGACTAACGTTAATCGGGGCTGGCTATATTACACTGGTCTGTTTGTTGCCAGAGTTCCTGATTCTGAAGTGGAACGTTCCGTTTTACTTTGGTGGTACGTCTTTGCTGATTATCGTCGTTGTTACCATGGACTTCATGAGTCAAGTTCAGGCATATGTGATGTCGCACCAATATGAGGGCCTCCTGAAAAAGGCGAACTTTAAGGGGGCCGGGGCGCCCGCAAAATAGCATGGCTAAGGAAGATTTGATCGAAATGCAAGGTGAGGTTTTGGAAAACCTCCCCAATGCGACTTTCAGAGTAAAGCTTGATAACGGACATGTTGTCCTAGGGTTTATTTCGGGGAAAATGCGAATGCATTACATCCGGATTTTGCCCGGGGATAAAGTGACTGTTCAACTAACACCTTATGACCTAAGCAGGGCTCGAATCGTTTTTAGAGCCAAGTAAAGATCTCTACGCAGTAATCTACTCGGCAAAGGGCTGGCTGCGCCTAATGCCATGAACGAGGAGTAAATCAATGAAAGTGCTGGCATCTGTTAAGCGCATCTGCCGTAAATGCAAAATCATTCGGCGAAATGGCGTTGTTCGCGTGATCTGTTCCGATCCACGTCACAAGCAACGTCAAGGTTGATTGTCAGACTAAATCTGATAGTCGGTATCTAATTCCAGTATATTTTTTGGGGTAAATCGATGGCCCGCATTGCAGGGGTAAATATTCCCAACCACCAGCATGCCGAAATCGCGTTGACGGCGATTTATGGTATTGGACGTAGCCGCGCCAAAGTTATTTGTGACGCAGCAGGGGTTGCTCGTACTGTAAAGATGAAGGATTTGACGGAAGCCGAAATGGATCGTCTGCGTGACGAAGTCGGCAAGTTTTCCGTCGAGGGCGATCTTCGCCGCGAAGTGACAATGAGCATCAAGCGCCTGATGGATCTTGGCTGCTATAGAGGGCTTCGCCATCGCAAAGGGCTCCCGTGCCGGGGTCAGCGTACGCGCACCAATGCCCGTACCCGCAAGGGGCCGCGCAAGGCAATCGCCGGTAAAAAGTAAGAGGAATCACTAAATGGCTAAGACAGCTACAAAAGTTCGGAAGAAAGTTAAAAAGAACGTCGCGGAGGGTATCGCGCACATTCACGCTTCCTTTAACAACACTATTATCACCATTACTGACCGGCAGGGAAATGCGTTGTCCTGGGCAACGTCCGGCGGTGCTGGCTTCAAGGGCTCGCGCAAAAGTACGCCCTTTGCTGCACAGGTCGCAGCGGAAGCCGCAGGTAAGATGGCACAAGAATGTGGTGTCAAGAACCTCGAAGTTCGCATCAAGGGTCCTGGTCCTGGCCGTGAGTCTTCGGTTCGTGCGCTCAATGCACTCGGCATGAAAATTACGACGATTACCGACGTAACGCCGATTCCGCATAATGGTTGCCGTCCCCCCAAAAAACGCCGGATTTAAGGAGAAATTAAGTGGCTCGTAATCTTGATCCGAAGTGCCGTCAGTGTCGCCGAGAAGGGGAAAAACTCTTCCTGAAAGGTGAGAAGTGCTTCACTGACAAGTGTGCAATTGAACGGCGTTCATATGCGCCGGGGCAACATGGACAAAAGTCGGGGCAGCGCTTGTCCGACTACGGTGTTCATTTGCGTGAAAAGCAAAAAATTCGTCGTATCTACGGGGTTCTTGAGGGCCAGTTCCGCAAGGTCTACAAAGAAGCTGATCGGCGCAAGGGCGTGACCGGCGAAAATCTCCTGCAGTTGCTTGAGTCGCGTTTGGATACGGTCGCGTATCGTATGGGGTTCGCAGCGTCGCGTGCAGAATCGCGGCAGGTCGTGCGCCATAACAGCGTCTTGGTGAATGGACGGCGCGTAAATATTCCGTCGTATCAGGTTCGTCCCGGTGACGTTATCGAAGTCGCCGAGAAGTCGAAGAACCAACTGCGTATCAAAGCCGCATTAGCAGCCGCCGAGGCTCGGGGATTCCCTGAGTGGGTCGAAGTGAATGTCAAGGAAGCCAAAGGGACATATAAAGCACGTCCGGAGCGCAGCGAATTGCCGTCCACGATCAATGAGAGCCTTGTGATTGAGCTCTACTCGAAGTGATCGCGGTAGCAGCACGTTTCGCAATTAGGCAGAGGACAGGACATGCAAAGTAGTGGACTTTTGAAACCGCGAATTATCGATGTACAGAGCCTATCTCCGGTGCACGCAAAGGTGGTCATGGAGCCGTTTGAACGCGGTTATGGACACACCTTGGGTAATGCGTTGCGGCGAATTCTTCTATCGTCAATGCCTGGATACGCTCCGACGGAAGTTAGTATTGAGGGGGTTCTTCATGAATATTCCACGATTGATGGTGTTCAGGAAGACGTTGTAGATATCCTCCTCAATCTGAAAGGAGTCGTGTTCAAGCTGCATAATCGCGACGAGGTCGTGCTGCAGCTCAACAAGGAAGGCGATGGCGTGGTTCGGGCGAGTGATATTTCCGTGTCTCATGACGTGGAGATTATCAATCCGGATCATGTGATCGCTCATCTTTCGGCCGGCGGTAAATTGGCTATGGAGATCAAGGTCGAGAAGTCCAGGGGCTACGTACCTGGGAATCTTCGCCAGCTTTCAGATAGCGCCAAGAGCATCGGCAAGCTGGTTCTGGATGCTTCGTTCAGCCCGGTTCGGCGGGTCAGCTATTTCGTCGAGAGCGCGCGCGTTGAACAGCGCACGGATCTTGACAAGCTGATCATGGAGATTGAAACCAATGGCGTGATAGAGCCAGAGGAGGCGATTCGCGCTGCCGCACGTATTTTGCGTGAACAGTTATCCGTCTTCGCGGATCTTGAGGGGACGGCGCTGCCGGTGGAGAGTCAGAAGACTGTTCAGGTTGACCCGTTGCTCCTTCGGCCTGTTGATGACCTGGAGCTTACGGTGCGGTCAGCGAACTGCCTGAAAGCCGAGAACATCTATTATATTGGTGACCTGATTCAACGTACGGAGAATGAGCTTCTTAAGACTCCTAACCTTGGACGCAAGTCATTGAACGAGATCAAGGAAGTCTTGGCAGCGCGGGGCCTGACATTGGGCATGAAACTAGAGAATTGGCCGCCGGCTGGTCTCGAAAAATAATTGCCCGAACAAGAATAGGAAGGAATAGAAATGCGTCATCGTTTGGGATTACGTAAATTAAATCGCACTAGCGCGCACCGTCTGGCGATGTTGCGCAACATGACTGTTTCGCTGCTTCGGCACGAGACGATCAAGACCACGTTGCCGAAGGCTAAGGAACTGCGTCGCGTGGTTGAGCCGATCATCACGCTCGGTAAAAAGCCGTCGCTGGCGAATCGTCGATTGGCGTTTGACCGTCTCCGCGATCGTGAGATGGTTGTGAAGCTTTTTGACGTTCTTGGACCGCGGTACGCAACGCGGAATGGTGGGTATCTGAGGATTCTGAAATGTGGTTTCCGTGATGGAGACAATGCGCCGATGGCGTTTGTCCAGTTGCTTGACCAGTCGGAAGAGATCGAGTCCGCCGAGCCCGTGGCCGAGGCGGCGTAAGGCGGTTTTGTTGAAAAAACCAGGTCATTGACCTGGTTTTTTTTTGCCATTTGTCTGCCGCGCGGTGAAAATTGAAGCGGGGCCGGCACTGGTGCTGTAAAGCCTCGGGGGGCTGGCATTCGGGAAATGAAGGAACGTTGTTATCGATACGATTATGGAACCGTTTTTTTGGGGAAATCCTTATTGGCGAGAACTGCTGCTCGCTATCGTTGGCCTACTTGCCGGATACATGATCTGGTCATGTTTGCGCATCAAGCGTTTGGGACGGGCCGGGAACGAGTTTTCACCTTCGGACAAAGAACATTTGGGCGATCACGGCGTGAGTGCATATTCGGCCATGCAGCAGGTCGAGGCAGCAGAAAATACTGAGGAAGTGGCGCAACGCACAGATGCTGGCGAAGACGGCTGCGAGGCCTCCTCAGGCGACGTTGGCGAGAAAGACTTCCCTGAGCAAGGAGGGAAAGGGAGCGATTTGCGTGTGGCAGTCCCGACACCGGGCTTGGAAGAAGTTGGTGACGCGATAGAGGAACTACTACGCGAAGCCGCACAGTTGCGTAAAGAAGTCGGCGGGTTGCGTGCGGAGGTTCTGGTGCTGCGTGAGGAGTTGCAACGGCACATTACGCCGAAGGATGCAACGCAGAGCATTTCGCCGCTTTACAGTGATGCTCTGCAAATGGCGAAAGGCGGGCATGACGCCAACGCAATTTGCGTGCAATGCGGAATTTCTCGGGCAGAGGCCGAGTTGGTGGTGGCGTTGGCCCGTGGGGGTGACGCGAATGTCTGAAGGCAGAATTGAGAATTTTGGTTCAAAGGGAGTGCGACGTTAATGGGCCGTGACGAAAATGGGGCTGCCAAGAACTCAGAGAAACTTGCCGAACTCAAGAGAAAATTGGTGCGGCGAATCGGCGTTGCCGGGTTGATGATTGTCGCTCTGCTTGGGGGGCTGATTCTTTTCGACCGTCTCAATACCGAAGAAGCAAACGACGATGAAGATTCTGTATTTGTCGAGCCGGTACCTGTTGGAAAGAAGATCGTACCGCTTCCGGTTGAGGCCGCGCTGCCAATTGACGCACCAGATAGTGGTGCGGTTGATGCAGCTGAACCTGAGGTGAGCGCGCCGCCGGCCGCTCTGGACGTTGTGGCTCCAGTGCAAGAAGCGGTGGTAGCGGAGCCGGCCGGAGGTGGCCGGGAAACACATAAGCCGTTTTCGCAAAGCTCTGCCAGCAACGTGACCGAACGCGGTGGAAGAAATTCGTCCGCGCCTAATAATGAACTTCGGGGATCCGCTCCTGTGCCGGCGGTTGAGGTTGCGCCAGCGCTGACGGTTGTCCCATCGCCTGCCGCTAGGGAAACGCCCAAAGCGACGGTTGTAGTTCCTCGGGGAGCGAAAGGAATTCTCCTGCAGAGTGGGGTGTTCACCGACACCCGGCGAGCCGAGGAGTTGCACGCCAAGTTATCCCTCGAAGGGATCCCGTCGACCATTGAGGCGCGCGTGATCGTCGGGCCGTTTAAAACCCGCGAGGACGCAGAAACCGTTCGCGCCCGTTTGAAGAGCCTCGGGATAGAGGCGACGCCGCAGGCAAGTCGTTCGGGAAAAAAGTCGCACTAAAAAGATACGCGCTGCGTAGCGCGGGAGCGTCAGTTTAATGGTTGCCCATTTGCTTCTGCAGCCGTTTCGCAAATACCGTCATCTCTTTTGCGGCTTGCAAGTCACCGCGGCTTTCGGCAACGGCAATCCCTGTCTTGTAGGCTTCCAGGGCGGCTGAAAGGTCGCCCTTGTCAGCCAACGCTTTACCGAGCATTTTCCAGGCGGCGGAGAACGTGGTGTCGAGTGTGGTTGCCTCTCGCAGGTAACGGATTGCATACTCTGGATTGCCGGCCTTGAGCCATTCATTGCCCAGGGAGAAGCGAAGCAGGGCGCCATCGCGCGGCCCGTTGAGCAGTTTTTCGAGGTTGGCGATGATGGTTGAAGTCATCTATCATTCCCATGAGAAGAATTTTTAAACGGAGGATAACAACATGAGCAAGACAATCGTTTCAACCGCGAACGCCCCCGCGGCAATCGGAACCTATTCGCAGGCCGTTAAAGTTGGTTATACCGTGTATTTTGCCGGCCAGATTGGCCTTGATCCGGAAACGATGCAACTCGTCGATGGAATCGATGCCCAGGTTGCTCGTGTTTTCGAGAATATGAAGGCGGTTGCTGAAGAGGCCGGCGGGTCGCTGGAAAATGTGGTCAAGGTCAATGTATTCCTGACGGATCTTGCCAATTACGCCAAGGTTAACGAGATGATGGCGGAGTATTTTACGGAGCCTTATCCAGCGCGTGCGGTGGTCGGTGTGGCGTCTTTGCCGCGTGGCGCGCTGGTTGAAGCCGATGCCGTCATGGAGTTGCCGAAATAACGTCGGTTAATGCCCGAGATCGAGGGAGTTGGCGTCACGCCCGCGCTCAGGGCTAAGTTGGGCAGGCTTGGTCTTGAGCGGATCGACGATCTGGTTGTGCACCTGCCCCTGCGTTACGAGGATGAGACGCGGCTGACGGCGATCAGCCATGCCGTCACCGGGATGCCGGTTCAAATCGAGGCGAGCGTCCTCGACGTTTCTGTGCAGTTTCGACCGCGCCGCCAGTTGGTTGCCAAGGTTGCGGATGACAGCGGCGAAGCGACGCTGCGTTTCCTGAATTTTTACGGCAGCCAGACCAAACAGCTCGAAGCGGCACGCGAAGACGGGCGAAAGCTGCGTCTTTTCGGCGAGGTGCGGCAGGGCTTCTGGGGGCCGGAAATGGTTCATCCCCGCTACCGTCTTGTCGCCGCCGACGCCTCGTTGCCCGAATCACTCACCCCGGTGTATCCGGCGACGGCCGGCGTGTCGCAGAATTCCCTACGGAAGCTGATCGCAAAGGCGCTTGGCCAGTCCGATTTGTCCGAGTTGCTGGACAAATCATGGTGCCAGCGGCATGGTCTGTTCACTTTTGCAGAGGCGGTTCGCCTGTTGCATGCGCCGCCGCCCTCAGCGAATAGCCAGGCGCTGCAGGCGCGTACTCATCCCGCCTGGCGGCGCGTCAAGTTCGACGAAGTGCTGGCTCAGCAACTCTCGCTCCGCAAGGCCTATCAGGCGCGGCGGGCCAAAGGGGCGCCTGTTCTCAATGGCGATGGCGGGGTGCGTCGCCAACTGCTCGGCGCGTTGCCTTTTCCGCTGACGGCGGCGCAGCAGCGTGCGCTTGGTGAAATCGCCGATGATCTCGTCCGGCCTGTTCCGATGCAGCGCCTGCTGCAGGGAGACGTCGGCAGCGGTAAAACCGTTGTGGCGGCACTCGCCGCGTGCCAGGCCATCGAGGCGGGCTTTCAGGCCGCGCTGATGGCGCCGACGGAAATTCTGGCCGAGCAGCATTACCTCAAGCTGCGCGCCTGGTTGGAGCCGCTTGGCGTGGAGGTCGCGTGGCTTACCGGTAGTCTGAAGAAAGCCGACAAGCAAGCCTCGCAGCAGCATGCGGCGACCACGGCCCACCTGATTGTCGGTACGCACGCCATGATTCAGGAAAGCGTCGATTATGCCCGCCTGGGCTTGGCGATTATCGACGAGCAGCACCGCTTCGGCGTGGCGCAACGGCTTGAGCTGCGGCGGAAAGGTGAAAAGAACGCGCTGCCGCCGCATCAGTTGATGATGTCGGCGACGCCGATTCCGCGGACGCTGGCGATGAGCTATTACGCCGACCTCGACGTGTCGGTGCTCGACGAATTGCCGCCCGGGCGGACGCCGGTACGGACGCGGCTCGTCTCGGACGCCCGTCGCGACGAAGTCATTGAGCGCATTCGCGGGGCGATCGCGGCTGGCCGACAGGCGTACTGGGTGTGCCCGCTGATTGAGGAATCGGAGAAGTTGCAGCTGCAGACGGCGCTCGACACGCACGCGGTGCTTTCCCGCGAACTGGCCGGATTGCGGGTCGGGCTGGTGCATGGACGTCTCAAGGCGGACGAGAAGGCGGCGACGATGGCCGAGTTCGCCGCCGGAAACATCGACGTTCTGGTGGCGACGACGGTGATCGAGGTCGGCGTCGATGTGCCCAATGCCAGCCTGATGGTGATCGAACACGCTGAGCGCTTCGGGCTCTCGCAGTTGCATCAGCTGCGCGGACGCGTCGGGCGCGGCCAGCACGAATCGGTGTGCGTGCTGCTCTATCAGCAGCCGTTGTCGGAGACGGCGCGGGCACGGCTGAAAATCATTTATGAAAACACGGACGGTTTCGAGATTGCCCGCCAGGACTTGCAGTTGCGCGGCCCCGGCGAGTTCGTCGGCAGCCGCCAATCCGGGGTGCCCGTACTGCGCTACGCGGATCTGGAGGCTGATGCCGATCTGATCGAACTGGCGCGCGAAATGGCGGATACGCTGCTGCGCGAAGCGCCCGAACGGGCCGAGCGCCATCTTGCCCGCTGGCTGGGATCGCGACAGGAGTTGCTCAAGGCATGACCCAAATTCATCTGCTCGGCACGCGGCGCTTCGCCCCGTTCTTCTGGACGCAATTCCTCGGTGCCTTCAACGACAACCTGTACAAGAACGCGCTGGTCGTCCTGCTCACCTTCCACACGGCGAGCTGGACGACGTTGACGCCGGAAACCTTGACCAACCTCGCGGCGGGCGTGTTCATCCTGCCGTTCTTCCTGTTTTCCGCCACGGCCGGCCAGTTGGCCGACAAGTACGACAAGGCGCGGCTGTCCCGGCTCGTCAAGTTGCTGGAGATCGCCATCATTGGCGTGGCGGCGCTCGGCTTCTATGCCCACAGTCTGGAAGTGCTGCTGACGGCGCTGTTTCTTCTTGGCCTGCAATCGACGCTGTTCGGGCCGGTCAAGTACGCGATCCTGCCGCAACATCTTTCCGAGGAAGAGCTGGTCGGCGGCAATGCGCTGGTCGAATCGGGCACTTTCGTTTCCATCCTGATCGGTACCTTGGCCGGCGGGCTGCTCGCCGGCTCCGGCCTCAATCCCGGCTGGATCGCCTTCGCCGCCCTGCTGGTGGCGATCGGCGGTTATGTGGCCAGTTGCGGCATCTCACCAGCGCTGGCGCCATCGCCGGACTTGCGCGTCAATTTCAACCCGGTGACCGAAACCTGGCACAGCATGGTCTTTGCGCGCGAAAACCGCACCGTGTTCCTCACGATCATCGGCATCTCGTGGTTCTGGCTTTACGGCGCGCTGCTGCTCGCGCAATTTCCCGTCTATGCGCTCCATGTCCTTGGGGGAAACGAGGTGCTGGTGACGCTCATGCTGTCGATCTTTACCGTCGGGATCGGAACCGGGTCGATGCTGTGCGAAAAGTTTTCCGGAAAGCATGTCGAGATTGGACTGATCCCGGTTGGCATCCTTGGGCTGACGGTCTTTGGTGCCGATCTGGCGTTCGCCGGGCCGGCGCTGCCGCCATCCGGCGCACCGCTGCCTCTCGGTGATCTGTTGGCGACGGGCGCTTGTTGGCGGGTGTTCTTCGATCTGTTCGCCATCGGCGCCTTCGGCGGCTTTTTCGTGGTGCCGCTTTATGTCGTGATGCAGTCGCGCAGTGAACCGGAGCATCGCGCCCGGATCGTTGCCGCCAACAACATTCTCAATGCGTTGTTCATGGTCGGTGGCGCCATCGCGGCGGCCGCGCTGCTTTGGCTGGACGTATCGATCCCGCAGCTATTCGGGATCGCGGCGCTGTGCAATGCGTTGGTCGCCTTCTATGTGTGCCGTCAGGTGCCGGACGATCTGACCCGGTTTGTGCTTCGGATCGTCGAATCGCTGCGCGGAAGCACGAAATAACTCAACTACATTAAAAGAACTTTGCCATGAACGCTGAGCCCTCCCGCCTGATCGATCGTCTGAACCAGTACGAAAAACTGATGCGGCTTGATAAGCCGATCGGCATCCTGCTGCTGCTTTGGCCGACGCTGTGGGCGTTGTGGCTATCCGCTTACGGTACGCCAAGCTGGATCATCGTCTGGATCTTCGTTCTCGGTACCGTCCTCATGCGTTCGGCTGGATGCGTGGTCAACGATCTGGCCGACCGCAAGTTCGATCCGCACGTCGAGCGCACCAAGGAGCGGCCGCTGGCGGCCGGCAAGGTGTCGGTCAAGGAGGCGCTCGTGCTCTTCTTTGCGCTGGTGTTAAGCGCGTTCTGTCTGATCCTGCCGTTGCGCAGCACCTACATCATCGGCCTGTCCGTGGCAGCGCTGTTTCTGGCGGCGAGTTACCCCTTCACCAAGCGTTTCTTTGCCGTGCCGCAGGCGTATCTCGGCGTGGCGTTCGGTTTCGGCATCCCGATGGCCTACGCGGCGCATCTCGACATGATTCCGGCGGTCGCGTGGTGGATGCTGCTGTCCAATGTCTTCTGGGCGGTGGCCTACGATACCGAGTACGCGATGGTCGACCGCGAGGACGATCTGAAGATCGGCATCAAGACCTCGGCGATCACCTTCGGGCGTTTCGACGTGGCGGCGGTGATGGCCTGTTACGCAGCGTTTCTGGCGATCCTGGCGTGGGTCGGCGTGCTGGTGCAGGCCCGTTGGGCGTATTTTTCCGGGCTGGCGGCGGCGGCGCTGATCGCTGGCTATCACTTCACGCTGATTCGCGGCCGTGATCGCCAGCGTTGCTTCAAGGCCTTCCTGCACAACAACTGGCTCGGGGGCGTCATTTTTCTCGGTATCGTGATCGATTTCTGGCTGCTGCGCGGCGTGCGGCCGTTCTGAGGTCAGGCGCCGGCCTGTCCCGACCACAGTTCATTGAGGTCGGGGAAAAGCCATTTCCCCGGATCTTCGCGGCTGACGATCTTCTCCGGGTTGCCCTTGTGCGACAGATCGATGATTTCCGGCCGGATGCGGGCGTTCGAGCGGGTCGAATAGAAGACCTTGATGCGCGGCGTCAGCAGCGATTTCGCCGACTGTTCGATGACGACGGCGAGTCGCCCCGAATTGAGCCGGACCAGCGAACCGGTCGGATAGATGCCGAGGCTTTTGACGAACGCCTGAAAGACGGTCGGATCGAAATGGCCGTTCGCCCATTCGGCCATCTTGCGCAACGATTCGGCCGGATCCCAGCCAGCCTTGTACGGGCGGTTCGAGGTGATCGCGTCGTAGACGTCGCACACCGCGCCCATCTTGGCGAAGAGGCTGATTTCCTCATCTTTCAGCCCTTTCGGATAGCCCGAGCCATCGGTTTTTTCGTGGTGGTGAAGGACGACATCGAGCACGATCGGGTCGATGTCCGGATTGTCCTTCAGCAGCGCATGTCCTTCTTCCGGATGCGCCTTGATGATCCGGAACTCCTCGTCGGTCAGCTTGCCCGGCTTGTTGAGCACGTCCAGCGGCACCATGGCCTTGCCCAGATCGTGCAGCAGACCGGCGACGCCGAGCCGGCGTACCTGTTCTTCCGGCAGTGCGAGTTGGCGTCCGAGCGCAATCATCAGGGCGCAGACGGCGACCGAGTGCATGTAGGTGTAGTCGTCGGCGGTTTTCAGGCGGGCGAGGCTGATCAATGCGCCGGGGTTGCGCAGGATCGAATCGGAAATCTCTTCGACCAGCTTATGGGCGTTGCCGGTGTCGATGGCCTTGCCCATGCGCGCCTCCTGAAACATCGAGGTGACGGCGCGTTTCGACTGGGCGCAGATGATGGCGGCGCGTTGCAGTTCGGCCTCGACCGGAAGCGGTGCGGTTGCACGCTCCGCTTGGGCGGCCGCGGCCAGTTCGGCGTCGACCTGTGCTTCGTTCTCCGTTTCGGACACGACCGCGACGTCCGCCGCCACGTCGATCCCCTTGTCGCTGTCGATCCACACTTCCTTGATGCTGCTCGCGAGGATGCGCCGGATATCCTCCGGATCGGAAATTACGAAGGAGTTGCGCCAGAACGGATGTTCCATCCAGGAGCCGCAGAATTCCTTGAGGTACATGCCGACCGTGAGTTGGCTAACGCTGATCTTTTTGAGCATTGTGGCGGGGCTGGGCAGATGAGTCGGAAAGGTTCGCTGTGAGGGAAAGAGCTTGCGACGAGCAGGCCATTTCCGCGAGCGAGAAATAGGCGGAAACGGTCATCGGGAAAGCAGGTATCCAAAACGCGTCCATGCGTTGTTTTATCAAAAAATCTCGGGTGACGCCAATCCGGTCCGTCAAATGAGGCTGTGCTAACCTGTTTTGACAGGGACTGGCTGTGCCGGCCGTGCGAAACATCGCAGGCAGGCCGCCTTGGTCATTCGGGATTCCAAAGTTGTTGAAAAGGCGCCAAAGGTAACTCCGAGCCGATCAAGGCGCTGAAGTTCCCGCCGCGTTGCGAACAGCCGCATGATCAGCGGAGAAAGAAGGGGGTTGTATCCATGAGCGCGAACCAATCGTCGCGCCCCAACGCGAAGCGGCGGACGCTGCTCGTCGGCGGGGCCGCGCTGGCCGGGTTGGCTTCGTTGGCCATGCCGTGGGCGATCAAGCGAGTCAGGCAAAAACACCTCTCCATCGGGCTGCATGCGTGGATCGGTTACGAGACGCTCTATCTGGCGAGCGAGTTCGGCTGGCTACCGTCGCCGGTGACGCTGCTCGGCGGCGAAGACGCTTCCGATTCCATGGCGGCGTTGCGCTCGGGGGCGGTCGATGCGGCCTGCCTGACGCTCGATGAAACGCTGCGCATCCAAGCCGCCGGCGTGCCGTTGGCCGTGGCGCTTGTCTTCGACGTTTCCTCCGGCGCGGATGCGCTCTACGCGCAGCCCGACATCCGGCAGGCGTCCGATCTCGTCGGTCGGCGCATCGGTGTCGAGCGCAGCGCGACTGGCGCGCTGCTGCTGGAAGGTTTCCTGCGCCACCATGATATGGACAAGACGGCGTTGTCCGTCGTGGACATGCCGCCGGGCCGGCATCTTGAGGCGATGCAACGGAGCGAGGTGGACGCGGTGGTGAGCTACGAGCCGGTCGCCGGACAATTGCAGAAATACGGCGCGCGGCGTCTGTTTGACAGCCGGCAGATGCCGAACCGGATTTTCGACGTGCTCGCCGTGCGCCGCGACCGGCTGGACTGTTGCGTCGAGGCGTTGCAAGCGCTGACCGGTGCTCATTTTCGGGCGCTGAGTCATTTGAGGGAAAACCGCCTCGACGGCGTCTACCGCATCGCCGGTCGCCAGAAGATCGACCCCGAGGGCGTTCAGCGCGCCCTCGCCGGAATCACGATTCCTTCCTATGATGCAAATGTGGCGTGGTTGTCGGGGCGCGATGCCTCCTTCGTCCAGGCAGCGCGCCATTTGTGTTCACTGATGCGCGAAATGGGGTTGATGGCGGCCGAAGTCGGCGTTGAGGATCTGTGCACCACCGAATGCCTGAGTCGGCCAAAAAGGTTGAGTACATGAGAGCTCTCGGTGTCGTCGCCTTGTGCGTGTTGAGCTTCGCCGTTCAGGCGGCGGAGACGATCACGCTCGGCGTGTTCGCCTACATGCCGAAGCCGGTCATGGAGGCGCGCTATCAGCCGTTGGCCGACTATCTGGGCAGCCGGCTGGACGGCATCAAGGTCGAACTCAAGGTTCTCGGAGTTGGCGAAATCGAGACGGCACTGGACAGGAACCAGCTTGATCTGGTGCTGACCAATCCGAGCCACTACCTTGTTTTGCGCAGCCGGAACACGCTGACCGGGGCGCTGGTCACGCAAGTCAATCGCGAAGATGGCGTGGCGACGAGCGCTTTCGGCGGCGTGATCGTCGCCCGTTCGGGAGATGAGCGCATTGCGGCGCTGGCCGATCTGCGGGGCAAACAGATCGCCATGCTCGGCCCGTATCTCGGCGGCTATCAGGCGCAGGCGTATGAGCTTCTGCAGGTCGGCGTCGAGTTGCCCACGGACGCGACGCTGATCCGGATGGATAACCATGAGAAGGTGATCGAGGCCGTGCTGGCGGGCAAAGTGGACGCCGGCTTCGTCCGGACCGGCGTGCTCGAAGCGATGGCCCGGCAAGAAAAATTACAGATTCCTGATTTGCGCATCATCAACCGCCAGCACCTTCCGGGTTTCCCCTACATCGTGTCGACGCGCCTCTATCCGGAATGGCCGCTGGTGGCGCTGCCGCATCTCGACCCACGCCTGACCCGCCGCATCGCCAGCGCGCTGCTGGTTCTGGACACCGATCACCCGGCGGCGCAGGCGGCCGGGATCGAGGGCTTCGACCCGGCGGCCGACTATCTGCCGGTGGAAAACCTGGCGCGCGCCCTGCGCCTTCCGCCCTACGACGTTGCGCCGGATATCGGCGTGGCCGATGTATGGGCGCAGTACCGCTTCTGGATCATCGCCCTGTCGGCGCTGCTCGTGCTGCTGTTCGTTTCGCTGTTGCGCCAGATTGTGCAAAAACGCGAATTGCAGGCGCTCGGGCTCAACCTGCAGAAGGAGAAACGTCTGCTCGCCGATGCGATGGAAATGCTGGCCAGCAACGAAGAGCGTTTGCGCACGATTTTCGGCATTCTGCCGGTCGGCATTGTCTTGCTTGACCGCGCGGGCGGCATCGTCGAGTGCAACGCGGCGTCGGAGCGCATGCTCGGCCTGCGCCAAGCCGAACAACTGGTGCGCAAGCTCGGCAGCGGCGACGTCGAAATCTACCGGCCCGATGGCACGCCGATGCCGCTCGACGAGTATCCCAGCGTGCGAGCGCTGACCGAGCACCGTGCCGTGCACGACGTGGTCATGGAGGTGCGCTCGCCGGGGCACAGCCTCTGGCTGAACGTTAGCGCGACGCCGCTCGATCATCCGCGCTATGGCGTGGTGGTGGCCTATGTCGATATCACCCATTCGCGCCAGTCGGAAACCCGCCTGCAACTGGCGGCCAGCGTTTTCACGTATGCGCGCGAGGGCATTACGATCACCGATACGGAGGGAACGATCCTCGACGTCAACGAAGCCTTTACCGAGATTACCGGCTACACGCGCGACGAGGTGGTCGGCAAGAATCCGCGCCTTCTCAATTCGGGCCGCCAGTCCGCCGACTACTACGCCGAAATGTGGCGGACGCTGACCGAGACGGGGCACTGGTACGGCGAGGTCTGGAACCGGCGCAAGAATGGCGAGATTTATCCGGAAATGCTCAGCATCAGCGCCGTGCATGACGCGAGCGGCCGGCTGCAGCACTACGTCGGCCTCTTTTCCGACATTACGCAGGCCAAGAACCATCAGCAGCAGCTCGAACATGTCGCCCACTACGACCTGCTGACCGATCTGCCCAACCGCAAGCTGTTTGCCGCCCATTTGCAACAGGCGATGGCGCAGGCCCATCGTCGCGGCACCGAGCTGGCCGTCGTCTATCTCGACCTCGACGGCTTCAAGGCCATCAATGACCGGCATGGCCACAGCGCCGGCGACAAACTGCTGGTTGAGGTCGCGCAGCGCATGCGTTCGGTGCTGCGCGAGGGCGACATCCTGGCGCGGCTGGGCGGCGACGAGTTCGCCGCCGTGCTCGTCGACATCGAGCAGGTGGGCGATTGCGATGCCGTGCTGGCGAGGTTGCTGCGGGCGGCAGCCGATCAGGTCGTGCTCGATGACGAGGTGATGCAGGTCTCGGCGAGTATCGGGTACACGGTTTACCCGCTCGACAACGCCGATGCCGATCAATTGCTGCGTCATGCCGATCAGGCGATGTATTCGGCCAAGCAACTGGGCAAGAACCGCTGCCAGCGCTTCGATGTCGAGCAGGAGGCGGTCATCCAGGGCGAACGGGAGTCGGTCGAACGCGTGCGCGCCGGCCTTGAGCGAGGCGAATTTGTGCTGCATTACCAGCCCCGCGTCAGCATGCGGAGCGGCGAGGTGCTCGGCGTCGAGGCGCTGATCCGCTGGCAGCATCCCGAGCGCGGCTTGTTGTTGCCGCGAGAGTTCTTGCCGATGGTCGAGAACCGGCCGCTCGGTGTCATGCTCGGCGAGTGGGTGCTGGCGGCCGCGCTCTCGCAGATGGCCGCGTGGCGTCGGATGGGATTGAACCTGTGTGTCAGCGTCAATATCGCCGCCCGGCACCTGCTGCACGCCGGCTTTGTTTCCCGCCTGCGGGAACTGTTGGCATTGCATCCGGAGGCGGATCCGGCGCAACTCGAATTTGAGGTGCTTGAAACCAGTCTGCTCGAGGACATGGCGCAAGCCAGCGAGGTGATGGAAGGTTGCCGCGCCTTGGGCGTGCGTTTTGCGCTCGACGATTTCGGGACCGGCTATTCGTCGCTGACCTACCTCAAGCGCCTGCCGGCCGAGGTGCTCAAGATCGACCAGAGTTTCGTGCGCGACATGCTCGATGACCCCGACGATCTGGCGATTCTCGACGGCGTGCTCGGCATGGCGACCGCGTTCCGGCGCGAAGTGATCGCCGAGGGGGTGGAGACGGTTGAGCACGGCACGGTCCTGCTGCAGCTCGGCTGCGAACAGGCGCAGGGCTACGGCATCGCCCGCCCGATGCCCGCCGACAGCCTGGCCGACTGGGCGGCCCACTGGGTGCTGCCTGCCGAATGGCGCAATGTCGAGCCCGTGGAGAAGGAAGATCTGGCGGTGCTGTTCGCGGCTACCGAACACCGCGCGTGGGTGGCGGCGCTGGACGACTTGGTCGCTAACCGGCGGTCAGTTCCGCCGCCGCTGGCCATTTGTGCGTGTCGTTTCGGTTTGTGGCTGCATGATGAGGGTGCGCGGCGTTACGGCGACTTGCCGCAATTCGCCGAACTCGACGTGTTGCACGAGTCGATCCATGCATTGGCGACGGAACTCTACGAAGGCTACGTGCGCGGCGACACGGAGCTGGTCAGCAACAAACAGACAGAGCTGCATCGGCGGCGGGATCGCCTGACCGACCTGCTGCAGGCGCTGCTGCGCCGCGGATCGCCGTGAAATGAAAAAGCCGACCGCGTGGCGGCGGTCGGCTTGTGCGCAATGCTTTTTGCGCGTGCGGATCAGAGTCCGGCGTCGGCCTTCAGCGCCGCCACCTTGTCGAGTGCTTCCCACGTGAATTCCGGCTCGTCGCGGCCGAAGTGGCCGTAGGCGGCGGTTTTTGCGTAGATCGGGCGCAGCAGGTTGAGCGACTGGATGATGCCCTTCGGACGCAGATCGAAATGGCGGCCGATCAGCTCGACGATCTTCTCGTCGGCGATCTTGCCGGTGCCGAACGTATCGACCATTAGCGACACCGGCTTGGCGACGCCGATGGCGTAGGCGACCTGTACTTCGCAGCGGTCGGCGAGGCCGGCGGCGACGATGTTCTTGGCCACGTAGCGGGCGGCGTAAGCGGCCGAGCGGTCGACCTTCGACGGATCCTTGCCGGAGAAGGCGCCGCCGCCGTGGTGCGCTGCGCCGCCGTAGGTGTCGACGATGATCTTGCGGCCGGTCAGGCCGCAGTCGCCGTGCGGACCGCCGACGACGAAGCGGCCGGTCGGGTTGATCAGGTAGCGTGTCTTGTCGGTCAACATGTCTTTGGGCAACACCGGCTTGACGATCTCCTCGATCACCGCTTCCTCTATCTGTGCGTGCGATACGTCCGGGCTGTGCTGCGTCGAGACGACGACGGTGTCGATGGCCACCGGCTTGCCGTCGACGTACTTGACGGTGAGCTGGCTCTTGGCGTCCGGGCGCAGCCACGGCAGGCGGCCGTCCTTACGGACTTCGGCCTGGCGCTGCATGATGCGGTGCGCGTAGTAAATCGGCAACGGCATCAGCGACGGCGTTTCGTTGCACGCGTAGCCGAACATCAGGCCTTGGTCGCCAGCGCCTTGGTCGAGGTCGATCCCCTGGCCTTCGTTGACGCCCTGCGCGATGTCCGGCGACTGGCGGTTGATCGCGGCGAGCACGGCGCAGCTCTTGTAGTCGAAACCGATTTCGGAATCGTTGTAGCCAATGCGGCGCACGGCTTCCTGCGCGATTTCGCGGTAGTTGATGTGCGCCTTGGTGGTGATTTCGCCGGAAATGACGACGAGACCGGTCGATACCAGCGTCTCGCAGGCGACGCGGCCGTGCGGATCCTCGGCCAGGATGGCGTCGAGGACGGCATCGGAAATCTGGTCGGCGACCTTGTCGGGATGGCCTTCGGAAACGGATTCCGAAGTGAAGAGATACTCGTGGGCCATGTACTTCTGCTCCAAATGAAAAACCCCGTTGCAGCGGCGTGGCCGGCTCCGGGGTTTGAGCAGACGACGCTTTAGCAGTATTTCGAAACACTTAATTTGTGTTTCCTCGCCCTGCAAGTTGTCCTGATTAACTCGGCGAATGGGATAATTGTAGTTTTTCGGATTCTACGGGTCAAACTCGTTGCGAGTAGGGTTATTCAGGGGTTGCTTTTGGGTTCTTTCGGGGTTATTGCGTGATTCTTGTTTTCCGTTTCCTGAGTTATCTGCCGCTGTCGTGGCTGCACCGTCTCGGCGCCGTCGCCGGCTGGTTGTCCTGGCTGTTGTCGCCGACCTATCGCCGCCACCTGCGCGAGAACATGGCGCTGGCGCTCGGCGAGGATGGCGAACGGCGCGCCCGCTTTGGCGCCATCGCCAGCGCCGGCAAGACGTCGTTCGAGCTGCCGAAAATCTGGCTGCGCCCGCTGGAAGAAGCGGCCGCGCGCGTCGTCAAGATCACCGGCTGGGAACTGGTCGAAGCCGCCAGGCGCGAGGGCAAGGGTATCCTGTACCTGACGCCGCATCTCGGCTGTTTCGAAATCACCGCGCAATACCTGTCGACGCAGGCGCCGATCACCGTCCTCTACCGCCCGCCGAAGCAGGCGTGGTTGCAAACGATGATCGAGACCGGGCGGGCACGAGCGCAATTGCACATCGCCGCCGCCGATCTGGCCGGCGTGCGCTCGCTGATCAAGGCGCTGAAGAAGGGCGAAGCCGTCGGCATGCTGCCCGATCAGGCGCCGAAAATGGGTGAAGGGCGCTGGCTCGATTTCTTCGGCAAGCCGGCGTACACGATGACACTGGCGGCGCGGCTGACCGAGACGAACGCGGCCGCCATCATGGTCTGGGCCGAGCGTTTACCCGGTGGGGCGGGTTATCACTTCCATCTGCAACCGCCGACGCAAGCGTTTTCCGGCACGACCGAGGAACGCGCCCAACAGATCAACCACGAGATCGAACACCTGATCCGCCAATGTCCCGAGCAATACCTCTGGGGTTACAACCGCTACAAGCGCCCGCGCGGCGTCGAGGCGCCACCCGAAAGCCGCTGATGCAACTCGCCTTCTGCCTTTACAAGTACTTCCCGTTCGGCGGCCTGCAGCGCGATTTTCTGCGCATCGCGTTGGCCTGTCAGGCGCGCGGACACGCGATCCGCGTCTATACGGCCAAGTGGGACGGCGATGTTCCCGCCGGATTCGAGGTCGTCGTCGTGCCGGTGAAAGCCTTCACCAACGTGCGCCGCAACATCCGGTTCACCGACTGGTTGTTTCGCGATCTCGAACGGCGCCCAGCCGAGCGGGTGATCGGTTTCAACAAGATGCCGGGGCTTGACGTCTATTTCGCCGCCGATGCCTGCTACGAGGAAAAGGCGCGCACGCTGCGCAATTCGTTCTACCGGCTGTCCGGCCGCTACCGCCATTTCGCGGCCTACGAGCGCGCCGTTTTCGCGCCGGAGAGCAGGACCGAAATCCTGATGATTTCGCAGGTGCAGCAGCCGTTTTTCGAAAAACACTATGGCACGCCGAAGGCGCGTTTTCACCTGTTGCCGCCGGGAATTTCGCCCGACCGCCGCGCGCCGGCCAATGCGTCCGAGATTCGCGCCGACTTCCGCCGCGAGTTCGGGCTGGGCGACAATGACCTGCTGCTCCTGCAAGTCGGCTCCGGTTTCAAGACCAAGGGGCTCGACCGCAGTTTGAAGGCGCTGGCCAGCCTTCCCGAGTCGCTCAAGTCGCGCTCCCGGCTGATTGTCGTCGGCCAGGACGATCCGGCGCCGTTCCAGCGGCAAGCCAACGCGCTCGGCATCGCCGAACGCGTCAACATCCTGCCTGGGCGCAACGATATCCCGCGCTTCCTGCTCGGCGCCGACCTGCTGATCCATCCGGCCTACAACGAAAATACCGGCACGGTACTGCTCGAAGCACTAGTCGCCGGTCTGCCGGTGCTGACGACAGCGGTGTGCGGCTACGCGCACTACATCGAGGAAGCCGACGGCGGCCGCGTCGTGCCGGAGCCGTTCGCCCAAGAAACCTTGAACGCGACGCTGGCCGAAATGCTGACGGATACGGAGGCACGGGCACGCTGGCAAGCCAATGCGCTGGCTTTCGCCGAGACGGCCGATATCTACAGCAACGCCGAGCGCGCCGCCGACCTGATTCTGCAGGAGCGCCTGTGAGTAAAACCGTCGTTCATCTCGATGAGACGTTCCGTACGCTGTGGGCCGGGCGCGATCCGTTCGCCGCCGTCGAGGCGTTGCAGGGCGAAGTCTTCCGCGAACTCGAAGCGCGCCGCACCTTGCGCACCGAAGTCGGCGGGCGCGGCTATTTCGTCAAGATCCATCGCGGTGTCGGTTGGGGCGAAATTTTCAAGAACCTGTGCTCGCTGCGCCTGCCGGTGCTCGGCGCCGGCAACGAGTGGCAGGCGATCAAGCGGCTGGAACAACTCGGCGTTGACACCATGTGCGGCGTCGCTTTCGGGCAGCGCGGCGGCAATCCGGCGACGCAGCATTCGTTCATCGTCACCGAGGAGCTGGCGCCGACGATCAGCCTCGAAGACTACTGCCGCGACTGGCCGGTTACCCCACCGCCGGTGGCGATGAAGCGCGCGCTGCTCCACCGTGTCGCCGAGATGGCGCGGCGCATGCATCAAGGCGGCGTCAATCACCGCGACTTCTACATCTGCCACTTCCTGCTTCATCTCGACCCAGCGCCGACGCCCGACAACCTCAAGCTCTCGCTGATCGACCTGCACCGCGCGCAAATCCGCGCGCAGACGCCGCGCCGCTGGCGCGACAAGGATCTGGCCGGCCTTTATTTCTCGGCGCTCGACATCGGCCTGACGAAGCGTGACGTGCTGCGCTTCCTGAGGCTGTATTTCGACCGGCCGCTGCGCACGATTCTGCGCGATGAGGCGTCGCTGCTGCGCCAGCTTGAACGCAAAGCGGCGCGCCTGCACGCGCGCTACCTGCGCAAGTATGCGAAGGGGCCGGCGTGATTTTCTGGTGGTTTGATTCCGGTAACGCGACCGAGGGGCAGAAATGACAGGATGCTCGACTTCTCAAAACGAAGCGGTGCCGTTGCTGACGGCCGCCGACTTGCGGCAGCCGGCGCGCATGCCCGATGTGCCGTTCCGCGTCTCGCTGGCGGACGGGGCGTCCGTGACGGTAACGCGCCTGCTGCGTGTCCTGCCCGGCAAGCGTGTGGTCGGCGAGGCCATGTGGCGTGATCGTCCTGTGCTGGCCAAACTTTTTGTCGGTCATGGCAGCGACAAGTACTGGCAGCGCGAGGTGCAGGGCGTTGCTGCGCTACAGACGGTTGGCATCCCCACGCCGGTACTTCTTTTCAGCGGTCAGTTGCAAGGCGGAGGGCATGTCCTGCTGACCGGGTTTCTGGCCGGTAGTCGAACGTTGGCCGAACGTTGGTCGTTGGTGGCGGACCTGCCGGCGGGTCATCCCGAGGCAGTCGACGTGCTGCGTCCGGCATTTTCCCGGCTCGGCGAAATGCACGCCGCCAGGCTGGTCCAGACCGATCTGCATCTGGGCAACTTTCTCGATCATCAGGGCGTGCTGTATGTGATCGACGGTGACGGTGTGCGTAAGACGGGCAATCAGAAAGATTGCCTCGCCAATCTCGCGCTACTGATCGCACAGTTGCCCGTCGCATGGGATGCGCATCAGGCGGAACTCGTCGCGGCCTACGGTGCGCGGCAAACGGTGTTGCGTCCCGCTGCTGGCGCTTTGTACGCCGCCGTGGAAACGGCCCGCGCAAAGCGGCTCAGGCATTTTCTTGGCAAGACGTTGCGTGAGTGCAGCCAGTTTGCGGTCAGCCGCGACGGCGGCGATTTTGTCTCGGTCGTGCGTGCCGATCGCGAACGGCTGGCGGCCGTGCTGCAGTCGCCCGATCAGGCGATCTCCACCGGCAAAATGCTGAAGGATGGCGGCACTTGCACCGTTGCCCGTGTCGATGGGGCGGGCGGGGCGCTCGTCATCAAGCGCTACAACCTGAAGAATTTCCGCCATGCGCTGTCGCGCTGCTGGCGCCCGAGTCGCGCCTGGCACGCCTGGCTGGCCGGGCATCGGCTGGCGTTTTACGGCATTGCGACGCCGACGCCGTTGGCGCTCAAGGAAGAGCGCGTCGGTCCGCTGCGTCGGCGCGCTTTCCTGATCACGGAATTTTGTCCGGGCCGTAGTCTGCTCGAACATCTTGAGTCCGCTCGGGTTCCGCCGCCGGTCGAGGCTTCGGCTATCGTTGCCCTGTTCCAGACGCTGCATCGGCTGCGCATCAGCCACGGCGACTTCAAGGCGACCAATCTGCTCTGGCACGCCGGCGCGGTCGTCGTCATCGATCTCGATGCGATGATTCAGCACACGTCGGACGGCACGTTCCGGCGGGCCTGGCGGCGCGACCGCACGCGCTTCCTGCAGAACTGGCCGGCGGATTCAGTCCTGCATCGCTGGCTCGACCGCCACCTGCCCTGAAGGTCAGGCGGCGTCGGGAGTGTTGGAAGAAGGCGCCGCTTTTTCGTCGGCCGGCGTGTTTCCTCCGGCTTCGTTGAACTGCATCGCGTGCAGGCGGGCGTAATGCCCGTTCATCACCAGCAGTTCGGCGTGTGAGCCGCGTTCGACGATGCGCCCCTTGTCCATGACGAGGATCACGTCGGCTTTTTCGATCGTCGACAGGCGATGCGCGATGACGATCGTCGTGCGATTGGCCATCAGCCGGTCGAGCGCGCCCTGGATGTGGCGTTCCGATTCGGTATCGAGCGCCGAGGTTGCTTCGTCGAGAATCAGGATCGGTGCGTTTTTGAGGATGGCGCGGGCAATGGCCAGGCGCTGCCGCTGGCCGCCGGACAGGAGTACGCCATTTTCGCCGACGAGCGTTGAGAAGCCTTCCGGCAGGTGCTCGATGAACTCGCGCGCGTAGGCCGCTTCGGCGGCTTTTTCGACCTCGCTCAGCGGCGTGCTGGCCAGGTCGCCATAGGCGATGTTGTTGGCCACTGTGTCGTTGAACAGCGAAACCTGTTGCGTGACGAGCGCGATGTGGCGGCGCAGGTTGCGTAGCGTGTAATCCTCGATGTCGACGCCGTCGACGAGAATCTGCCCCTGTTCGTGGTGATAGAAGCGCGGGATCAGGCTGGCCAGCGTCGATTTTCCGCTGCCCGAGCGGCCGACGAGCGCCACCATCTGCCCCGGCCGGGCCGTGAAATTGATGTCCTCGAGCACGTTCTGCGTGCTGCCCGGATAGGCGAAGTTGAGGTGGCGGACTTCGAGCAGGCCGGAGACGCGCTCCTTCTCGACCGTGCCGTTGTCGACCTCCGGCTGTTCATCGAGCTGGGCGAAGATGGTTTCGGCGCCGGCCAGACCTTTCTGGATCGTTTCATTGACTTCCGATAACTGTCGGATCGGTTTGGGCAACATGCCGGCGGCCGTGATGTAGGCGACGAGGTCGCCGGCCGACGAATCGCCGCGCAGCAACAGGACGAGGAAGAGCACGGTGGCCATCGTCGTGAAAATGACGAGCTGCAGCGACGGGGTGAACGTTGCCGAGGTGCGCACCATCTTGAGTTGCTTGCGCGTGTTTTCGTCGCTGGCCGCGCGGAAGCGTCCGGCTTCGTAGTCTTCGCCGCCAAAGCTGCGCACGACGCGGAAGCCCTGGATCGTTTCCGACGTGACGTGGGTCAGATCGCCCATCGCCGACTGGATCTTGCGGCTCTGCTTGCGGAACTTGCGGCTGGCGCTATTCACCATCAGGCCGATGACCGGCAGGATAAGGACCATGACGGCCGTCAGCTGCCAGTTCATCCAGAGCAGGTAGGCGAACAGGAAAATGACCGTCATCCCTTCGCGGATGACGACCTTGATGGCGTCGGTGGCCGCGCCGGTGACCATCGTCACGTTGTAGGTGATACGCGAAACGAGATGCCCGGAATTGTTCTGGTCGAAAAAGGCGTTCGGCAGGTGCAACAGGCTGCTGAACATCTTCTGGCGCAAGTCGTTGATCAGCCCGAGCGAGACGCGCGCCAGATAGTAATTGCCGAGGAAGGAGCCGATGCCCTGCCAGCTGACGACGAGCACCAGCAGCAGCGGAACGCCGTAAAGCAGCTCCATCTGGCCGATCAGCGGAAAGGCGTAGCGGCTCGACGCCGGGGCAGCCAGCCCGTCGACGAAATACTTGAGGATGCCGGCCATCATCGGCTGGGCCGAGGAAAAAATGAGGTAGCCGACGATGCTGGTGATGAAATATCCGACAGAAGGCTTGAGATAGCCGAGAAGACGCAGATAGATCCTGAGGGAAGACTTCGCGGAAGGCGGGGCGGATTGCATCGTGTGAAAGTCGGAAAGTTGACGGGGGGTAAGAACGATTTTGCCGAAGCGGGCGCAATAGTAGCATGCAGTCTTTTTTCCCCTTTCGCCCGGGCTGGCGGTTGATTTCGTGCGTGACGCAGCGACAAGCCGCGACTCGGTATACTGGTCGTCCATCTGAGTTCCCGTCACGGATTGTCCACGTGCCATTGACAGCTTCATCCCCGCTCCGCATTCTCGGCATCGACCCGGGCTTGCGCGTCACCGGTTTCGGCGTGATCGAGAAGGTCGGGCACCGGCTTGCCTACGTCGCCAGCGGCTGCATCAAGACCGATGCCGAGGCCGCGCTGCCTAAACGTCTGGGGACGATTCATGCCGGCGTGCAGGAGTTGATCGCGCAATACCGGCCGGATCAGGCCGTCGTCGAAATCGTTTTCGTGAACGTCAATCCGCAATCGACGCTGCTGCTCGGCCAGGCGCGCGGTGCGGCGATCACGGCGCTGGTCGCCGGCAATATCGACGTTGCCGAGTACACTGCCTTGCAGATCAAGCAGGCCGTCGTGGGCAACGGCCATGCCGACAAGACACAGGTGCAGCACATGGTCCGTCGCCTACTGGCGCTGCCGGGCACCCCCAGTCCGGATGCGGCCGACGCGCTCGCAGGGGCGATTGCCCACGCGCACGGCGGGCAGGGACTCGGCGCGCTGTCGACCAAGGGCTATCGCATCCGTAACGGGCGCCTGCAATGATTACAGGCAAGCGCTTTCAACGCAGAGCCCGCAGAGATAAAGAGGGCGCAGAGAAACCCCCCCGAGATATTTCCTCTGTTTTTCTCTGTATCTCTGCGCACTCTGCGATCTTTGCGTTAAAAGCGGTTTAACCATTTAATAAGGACTCCCGAATGATCGGCAGACTGACCGGAACATTGCTTGAAAAGAACCCGCCGCAGGTCGTCATCGACGTGCATGGTGTCGGCTACGAGGTCGATGTGCCGATGAGCACCTTCTACAACCTGCCCGCCAACGGCGAAAAGCTGACGCTGCTGACGCATTTCCTCGTGCGCGAGGACGGCCAGTTTCTCTATGGCTTCGGCTGCGAGGCCGAGCGTTTCGCCTTCCGCCAGTTGATCAAGGTTTCCGGTATCGGCGCGCGCATGGCGCTGGCGGTGCTTTCCGGCCTTTCGGTGAGCGATCTGGCGCAGGCGATTGCCCGTCAGGAGGCCGGACGGTTGACCAAGGTGCCCGGCATCGGCAAGAAGACCGCCGAGCGCCTGCTGCTTGAGCTCAAGGGCAAGCTCGCCGAGGCGGTGCCGGCGGCGGCGTTTGCTGTCGAGGACAGCCAGCATGACATCCTCAATGCGCTGCTGGCGCTGGGTTACAATGACCGCGAAGCTTCAGCCGCGCTGAAGCAGCTACCAGCCGGCGTTTCGACGTCCGACGGTATCCGTCAAGCTCTCAAACTCCTGTCAAAAGCATGAACCAACAGACTTTCACCGATCACAAGAAGATCATCCAGTTCGCCATCGTCGCGTTGCTGTTGATCGGCTGCATTGCCGTCCTGCTGCCGTTTGTCGGGACCTTGCTCTTTGCCGCGGTGATCTGCATCACCACCTCGCCGATCCGCAAGGGCTTGCTGGCGCTGTGCCGCGGCCGCAGTTCCCTGGCTTCCGCCGTGATGTCGATCCTGTTGCTGCTGTTGCTGGCGGCACCGGTCGCCCTGCTGTCCGGAACGATCGCCGACGGGGTCGAGGCGGGGATCCGCTACTTCAAACCGCTTCTTGAAAACGGCTTGCCCAGCGATGCGCCGAGCTGGGTGCTGAATGTTCCGGTCATCGGCCAGGATCTTGCCGATTACTGGCACCGGCTGGTGGCCAGCCGGGAGGAAATGAACGGACTGCTGCGCCAGCTCGTCGAGCCGACACGCCAATTGGCACTGGCCACCGCGTCGTTGTTTGCCCAAGGGATGCTGCAGCTGGTGCTGGTGATCTTCTTCGTCTTTTTCATTTTTCGTGATGCGGATGAGTATGTGGATGCACTGCGCAATGGCAGCCGCAAGCTGGCCGGCGACCTTGGCGAACGTATGCTCAGACTGGTTGACAACACGGTCACTGGCGTCATGGTTGGCATTGTCGGCACGGCCGCCGCGCAGGCGCTGGTGGCCATGCTCGGCTTCCTGATCGCCGGCGTTCCGGCCGTGGTCGTGCTGACCTTTGCGACCTTCTTCTTCTCGATGGTGCCGGTCGTCGGCGCGACGCTGATCTGGGGCGGCGCCGCCGGCTGGCTCTACAGTACGGGGCAGACCGGCTGGGCCATCTTCATGGTCTTGTGGGGCATGTTCGGCATCAGCGGTGTCGACAACTTCATCAAGCCGATCCTGATTTCGCGCACCTCGGCCCAACCGCTGCTGCTGATCGTCGTTGGCGTCTTTGGCGGCGTGCTGATGTTCGGCTTCATCGGCCTTTTCCTCGGCCCGACATTGCTGGCGCTGGGGCAAGTGCTGATCCGCGAGTGGCTCGGGCACGTTGATCGGGACACGTCCTCCATCCAGTCATGATTCAAAAAGACCACTTTGCCGACAGCTTCAGCAGCCAGGACAGCAATGCGGCGGCGGGCAGCCGGCTGATTTCGCCCGAATCGAAATCGGCGCAGGAAGATGCCATCGAGCGCGCCCTGCGCCCGAAACGGCTCGCCGATTACGTCGGCCAGGCCAAGATCCGCGAGCAGTTGTCGATCTTCATCGAAGCCGCCAAGCGCCGTCAGGACACGCTCGATCACGTGCTGCTGTTCGGCCCGCCCGGCCTCGGCAAGACGACGCTGGCGCACATCATCGCCGCCGAAATGGGCGTCAATCTGCGCCAGACCTCCGGCCCGGTGCTCGAACGCGCTGGCGATCTTGCCGCCATGCTGACCAACCTCGAACCGCACGATGTGCTGTTTATCGATGAGATTCACCGTCTCTCGCCGGTCGTTGAGGAAATCCTCTACCCGGCGATGGAGGATTTTCAGATCGACATCATGATCGGCGAAGGGCCGGCCGCCCGTTCGGTCAAACTCGACCTGCCGCCGTTCACGCTGGTTGGTGCGACGACGCGCGCCGGCATGCTGACCAATCCGTTGCGCGACCGCTTCGGCATCGTCGCCCGCCTGGAGTTCTACACGCCAGAAGAGCTCACGCACATCGTCACCCGTTCGTCGCAACTGCTGAAAGTCGACGCCGATCCGGGCGGCGCATTGGAAATCGCCCGTCGCTCGCGCGGCACGCCGCGCATTGCCAACCGCCTGTTGCGCCGCGTGCGCGACTTCGCCGAGGTCAAGGCCAACGGCCGCATTTCGCAAGAGGTTGCCGATCTCGCCCTGGTGATGCTTGATGTCGACCACGGCGGTCTCGACCTGATGGACCGCAAGCTGCTCTCGGCCGTCATCGACAAGTTCGGCGGCGGACCGGTCGGTGTGGACAATCTGGCCGCCGCCATCGGCGAGGCGCGCGACACGATCGAGGATGTGCTCGAGCCGTTCCTGATCCAGCAGGGCTTCCTGCAGCGCACGCCGCGCGGCCGCATTGCGACGGCGGCCATTTACCGCCATCTTGGGCTCGATGCGCCGGCGCGAAGTGGTCAGTCCGATCTCTGGTAATCGTGTAGTGGCCGCTTGAAGTGCTGTAAAACAATGGCTTGATACAAATTCTTACATTAATGCTTTCACTGCGGAACTAGAATCTCACGCCATGAAACACGAGCAGAAGCCGAACGCGTTCACCCTCCCCGTTCGCATTTACTACGAGGATACCGACGCTGGCGGTGTCGTCTATTACGCCAACTACCTGAAGTTCCTCGAACGCTGCCGCACCGAATGGTTGCGCACGATCGGCCACGATCAGGCCGACCTGATGCGTGATCCGGGCATCGCCTTCGTCGTGCGCAGCGTCAGCCTCGAATACCTGAAGCCGGCGCGGCTCGATGAAATGCTGACGGTCAGCCTTGAGGTTGAACGCATCACCCGCTCGCAGATTTTCTTCCGCCAGCACATCCGGCGCGCCAATCCGGCCGTCGAAAACGGCTGGGACGAACTGATCAGCGGCAAGATCCAGATCGTCTGTGTCAATGCCGCGAAGATGAAGATCACCTCCATTCCTGAACCGTTGCGCACCCAACTGGAAGCCATCCAATGAACGTTTCGCAAGACCTCTCCATCCTGCATCTGATCCTCAACGCCAGCGCCGTCGTCCAGGCGGTGATGTTGATGCTGGCCAGCGTTTCCTTCATGTCCTGGTACTACATTTTCCGTAAGTGGTTTACGGTCAAGGAAGCGCGCGAGCAGACCGAATTTTTCGAGCGCGACTTCTGGAGCGGCGGCGACCTGAACGCGCTCTACCAGAATGCCACCAGCAACCGGCACGAGACGGGCAGCATGGAGCGCATCTTCGAATCCGGCTTCCGCGAATTCACCAAGCTGCGCGGCCAGAAGAACCTCGATCCGAAGGACGTGATCGACGGCTCGCGCCGTGCGATGCGCGCCACTTACCAGCGCGAGGTCGACCAAATCGATTCGCATCTTGCCTTCCTCGCCTCGGTCGGCTCGGTCAGTCCGTACGTTGGCCTTTTTGGCACGGTGTGGGGGATCATGCATGCGTTCCGCGGGCTGTCCAACGTCGGGCAGGCGACGCTGTCGACCGTCGCGCCGGGCATCGCCGAAGCACTGGTGGCGACTGCCATCGGCCTCTTTGCCGCGATTCCGGCCGTCGTCGCCTACAACCGCTTCTCGCACGAGATCGACCGTCTGTCGACGCGCTTCGAGTCGTTCATGGAAGAGTTCTCCAACATTCTGCAACGCCAGATGCGCTAAGCCGGAGTTGCCATGCGTCCCCGCCGCCTGAAAAACGAAATCAACGTTGTTCCCTACATCGACGTCATGCTCGTGCTGCTCGTCATCTTCATGGTGACGGCGCCGATGATGAACACGGCCAGTATTGATGTGCCGTCGGCCGGCAAGACGAAGCAGGCGCCGATGGATGCGATCTACCTCAATATCGATGCGGACAAGGCGTTCTCCCTTACCGAGAACGGGAAGACCGGCGGCCAACTCAGTGAAACCGAGGCGTTCGAGAGGATTGCCGACGCCATGGACAAAAACGCCGAGCAGCCCGTCCTCATCAACGCGGACAAGAATCTGAAATACGAAGTCGTCGTACATACGATGGATGCGTTGCGCAAGCAGAACGTCAAGAACGTCAGTCTTCTCGTGCAAACGACCGGTAAATAGGCAAAGCGGACGCCGTGAATAGCCATCAGCCTCTGCAATACGATGAGCCGACCAACAAGGCGGCGCTTGCCCTTTCTGCGGCAGTGCACGCCGTGCTCTTGGTGGTGCTGTTTTTCGGTGTGCAATGGAAGAATGAGCAACCGGGCGGTATTCCCGTCGATGTTTATTTCGGCAATCCGGCCGCCAGTATTCCGCCTCCGGAGCCTGTCCGAGAACCTGAGCCGGAGCCCGAATCAAAGTCAGAGCCGAAGGTTGCGCCAAAGCCGGAGCCCAAGGCCGTCGAAAAGCCGCAGATTGATCCGCAAATCGCCCTCAAGGACAAGGAACGGCGTGAGCGGGAGGAAAAAGCGAAGCTTGAGAAAGAGCGTCTGGAAAAAGAGAAGGCAGAGAAACTGAAGAAGCAGAAGCTCGAAGAAGAGAAAAAACTGAAAGAGGAAAAAATCCGCAAGGAGAAAGAGGAAAAAGCGCGCAAGGAAGAAGAAAAGAAGAAGCGCGAGCAGAAGGAAAAAGAGGCGCGTGACGCCGAGGTCAGAAAGCAGCTTGACCGCGAGCGCAGGCAGTTGCAGCAGCAACGAACCAATGTCGCGCGCGCTCAGCAAGACGCCGCTATTCGCGCCGAACTTGAAGGAACGCGCGGTTCGCCTCACGGATCACCGACCGGCAGCAGTGCCGGAACCAAAGGTGGCGGCGGCAGCGCCGACAGCCAGGGCAAGAACGCGTACATCGAAAGTATTCGCCGCAAGATTCGGGGTCATACGGTGCTTCCGCCCGGTATCGAAGGCAATCCGGAGGCGATTTTCGAGGTCATCCAGTTGCCGTCGGGGGAGTTGATCAGCGTCAAGCTGAGCAAATCGACCGGCAACAAGCAGCTTGATGACGCCATTGAGCGCGCGATTCGCAAGTCGGAACCGTTGCCGCAGCCACAGAAAACCGAGTGGTTCGACCGCACGCTGAAACTGAAGTACAAGCCTTTTGCGGAGTGAAACGTCAATCCCGGTGGTCTGAATTACTTTTCGTTACATTTTGTAACCCAGTCAAAAGTCTATAATCCCGCACTTATCTCCGGACGCCAACTACCATGCTTCGACCCTTGCTCAAATTGCGTGGCCTGAGCCTGATCGCTTTCAGTGCCTTGGCTTTCGTCCAGGCAGCGGCCTATGCCGAGCTGTCGATTGAAATCACCGGCGCCGGTGCTAGCCGCATCCCGGTGGCGATCGCCGATTTTGGTGGTGAGCCGGGATCGGCGCGCGCCGTGACCTCGGTCATCCGCGGCGACCTTGAACGCAGCGGCTTGTTCAAGCTGATCGATCCGAGCGGTCTGCCGATGACCGAAGAAACAAGTCCGGCGTATGGCGACTGGCGCAGCCGCGGCGCCGATGCGCTGGCGGCCGGCAGCATCAGCCCGACCGGAGGTCGGCAGGAAGCGCGTTTCCGCCTTTACGACGTCAATAAGCAAACGGCGCTCGCGGGGGCGGCTTTCGTGACCTCGACGCCGATGTTGCGCGCCGCGGGACACCGTATCGCCGACGAGATTTATGAAAAGCTGACCGGTGAGCGGGGCGTGTTCTCGACCCGCATCGCCTATGTCGTCAGGAAAAGTGCGCAGCGCTACGAGCTGCATATCGCCGACGCCGACGGCCAGAATGCCCAGACGGCCCTGATTTCGAAAGAACCGATCATCTCCCCGGCCTGGTCTCCCGATGGCGGACGGTTGGCTTACGTTTCGTTCGAGAACAAGAAGCCGGTTATTTACGTGCATTCGCTGGCCAGCGGACAACGTACCGTTGTCGCCAACTTCAAGGGGTCGAATTCGGCGCCGGCCTGGTCGCCTGATGGAAGCAAGCTCGCGGTCGTGCTTTCGAAAGATGGTGGCTCGCAGATTTTCACGGTCAATGCGAACGGTTCAGGCGCGCAGCGCGTGACGACGACGGCCGGTATCAGCACCGAACCTTTTTTTGCACCTGATGGACAATCGATCTATTTCACTTCGGATCGCGGCGGCAGCCCGCAGATTTATCGCAGCAGCCTTTACGGCGGCGATACGCAGCGCATTACCTTCGAAGGCAGTTACAACGTTTCTCCCCGTATTTCTCCCGATGGAAAGTCGATGGCCTTCATCAGCCGTCGCGATGGCGGTTTCCGCCTTGCCGTGATGGATCTTGCCAGCCGCCAGACACAAGTGCTGACCGAGTCACACAAGGACGAATCGCCGAGCTTTGCGCCTAACGGCCGCATGATCCTGATTGCTACCGAACTCGGAGGCCGTGGTGTTCTCTCGGCGGTGTCCGTCGATGGTCGCATCAAACAGAGGCTTTCCATTCCCGCCGGAGATGTACGAGAGCCGGCTTGGGGTCCTTTTGCCAAGTAGTCCTTAACCCGAATTGTCGCAGGAGAAATAAAATGAAACAGCTCATCATCCCCGCTCTTATCGCATTGCTCGTCGCCGGTTGCAGCTCGACGCCCGACGGCGATCAGGGCGGAGCCCCGGTTGAATCGCGTGATGGAAAGGTGGCTACGGTCACCGCCGGTGGCGTGGATGGACGTAATCTGCCGCGCGAACTGACCGACCCGAACAGCATCCTTTCCAAGCGCAGCGTCTATTTCGACTACGACAAGTTCGACATCAAGGCTGAGCACAAGGATCTCGTCGCCGCTCATGCCAAGTTCCTCTCCAACAACCGTCAGTTCAAGATGCTGATCCAGGGCAATACCGACGAGCGCGGCAGCCGCGAGTATAACCTCGCGCTTGGCCAGAAGCGTGCGGATGCGGTCAAGAAGGCGCTGACGGTACTTGGGGCGCGTGAGGACCAGATCGAGTCGGTCAGCCTTGGCGAGGAAAAGCCGAAGAACACCGCGCAGAACGAAGCCGGTTGGGCTGAGAACCGCCGCGGCGACATGCTCTACAGCGGCGAGTTCTGAGATGACGCCCCGCCGCCTGCGTCTTGCGCCTGTCTTGTCCACGCTCGCGCTGCTGCTCGCCACATTGGGTGCGCAGCCGGCGCGGGCCGGCCTGTTCGACGATGAAGAGGCGCGGCGGCAAATCAGGGATACGTCGTTCAAGGTCAATGATCGGATTGATGCGTTGTCGAAAGGTCAGATCGACCTCGTCAATCAGATCGTTGCCCTGCGCGAGGAGAATGCCCGGTTGCACGGGCAGGTCGAGACGCTGACCTTTGAGCTGGAATCGGCCAAAAAGCGTCAGCAGGATTTCTATATCGATCTCGATACCCGCCTGCGCAAGCTCGAACCGCAGGCACCAAGCGCTTCGTCCGAGGCGAAGCCGGCCGAGGATGGAGGTGGTCAGGCGGCGGAGGCGAGCCCGAAGCCGGCCGGCGATCCGGCGGCCGAATCGCGTGAGTATGAGTCGGCCTTGAATCTCTTCAAGGCCAACAAGATCAAGGAGGCCGGCGCGGCTTTTGCCGCCTTCGTCAAGGCACACCCGGACAGCACGCTGGCACCGAGCGCGCAGTATTGGCTCGGCAACGCACACTATTCCTTGCGCGACTGCAAGAAGGCGATCGATGCCCATCGTGTGGTGGTCAGCAAGTGGCCGCAGCATGCGAAAGCGCCGGATGCGCTGATCAATGTCGCCACCTGCCAGCAGGAACTGGGTGACGACAAGGGCGCGAAGACGACGTTGAATGCGGTGGTGATCAAATACCCCGGCAGTCCGGCGGCAGAAACCGCAAAACAGCGTCTCAAGAAGTAAGGCGTGAGTCACTCGGATTCTTCGATCTCGCTGAAAATCAGCGAGATTTTCTTTTCGCTGCAAGGGGAGTCGACGCGCGCCGGTTTGCCGACGGTATTCATCCGGCTGACCGGTTGCCCTCTGCGTTGCACTTGGTGCGATACGGCGCATGCCTTCTCCGGTGGGCAACGGCGAACGCTCCCCGAAATTCTGGAAGAAGCGGCCCGTTATGCGCCCCGGCATGTCTGCGTGACCGGCGGCGAGCCGTTGGCGCAGAAAAATTGCCTGCCTTTGCTCGTCGCGTTGTGCGACGCCGGGTACGACGTGTCGCTTGAAACCTCCGGCGCGCTCGACATCGCCGGCATTGACCCGCGTGTTTCACGGATTGTCGACCTGAAGGCCCCAGGATCTGGCGAGCTGGCGAAAAATCGCTGGAAAAACCTCGATTTGCTGACGCCGAATGATGAACTCAAGTTCGTGCTGAAAGACCGCGTCGACTACGAGTGGGCGTGCGACACGGTGCGTGGCCGCCGTCTTGATCGCGTGTGCCCGGTACTTTTTTCTCCCGTCCAGGGCTCTCTCGACCCGCGCCAGCTTGCCGA
The DNA here is from genome assembly GCF_009469695.1 of Propionivibrio limicola. Taxonomy (GTDB): domain Bacteria; phylum Pseudomonadota; class Gammaproteobacteria; order Burkholderiales; family Rhodocyclaceae; genus Propionivibrio; species Propionivibrio limicola. Next base: position 68,130 of record NZ_SSSR01000003.1, read on the forward strand.
ATGGATCGTCGAGGATCGATTGCCCGTGCGCTTCCAGATTCAGCTCCATAAACTGCTTTGGGGTAACATGCAGGGCAAGTAGGCGGTCCCGGTCGTGCGGGACTGCATTTCCAGGAGAGGTTCATGAGCAACGAGCGCCGCCACTATTCCCGCATCGCCTTCCATACGCCCGCCACGCTGACCGTTGCTGGCCGGTCGATTGATCTGCTGGTGGCCGATCTGTCGCTCAAGGGGGCGTTGGTCGAACTTCCCGCGCCGATCCCCCTTGCCGTGCACGAGGCGTGCGTGTTGAACGTGCATTTCAACGAAGTCGACGATATCGTCATGGAATGCGTTGTCGCCCATTGCGAAGATGGGCGGGTGGGGCTGCTCTGCAAGACAATCGATCTCGATAGCGCGACCCACTTGCGTCGTTTGGTCGAACTCAATCTGGGCGATCCGGAACTGCTTGAGCGCGAATTGTCAGCCTTGATCGCCGCTTAGCCGATCGTGTTCTCACCACAGGTTTGCTTCTGATGACAAACACCCCCAGTTCTACCTCATCCGTTCCGCGTGCCGTCGTTCTGCTTTCGGGCGGCCTTGATTCTGCCACGACGCTGGCCATCGCCCGTCAGCAGGGCTTTGCGTGCTATTGCCTTTCTTTCGATTACGGACAGCGGCACCGGGCGGAGCTTGAGGCGGCCACGCGCGTTGCCAAAGCGCTTGGCGCCACAGAGCATCGCACTCTGCGTATGGGCTTGGGCGAATTTGGCGGTTCGGCGTTGACCGATGAGGCGATTGCCGTTCCAACGGGCGGCGTGCAGCCGGGCATTCCGGTGACGTACGTGCCGGCGCGCAACACGATCATGCTTTCTCTGGCTTTGGCGTGGGCCGAGGTGTTGGGCTGTCGCGACATCTTCGTCGGCGTCAATGCCGTCGATTATTCGGGCTATCCGGATTGCCGCCCGGAATACATTGCGGCGTTCGAGAAGATGGCGAATCTGGCGACCAAGGCCGGTGTCGAGGGCGTCAAGCTGACGATTCACGCGCCGCTGATCGATTTGACGAAAGCCGAGATCATCCGTCGCGGCACGGCCCTCGGAGTCGATTACGGCCTGACCGTTTCCTGCTATCAGGCCGATGCCCAAGGGCGGGCCTGCGGCATTTGCGACTCGTGCCGGTTGCGCCGGGAAGGCTTTGCCGCGGCTGGCGTCGACGACCCGACGCCTTACGCCTGAGCGTAGCCGCAGTCGTTGCTGACGAAGCGAAGCCTGGAAATCCGGGCTTTTTTATTTTTCTGCTGCGCAAAAGAAAACCCCGTCAGGGCGAACCGTGACGGGGTTTTTTGAGCGGACACTCGACAGTGAAGGTCTGTCTGAATTACATCATGTCCATGCCGCCCATACCACCCATGCCGCCCATACCCGGCATGCCGCCCATGGCTGGCTTGTCTTCGGCCAGTTCGGCAACCATGCAGTCGGTGGTCAGCATCAGGCCAGCGATCGAAGCGGCGTTTTGCAGTGCCGTACGGGTCACCTTGGTCGGATCGAGCACGCCCATTTCAACCATGTCGCCGTATTCGCCGGTTGCCGCGTTGTAGCCGTAGTTGCCCTTGCCATTGACGACCGCATTGACCACGACAGAAGCTTCTTCGCCAGCATTGAAGACGATTTCGCGCAGCGGCTGTTCCATCGCACGCAGAACGATCTTGATACCAGCGTCCTGGTCGTGGTTGTCGCCCTTGAGGCCGGCCAGAGCAACGCGGGCACGCAGCAGTGCCACACCGCCGCCAGGAACGATGCCTTCTTCAACGGCAGCGCGGGTCGCGTGCAGCGCATCTTCGACGCGAGCCTTCTTCTCTTTCATTTCGACTTCGGTGGCTGCGCCAACCTTGATCAGAGCAACACCGCCAGCCAGCTTGGCCACGCGCTCTTGCAGCTTTTCCTTGTCGTAATCGCTGGTTGCTTCTTCGATCTGGGCACGGATCTGCTTGACGCGTGCTTCGATGTTGGCTTCGACACCGGCGCCATCGATGATGGTGGTGTTTTCCTTGCCGATTTCGATACGCTTGGCTTGGCCGAGTTCTTCGAGCGTGACCTTTTCGAGCGTCAGGCCGACTTCTTCAGCGATGACCTGGCCACCGGTCAGGATGGCGATGTCTTCGAGCATGGCCTTGCGGCGGTCGCCGAAGCCCGGAGCCTTGACGGCACAGGTCTTGAGGATGCCACGGATGTTGTTGACGACGAGGGTGGCGAGCGCTTCGCCATCGACATCTTCAGCGATGATCAGCAGCGGACGGCCAGCCTTGGCGACTTGCTCGAGCACCGGCAGCAGGTCACGGATGTTCGAGATCTTCTTGTCGAAGAGCAGAACGAACGGGTTGTCCAGAATAGCGATTTGCTTGTCCGGATTGTTGATGAAGTAGGGCGACAGGTAGCCGCGATCGAACTGCATACCTTCGACGACGTCGAGTTCGTTGTTCAGGGACTTGCCGTCTTCAACAGTGATGACGCCTTCCTTGCCGACCTTTTCCATGGCTTCAGCGATGATGTCGCCGATCGAGGAATCGGAGTTGGCCGAGATCGAACCGACCTGGGCGATTTCCTTGTTGGTCGAGCAGGGCTTCGACAGCTTCTTGAGCTCGTCGAGGGTGGCGACAACAGCCTTGTCGATGCCGCGCTTCAGATCCATCGGGTTCATGCCGGCGGCAACGAACTTCATGCCTTCGCGAACGATCGACTGAGCGAGCACGGTCGCGGTGGTGGTGCCGTCACCGGCGATATCGGAGGTCTTGGAAGCGACTTCCTTGACCATCTGGGCGCCCATGTTGGCGAACTTGTCCTTGAGTTCGATTTCCTTGGCGACGGAAACACCGTCCTTGGTCACGGTCGGAGCGCCGAACGAGCGCTCGAGAACGACGTTGCGGCCTTTCGGGCCGAGGGTGACTTTAACGGCGTCGGCGAGGATGTTGACGCCTTCAACCATGCGGGAGCGAGCGGAATCGCCGAATTTAACGTCTTTTGCTGCCATTGAGATACTCCTGAATATTCTTTAAACGTACGGGGTGGATTGAGAAGCGGCGTTACGCTCAGGCTTCAACCACGCCCATGATGTCTTCTTCGCGCATGACGAGCAGTTCCTGACCATCGACCTTGACGGTCTGGCCGGCATACTTGCCAAAGAGAACGCGATCGCCAACCTTGACGTCCAGCACTACATGCTTGCCGTTTTCGTCGCGCTTGCCCGGACCAACGGCGAGGATTTCGCCCTGATCAGGCTTCTCGGCGGCGGCGTCAGGAATCACGATACCGGAAGCGGTCTTGCGTTCTTCTTCGAGGCGCTTGACGATCAAGCGATCATGCAAGGGACGGATTTTCATGCAGTTTCTCCTAGGAATAAGCCTAAATAACATCAAATGAAAACAAAACTGCCGATGGCGCTTTTGCAGTCATCGACAGCGTTGTTAGCACTCACGTCTAACGAGTGCTAATAATAGGGGCGACCCTGTTGAATTTCAAGATGGGGTAGGGGAGAAAATTTTTGTTTGCGCGAGCGCTCCGGGGCGCGTTTGCTATTTTCTTACCCAGGTGCCGGCCGGATTCTGTATGTAGTTACCGGCGGAAGTGCGCGCGGCGGCTTCACGGGCGAAGATCTTTGCCGCTTCTGTTTCGGTGATTCCGTTTTTTGTGGCGATCTGCGAGAACTGGGTTTTGCGCTGGGCATTGACGTCGGCCACCAGGGTCTTGACGTCGGCAGGAGCGTCGTTTTTCACCAGGCCGAGGTATCCGTCGTTTTTCTCGCCGATCCATCCCTGCTCCTTGGCTGTCTTGAGATCGGCGGCAAAAGCGCCGTGCATGATCAGAAACAGGCTGAGCAAACAGGCTTTAATCAGTGCTTTCATGGCATTTCCTTGGTCAAGATTTGTAGGCATGGTGCTTAAAACAGCCCTTTGTCCGAGTCGAACAACTGCTGCACTTCCTTTTCGACCTTGACCAGGATTTCGTGCTTGATGTTCAAGGTCATGTTGATTTCGATAGGCTTTTCCGGCGCCTCGATGCGCACCGTGGGGGAACAGGCGATAGCCAGCAACGCCATCGCCGCGAGTGAAAGCAGGGGGGACGTTCTGGTCATGGGAGTGCTCCGTGCGGTGGATTGGTTCAAGATTAGCAAAATTAATTCAGTTTGCCCGACTGCAGTTGTTCCAGAATGTGTCGGTTGAAGTCGCCGGAGAAAAGGGCGGCGCGGAACAGTCCGGGCAGTTTCCCGTTGATGTTGAGTCGGAAGCGTATCGGATAGCCGCTGTAAAAATCGGGGTTGTTGCCTTCCAGCGCGGTTTGCATCTGGTAGGCACCATCAGCGGCATACAGCACCCCTACGTCGAGATGCCGGAAGTGAAAATTGCGCAATGCCAGCAAGCCGGGGTTCTCGGGCAGGGTCAGTGTTGGCGCGTATTTAAGGGTGCCGGCGCCGACGCTGCTCAGCCGTCCGTCGCGGATTTCGACGCCGCCGGCGTGATAGACCAGTGGCAGAATGCCGTTCAGTTGTCCGCTACCGGACAGCCCCTGAACGTTTGGCAGCGCAAGAAGCTGACCGAGATCGATGCTGCGAATCTCCAGCGGCAGCGGTTGATCCGCCAGCGGCCAGCGTAGCGTGAGCGGCCCACCGCGCACGCTACCACCGAGCAACCCGGCGTGCAGTGCGTGCACGGTCAGCGCTTGCGCGCCGAGCGCTAGGTCAACGTTCAGCTCAGCCAGCGGCGTGCCTGTGGCCAGTTCGCCGCCTTGTGCAGCAAAGCTGATCCGGCCCCGCAACGGGTGCAATCCGTCGAGTTGTACCGTGCCTTGCACGCCTTCGAGCCGCGCCCGGTCCCAGCCCAGGGCGGCATTGCGCATCTGGAACGTTCCTTTGGCATTGATCCTTGTTGCAGGTCGGGAACACCAATCCACCGCGAAACGGCTTTCTGCCTCTCCTGTCCGAAGATCGAGCGGAAGCAAGGCCGGAGGGCGCGGCTGCAACAGCTTGCCAAGCGTCGCCAAGGATTGTTGGGCCGAGAACATTGCCTCGCCGCATCCGCGCGACAGGGCGTGCGAACCGGAAAACCGGAGCGTCTCCGTCCCCTGCAGATACAGGGCGCCGTCACCGTGCAACGAGCCGCCGTCAAACCGAAGGCGGGCACGCACCATGGGGGTGGGCCATGTCCGGAAGCGCACGGCATCTGTGGCGAGCAGGACTTCTCCCTCGGCGTTTTCCACGGACGGCACTCCCTTGCTTCCGGCCGGTCGGAAGCGCGATAGCTGCAGTCGGCTCGGGCCGAGTGTCACCGTCTGGCCGGCGCCGAACTCGATCTTTACTTGCGGGGCGCTGGCTTCGCCGCTCAGTTCCAGCGTTTTCGGGACGTCGTTGCCCGCTTTGGCCGTGGCTTCCACCTTCCACGTCGTCCGACCCACACTGACCGGAGAGTCTCCCGACCTCGCAAGACGTTCCGCCCCGGCTTGCAAGGCAATCCGGCCCCGGATTCCTTCTGGACGTGACCAGTGCAGCGCGACGTTTCCGGCCGCTTGCGCATCGCGAATCTGAAAAGCCGCGTGCTGCCACTGCCTGATGCCACCCTTGAGGCGCAGTTGCAGTTCCGCTTCGCGCCAGTTCGCTCCGTCTGTTCCTTCTTCGCGCTTCAGTAGGATGTGCTGCAGCGCTCCTTCCCAGCGGCCCCATGACGGAGAGCGCAGCACGAAGGGGAAAGCGTCCTCGCTGAACAAGTTCCCGGCAGCTTGATGCAGACCGAATACACGCTCCAACCGTCCGCTGGTCTGCAGCGCGTGTTTTCCTCCGGCGTCGATCCGCCATTGCCATCCCGGTTGCAGTTCAATTCGGGCGGACGCTGCCTGCCAGAAGAAACGCAGCTTCCCCGACAACGCGAATTCCAACGGCACGGACGCTTGCGTCGAGCGCCCTTGCGCTTTCGTCACCTCTGCATTGCCGCTGAGTGCGCGGAGTGTTCCGGCCGCCTCGCCCAGCGTGGCCTCCACTTGCATCGTCATCACTCCGTCCGCCATCTCCAGCGGCAGATCAAGGCCTAGATGTTTTCCGAGTCCGGTTGCTGTCGCCAGCGAAAACTGGCCGGACAGAGATGCCGGTTGCTGTGCCGGATCGCGGCCGATGCGCAGAGTCGCGTTCGCTGGAGTGCCTTCGAGCGGTTGCCATTCGGCAAGGACCTCCAGCGTTTCCGGGGAGACTTCAGCCGGGCCTGCCGTCAGGCGCGCCAAACCGCCTTGCGTTCTGAATTCCGCCGACAGCCGCTCCGCTGTCTGGCGCATCTCGAAGGTGCCGCGCGCTTCCAGGCGCGCGAGTTTCGTGTTGAGCACGGCCACGTGCAGATCGCCGATTCGCACTTCGTTCGCCGGCAGGCGCGGCCATGCGAGGTGCGGCCACGGCGAGGGGGCTGCCGCCATTTCAGGCTTCACTTCAAGTTCTGCACGGGCAACATTCAGCCGCTGCACGCGGCGTTCCGTCAGCGAATAGTCGAGCGCGATGTCATGCATCGATGCCCGGAAGCGGTGGCCGCCGGCGCTGCGATAGACGGCCCGCACTTCGCGCAGGCGCGCCTGTCCGGTTCCGATCTCGTCGATGTCGAGGTGCAGCGATTCGAGACCCGGAATCGCCAGCCAACGCTCTGCCGCCAGCCCCAGCACTTTCGGCAGGGTCAGCCAGAAAACAAACAAAGCAAGCAACACGGCCACCAAGCAGAGCAAGGCGCGTTTTGATGGAAAGGGGCGCATGGCGGGAGGATACTGCGCCCTGACTCGCTTGAGTATTGCGCCGGGCGCCGTCGGTCTTTCAGGTTCGGACTGTATTCAGGCGTTTCTCCACTTCGAGGACGAGACGGGTGGTCTTGAGGATCGTATCGGGGTTGATGCTCATCGAGTCGATGCCGATTTCGACGAGGTATTCGGCCATTTCCGGGTAGTCGGACGGGGCCTGGCCGCAGATGCCGGCGTGGCGTCCGTTGCGGCGTGCGCCGACGACGGTCTGGCGGATCAACTCCTTGACGCCGGGGTCGCGTTCGTCGAAGTCGAAGGCGACGATGTCGGAATCGCGATCCACGCCGAGCGTGAGTTGGGTGAGGTCGTTCGAGCCGATGGAGAAGCCGTCGAACAATTGGGCGAACGCATCGATCAGCACGACGTTGTTCGGGATTTCACACATGACGTAGATTTCAAGGCCGTGTTCGCCGCGCCGGAGACCGTACGCCGCCATAGCGGACAGCACCTTTTCCGCTTCCGGGATGCGCCGGCAGAACGGAATCATCAGCTTGACGTTGGTCAGGCCCATCGTTTCGCGCACGCGCTTCATGGCCGCGCATTCGAGGGCGAAGCCTTCGGCATAGGCCGGATGCGCGTAGCGCGAAGCGCCGCGGAAGCCGATCATCGGGTTGTCCTCGGCGGCCTCGAACCAGCGGCCACCGAGCAGGCTGGCGTACTCGTTGGTCTTGAAGTCGGACATGCGCACGATCACCGGTTTTGGGTAAAACGCCGCAGCGATGGTGCCGACGCCTTCGGACAGGCGTTCGACGAAGAAATCGGCCGGATTTTTGTGGTGACGGGTCAGCGTTTTGAGTTTGGCGCATACGTTGGCATCGTCGACTTTTTCCGGATGCAGCAGCGCCATCGGGTGGGCCTGGATGTACTCGCTAATGATGAATTCCATGCGCGCCAGTCCGACGCCGTCGTTGGGCAGGAAGCTCGTCCGGAAGGCGATGTCCGGATTGCCGATGTTGAGCATCAGGTGTGTTTTCGGGCGCGGCAGCGCCGACAGGTCGGTGCGGACGCATTGCACCGGGATCAGTCCGGCGTAAACGTGGCCGGTATCGCCCTCGGCGCAGGAAACGGTGATGTCGTCGCCGGTTTTGATCGTCCCGGTTGCATTGCCGCAGCCGACGACGGCCGGTACGCCGAGTTCGCGGGCGACGATCGCCGCATGGCATGTCCGGCCGCCCCGGTTGGTGACGATTGCCGCGGCGGCTTTCATCACGGTGCCCCAGTCCGGAGTCGTCGCTTCGGCGACCAGCACCTCACCGGGCCGGAACTGATCGAGTTCTGCCACCGACGTAATGACGCGGGCCTTGCCGGAGGCGATCTTGCCGCCGACGGCGTGACCGCTGACGAGTTGTTGTCCACGGCCCTGCAACTCGTACTCCTCCAGCACGTTTTGCTGTTTCTGTGATGAGACCGTTTCCGGGCGTGCCTGGACGATATAAAGCTCGCCATCCCGGCCATCTTTTGCCCATTCGATATCCATCGGCATCGGGTGTCCGGCTCGGGCGCTGTAATGGTCCTCGATGGCGATCGCGGCGCCGGCGAGCGTCAGTGCATCCTCGTCATCGAGGCAGAAGCGATCCCGCTCTTCTTCCGTGGTCGGGATGTTGCGTGTCGTTTCGTGCCCCTTCTCCCCGTAGACCATCTTGACTTCCTTGGCGCCGAGCGAGCGGCGCAGGACGGCGCGTGAACCCCGCCGGTAGGTCGGCTTGAAGACATAGAATTCATCGGGGCCGACGGTGCCCTGCACGATGTTTTCTCCCAGCCCGTAGGCGCCGGTGATGAACACCACGTCGCGGAAGCCGGTCTCGGTGTCGAGCGTGAAGATGACGCCGCTCGTCGCCAGATCCGAGCGCACCATTTTCATGACGCCGACCGAGAGAAAAACCTTGAAGTGGGCAAAGCCGTTGTCGATGCGGTAGCGGATGGCGCGGTCCTTGAACAGGCTGGCGAAGCATTGCCGCACGGCGTCGAAGAGATCGGCCTCGCCGGCGACGTTGAGATAAGTTTCATGCTGGCCGGCAAAGCTGGCGTTAGGCAAATCCTCGGCGGTGGCGGAACTGCGCACGGCGACGGTGAGTTCGGGGCCGTATTCGCCTTTAAGCTGGGCATAAGCGGTGACTATTTCCTGCGCCAGATCGTCCGGAATTCCGGCTTGGTAAACGATCTCTCTTGCCCGCGCGGCGCGCCGGGCAAGGTCGTCGACGTCGTTGGCATCCAGTCCGTCGAGCGCGGCGCGCAGCATCGGCCACGCCTTTGCTTCGTCAAGCACATGGCGGTAAGCCTCGGCCGTAATCGCAAAGCCATTGGGGATTTTTATTCCTTGCGGGGTCAGTTCCCGATACATCTCGCCGAGCGAAGCATTCTTGCCGCCGACGAGCGGTACGTCGTCAATGCCCAGTTGGGAAAACCAGCGAATGTAGTGAGCGGGTGTCTTCGTCATGGCGGGACTCCTTTGCTTTTTTCGAAGACCGAGGGGGCGACTGCAGGCTTCTCATTGAAAGCTAGACCATTTTCCATCGCGTTCAAGCGGGCGGGGAAATGTTCCCGGCTGGCTGGTGGCCCGAGTATCGATCCGGCAGATGCTGGTCTATCCTTGAACTGAGACGGGCAGATACACCGTGGTGCGGACACGCGCAGGTGGTGATCAACAAGACCGGGAAGGAGAGAAAGATGGGATATCAGATTGCGGACGTCGCGGATCAGGTTTTCGGTGAGATGTTTGAGACAGAAGTCGAGGCGAAGGCCGCGCTTGACCGGCTCGTGGACGACGAGGTCGAGGGCGAAGCCAACTGGCTAACGGAATTGGCGCAGCTCGTGAGCGAAGGCGGAGCGGCCAATACGGAAGATGAAGGGTACGTGCGCCGCATTCTTGCCGTGCCGGATGACACGAAGCGTGTGGTGGCGCTGGCATGTGCCAGAGAGCGGCTTTACGCCCTCAATCGAATCGTCAAAACCTGATCTTCAGAGGGGAGCAGGCCGCTTTTGCGCGGCCTGTTTTCTTCATGCTTTTTGCGTTACCGATGTGCTCGCCGTCGGGGCGTTCAGGGCATGTATTGTCCGCCGTTGACGTTGAGAACTTGGCCGGTGATGTAGCCGCTGCAGGCGTGCGAGGCGAGGAATAGGAAGGATGGGGCGATTTCCTCGGGGCGGCCAAAGCGGCCCATCGGGATGCTGGTGTTGATTTGCGCCCGCACGGCATCGCCCTTGTCGGCGTGGAAGGCCGTGTCGATGGTTCCCGGCGACACGACATTGAAGCGGATGCCATCCTTCGTATGCGCGGTCACCCAGTTTTTCTGGATCGTGTGCAGCCACGCCTTGGACGCGGCGTAGAGCGACGCGCCCGGTCCGCCGCCCATGTACGCGGCGAACGAGCCGACGAGGATGACCGATGACGTCGTGCCGCTTTGCTGTGCCGCCGCTTTCAGGTGCGGGATGGCGAAGCGGGTCGTCATGTGGGCTGAACGCGCGTTGAGGTCGATGACCTGATCGAAAAAATCGTCGTCGATTTCGGGCAACTGACGGCGTCCGACCAGGCCGCCGACGTTGTTGATCAATACGTCGATGCCACCGAAGCGTTCGACGAAACGCTCGATCAGCGTCCGGCATTCGGCGGTGCTGGACAGGTCGCCGGCAAAATGCGCGCCTTCGCCGCCAAGTTCCTGCATTTGGCGAAGAATCGGCGCAATGTCGGGCGATTCAGTGCGCGAAGTGATTCCCACGTGTGCGCCCTGGCGTGCAAAGGCGAGGGCGGCGGCCAAGCCAATCCCCTGAGTGGCGCCGGTAATCAGCACGCGCTTGTTTTTGAGATCGTCGAACATGGGGCCTCCTGTGGTCTCGATGGATGGGGCGATTATCCGGCAATCGACGGGCGATTTGGGGCGCTGGGCCAAGCAGAAACAAAAACGCCCGCGGGTCAGGGAAGAGCCGCGGGCGTCGAACGAGGGGCGCGATTAACCGGCGATTTCGAGCAGGTCGGCGACCGCCTGGTCAGGATCGGTCTCGGTGGTGACGAGGCTCTTGATGCCGCGTTGCAGCAAACGCTTCTGCAGGCCCGGACTCATGCCGCCGGTGAGGAGCACGTCGGCGCTGTCCAGCGGGTGCGCCTGGTCGCCCTTGGTTTCGTGGAACGACTGCTCGATCGGCAAACTGAGCAGCGACTTGCCGACGACCTGACCGTTGCTGATGTCGTAGACCCAGAAGTTGCGGCAGCGCCCGGCGTGGTCGGTCACGGTTTTCTTGTTCTGGCAGCTGACGGCGACGATATGCGCCGCGCCGCCCAGATCAATCGCCATCGGCATGAGTTCGCCTTCGTCGCCACAACCGCAACCGCCGCTCTGTTGGTCGTGGTCATGGCCGCCGCAGCCGCCATGGCCGTGCCCATGACTGCCGCAGCCGTGACCGCCGGCTTTGCTTTCTTCCTCGTGTGCCTTGTTCTGGCAGCCGCCACTTGCGTGACCGTGACCGCCGCCGCAGCCTCCCCCGTGCGCATGATCGGCACCTTGCTCATGGTTCTTGCCACCACAGCAACCACCACCGCCTTCGTGGCTGTCGCAGCAACCGGACTCCTCTTGCTCCGAGTACAGCTCGCCGTTTTCAAACTGAGCGATGGCTTCGGAGACCGTTTTTGCCTCGGTGCCGAAGGCCTTGATGCCGCGCTGACTCAGCGCCATCTTCGTCATGCTGTCGAAGCTGCCGCACAGCACGGCGTCGATGCGGACGCTCTGGCCGGCCCCAGCGGATTGCTCACGCAGGGACAGGTGCGAGTGTTCGCGGGTTTCCGTGTCAAAGAAAAAAAGGTGCTCGGCATTCGGCAGATGGGACTCAATCGCCGATTCAAGACCGTTGGGGGCACTGATGGGGATGCACAGTTTCATGGTTGGACCTCACAAAAACTCAATATTGGCTGTCTTCGCCTGAAGGGTGGGGGTTCGTGGTGCAGGCTTCTGCGTCGTTTGCCGGCGGAAGATGGCGGATGTCGTCGCCTCCCGCAATGCGCAGAGCTTTGCCTTCGATCAGGGCGATCGCTACCTTTTTGTGTGCGCGGGCCAAAATGTTGCCCAGCGTTTGCCGGGAAACGCCCATCCGTTCGGCGGCGTCGGCCTGATAGAGATCCTCGATGCCCGTCAGGCGCATGGCTTCGATTTCATCCATGGCCAGTTCGATTTCATCGAGCAGGCGCATCGGTACGCCCTGCGGCTTGAAGTAGCGCACGGGGATCTTGCATTCAACCTTGCGGCATTTGATCGGCCGTGACATCCATTTTTTCCTTCAGATTCAAGATGTCGGGCATCGTATCATGATTCGTGGCATATGCCACAAATGCGTGCGGGCTTCGTGGCTGAAGGCGATGTGATCAGGTCAATCCAAGCGCCGTGGCGCTTTGCGCGAACCAGTCGAACACCGGCATTAACGCACCGACCTCGTTGTCGGCGAGTTCATGCTTGCGACGATGCGTCTCGTTGAAGATTTCCGCCAGTTGCCAACGCGTTTCGGCCAGCAGGATGTCGAGTTCGTTCAGTGCGCCCGCATCCTCCTTCAGCGCCTCGAGCAGCGCGGCGGGGGCCTGCGTGTCGAAGCCGGCATCAAGCAGGCTTCGATGCAAGTCGCCGATGCGTTCGTTGAGGACGGCGAAGAGCGATGAGGCCGGGGGCGTTGCCATGTCCGCCGGGCGCGCAGAGGGCCAGGTCTGAAAGATCTGCGCCAGTTCGGCAAGACGTTCCGCAAGGGCGGGAAACCGGTCATGCGTGTTGGATGAAGCGTGGTCGGCGGTTACGGTGCCACCTGCCGTTTCGAAATCGTCCATCATCGCGAGCAGGGCATTGCTCATCGGGCGGTTGAATTTCTTGTGGTTCAAGCGCAAGAGAACGGAGATTTTGGCGAGGCTGCGCGACTCCTGTGCGCGCTCGAAGACGGTGTTGGCGACTTCGGCCAGCATCAGGATCTGGGCGGCGGGGGAAATCTCCTTGCCCTTTAGGGCGCGCGGGTAACCGCTGCCATCGAGCCGCTCGTGGTGCTCGAAAATGGCCCGGCCGATGCTCGGGTGATAGTCGGGATATTCGCGAAAAATCAGGTAGCCGGTAATCGGATGGGCGTAAAGGTGATGGCGCTCTGATTGTTCGAGACGGCGCCCAGGGCGCAGGAGGTCGGGCGCTACGTGAAGGATGCCGATGTCGTGAAAGAGCGCGGCGGTGGCAATGATGCCCAAGTCGCGTTCGGAGCGGATATGGCACTGAATGGCCAGATGCAGGGCCACCAGGGCGACGCGCATCGAATGCTCGAAGACCTCGGGCCGTTGGCAATAGGCCACGGTCAGTTTGAAAGCGATCGGGTCGAGGAGCGTGATGCTGTCAATCACCTTCAGGAGGCGGTCTTTTTCCTTCTTGCACGCGCGCAGCATGGCAAAGCCGGGATCGTTGTCGAGCAGATTCCGGGCATATTTTTGCAGGCTGGCATGCGTTACCGCGTCTTCGACGGTGAACGACTGGTCGAATCGCGGCATGAGCTTGTGCTGGACCAGGCGCTCGAACAATCCCGAATCAATGCGGGTGCCCTTGTCGACCAGCTTGATGTTGTTGTTTGTGAAAATGGCCTGATTCGTCACAACCTCACGTGCATGGCCCATCTCGGTGATCGAGCGGAGGTAATGCTCGTCGTGGCGTTCAAATTCGCCGGGGTTCATCGGTGTTCCTTGGTTTGGCCTGAGCGAACGGCGGTTGAGCGGCAGGCGGGGCACTCTGGCAAATCATTTATACTCGACCGAGCCGTTTTGACGCGATGCAATAGCGGTGTGGCGAAACGGATTTGCGCTGACTTTCGTTGTTCCGTCACGTCGCTTCTTCTCGGACTGTTCTTGTTACCGGAATATTACATGCAATTGAAAGGAAAACGGGGGGGCGCTTGTTGGCTGGCCAGCCTGCGTTGCTGTCGGCGTTTCTTTGGCGCCGGGTTGTTGTTTGCGGTGCCGCTGGCGGTGCTGGCCGCCGGGCTGCCGCCGTCCGTCAGTGCGGCCTTGCGCCAGGCCGCGATCGCGGAGGCCAACGTGGCGGTTGTGGTGCGTCCGGTGGAGGGCGGCGAGGCGTTGGTCGAACACAACGCAATGCTTGCGATGAATCCGGCCTCGGCGATGAAACTGGTGACCACCTATGCGGCGCTTGAACTTTTGGGGCCGGCCTTTACCTGGAAAACGGCGGTGCTGGCCGACGCCCCCCCGAAGGCCGGGCGCGTGCAGGGCAATCTTTATCTGCGGGGGAGCGGCGATCCGCGCCTGGCTCAGGAGCAGTTCTGGCTGCTGTTGCGCCAGTTGCGTGCGCGCGGCGTGCACGACATCGACGGCGATCTGGTGCTCGATCGGCGGGCATTCGAGGTGCCGCCGCACGATCCGGCGGCTTTTGACGGCGAGCCGTTGCGCCCGTACAACGCCGGGCCGGATGCCCTGTTGGTGAGCCTCAACAGCGTCCGCCTGACGTTGCATCCCGACACCGGGCGGAAAGCCGTGGCCGTGATTGCCGAATCGCCGGCCGAAGGCTTGCGCATCGACAACCGCCTGCAGCCCGATGCCGGTGCGTGCGGCGACTGGCGCGAAAAGATCAACGTGGCCGTCAGCGGCGGAACGCTCCTCTTGCGCGGCAGTTTCCCGCTCGCCTGCGGCGACAAACCGCTCAACCTTGCGCCGTGGTCGCCCGATGTTCATGTCGAACGCTTGTTCCGGGCGCTGTGGGGCGAGCTGGGCGGCCGTCTGCGCGGCCGAGTGCGAGCTGGTGAGACGCCGGAAACGGCGCTCGTTGTTGCCGAGCAGGCGTCGCCGCCGCTGGCCGATGTCGTGCGCGAGATCAACAAATTCAGCAACAACGTGATGGCGCGGCAAGTGTTTCTTTCGCTGGCCCAGGCGCGCCCCGCCAGCGCCGAGGCGGCGCGTGTGCGTGTGCTCGGCTGGCTGGCCGAAAAGGGTGTTGAGGTGCCGGAACTCGTGCTCGACAACGGTGCCGGCCTGTCGCGCAGCGAGCGCATTTCGGCGGAAGGTCTCAGCCGTCTGCTGCTGGCGGCCTGGCGGAGCCCCGTCATGCCTGAGTTCATGTCGTCGCTGCCGCTCGCCGGCATTGACGGGACGCTCGCGAAGCGCTTGGGGAACGGGGCGGCGAGCGGCCGTGCGCATCTGAAGACCGGCTATCTCGCCGGTGTGCGCGCCATCGCTGGCTACGTGCTGGATGCGAGCGGCAAGCGCTGGGGTGTCGTTTTCCTGATCAATGATCCGAAAGCGATTGCCGGGAAGCCGGCGATGGATGCGCTGCTGGAGTGGGTCGCCGGCCGTTGAAAGTGTGGTCGCGGGGCGGTTGAGCGGGTATATACTGCGGGCTTCGCTCTCGATACTTGTCGGGCATATTCGCCCGGCCCGCCAAAAAAACATGAGATCGCTCCGCCGCTTGTTGAACGTCATCATCCCGTGCCTCGTCTGCCTGGCCGCCATCGTGCCGGGCGCAGCGCGGTCGGCGCCCGAGATTCAGGAACGCATCATCCGCTTCGGGCATCTCAACAACCACGACCATCCGGTGAGCCTGGGCGTCAAGCGATTTACCGAGCTGCTGGCGCAGAAAAGCGGCGGCAAGATGACCGTTTTCGAATACACGTCCTCTTCGCTGGGCGACGAGTTGCAACAACAGGCCGCGCTGCAGAGTGGCGTGCAGGAGATGTCGGCGCCGTCGACATCCTCGTTGAGCGGGATCGCCAAGGAATTCGGTCTTCTCGATTTGCCCTTTGCGGTCAGTTCGTTCGCGCAGGCCGATGCCTTGCTCGACGGTCCGTTTGGCCAATCGCTGCAGGCCCGTCTGCCGGGGAAGGGGCTGGTGGCGCTGGGCTTCTGGGATCTCGGTTTCCGCAACATGACGAACAATGAGCGGCCGATCACCCGGGTCGAGGATTTCGAGGGCCTGACGGTCCGCATCATCCCGAGTCAGGTGTTTGCCGAAACCTTTCGCGCGCTGGATGCAACCCCGGTGCCGATGCCGTTCTCCAGGCTCTATGACGGGTTGATGGCGGGCACGGTCAACGCGCAGGAAAATCCTTTTGCGGTGATCCAGTCGAACAAGATTTTTCAGGTGCAAAAGTATCTGAGCGGGACCAATCACGTTTACGCCGCCAATATCATCCTCGTCGGCAAGCGATTTTGGGACAAGCTTTCGCGAACCGAAAAACGGATCATGATCGAAGCCGCTAACGAGTCGCGCGTCTACCAGCGTCGGGTCAGTCGCGACGCAGCCCAGCGCGCCCTCGCCGAGTTGCAGAAAGGCGGCATGGTGTACAACGAGCTCGCGCCCGCTGAGCAAACCCGGCTACGCGCGTTTTTTTATCCCCTGATCGAACGTTTCACGGCCAGCTACGATCCGGCCATCGTGCAGCTCTATAACACGGAGCTGGTGCGGATACGGAAACAGTTCCCGCAGTGAATCCGACCTGAGTTTTTCATTTCCCGATGACCCCAAAAACGCCTGAAAGCGCCCGCATCCTGCGCGGCATGCTCCTGATTTCGGTGGCGGTGGTGTTGTTTGCCATCATGGACACGATTTCGAAATATCTGACGCGCTTTTATCCGCCGACCGGCGTGCTGTTCGCGCGCTACCTGTTCCATACCTTGCTGGTCGTCGTTGTGCTGGTGCCACGGCGTGGCGCCGGCTTCATGCGCACGGTGCGCCCCGGCATCCAGATCGTGCGCGGCGTGATGCTGGCCGCGGCCTCCTTGTGCTTCGTGACCGCCGTCAAATACATGCCGATCGCCGAAGCGACCGCCATCCAGTTCCTCTCGCCGCTGATCGTGACCTCGCTGGCGGTGTTCTTCCTCAAGGAGCCGATGGACAGGGCGCGCTGGGCCGCCGTTCTGGCCGGTTTCCTCGGTGTGCTCATCATCATCCGGCCGGGCAGCGGCGTCTTTTCGTGGTACGCCCTGCTGCCGCTTGGCACGGCGGTGCTGTTCGCTTCGTATCAGGTGATCACGCGGCGTCTGGCGGGCATGGAAAGCGTCTATACCTCGATCTTTTATCCCGGAGTCGTCGGAACGCTGATGCTGGCCTGCACGCTGCCGTTCGCGTGGGTACCGCCGCAAAGCGTGTCGCATTGCGTGCTGCTGGCGCTGGCCGGGATCATCGGCGGTTCGGCGCATCTCATCCTGATCCAGGCTTACGAGCATGCCCCCGCCTCGCGGCTGGCGCCATTCAGCTACGCGCAGCTGATCTGGGTGACGCTGACCGGTTATCTTGTCTTCGACAACCTGCCGGACTTCTGGTCGTTCGTCGGCATCGCCGTGCTCGCCGCGAGCGGCATCTTCACCGCGACGCGGCAGCATCTGGCTGGACGCAAACGCTAACCTGAAGCCTCTCGTTTAACCGCTTTCAACGCAGAGAGCGCAGAGCCGCGGAGGACGCAGAGAAAAAACAGAGAGAAAGCTTAAGGAATTCCTCTTGCTCATCAATCGGGCAAGCATTGTTTTTCTCTGCGCGCTCTGTATCTCTGCGATCTCTGCGTCGAAAGCGGTTTCTGTCTTTAGCGCTCCGCCTTACATCGTTTTCCGCACGAAGGCTTCGAACTCGGTGGCCGGCATCGGGCGGGCGATGTGGTAGCCCTGGATTTCGTCGCAGCCCTTGGCGCGCAGGAATTCCATCTGCTCGGGGTTTTCCACCCCTTCGGCGAGCGTTTGCAGGCCGAGGCTGCGCGAGAGGCCGATGATCGCTTCGACGATCGCCTCGTCGTCCGGGTCGCTGGAAATGTCGCGCACGAAGGATTGGTCGATCTTCAGCTTGTAAACCTTGAAGCGCTTGAGGTAGCTGAGCGACGAGTAGCCGGTGCCGAAATCGTCGATGGTGATGTGGATGCCGTGCGCGTGCAGTTCGTTGATCACGCGGGCGGCGGTCTCCGGGTCTTCCATCGTCACGCCTTCGGTCAGCTCGAGTTCGAGGAAGAGGGACGGCAGTTTGTATTCGTTCAGGACGCGTGTCACCAGTTCCGGTAGATCGACCTGGCGGAATTGCACGGCCGAGAGATTGACCGCCATGACCATCGGCGGCAGGCCGGCGTCGAGCCATTCGCGCATTTGGCGGACCGCCGTGCGCAAGACCCATTCGCCGATCGGCAGGATGAGACCACTGTCCTCGGCGACGGGGATGAAGTCGGCCGGCGAGACCATGCCGAGTTCTGGATGCTTCCAGCGCAAGAGAGCCTCGGCGCCGATGACGCGGTTGTCGGCGAGCGAGACTTGTGGCTGGAAGTGGAGGTGCATCTGGCCGAGATCGAGGGCGCGGCGCAGGGCGTTTTCCAGATGCAGCGTGCGTTCCGAGCGCTCCTGCATTTCGCGCGTGAAGAAGCGGAAGGTGTTGCGTCCGCCTTGCTTGGCGCGATACATGGCGGCGTCGGCCGACATCGACAGTTCCTCATAGGTGCGGCCGTCGCCCGGGTACATGGCGATGCCCATCGACGGCGTCAGCGAGAGCTCGTGCGGTTCGATCTGATACGGCTGCGACAGGGTGTCAAGCACCCTTTCGGCGACATGCGCGGCGCCGTCGGAGTCGGTATCGGGCAGGACGACGATGAACTCGTCGCCGCCCAGGCGCGACACGGTGTCCTCGTCGCGCAGGAGGCCGCGCAAGCGTTCGGCGACCTGCACCAGCAGCTGATCGCCGACGCGGTGGCCGAGCGAGTCGTTCACGTTCTTGAACCGGTCGAGGTCGAGGAAGATGAGCGCCAGCGGCTGGCGGTTGCGTTCGACCCGGCTGATCGCCTGGCCGACCCGGTCTTCGAGCAGGCTGCGGTTGGGCAGGCCGGTCAGCGAGTCGTAGTGCGCGAGGCGCTGGATGTGCGCCTGGCTGGCCTTCTGTTCGGAGATGTCGCTGAAGACGCCGACGTAGTGGCTGATCTTGTTCTCCTCGTCGAGCACGCGGCTGATCGAGACGAGTTCGGGGTAGATTTCGCCACTCTTGCGCCGGTTCCAGATTTCGCCCTGCCAGTAACCGGCGGTGTCGATGGCTGTCCACAAGTCGCGATAGAAGTATTCGTCGTGGCGGCCGGAAGCGAGCAGGCGCGGCGTCTGCCCGATCGCCTCTTCGGCCGGGTAGCCGGTGATTTCGGTGAACGCCCGGTTGACGAGCAGGATGTTCTGGTCGCGGTCGGTGATGACCACGCCCTCGGCGCTTTCCTCGAACACTTTCGCCGAGAGCTTGAGCTGCTCTTCGGCCTGCATGCGCTCGGTCAGGTCGGTCAGGATGCAATGGGTGCGCAGGAAGTTGCCGTTCTTGTCGCGCGAAATCTGACCGTTGGTCATCAGCAGCCGGCGCGAGCCGTCCTTGTGCAGGAAGGTGTAGACGGGGCCGTCGGTGCGGCCACGTTCCTGAAAGCGCGGGAATTCCTGCCGCAGCGTCCGGATCGACATGTCTTCGAGGAAGTCGCCGACGAAGCATCCGAGCACCTCGTCGCGTGTCCGGCCAAGCAATCTCAGCCAGGCGTCGTTCACTTCGATGATGTTGCCTTCTATGTCGAGTGACTGGTAGGCGAGCGGTGCTTTCTCGTAGAGGTCGCGGAAACGGCTTTCGCTCTCGCGCAGGGCGGTTTCGACGCGCTTGCGCTCCGCTTCCCTGGCAAACGTGCTGAGCGCGAAGCTGATGTCGCCGGCCAGTTCGCACAGCAGGTTGCGCATCGCCTCGTCGAAGGCGTGGGGGATCGGGGCGTTGATAATGAAGACGCCGATGATCTGCCCGTTACGGGTCAGCGGCAGCGCGCCCGTCGCCTGCCAGCCGGCTTTGGCCGCCCGTTCGTACCACGGCGTCGTGCGCGGGTCGTGCATGTAGTCCTGGATCCAGACCGGTCGACCTTCGCGGATGGCGTGGCCGGCGGCGCCGTTGCCATACGGGCTGGCCGGATCGGCCGAAAGCCGGGCGTCAGCCAGGAAATTGAATTCGTCGCCGAAGCTGGTAACGGGAATGATGTTCCGGGTTTCCGGTTCGAGAAGTCCGACAAGCGCCATTTGCATGCCGCCGTGCTCGACGGCGAGGCGGCAGATCTGCGGGAACAGTTCATCCTGATTGGTACAGCGTACGATGGCCTGGTTGCACTCGCTCAGTGTCTGATACATCTGCGTCAACCGCTGAATCTTGGCTTCGTCCTCCTTGCGGCTGGTGATGTCCTGCACGGTCGAGAACAGGTATTCGGGCGAGCCGTCGTCGCGGCGGACGCAGCGCACGTTCAGCGTCGTGTAAACGGTTGAGCCGTCCTTGCGGATAAAGCGTTTCTCGATGGCGAAGCTGTCGGTCTCGCCGCGCTCGATGCGTTGCAGCCCGTCCATGCTGTCGGCCTGATCGTCGGGATGCGTGATGTCTTCCCAGCGCATTTTCAGAAGCTGGTCGCGGCGGTAGCCGAGAATTTCGCACAGACGGTCATTGACCTTCAGCCAGCGGTTTGTCGCCAGCGAGCCGATGGCGATGCCGATGAACGGCATGGCGTAAAACTGGCGGAGCAGCCGGTCGGAATGCGAACGCATCTCCAGCCGCAGCACCCGCCCGCGCTGGTGCAGGAACATCAGCATGACGGCGCCGACCGTCGCGATGGCCAGCAGCGTGATCAGGCTGACCCAGAAGGCGAGGTCGCGTAACGGTGCCGCTACTTCATCGCGGTCGAGTTTGGCAATGACGACCCAGTCCGTGCCGGTGACCGGCCGATGCGCTGCCAGCACCTCGATGCCCCGGTAGTCCTTGCCGATGGACTGCATGCCGAGGCGCCCCTGATTGACGACGATTTCGGAGAAAAGGCCGCCTTGTTCGATGGGGGGCTGGAACGAGAGCGGCGGTCCCTGCCGGTGCCGCAATTCATTGATGAACTGGATCGATTTGTCGTCACGACGGAGGAGTACGGTTTCGCCGCTCGTGCTGACGGTGGGCCAGTGCTGCAGGTAGGGAAAGAGGAAGCTTTCCGGCGTATGGCGGAGGATGATCGCCCCGATATGGGTGCGTTGGCCGTCTTCCTGCAGCGATAACGGGACGACGAAATCGACGTGCAACTGGCCGTTGGCATCGGCGCCGATGCCGCTGAACAGGGTGAGATCGCTGGAGAAAGCCGTGTACATCTGGCGCATGAACTGCGGTGGCAGACCGACGAAACCGCCGATGTCGACGAGTGTCGTGCCGTCGGGGTCGAGGAGCAGGGCCGATTCGTATTTCAGGGTCGAAAGGGTGTCGAGCAGCCGGGCGCGGACGTCCTCGCGGGCAATCGCGTCCCCCGAGCGCCGCAGTTCGGCAATGCTTTTGACGAGGCCCGGGGTGGCGGCGATGACGTCGCCGTCGTTGTAGCGCTCGTTGAGCCAGCTTTCGATCTGGCTCGTCTTGAGCTCGGCAATCGCGTCCAGGCTGGCGAACGCTTCATGTTCGACCTGCGGCTTGTGAACTTCGATCACGATGAAGCCGGCCAAGGGGACCAGACTGATCAGGGCGAGAAAAACCAGGGCCCGCCAGCGGAATTTGATCCGCCGGATCGCGCCGGGCAGGCCGGGCATGTGGTTGGCGTTTCCGGCGTTGCCGCTGTCGTCGTCTGCTTCCGGTATGTCGTCGGCGTCCTCCTCTCCATCTGCCTCGGGAGGCGTCCTGTACCAGTAACGAAGCACCAGATAGAGCAGGGTGCTGGTGATCGCCACGAAGAGAACGCCCTTGGCCAGCTCGATGCGTGCCTGCAGTTGCGGGTCGCTGACGCTTAACGTGAGCAGGGCGCCGGAAAAGAGTATCCACATCACCGCAAAGGCCGCGTAAAGGGCGGTGATCACCGCCGGCGTCAGGCGGCGCCCGGCCGACGGGGTGAGCAGACGTTTGATCAGTCTATTCAGCAGCGGCATGTGTGGTGTCCGTCATGATGTTGTGCGGAAAGAGGTTACAGGCCAAGCGAGTCCCACAAGTCGTCAACGCGCTGCTTGATCGTTGCATCCATGGCGATCGGTGTTCCCCACTCGCGGCTCGTTTCCCCTGGCCACTTGTTGGTGGCGTCGATGCCCATCTTGCTGCCCAGTCCGGCCACCGGCGAGGCGAAGTCAAGGTAATCAATTGGCGTATTCTCGGCAATCAGCGTGTCGCGCGCGGCATCGACGCGCGTCGTCATCGCCCAGATGACTTCCTTCCAGTCGCGGATATTCACGTCGTCGTCCACCACGATGATGAACTTGGTGTACATGAACTGGCGCAGGAAGCTCCAGATGCCGAACATCACGCGCTTGGCGTGACCGGGGTACTGCTTGCGAATGCTGACGATGGCCATCCGGTATGAGCAACCTTCCGGCGGCAGATAGAAATCGACGATTTCCGAATACTGCTTCTGCAACAGCGGCACGAACACCTCGTTGAGCGCCACGGCCAGCATCGCCGGCTCGTCGGGCGGCTTGCCGGTGTAGGTGCTGTGGTAGATCGGGTTCTTGCGCATGGTGATGCGTTCGACGGTGAATACCGGGAAGGTCGATTGCTCGTTGTAGTAGCCGGTGTGGTCGCCGTAGGGGCCTTCGAGCGCTGTTTCGTTCGGATCGACATAGCCTTCAAGCACGATCTCGCTTGACGCCGGCACCTGCAAATCGTTGCCAAGGCATTTCACCAGTTCGGTCTTGGCGCCGCGCAGCAAGCCGGCAAACTGGTATTCGGAGATGTTGTCCGGCACCGGCGTCACCGCGCCGAGGATCGTCGCCGGATCGCAACCGAGCACGACGGCGACCGGGAATGGCTGGCCAGGATTCTTCAGGCAGTGATCACGGAAATCGAGCGCGCCGCCGCGATGCGCCAGCCAGCGCATGATGACCTTGTTCGGCCCGAGCACCTGTTGCCGGTAGATGCCGAGGTTCTGCCGGTTTTTGTTCGGGCCACGCGTCACCGTCAGGCCCCAGGTAATCAGCGGCGCCACGTCGCCCGGCCAGCAATGCTGGATCGGCAGACGCGACAGGTCGACATCCTTGCCTTCCCAGACGATCTCCTGGCACGGCGCGGAAGAGACGACCTTCGGCGACATGTTGAGCACCTGCTTGAGGATCGGCAGCTTCTCCCAAGCGTCCTTCAGCCCTTTTGGCGGTTCCGGCTCCTTGAGGAAGGCGAGCAGTTTGCCGACTTCGCGCAGCGCCTCGACCGACTCCTCGCCCATGCCGAGCGCGACGCGGCGCGGCGTGCCGAACAGGTTGGCCAGCACCGGCATTGAGTGACCTTTCGGGTTCTCGAACAGGATGGCCGGCCCGCCAGCGCGCAGGACGCGGTCGCAGATCTCCGTCATTTCAAGGCGCGGGTCGATCTCGGCGGCGATGCGCTTGAGCTCGCCCATGCTTTCCAGTTGCGTGATGAAGTCGCGAAGGTCGTGGTATTTCATGACAATTCAGCTCAATGTAGTTCTGCGCGATTATAGGCGAAGCCGGGCGCGCGCCTGATTTTTCGCGACCATCGGCCTCCTGATTTGTCCATAGCGCCTCTGCATCGATACGATTGTGGCAATTCATTGGATTAATCGCAGGACGGCCGCTAAAGTAGTAAGCGATGTTAGTGAGGGATGCAGGCGAGTCGCACGGCCGTCAAGGTTGCCAAGCAAGGCCCCGCCGCGTGATACTCAGCACCGTTTCATTTTTTCAACACGTAGTCATGGAGTCTCGTTATGAAAGCCAAGAAACTCGACGTTAGCAAAATCGACATCGGTATTTCTGAAAAAGATCGTGCCGCCATCGCGGCCGGTTTGTCCAAGTTGCTCGCCGACAGCTTCACGCTGTACCTGATGACGCACAATTTCCACTGGAACGTCACCGGCCCGATGTTCAACACGCTGCACACCATGTTCATGGATCAGTACACCGAACAGTGGAACGCGCTCGATATCATCGCCGAACGCATTCGTGCGCTCGGCGTCGTCGCGCCGGGCAGCTACGAAGAGTACGAGAAGCTGACGACGATTCCGGCCGTCAAGAGCCGTCCGAAAGCGCTCGAAATGGTCGCTCTGCTGGTGTCGGCGCAAGAAGCCACCGCCCGCACCGCACGCGAGATGCTGCCGCTGGCCGACAAGGCCAACGATCAGCCGACGATGGATCTGCTGACCCAGCGTCTCGACGTGCACGAGAAGACCGCCTGGATGCTGCGCAGCCTGCTCGAAGAGTAATCGGGTAATCAGGGCAAAAGCCCGCGCCAGCCGCGGGCGAAGACAAAAGGAGAGCGGTGCGTTCACGCTCTCCTTTTTCGTTGGGAAGTTGGCTGCGCCCGCGCATGCATTTTGTCGATATCCGCGTATAATCCGCGGCTTATCCGAGGGGCGCTGCAAGACTGCCGGGAGTCCTGTCCCGCAGTTTCAGGCTCGGAACTCTAAACGGCGCTCACCTTGACAACCCGTGCCGGGCACGGGGAGCCGGGTGAGTCTTCAAAAGAAGCCATTCCCTCGTCGCCTTCCCAGTCCGGCCACAGTTCATAAGGAGCTTACTGTGGCACCATTTACCGATTACGTCGTTGCCGACCTCGCCCTTGCCGATTGGGGCCGCAAGGAAATCCGCATCGCGGAAACCGAAATGCCGGGCCTGATGGCCATTCGCGAAGAATTTGCCGCCAGCCAGCCGCTCAAAGGCGCACGCATCACCGGTTCGCTGCACATGACGATCCAGACCGCCGTGCTGATCGAGACGCTGACCGCGCTCGGTGCCGAAGTGCGCTGGGCTTCGTGCAACATCTTCTCGACGCAGGACCATGCCGCCGCCGCGATTGCCGCGCAGAACATCCCGGTCTTCGCCGTCAAGGGCGAGTCGCTGACCGATTACTGGGAATACACGCACCGCATCTTCGAATGGACCGATGGTGGTTTTTCCAACATGATCCTCGACGACGGCGGTGATGCGACGCTGCTGCTGCACCTCGGCGCCCGTGCCGAGAAGGATATTTCCGTTCTCGCCAATCCGTCCTCGGAAGAAGAAACGATCCTCTTCGCGGCGATCAAGGCCAAGCTGGCCGTCGAGCCAACGTGGTATTCGACGCGCCTCGCCCAGATCAAGGGCGTTACCGAAGAAACGACGACCGGCGTGCATCGCCTGTACCAGATGCACGAGCGCGGCGACCTCAAGTTCCCGGCCATCAACGTGAACGATTCAGTCACCAAATCCAAGTTCGACAACCTCTACGGCTGCCGCGAATCGCTGGTCGACGGCATCAAGCGTGCCACCGACGTGATGATTGCCGGCAAGGTTGCCGTCATCATCGGCTACGGCGACGTTGGCAAGGGCTGCGCGCAGGCCATGCGCGCCCTCTCGGCGCAAGTGTGGGTCACCGAGATCGACCCGATCTGCGCGCTGCAGGCGGCGATGGAAGGCTACCGCGTCGTGACCATGGAATACGCCGCCGACAAGGCCGACATCTTTGTCACCACCACCGGCAACTACCACGTCATCACGCACGACCACATGGCGGCGATGAAGGATCAGGCTATCGTCTGCAACATCGGCCACTTCGACAACGAAATCGACGTTGCCTCGATCGAGAAATACCGGTGGGAAGAGATCAAGCCGCAGGTCGATCACGTGATTTTCCCCGACGGCAAACGCATCATCCTGCTCGCCAAGGGCCGTCTCGTGAACCTCGGTTGCGCCACCGGCCATCCGAGCTACGTCATGTCGTCCTCGTTCGCCAACCAGACGATCGCCCAGATCGAACTGTTTACGCAGACGGACAAGTACCCGGTCGGCGTCTACACCTTGCCGAAGCATCTTGACGAGAAGGTGGCGCGCCTGCAGCTGAAGAAGCTCAACGCCCAGCTCACCACGCTGACCGAAGAGCAGGCCGCCTATATCGGCGTGTCCGTGGATGGCCCGTACAAGGCCGAGCACTATCGCTACTGAGCGCCAATCCCGTCATTCCGGCGCACGCCGGAATCCGGAACGGCCGTCGCCTGGACACCGGCTTGAGCCGGTGTGACGGCCACAGAGGACGACAAATGAAAACAGAAATCTCGATTGAATTTTTCCCGCCGCAAACACCGGATGGCATGGAAAAGTTGCGCCGCGTGCGCGAGGAACTGGCGGTGCTCAAGCCAGCCTACTATTCCGTCACCTTCGGAGCCGGCGGTTCGACGCGCGAACGTACCTTTGCGGTGGTCAAGGAAATTGCCGCCGCAGGTTATGAAGCTGCGCCGCACCTCTCCTGCATCGGCTCGACGCGCGACAACATCCGCGAGATCCTGCAGGAATACAAGGCTGCCGGCATCCGCCGCATCGTCGCCCTGCGCGGCGACCTGCCGTCGGGCATGGCCGAAACCGGCGAATTCCGCTACGCCAACGAACTCGTTGAATTCATCCGCAGCGAAACCGGCGACCATTTCCGGCTCGAAGTCGCCGCCTACCCCGAATGGCACCCGCAAGCACGCACCCCGGCCGATGACCTCGCGGCTTTCGTGCGCAAGGCCAAGGCCGGCGCCAACTCGGCGATCACGCAGTATTTCTACAACGCCGATGCCTATTTTCATTTTGTCGACGAGGTTCGGGCGGCGGGTGTCGACATCCCGATCTTCCCGGGCATCATGCCGATCGGCAGCTTTTCCAAGCTGGCTCGCTTTTCCGACGCCTGCGGCGCCGAACTGCCGCGCTGGATGCGTCGCAAGTTCGAAGGCTTCGGCGACGATGTCGATTCCATCCGCGCCTTCGGCCTCGATGTCGTGACCGAACTCTGCCAGCGCCTGCTCGCCGGCGGGGCGCCGGGGCTGCATTTTTACTCGATGAATCAGTCGAGTCTGGTGCGGGAGATTTGCCGGCGGCTGAAGCTGGAAGGGCTTTGACAGGAGCCGGGAAAAAGGCTTGAAAAGGCCCGAAAAAAGCCAAAACAAGGGGCTGTCCATTCTGCTTCGGCCAGCCCCTTGTGCTGTTATTGGACCGAGAGAAAACTACGGTTTTTTAGGCCGTTACGCTGCTCCACTGCAGTGTTCAAGCGTGAGCCCGTAAGCACAAGGGGCTAATGCAGCCTCTCGTTGAGCTCGTCAATTACACCGGCCCAATCAGCGTCCTCGATTATTTCTTCCTTAAGGAAAGTTCTTTGGGCTGGCGTCCAGAAGGATGCTCGATAAAGAGCGACGTCGTTGCCCAATGGCCTGTGAGAGGCAATGAAATCTTCCATCTCGGCCGAGCCGGATGGCAATCCGAGTTGAGCGAAAAGATTGCTCAGGGTATGTACGTTGGCTTCCATTGAATGCTCCTCGGGGCAAAGACTGGTAAGCAGTCACTTCTTAGAGTAAGGCCAAAACGAGTGGAACGGTAGATAACCCAATTGTCTTGTTCATCGATGCTTCCTTCTCCAATCAAAAAAAGAAGTCGGTTAAATCAAAGCCTTTAAAATCTCCTCGAACTTTCTCTGTTTGCGATCAAAACGCCTTGTCAAAAAGCGACGGGCCCACGCTTTGGAGCGGGCCGAGCGGATTGCGCTGTAGCTCGGTTTCCTCGATCTGCGGGCGGCCGCTCCATTGCTTGTAAACGACCAAGTTGTTGATGACGACGATCAGTGCGCCGAACTTCCATCCGGTGACCGTCGTGTTGCGCCTGAAATTCAAGAAATCCAGCAGGAAGTTGCCGTCCCGTTGTCGATAAATGCGGCTCGGTTCCATGAAGTAGCCGATGCAGCCTTCCTGCGCCTTGATACAGTCGAGAATGCCCGGAGGGATCTGCATTTGCTCCGGGACGGGGGACGGCAGTACGGCACGTACTACTTGTGAATGGTTGAGAATCTGCATGTTGGGGGTCTTGAACGGGTCGAAGCCCAATTCGCGCACCGTGTTCATGTTAGTGGAGTAAGGAATGATCTGGTCGAAGCTTCTCTTCGCGTCTTCGAAGTCTCGCCAGTGGTTGCTGACGTCCTGCTTGGAACTCGGAAGCATGCTGGTGCACCCGGTCAGCAGGCAGATGAACAACAGCGGCGCCAATGACTTCATCGCAAAGCCCCCCTCTTTACCCGCGTTTTTTCTTTGCCCCCAGACGGGGCAGCGACTTGCTTTTACATTAAAGATAGTCGCTGCCACTCGGGATGCAAACTGCAAAGACCGCATGTGAAAGCGATGGCGTGGCGGTTTGCGATCGTGAGCGGCCGGGCAGGGGAAGCGCCGAGTCTCTTCGTCGCGGGCGTTGAGAGACCTTAACGCCGCGTCACCAGAAACACCCCGAACAGCACGAATCCGGTGCCGGCCATCTGCGCCAGCGACATCGGTTCGTCGAGGATCCACCAGCCGAAGAAGATGGTCAGCACCGGGCCGAGTGTGCCGATGAGGACGGAGCGCGAGGTGCCGATCAGGCGGATCGACGCCGACTGCATGAACATCGGCAGCACCGTCGAAAAGGCGACGATGGCGAGGATGTAGGCGTAGATGCGCGGCGGCAGGTCGTAGGCGGCGAGCGGCTGGCTGGCGAAGAAGTGCAGCTGGGCGGCGACGCTGGAAACGATCATCACCAGCGCCGTGAAACGGGTGGCGCCGAGGCGGGCGATCATCGGTCCGCTGCCGGACAGGTAAAGCGCGTAGGTCAGCGACGAGCCGAAGACGAACAGGGCGCCGATGATGACGTTGTGTGTGTCTTCCGAGAATTCGAGGTCATGTGCGAAAGCGAGGCCGATTCCGACGTAAGAGAGCAGCAGCGAGAAAATTTCGCGCCGGTGCAGCGTTTTTCCCATGAACAGGACGGCGATCAGGATGGTCAGCGTCGGGTAGGTGAACAGGATCAGGCGCTCCAGACCGGCCGAGATGTATTGCAGGCCGAGGAAGTCGAACAGGCTGGCGCCGTAGTAGCCGAGCAGGCCGAGCGCCAGCAGCATGATCCAGTCGCGGCGTGTCAGCGGCGGCGCGCCGCGGCTCGACGTGATGGCCAGCCAGATGAAGGCGGGCAGCGAGAGCACCATGCGCAGCGACAGCAACGTGACCGGATCGACGCGAACGGCCAGCGGCACGGCATAGGCGAGCTTGATCAGGATGGCTTTGAACGAGAAACCGAAGGCGGCGAGGATGGCGAGGGTGACGCCAAGACGGTCGGGCGACCAGTTTTTCCAGGGCATGGCGGGGCAACGGGCAGGATGGGAAGTGCCCCGATAATGGCGGCAGCCGGTACGTTGCACAATTGCTATTATCTGAAGACTGAATTCGCCCCCGACGAACGCTCATGCGCTACGACCTGACCGACCTCCGCCTCTTCGTGGCCATTGCCGAAGAGCGCAACCTGACCCGCGGCGCGGCTCGCGCCCATCTCGCGCCATCCTCGGCCAGCCACCGCCTGCAAAGGCTTGAGGAGGAGTTGGGGGTGCCGTTGTTCGAGCGCCGGGCGCGTGGCGTGACGTTGACCCGGGCCGGCGACGCGCTGTTACGCAACGCCCGGCAAGTGTTTGCCAGCATCGAACAGATGCACGCCGATCTCTCGCCTTACGCGACCGGCGTGCGCGGCCACGTCAGCGTGTGGGCGAACACGCATGCCACGCACACGTTTTTGCCTGATGACTTGGCCGGCTTCCTTAAACAGTATCCGCAGGTCAGCATCAGCCTCGAAGAACACACGAGCCCCGAAATCGCGCTTGCCGTGGCGAACGACGAGATCGAAATCGGCGTGCTGGCCGACACGGAAACGGAAGCCAGCGTCGAACTGATTCCCTATCGCAGCGACCGGCTCGACCTCGTCGTGCCGGGCGGGCATCCGCTGGCGGCGCGGGCGCGCGTGCGCTTCGCCGAGGTCCTCGATTTTCCGTTCGTGATGCTGCACTCGGGCTCGTCGATCCATACCTTCACGATGAACGCCGCCGCGGCGCAAGGGCGGCATCTCAACGTGCGCATCCAGGTGCGCAGCTTCGGCGCCGTGTGCCGCATGGTCGGGGCGGGCGTCGGCATCGGCCTCGTACCGCGCAGCGCCGTGCCGGCGATGGCTTTGCCGGAGCCGCCGGTCATCGTCGAACTCGACGAAGCGTGGGCGCAGTGCGACCTGCAAGTGTGCATCAAGCGCCGGGCAAGCCTGTCGGGCTTTGCCGCGGCGCTGGTCGACAGCCTGTGCGGCGGAGGGGAACGTCGCCAGTCATGATGAAAGGCTTCACCACCAAGGCACCAAGAACACAAAGTTTCACCAAGAAATTCGGGGTGTTTTTCTTGGTGCTTCTTGGTGATCTTGGCGTCTTGGTGGTTGGCTTTTAACGCCGCCGCGCGCCGCCCAGAATCGAGCCGAGCACGCCGCGGATGATTTCGCGGCCGACCTGCGAGCCGATGGCGCGGGCGGCGCTCTTGGCGGCGGCTTCGATCACCGAGTCGCTGCTGCGGCCGCGGGGGCCGCGATTGACGCCGCTTGATCCGCCGAGCAGGTCGCCCAAGCCGCCCAGCCAGCCGCCGCTCGAAGCGGGGGCCGGCTCCGGGGCGGGCATTGGCGTCCGGGGTGTGGCGCTTGGCGTTTCCATGGGCGTGTCGGCGGCTGGCGCTGATCGCTTCAGCATTTCATACGCCGATTCACGGTCCAGCGCTTTTTCGTAAACGCCGTAAACGAGCGACGATTCGATGACCGCCTGACGTTCCTCCGCCGTCAGCGGGCCGATGCGCGAGGCCGGCGGCTGGATGAAAGCGCGTTCAACAATGGTGGGGCGGCCCTTTTCGTCGAGGAAGGAGACGAGCGCCTCGCCGACACCGAGTTCGGTAATGACAGCCGCCGCGTCGAAGGCCGGATTCGGGCGCAAGGTCTCGGCGGCCGTCGTCACCGCCTTCTGGTCGCGCGGCGTGAAGGCGCGCAGCGCGTGCTGGACGCGGTTGCCGAGCTGGCCGAGCACCTTGTCCGGAATGTCGAGCGGATTCTGGGTGACGAAGTAGATGCCGACGCCCTTCGAGCGGATCAAGCGTACGACCTGCTCGATTTTCTCCAGCAGCGCCGGCGGCGCTTCGCTGAACAGCAGGTGCGCCTCGTCGAAGAAGAAGACGAGCTTCGGCTTCTCCATGTCGCCGACCTCCGGCAGTTGCTCGAACAGTTCGGACAACAGCCAGAGCAGGAAGGTCGAGTAGAGGCGCGGCGCGGCCATCAGTTTGTCGGCGGCGAGAATGTTGACGATTCCTTTCCCACCATCGGTCTGGATCAGGTCGTTGATGTCGAGCATCGGCTCGCCGAAAAAGGTGTCGCCGCCTTCCTGCTCCAGCGTCAACAGGCCGCGCTGGATGGCGCCGATCGAGGCCGCCGAGACGTTGCCGTATTCGGTGGTGAACGACTTGGCGTTTTCGCCGACGAACTGAACCATCGCCCGCAGATCCTTGAGATCGAGCAGCAAGAGGCCGTTGTCGTCGGCGATCTTGAAAACGAGCTGCAGCACGCCGGCCTGCGTGTCGTTGAGGTTGAGCAGGCGGGCGAGCAGGATCGGCCCCATGTCGGAGATCGTCGCCCGCACCGGGTGGCCCTGCTGGCCGCTGACATCCCAGAACGCCGTCGGGAATCTGGCCGGCGCCCAGTCGGTGATGCCGAGCGTTTGCAGGCGCTGCTGCAGTTTCGGGGTGTCGGCGCCAACAGCGGCGAGGCCTGAGAGGTCGCCTTTGACATCGGCCATGAACACCGGCACGCCGATGCTCGAAAAGCGTTCGGCCAGTACCTGCAGCGTGATCGTCTTGCCGGTGCCGGTGGCGCCGGTGATCAGGCCGTGGCGGTTGGCGAGGGCGGGCAGGAGGGCGAGTTCGGTGTTTTCATGCGTGGCGATAACGAGCGGTGCAACCATCAATGGCTCCTGAATGAACAAGGCGGGATGAACGATTGGGAAGTGCTAAAATGCGCGGCTTTTATTATCAACCATTTGCCGTTGGCAGGGCTTTATCCACGCGCCACTGCCGATGCCGCAAACCAGAATTCAGACGAGGTTAGCATGGCCGGACACTCGAAATGGGCCAATATCCAGCACCGTAAAGGTCGCCAGGACGAAAAGCGCGGCGCCGCCTTCTCCAAGATTGCCAAGGAAATCACCGTTGCCGCCAAGATGGGCGGCGGCGACCCCGCCTTCAATCCGCGCCTGCGCATGGCGATCGACAAGGGCAAGGGCGTCAACATGCCGAAGGACAAGATCGACAATGCCATCAAGAAGGGCACCGGCGAGCTGGAAGGCGTCGATTACGTCGAGATTCGCTACGAAGGCTACGGCATCGGCGGCGCCGCCGTCATGGTCGACTGCCTGACCGACAACAAGACGCGCACCGTGGCGGAAGTCCGCCACGCCTTTTCCAAGCATGGCGGCAACATGGGCACCGACGGCTGTGTCGCCTTCCAGTTCAAGCACTGCGGCCAGTTGCTCTTCGCCCCGGGAACCGACGAGGCGGCGCTCATGGATGCCGCGATCGAAGCCGGTGCCGACGATGTGATCACCAACGACGACGGTTCGATCGAAGTCATCACCCCGCCCGCTGACTACATGACTGTCAAAGAGGCGCTCGAAGCCGCTGGTTTCACCGCCGAGTTCGGCCAGGTGACGATGAAGGCCGAGAACGAAACCGAGTTGACCGGCGATGATGCGGCCAAGATGCAGAAGCTGCTCGATGTGCTGGAAAGCCTGGACGACGTGCAGGAAGTCTATACGAGCGTGGTCATCGAGGAATAAACGCAACGCGCCACATCGTTCCAGGGTACGGGAAGCGTGCTTGGCCGAAACCCTCTCGAAACCAGGTTTTGAGAGGGTTTTCTTTTTCCGGAAGGCATTGGCCGGCGTGCGGCGGCGCCGTTTCGGCGCTTCGGTTAACCGGCGACCGGCGTCGCTTGGCGGTTCAAGACCTTGGCTACGCCGTTGATGACCTTCTTGCGCTCATAGGGTTTGACGATCCAGGCGACGACGCCGGACTCCTTGCCCTCGGCCTTCATGTCCGCGCTGGTCTGGGTGGTCAGCATGAAAATCGGGATCGTGTTCAGGCCGGGAATCTTGTGCACTTCCCGGCACATGGTCAGACCGTCCATCTCCGGCATGTTGACATCGCAAAAGATCAGCTCGATCGAGTGCGCATTCCCCTCCAGCATCTTCAGGCCTTCGAGACCGTCGCCTGCTTCAAAGACCGTATGGCCCTCTTGGGTGAGGTCGTTTCTGAGCTGGGTCCTGACCGTGTCTGAATCGTCGATAATCAAAATGTTTGCCATCTTCTTTTTTCCCTCGATGTTGAGGGCCTTGAGCCTGCCTGGTGATTGAAACCTGACTGCCGACCGTCATTTGGCGGACAGGAATGCCGGTGTCGCCGTGCTTTGTGAGGTTTGGCCGGCGGGTTCGCAGCTCTCCTCTGGCGGGCGCCGTTCAAGCATGTTCCGGTTGCGGCCGCTCCGTTTTGCCTCATAGAGAAGCTGATCGGCGCGATGCATGAAATCGTCGAGCGATTCGCCCCTCCGATGGGAGGCCACGCCGCCGCTGATCGTGGCGCGGAGGGCGGCGCCTTCCAGGTCGAAGCGCATGTCTTCGACGGCCTGACGGACGCGTTCGGCGAACGCCAGCGCCGTGGGGCCGTCGGCGGGGGTGAAAACGATGAATTCTTCGCCGCCGAAGCGGATGGGGATGTCCGTCTCTCCTGAATGTTCGAGAACGATGCCGGCCACCGCGCTGAGGACCCGGTCGCCGTTCGGGTGGCCGTGGGTGTCATTGATCTTCTTGAAATGGTCGATATCGAAAATTACCATCGAGACGTCGCCGATCTCGTCACGATCATGTTCCCAGAGCAGCGCGGCGACCGCATCCTTCATGTACAGGCGGGTGTAAAGATCGGTCAGCGGGTCGCGGATGGCGCTTTCGTACAGGGCGAGGCTTTGCCTTTCCAGCTCGATGGCTTTTTCCCGGTTGTGCGCCGCTTCGAGCATTTCCTTTTCGGCAATAACGATGGCCGTCCGGTCTTCCAGGATGATCAGCAGCTGTTCGACGATGTGGTTGAACACGATCGGCTGGTAGGTGATCTTGAGCCAGCGTCCGTTTTTTGGATCGGCTGTCGTGTTGTGGAAAATTTCCTGCGGGAAGCGTTTGGCGAAAGGCGCGTACTCAAGTTCGGATCGCCCCATGCAGGCGTAGATGGCGTCCAGGCCATGCCGGTCAGCGTCATCCATAGTGGCGATTTCCGGGTTGAAGAGCACTTCTTCGACCGCAGCGCCGGCCAGCTTTCCGCAATCAAGCATGGTTTCGAGATGGCTCGAATACGAGTCGCCGATCGTGCCATCCCTGTTCAAGGTGAAAATTCCGAGCGGGATGCTGGTGAATACCTTCATCAAGCGCCGTTCCGCTTCTCGCATCCCTGAAATGTCGTCGCCGAAGACCGTCAGCAGGCGGCCTTCACCCTGATTCTTCACGGTTCTTTGGGTCAGCGTCCAGTGGAAGGGGCGTTCGCTCTTCTCCTCGGCCGCGCCGGTGGCCAGCCCCATTTCGAAGCGGATCACCTGGCGCGGATCCTCGGCGTCGATGATCTGCTTGATGTTGTGGGCAAAGACCTTCCAGCTTTCCCGCCGGAAGAATCTGGACAGCGGCGCACGAAAGAGATCCTCGCCGTCGAGGCCGAACAGGTCGATAAACCCCTGATTGGCACGCAAGACTTCATGGTTCTCGTTGATGACGACAAAAAGGCCGGGGATCTGGTCGATCACTGATTCCGCATTGGCATTGGCTTCGTCGAGCAGCATCAGCATCTTGTGCGATGCCTGCAAATCCAGGTTGATACGGCTCATAGAAAGTCTATCTCCTCGTCATCGTCGTCGATGTCTTCGCTGATCTCGTAATCGACCAGTCCGTGGAGCGCTTTCCTGTCCATGATTTCGAACAGGGCGCTGCAAAAGATGGCGTGTCGATTGGCGCCCAACTGCCAGAAATCGCTGTACGAGACGATCGGGTGTGCCTTTTCCGGGTAATCCGCGAACACTTCGTAAAAGCCGCGCGTGCACAAGGGCAGGCTGATTCCCTGCTCGATACCGTTCTCGCCGAGCAGGGCGACCACGTTGCCGGCCACGAGGTTGGCGTATTCCTTGAAATAGTCGATGGCCTGTTTCTCGGAAATCGCTTCCGGCGACTGCCCGCCGAAGACCCTGAAGGCGAGGCTCTTTGCCGTCCAGGCGTTGAAATGAGCCTTGAACGTGAGGCGGAATGCGTCGCCCGAGACCAGAATGAAAACCATGTTGCTGGCCAGAATCCGGCCCGGCTTGAACGCGCAGTCCAGTTCGGAAATTTCGACCTCGTGCGTGTCGGCGTGGATTTTCAGCCGCGTGACCGAGGCGTGCCGGACGAGCTTCCGGAGCGCGTCTTTGAGCCCCTGCGTTTCGTCGGCCGGTTTTGTTTCATTGACTGTGCGTGTGTCCATGAGGCGCGGGCTGGTTCAAGAGAGCGACGTTGGTGGCGAGGCTCCTCTCCCCGATTTGTTGCCGGATGCGATGAGGCGGGCAGCGTTCGGATGAGGGGGCAGAAAATCCCAAAAGTATATTGGCGCTCTGTTACAGGGCGGTTACCCCGTGTCGGGCCCGCCTTGCTCGCCTGCGGCTCTCCGTCGCCGCCCGTTGCGCCGCCATCGGCGCTAATCGTAGTGCCGCGCGAAGTCGGTCGTTCCGGACTAAAGGATGAAGTCGGTCGACAGGAAACGCGATTTGCGCTCTTGCAGGATGGCCTTGATGATCTTGCGGTTGGTGTCGTTTTCCTTGGCGGCGACGAGCGTGCGGATGGTGAACGCGAGCAGCGCGTCGGAGACGGATAGCGTGCCTTCGGCCGAGTCCTTGCGGCCGGTGAACGGGAAGGCATCGGGGCCGCGCTGGCACTTGCTGTTGATGTTGACGCGGCAGACCTGGTTGACGAGCGGGTCGATCAACTCGGCGAGCACGTCCGGGTCGCTGCCGAAGAGGCTGATCTGCTGTCCGTAATCCGATTCGAGGACGTAGTTCATCGGTTCCTCGATGTCCGAGAATGGCACGATCGGCACGACCGGGCCGAATTGTTCTTCGACGTAGAGACGCATGCCGGGGCCAACCGGATACATGACGGTCGGCGCCATGAAGGTGTTTTCAACGCGCCCGCCGTCGTCGTTGATGATGCGGGCGCCCTTGGCGATGGCGTCGTTGATCAGGCCGGTCAGGTAGTCGGTCTTGCCCGGTTCCGGCAGCGGCGTGATCTGGACGCCTGCCTCCCACGGCAGGCCGCCTTTCAGCCTGCCCACGGCGGCGCAGAACTTGGCCAGGAAAGTGTCGAGGATCTCTTCATGCACGAAGAGAATCTTGAGCGCCGTGCAACGCTGTCCGTTGAAGGCCAGCGCGCCGTTGCAACATTCCCGGACGGCCAGTTCGAGGTCGGCGTCGGGCAGGACGACGGCGGCGTTCTTCGCTTCCAGTCCGAGCACGCAGCGCAGACGGTGCGACTTCGGGTGCTGGCGGCGGATTTGGTCGGCAACGCGGCTGCTGCCGATGAAGGCGAGCACGTTGAGCCGGCCCGATAGCAGGAGCGGGCTGATGACTTGCTGCCCGTCGCCATAAACGGTATTGACCACGCCGGCCGGAAAACAGTCGCGGAAGGCTTCGAGCAGCGGCTCGTGCAGCAGCACGCCGAGCTTCGGCGCCTTGACGATCGCCGTGTTGCCCATGATCAGTGCCGGAATCAGCGTCGCGAAGGTCTCGTTGAGCGGGTAATTGAACGGCCCCATGCACAGCACGACGCCGAGCGGCGCGCGGCGGATCTGGGCGATGACGCCCTGCTCGATGATGAAGCGCGACGAGACGTGGTCGAGGTCTTTCAGCGCGGCGATGGTGTCCGAGATGTAATCGACGGTGCGGTCGAACTCGGCTTCCGCCTCGGCGGCCGGCTTGCCGATTTCCCACATCAGCAGACGCACGATCACTTCGCGCTGCTCCTGCATGCGGTAGCCGAAGGCCTCGACGCGGCGGATGCGCTCTTCGACCGACATCGTCGGCCATTCGCCGCGGCCGTTGTCGTAGGCGGCGCCGGCGGCATCGAGCGCCTGCAGTGCTTCCTTTTCGGTCAGCAGCGGATAGCTGCCGATGCGCAGCGGCTGATGCGTCCCGTCAATCACCTTGCCGATCGGCGAGAAAACGTCCTGAAACGGGCCGCTCCATTCGCGGATCACGCCATTGCAGAGATATTGGCGTTGTTCGACCGGTGCGCCGAGGCGGCAGGCTTCAGGGATCGACGCGTCGGAAAGGGAAGGTACGGCGAAGCGTTGGGTCAGCATTTCGGGAGTCCTGTTGCTGTCGGTGGCAGAAGACGTTGGCTTTGGAGTCGGCCGACAGGGCAAATTCAAGTCGTCGATTTTAGCAGGGCGAAGGGCCTTGCGTCCTTGTGCGTCCGATGTGTGGCCATAAATGAACAAGGGGGCCGCAGCCCCCTTGTTCATCAGGTCAATTGCCGTTTCAGGCAACGGCTTCCGCGATTCCCGTAGCCATTCTGCTGGTGTAGGCGAACGAACTTTGGTCCAGAGCCATGACTGCGTCGTTCAGCTTTTTTGCCGCCATGCCGAGCAGGCGCTTGGCGTTAAGTCCGGCGTCATCCAGATCCAATTCAAGATCGTCGAGGCCATCGGTGTTGGCGCTGTTGATCAGCGCGGCGACGTCGTGAAGCTCGTCCATCAAATCGGCGGCGAAATCGAAATATTCCTTTGTGTTATTATGCGCGTCAGACATTTTCGTGTTGCTCCCAAAGATGCGATAGTGTTCCGGGCCGTTGGGTGTTGGCGCACCCGACGGCCCGTTTTCCTTCCATGGCTGGAAGTCCGGCCAATATACCCGAGCGATTGGGCACGATAAATAGAGCGAAAGTTATAGACGGGCACTGTTTATGCTTTTGTCTTGCCCTCCCGTCATTTCGGCTTTCTCCTTGTCGCAGAAATCGGGCTTCAACGCGCTTTTCCGGCTTATTTCATCAGCAACAAACTCAGCGCCATGACCGCCATGCCGGCGACCAGGCCGAACAGGCTGTCGTGCCCCTTGCCGTAGGCGCGGCTCGTCGGCAGCAGTTCGTCGAGGCTGATATAGACCATGATGCCGGCGACACCGCCGAACAGGATGCCCATCAGCTCCTGCGGCACGACGCCTTCGTCGCCGCCGAAAAGAACGAGGATGATTAGGTAGGCGATGCCGGCGCCGATCGGCTCGGCGATGCCGCTCAGGAACGAATAGAAAAACGCCCGTTTGCGGTCGCCGGTGGCGTAGAAAATCGGCACGGAAACGCTGATGCCTTCGGGGATGTTGTGCAGCGCGATGGCGATGGCGATGGCGATGCCCAGGCCAGGGTCGTGCAAGGTGGCGAGGAAGGTGGCCAGACCTTCCGGAAAATTGTGAATGCCGATCGCCAGTGCGGTGAACAGCCCCATGCGCATGAGCTTTTGATGGTGATGGCCGTGGACGTCGTTCAGCGCCTGGGTGGACGGTGACTCGGAAGCGGCGGTCGAGAATGGCGTATGCAGGGGCTGTGTTTCGTTCTCCGTGCGCGTTTCGTGCGGGTTTTCGGCGGCCGGGATCAGGTTGTCAATCAGGCCGATGATCAGCATTCCGCCAAAGAACGAGCCGGCGTTGACCCAGTGGCCCCAGTATTCGCCATAGCGCTCGGTGAGCGCGGTGAGGCCCTTGAAGAAAATTTCGACGAACGACACATACAGCATGACGCCGGCCGAAAAACCGGTCGCTACCGAGAGAAAGCGGTAGTTGGTGCGCTTCGCCGTGAAGGCGATGATGCTGCCGACCCCGGTCGCCATGCCGGCGAACAGGGTGACTCCGAGTGCAAATAAAACATCCATCGATAAGGTTCCCGCGACAAAAATGGAGTGAGAGATGCGACTGTTGGTTTGCGGATCGGTGGATTCAGTTCCCGCCGCCGTGATCGGACAAATACTCCGCGGCATCCTCTTTCCGGGCTTCTTCCATGATCTGGTCGATTCGCTCCTGCAGCGGATCGGGCTCGGCCTCCGGCGCTGGCGTGACCGGTTCGGACGGCGCTGGCTCGGCCGGGCGTCGCGGTTTGGGCGCCGGTTTCGGCTCTTCCGCGAAAAGGTCGGCGAACCAGTCGTGAACACCGCCGAACAGGCGCTGGAAGAAGCCGGTCGTATCCGGCGCTTCAACGCGTGCGTGCGGGTCGATGGTGCGGCGGCGCAGGGCCTGGCGGACGACGTCGCCGACGATCGGCAGCGCGCTGTGGGCGCCTTGTCCCCAGTAGTCGCTGCGCAGGGTGATGCGGCTGTCGTTGAAGCCGACCCAGGCGCCGGCGACGAGCTGCGGATGCATCAGGATGAACCAGCCGTCGGCGTTGTCCTGCGTCGTGCCGGTCTTGCCGGCGACATCGGCGCGGATGCCGTAGCGGCTGCGGATGGCGCTACCGGTGCCGCGGCTGATGACGCCGCGCATCACGTCGTAGAGCGTGTAGGCGACGTCCTGTCGGAGCACGGATTCCGGTTCGGCGGGCGCGAATTCCTCAAGGATGCGGCCGTTGCGGTCTTCGATGCGCGTGACGAAGACCGGCTCGCGGTAGCTGCCGCCGTTGGCGATGGTGGCGTAGGCGGCGGCCATTTCCTGGAGCGAGACGGGGCTGGTGCCGAGGGCGAGCGAGGGCAGGGCTTCGAGCCTGCTCTGGCGCACCCCCATGGCGCGCGCCAGACGCGCGACCTTGGTCGGCCCGACTTTCTGCATCAGTTGCGCGGTGATCGTGTTTTTCGAATAGGCGAGACCGTCGCGCAACGTCATCTCCCGTCCGCTCGGCGGTTTGCCGTCGGTCGGGCGCCAGATTTCGCTGCCGCCGACGGGGATTTCGACCGCCTCGTCGACAAACGTGTCATCGGGGCTCATGCCCTGGCGGAAGGCTTCGCCATAGACGAAGGGCTTGAAGGTCGAGCCGGGCTGGCGGCGCGCCTGCTGCACGTGGTCGAACGCATCCTGCTCGAAATTGCGGCTGCCGACCCAGGCCTTGATCTGCCCGGTATTCGGGTCGAGGGCGATGAAACCGGCCTGGATGCGCGTTTTCTGCTGGCGCAGCTTGCGCATGAAGTCGGCATCGGCGAGCAGCTGCTTGATCGCCTGCTCGTCCGTCTTGCCGGCATCGCGGGCGGCGCGGTAGTCGAGCGATTCGCGCAGCAGGGTCTGCACCAGCGGCGTATGGGCGTTCCAGATCGATCCCCGGTTCCAAGCGGCGTCAGCGATGTGCTGCAACTGGTAACCCTGGCGCGCCACGGCCTGGTTAGCGGCGCTCTGCAGGCGCGAATCGAGCGTCGTGCGCACGACGAGGCCGTCGCTGTAGATGTTGTAGTCGTTGCGGTCGGCCCAGTCGATCAGCCATTTGCGCAGTTGCTGCGCGAAGTGCGGGGCCGGTCCGGGCGGTTCGGTCTGGCGCTCGAAGTCGATGCGCAACGGCCGTTTCTTGAGCGTTTCAAATCTTGCCGCCGAGAGCTTGTCGCGTTTGACCATCTGCGCCAGCACCGTGTTGCGCCGTTGCACGGCGCGTTCCGGGTTGAGCACCGGGTTGTAGTAGCTGTTGCCCTTCAACATGCCGACGAGGGTGGCGCTTTGCAGCAGGTCGAGATGATCGGCCGAGGTGTCGAAATAGGTGCGCGCCGCCATCTCGATGCCGAAGGCGTTGTACAGGAACGGCACCGTGTTGAGGTAGGTTTCGAGGATTTCGTCCTTCGAATGCACGGCCTCGATCTTGAAGGCGGTGATGGCTTCCTTCAACTTGCGCGTCAGCGTCGGGGCGCGGCCGACTTCCTCCGGGTAGAGGTTGCGGGCGAGCTGCTGGGTCAGCGTCGAGCCGCCCTGGCGGTCGCCGGTGAGCGTGTAGAACATCGACGAGGCAGTGCGACGCCAGTCCATGCCGTGATGCTCGTGGAAGCGATGGTCCTCGGTGGCGATCAGGGCGTTGATGACATGCGGCGAGATGTCGCCGAGCTTGACCCATTCGCGGTTGGCCTGCTTGAACTCGGTCAGCTTCTTGCCGTCGGCGAACAGGATCTGCGCCGGCCGTTCGGTGGTCGCCTTGCGGATGTCGCTGATGCTCGGCGTGAACGGGATCAGGATCAGCGTGTACAGCAACAGCAACGCCGGGCCGGCGGCCAATGCGAGGGCGACGCCGCGCCGGGTCGGATGGCGCAGGCGGTCAGCGAGGCGTAACACCCACGGCGTAGACCACGCGACGGTCCGGGACAGCGCCTGCTTGAGTTGTGTGACGAGTGAATGCAGCAAGGTCATGTGCGAATCAGATGGTTTTCCAGTGCATCGGGCGATGAACGATAGCAGTTGCGCCCGTCCGCCTTGGCCGCGTACAGCGCCCGGTCGGCCTGTTGCAACAGGTGGGTGAAATCTTCGCCGCTGGCCGAGGAATGACCGCCGATGCTGGCGCGCAGCGCGATGGGTGTGCCGTCTTGTCCGGTTACGTTGCGGCAGCTGGCGATGGCGTCGAGCAAGCGTTCGCCGAGGGCGCGCAGGGTGGCTTCGTCGGCCGGGTAGAGCATGATCAGGAACTCGTCGCCGCCCCAGCGTGCGGCGACGTCGTAGGGCCGGATCGTGGCGTCGATGATGCCGGCGATGGTCTCAAGAGCGCGGTCGCCGGCGGCGTGGCCGTACCGGTCGTTGATTTCCTTGAAGCCGTCCACGTCGAGCCAGAGCAGGCCGAGCGCGTTTTGCTCGCGCCGGGCGCGCATCAGTTCGGCTTCGATGCGCTCGGACATGCCGCGCCGGTTGAGCAGTTCGGTCAGCGGGTCGATCTTGGTCAGGCGTTCGAGCGCGATGGTGCGCTCTTGCACCTTGAATTCGAGGTCGCGGCGGGAGACGGTCACCGATTTGGCCATCTGCACGAAGCGTTTCATCAGCCGGCCGATCTCGCCGCTGCCCAGTCGTTCGAGTTCGGGCGGGACGTCGCTGCCGGTCTCGACGGCGGCCATGGCTTTGTCGAGTTGCTGGAGCGGCGTCAGAACGAAACGGCGCAGGGCGAGATTGAAGAGGAACAGGATGCCGAGCAGCGTCAGCGTGTAGACGACGAGGATGCCGGTGAACTGGCTGAACGGCAGCAGCACGTCGAGGTCGAGCAGGGTGATCTCGTGCCAGTCGATCTCGGGCAGGTAGGCGATGCCGGCGATGTGGCGCTTGCCGCCCACCTGCACGAAGAGGGTGGCGACGGTCTTCTTCTGTACTTCGAGTTCCTTCATCGCGGCGAGTACGGCCTTGTGGTCGTCCTCGCGGTCGAAGAGCAGCTTGATCGTGTTCTGCTGCGATTTCGTCTTGCTGATCGAGGCGAAATCGATCAGCGACTGGTTGCGGTGAATCTGGATGGCGCCGTCGTGATCGACGAACAGGCTGGTGACGCCGGGCGTGTCTTCCTCGACGACGTTCTTGATGAAGGCGGTGAGATCGAGCCCGGTGCCGGCGATGCCGAGGATGTCGTTGCCGTCGCGGATCAGCACGTCGATCCACAGCTTGGTGACGCCGAGATTGGGGTCGGGATTGACGTTGATGTGGATGTCGCGCTGCTTGCGGATCAGGTCGTAGAACCACGCGTCCTTCTTGTTGCGCGGGTCCATCACGTAGCGGAATTCCTCGCCGGCGAACTCGTTGGCCGCGTTGTTGTGGAAGTAGTGGCCGTTCTTGAGCAGGGCGACGAAATAGCTGTGGTCCTGGAAGTTCTTGCGGAAGCCTTCCATTTCGGCGACGGCGCGGCGGGCGAAGTCCTTGTTCTCCGGCTTGTGCGCCCATTCGCGGATCGGTTGCGAACTGGCGAGCTGCCGCGAGAGCGCCACTTCGCGCAGGATCGGCTGCAGCGTGCGGCCCTTGTCGTAGAGCACCTGCTTTTCGGCGTAGCGCACCGCCCACTGTTCCATGATGCCTTCGGCCAGCGCGCGCACGGCCAGCCAGGACGGAATGGCGAAGATGATGAAAAAGACGATCGTCAGCAGATGGAAGCGGGGGCGCAGATTCATGGCGGCGAGGAATCAGTCGGAAAGGATGAGCAAGGGCTGGGCGTTGCGGATGAGCGCCTGCAACTGCGTCAGCAATTCGTCGCGCAGCTCGTAGAGGTCGGCGATTCCGGCCTGGGCCTCGGCGGTGCGGCCCGTGTCGCGCAGTCGGCAGAGTTCGTTTGCCCGCGCGTGCGCTTGCTGGTGCAGGCGGTCGATGGCGGTGAAGTCTTCCCGATGTCCGTAGCGGGCCTTGCCCTCCGTGACCAGCCACGCGCCGAAGCGGCATTGCTCGATGTCGAGCGGACGCGGCTTGAGTTCGTCCTGCAGATGGCGGGCCATGGCTGAAATCCAGGCGCGGTGTTCGGCGCCGGCAAAGAGCAGCGGCATGTCGTCGCGGTTGATCGGCGGTACGTTCACCCAGGCGTCGTCGGGGCGCCAGGCGGCGGTCCATGCCGGGACGCTGGCCGCCGGCATCGGGCGGGCAATGCCGTAGCCTTGCGCCAGTTCGCAGCCGAGTTGCAGCAGAAGTTCGCCGTGCGCCACGGTTTCGACGCCTTCGGCGATGATGTCGCGCTGGAAGGCCGTGCCGAGGCTGATCACGCCTTCGAGGATGGTCAGGTCATCCGGGTCGTCGAGCATGTCGCGCACGAAACTCTGGTCGATCTTGAGCTGCGAAACCGGCAGGCGCTTCAGGTAGGTCAGCGACGAATAGCCGGTGCCGAAATCGTCGAGGGCGAAGGTCACGCCCAGCTCGCGGCATTCCTTGATCACTTGCGAGACGCGGATCAGATCCTCGAGCGCGCTCGTTTCCAGCACTTCGAGTTCGAGATCGCCGGGGCGGATGGACGGATGAACGGCCAGAATGTCGCGCAGGCGGGCGACGAAGTTGGGCCGCTGCAACTGCCGTGCACCGACGTTGACGCTGACCGGGATATCCAGCCCGGCGGCGCGCCAGTGTTCCACTTCGCCAAGGGCGGCGTCGATCACCCATTCGCCGATATCGATGGCCATGGCGTGGTTCTCGATGACGGGCAGGAATACGGACGGCGGCAAAAGCCCCTTCTCCGGGTGTTGCCAGCGGATGAGCGCTTCGGCGCCGATCACCTTGCCGCTGCGCATATTCACTTTTGGCTGGAAGTGGAGCACGAATTCACGTGCCGACAGCGCTTCCTGAATGCGTTGCAGGCTCTCGTGATGGCCGCGCACGCTGCGGTCCTGTTCGGCGTCGAAGATGTGGTAACGGTTCTTGCCAGCCAGCTTGGCCTGATACATGGCCTGGTCGGCCTGGCGCAAAAGCTGGTCGGCATCGACGCCTTCGGCCTGCGGGAAAAAGGTGACGCCGAGGCTGGCCGAGACTTGCAGCTGGCGGTCGCCGATCGGCACCGGCTGTGCCGCGGCGGCCAGCAGGCGGCTGATCATGGCGACGCTGAGCGAGGCTTCGTCGAGATCAAGCAGCACGGCGACGAATTCGTCGCCGCCGAGGCGGGCGAGCGTGTCGCCTTCGCGCAGCGTGTTTTTCATGCGTTGCGCCAGCGCAATCAGCAACTGGTCGCCCGTTTCGTGGCCGTAGGTGTCGTTGATCGCCTTGAAACCGTCGAGGTCGAGGTAGGCGACAGCGAGCAATTGCTGGTGGCGCATGGCCTGCGCCATGGCCTGATGCAGACGGTCGGC
This sequence comes from Propionivibrio limicola, assembly GCF_009469695.1. GTDB lineage: Bacteria > Pseudomonadota > Gammaproteobacteria > Burkholderiales > Rhodocyclaceae > Propionivibrio > Propionivibrio limicola. The sequence goes on from NZ_SSSR01000003.1 coordinate 112,433, forward strand.
GAGCAGCACGCGGTTGGGCAGCGACGTCAGTACGTCGTAGTGCGCCATGTGCTCAAGCTGCTTCTCGTGCTCCTTGATCGGGGTAATGTCCGAGAACAGCGACACGTATTGCTGCACGGCGCCGGTTGCGTCGCGAACGGCGCTGATCGTGCGCATTTCCGCATACACCTCGCCGTTCTTGCGGCGGTTCCAGATTTCGCCGGACCACTCGCCTTTTTCGAGCAGGTCGCGCCACAGCGCGGCGTAGAACTCGGGGCCGTGGTGGCCGGACTTGAACAGGCGCGGGTTTTTTCCCAGCACTTCGTCGCGCGTGTAGCCGGTGATGCGGGTAAAGGCGTTGTTGACGTCGATGATCGCCCCGTCCTGCGCGGTGATCAGGATGCCCTCGCGGGCGTGCGTGAACACGTTGGCCGCCAGCTGGAGTTTTTGCTCGGCCTTCTTGCGCACGTCGATGTCGGCGATGACGCCGACCAGCCCGCGTTCGACGCCATTGGCGCCATAAAAGCGCTTGCCGGTCAGGTGTCCCCAGAATTCGGTCTGGTCGGCGCGCCAGTAGCGCCGGTCGAGATCGACGGCGGTGAGCTCGCTGGCCAGCAGCGCCAGCATTTTCTGGCGGCCGGTCTCGCGTTCCGCGGGATGAATCAGCGCCACGTATTCGTTGCCGACCAGCGTGTCGAGCGGATAGCCGAACATTTCGGCCATGCGCTGATTGGCCTGCGTGATGCGGCCGCCGGTGTCGACGAGGAAAATGCCGACGCTCGACGTGTCGAGAATCTGCTTGAGCAGCAATTCCCGCTGTTCCAGCGTCTGGATCAGGCGGTTGAAGCCGCCGATGAGCTGGCCGATTTCGTCCTGGCGAACGACTGGCAGCGGGCGCAGCGGCTGCTCATTCTCCGCCATGGCGGCGAGCTGGCTGGCCGTGTCGAGCACCGGCGCGAGCTGCCGCCGCAGCAGCCACCAGATGAGCAAGGCCGACAGGAGCGTGAGCAGCGTCGTGGCGATCAGGATGCGTCGCTGCATCTCTTCAATCGGCGCGAAGGCTTCGCTGGTCGGCAGCGTGGCCACGGCGAACCAGCCGGCGATCGGGATGCGCTTGGCCGAGGCCAGCACTTCCACCCCAAACGGATTGGTAAAGACGACGGATCCCTCGTGACCGGCACTGAAGCGATCGATGGCCGGGAAAGCGCCCGGTTCCGGCATCTTGTTCATGATGTTGTGTTTGTCGGTTGCCGTGACAACCAGCCGGTGCTGGGGCGCGACAATCAGGTAGCCGCCGGTTTTGCCGTAATGGCTGGCCGTGAGCCGATCCAGGAAATTGGGCAAGCCCAGCTGGATGGCGCCGGACAGCGCCCCGATGACCTGCCCTTGCTGATCCTTGATCGGGACGGCCAGGCCGATGATCGGCGCCTTGAGCTTGCGCCCGATCACCGGTTTGCCGATGGCCGGCCGGCCCTCCTTGATCGCGATGGCGACCGGTTCGCTGTCGAGGTAATTGACGCCGATCCGTCCGGCCGACAGCGGAACGTCGGCGATGGCGACGCCGTTGATGTCATGCACGACAAGGCCGCCGTTGAACATCATCTGCGTGACGGTGCGGTTTTCGATGAGCGATTGCATCCCCGCCTCGCCGTGGGTTTTCCACGCCAAGGCCGCACCGTCGGCGACGGTCTGCAAGGATTTGAGCCGGTTTTCGAGTTCAGCGTCGATCTGCGCGGCAACGACGGAAACCGTGGAGAACTGTTGGTCGCCCAGAAGCTGTTCGGTGTCCTCGCGCAACATCTGGATGCCGAAAAGCGAGAGTGACCAGATGCCGACAAGGAAGACGCTGAGCGCGGCAAAGGGGATTTTTGTTCTCAGCGACAGCCACGGGGCGAAATTTCGTTTCATGCGGCGTTTCCGTTGCGGGGAGCAAGTAGTCAAAGAGCCGCAATATAGCTTGATCAGCGGATGTGTGGACACTCTTGCCGACGGCATCGTGCAAAGGCTTGCACTGCCCGGTTGCGAAGGCTAGCCTGAGTGCGAGGGTTCAGGAGGGGGCGGTTGGCTGAAGGGGGCTTTGTTTGCGTGCCTGTGAAGTCCTGGTGGGCTTGAAAGGGGTTCTCATGCTGTATCGATCCGACCATGGCCGCGGCGGCCATCGCGGCCACGAGGCCGACGAAGAGGCGGTTGCCGAAACGGTCGTTTTCCGCGGACTCGTTCGTTACGAGCAGCAGTCGCCGATCCGGCAGGTGTCTTATTACCTGTGTGGCGACATTCTCGAACCGCAGTACTACACCGAGTTGTTCTATACCCTGCGGACGGCGACCGATACCGACCTCGTCTATCTGCACCTCAATTCGTCGGGCGGCGATTTCAATACCGGCTTGCAGATCATCAACAACATCGTCGCCTCGCAAGCCCAGGTAGTGACGATCCTCGAAGCGCGCGCCTACTCGATGGCGGCGCTGATCTTCCTCTGCGGCGACAAGCTCATCGTGCATGACAACTGCCAGCTCATGTTCCATATCTATTCCGGCTATTTTTCCGGCAAGGGCAACGAGCAGCAAGCCGAGGTGCTGGCCATCAGCAGCTGGTTCGAGAAAGTCATGGCGCGCATCTGCATGCCGTTCCTGAGCGAGGGCGAGATCAACCGGATTCTCAAGGGCAGCGACCTGTGGATGGATTCGGACGAAATCCGCCACCGCCTGCTGCGCATGCAGCGCGTCAAGGCGCCGGTCCGGCCGCGGGCGAAAAAGGCTGTGCCGGCGAAGGGCGTTGAGCCGCCGGGCAGCGAAAAGAAATAGCCGTCGTTCTTCCCCATGCTCCGCCGGCCGAGCGCCGAGACATTGGCCATTATTCGTATTCGGCGATGGGAATTATCCCGGGTGCCGCATGGACAGACACTATTGCTGGCCGTTAGAGTGCGAGTTCATCAGAAAACAGTCACCTTGCCGGGGGCTGGTTGCACCAGCAAGGTCCGATAGTCTTGTTAGATCAACGGAGTGGGTCCATGAAAATTCTTACGCTGCACGGCATCAACCTCAACATGTTCGGCAAACGCGATCCGAAGCACTACGGCACGGCTACGCTGGCCGATATCGACGCAAGCGTTCAGGCGCTCGGCAAGGAGCTCGGCGCCGAAGTCGAGTGCTACCAGACCAACTGCGAAGGCGAAATGGCCGCGCGCATCCATCAGGCGTATCTCGACGGGATCGACGCGATCATCATCAACGCCGGCGCCTGGACGCACTACAGCTACGGCATCCGCGATGCGCTGGCCATCCACACCGCCCCGATCATCGAAGTGCACATGTCGAACGTGCATGCCCGCGAAGAATTCCGCCACTACTCGGTGTTCGGCCAGCTGGCCAAGGGCCAGATCTGCGGCTTTGGTGTCGAAAGCTACCTGCTCGGCCTGCGCGCCGCCGTTGCCGCCGTGCAGGAAGCGAAGAAAGGCTGAGTCTCTTTCATCGAGTCACTAAACGACGGGCGTCAGGCCCGTGCTGAAAAAAACCGGCAGAATATGCGTTCTGCCGGTTTTTTTATGGTCGTTTGAGGCTTGCCGCCTCAAAGACAGCATTTTTCGGGTGATGACGAATGATTCGATACGGACAAGGGATTTTTGCGGTTGATGCCGAGTATCTGCGCGCGGGGATGGCGGCGATCCATCTCGTCGTGGAGAAGGGGCGGGTAGCTCTGGTTGATGCCGGGACGTCGCATTCAGTGCCGCTTGTGCTTGGTGCGCTCGGTGAGTTGGGGTTGGCTAGGGAGAATGTCGAATTCGTCATCCTGACGCATGTCCACCTCGACCACGCCGGCGGCGCGGGCGCGATGATGGCGGCGTTCCCGAACGCCCGTCTGGTGGTGCATCCGCGCGGAGCCCGGCATATGATCGATCCGGGCAAGTTGATTGAAGGCGCGTCTGCCGTTTATGGGGCGGACGAGGTGCGTAAGCTGTACGGTGAAATCCTTCCGGTGCCTGCGGACCGGGTCGTCGAGGCGACGCACCAGCTGGAACTGGACCTGGCTGGCCGCAAGCTGGTCTGCCTCGATACACCGGGGCACGCCAAGCACCATATCTGCGTGGTTGATACCCAAACCGGCCATGTTTTCACCGGCGACACGTTCGGCATCTGTCTGCGCGAGCTTGATTGGGAAGGAAAACAGTTTGTTTTTCCGACGACGACGCCCGTTCAATTCGACCCGGCGGCCATGCATGCGTCGATCGATCTCGTCATGAGCTATCAGCCGGACGCGGTTTATCTGACGCATTTCGGCCAAGTGCGCGAGGTGGCCGCCAAGGCGGCCGAGTTGCATCGGCTCATTGATGCGCAGGTGGCCGTTGCGCTTCAGGAAGCCGAGGCGGACCCGGGCCGGCATTCGCGGATCAAGGAAGGCTTGGCTCGCCTGCTGATCAATGCGATTCGGGCGCATGGAACAGATCTTTCTGACGAGCAGCTCCGCGCGTTGCTCGCCGTCGATCTGGAACTCAATGCGCAGGGGTTGGGTGTCTGGCTCGACAGCCGGGCGCGGTAATTGCTGTTTTGGCGCCCGGTCAGCTGTTCAGGAACAGCGCCGAACAGACGCCGCGCAGCCAGCGGTTGCCGGCGTCGTGGTGGAAGCGTGGGTGCCAGTGTTGCTTTACGGTGAAGGTCGGGATCGGGAAGGGGCAGGCCAGTACCTTGAGGCCGGCGGCCCTGGCCATCGTCTCCCCGATCTGGCGCGGCAGGGTGACGATCAGGTCGGTAGTCGACACAATCGAGCCGACGCCGAGGAAACCGGGAAGTTCGAGCTGAACCCGGCGCCGGATGTTGAGCCGTTCGAGCGCGCCGTCGAGCAAACGATAGCCCGTTCCGGCGATGATACTGATGTGCTCCTCCTGCTGGTAGGCGGCCAGCGATAATTCGTTGTCGATCCGCGGGTGCTGCCGGTTGGCCAGGCAGACCCAGTCCTGAGTGAACAGGCTTTGCTGGTAGAGGGTCGGGCCGACGTCGGGGACGAGCCCCAGCGCGAGATCGGCCTCGCCGCTTTCCAGCAGGCGCGTCGTGTGGCCGTCGATGCGTTCGGTGCCAAGACGGATGCGCGGCGCTTCTGAACGGATGTGCGCCAGCAGGCGCGGCAGCAAGGTGGCGCGGCTGGCATCAGTCATGCAGATACGGAAACGTCGCTCGCTGGTGGTCGGATCGAAACGCGACTCCCAGTTGGACAGGTGGCGGAGGGAATCGAGCGTGGCGCGCACGGTGACGATCATTTCCTCGGCGCCCCGCGTCGGCTGCATGCCCGACGCGGTTCTGACGAACAGCGGATCATTGAATTTGCGCCGCAATTTCCCCAGCCAGATGCTGACGGTCGGCTGCGCCATTCCGAGTTGTTCGGCGGCGCGGGAAACGCTTTGCGTGGTGTACAGCAATTCGAAAAGCTGCAGCAGATGGATGTCCAGCAGGGGGCTTTGCTGTTGACGCTCGCTCATGGTTATTTGAACCGGCAATGGCGAAGCCGGCGATTATTGCACGGTGCGCCGCTGGATTGGCGCTTGCCTCGTCAAGGAATTTCTCGCGGCCTGTCGTGCGGCTTGGCGCGATTGAGCGCCAATTCGGCCAGGCGCGGCAGGCGGGTGAGCAGCACCAGTGCCACGAGGCCGAGCGGAGCAAGCCCGGTCCAGGCCGATTCTTCGGCAAGGCCGCTGCCGATCAGTGCGCCGAGAATGCCCTGCGGCAGGAAACCGATCAGCGAACCGGCTAGAAAATTGCCATTGCCGACCCGGCTCAAGGCCATGCCGATATTGAGGATGATGTTGCTGACCGGGAGCACGCGGATGAGCGCCACGGAAACGATGCCCGGTTGCGCCTCGACGATCCGCGTGAATAGCCGATAGTGGCCAAAACGCGTGCGCAGCCATTCCCGTCCTCCCCAGCGGGCTACCCGGAAAGTGATGAACGATCCGAGCAGGCTGCCGCACAGCGACCAGAACAAGCCTGCCCAAAAACCGAAGGCGAAACCGCCGAAGCCGAAAAAGACGAGGCGCGGCGTGCCGATCATGATCAGCAAGGTGCTGAACGCGATGAAATAAACGCCGGCCCACCGGTCGCTCGTCTGGAACAAGGTGACCAGAGCCTCTCGGTCGTGCACGAGATCGGCCAGTGGGGTGAGGCGCAATGCGACCACCAGCGCCGCTCCGATGGCGGCGAGGGCCAGCGCCTTGCGCCAGGTGCCGCGTTGCGCTGCGTGATGCTGGCGTTCTTTGGCGGGCGGTGCGACTTCGATGGTGTTTTGCGTTTGGTCGGGCATGGGCGGATGAGGTGCGAGGGCCTCCGATTTTACACAGCGCGCGGAAATGGCAAAGGATCAGGAAGTTTTTTGCTTGGCGGAATATTGCCGGAACCAATCCGCCCAGCGGGCAATGCCGTCGACCAATGTCGTCGTCGGCGTAAAGCCGGTGTCGCGGCGCAGATCGTCGATGTCGGCACAGGTGGCCAGGACGTCGCCCGCTTGCATCGGCAGGAAATTCTTCAGGGCGACCCTGCCGAGCGCGTTTTCGATTGTCTGGATGAAGGTCAGCAATTCCACCGGCTGATGGTTGCCGATGTTGTAGACGCGATAGGGTGCGCGGCTGCTGCCGGGATCGGGGGTGTCGCTGTCGAACGCCGGATTCGGCGCCGCGATCCGGTCGACGACGCGCACCGTGCCGGTAGCGATGTCGTCGATGTAGGTGAAATCGCGCTGCATCTTGCCGTGGTTGAACACGTCGATCGGGCGCCCGTCGAGGATGGCGCTGGTAAACAGCCAGGGCGACATGTCGGGACGTCCCCAGGGGCCATACACTGTGAAGTAGCGCAGGCCGGTCGTGGGCAAGCCGTACAGGTGGCTGTAGCTGTGGGCCATCAGCTCGTTCGATTTCTTGGTTGCGGCATACAGGCTGACCGGGTGATTGACCTCGTCGTGCACCGAGAACGGCATCCGGGTGTTGGCGCCATAGACGCTCGAACTGCTGGCATAGACGAGGTGTTCGACGGCGTGCCGGCAGCAACTTTCAAGCACGTTGGCGAAGCCGACCAGATTGCTCTGGATGTAGGCCTGCGGATGGGTCAGCGAGTAACGGACGCCGGCCTGGGCGGCCAGATGCACGACGCGCTGGAAGCTCTCTCGGGCAAAGAGTTCGCCAAGGGCGGTGGCGTCGGCGATATCCTGGCGCACAAAGCGGAAGTTGGCGAACGGGGCGAGGCAATCGAGCCGCGCCTGCTTGAGCGCCGGGTCGTAATAGTCATTCAGGTTGTCGAGGCCAACGACCTCGTCGCCGCGTTCGAGCAGCAGGCGGGCGACGTGCATGCCAATGAACCCCGCCGCGCCGGTCACCAGTATCTTCATTTGCCTGCCCCCGAGAGCACGTTGTGCGATGCATGATCATAAACCGCCCGGCTCGCTGGCGGCGAACAAGCGGGAAGTCTCCGTCTCTGGTGAAGTCGCGGAACGGCGGGCGGCACTGGGGTAAAATCGCGCCTTTGATTCCGGCATGCGGGTGAAGATGCCGATCCCCCTCAATTCAAACAGGACAAACAGGAAACAGAGCCATGAGCACATTGACCGGACTGTTGCAGAAAATGGAATCGCGCCACTCGATCTTCGAGGAGGCCGTGCGCCAGTTGCCGCTCCCCGTCTGCCCCGCCTTCGGTGATGGCGCGACGTTACGGGCGATTTCATTCGCGCCGGGCGAGCGCGTGTTGCGCACCAAGGACAGCGACAGCGTGGCGAAAAGTTTCCCGAAGTCGGTGCAAGCCTCCGGTAATGCCGTGCTGGCGGCGGCCGGTGCCAATCCGAACGTGTCGCAGGGCAAGCGCGTGGCGGTGCTGTTCTCGGGCGGGCCGGCGGCTGGTGGGCACAATGTGGTGTGCGGCCTGAAACGCATCCTCGGCCAGGGCAACACGCTGTTCGGCGTCAAGCCCGGCCCCAAGGGGCTGATCAAGGGCAACCTGTTTGAGATTACCGGGGCCGACGTCGATGGCATCGCCAATACCGGCGGTTTTGACTTCCTCGGCACCGACCGTACCAAGATCAAGACGCCGGAGCAGTTCCAGCAGGTCAAGGAAACGTGCATCAAGCACAACCTCGACGCCATCGTGATCGTCGGCGGTGACGATTCGAACACCAATGCGGCGGTGCTGGCCGAATACCTGTTCTCCGGCGTCAAGGCCGACGGCTCGGGCGTGCAGGTGATCGGCGTGCCGAAAACCATCGACGGCGATCTGCAGGTCGGTGATCTGTTGCCGATCTCGTTCGGTTTCGACACGGCGACCAAAATCTACGCCGAGATGATCGGCAACATCCTTCAGGACACCCGTTCGTCGCTGAAATACTGGCACTTCATCAAGCTGATGGGGCGTTCCGCCTCGCACGTGACGCTCGAAGCCGCGCTGCAGACGCGGCCGGCGGTGACGCTGATTTCCGAGGAAGTGGCCGAGAAGAAACAATCGCTGGCGTCGATCGTCGATCAGATCGCGCGCAGCGTCATCGAGCGCGCCGCCAAGGGCGTGACGCACGGTGTCGTGCTCGTTCCGGAAGGGCTGATCGAATTCATCCCCGAAATGAATGCCCTCATCGCCGAGCTGAACGACGTGTTGGCGCACCATGCGGACGCCTTCGCGGCCTCGTCGGCCGACGAGCGCATCGGCTTTGTCGCGGCGCGCCTGACGGCGGCCAATGCGGCGCTGTTCGCCTCGCTGCCTGATCACGTGGTCAAGATGCTGCTCGCCGACCGCGATTCGCACGGCAACCTGCAGGTGTCGCTGATTCCGACCGAGCGCATGCTGGCCGACATGGTCAAGGTGCGCGTCGGCCAGCTCGACGCGAAGGTGCCGTTCGGTGCGCACTGCCATTTCTTCGGCTACGAAGGCCGTTGCGGCGCGCCGACGCTGTTCGACGCCGCTTACACCTACAACCTCGGCCTGACGGCGGGGGCGTTGATCCTCGATGGCCGTACCGGCTACATGGCGGCGGTCAACAAGCTCGACGCTGGCGGGCAACCGCTCGCCATCCCGCTGACCGGCCTGCTCAATATCGAACGCCGTCACGGGCAGGACGAGTTCGTGATCGAGAAGGCTCTCGTCAAGATGGATTCGCCGGCCATGCAGTTCTTCATGGCGCGGCGCGAGGCGTGGTCGGCGGACGACCTGTTTTCGTCGCCGGGGCCGCGCCAGTTGTGGGGCGCCGCCGCGCAGCAGATGCCGATCAGCGTGGCGCTGAACTCCGGCGCGGAGTCGTTGACGTTCAAGATCGGCTGATGGCGTAAGTCGTGATGACAACGGAGTTGATGATGGAATCAGGTTCGTTGTCAGGCGCTGAAGCAGCCTGATAGTCAGTTGTGTTAAGAGTGTGGATAAATGCTTCACCACCAAGGCACCAAGAGCACAAAGATTCGCCAAGAAAACAGGGTGTTAGCTTGGTGCTCTCTTGGTGTCTTTGTGTCTTGGTGGTTCGCTTTTTTTGTTGACTGCCCTATTAATTCACTCCGCAGGCGAGTTTCCAGAGCTTCTCCTCCATTGATGCTGCGGAAATCGTGTACCAGATTCGTGCCTCTTCATCGTCCACGATGACCTTTGCGCCGTCGCCCATGGCGCCGGTGTAGGCTGTGGAAGCGAGATATTTTTCCAGCTTGTCGGTGCAGTCGTAGGCGGTGCGGACAACCGTCGACAGGTAGGTCGGGATGCCCGGGTCGGATTGCGGTGCGCCCCAGCGGACGAGGTGCAGCAGTTGCGCCGTGTCGGCTTCGCGGGTGACGGTTGTGGCATCGGCGTAAACGATGGTGTTGTCGTCGAAGCGCTCGATTTCGACCCAGTCCGCCTGCGTGTTCAGGCTCAGGGCGAGCAGCGTCAGAGTCAGGGCCGCGCGTGCGGCATGTGTTGGCTTTTTCATGGGCGGGCATTCTACCGTTCAAGCGGGTTATTCTGCGAGTCGCTGTTTGACCCCGTCTGGCTGGTCGGGGATACTCCTTTCTTGTCCTTTCTAGGCTGTTGGCATTCGAGGGTCGGCGCATGGAAGTTTCCTGTCTTGGCGAACCGCTTTTTTCCTCTCCGCGCGATTTTTACGTCAGCGACAAGGCGCGCGTGCCGTACTGGGTCATCGTCGATCCGGACGCCCCATCCGAAGATGCACTGGCGTTCGAGCTTGCCGGTCCGCGCGCACGGCTGTTTTTCGATCCTCCCAAGACGCGTGCCGGTGTCGTCACCTGTGGCGGTTTGTGTCCCGGGCTGAACAACGTCTTGCGCTCGCTGGTGCTTGAGCTTCACCACGGCTACGGTGTGCGCGAGATTCTCGGCTTCATGAACGGCTACCGCGGGCTCGATCCCGTGCTTGGCGGCGAACCGGTCAGCTTGACCCCCGAGTTCGTCGAGGATATCCACAAGGAAGGCGGCACGGCGCTCAATACGTCGCGCGGGCCGGTCGACATCGGGGCGGCCGTCGATAACCTGATCCGGCGCCGGGTCGATATCCTGTTCGTCGTCGGCGGCGACGGCACTCAGCGCGGCGGCGCGGCGCTGATGCAGGAAGCCCGGGCGCGCGGCCATGCGCTGGCCGTTGTCGGCATTCCGAAAACCATCGATAACGACGTGCCCTTCGTCTCGCGGACATTCGGCTATCTGACGGCGGTCGAAGAAGCGGCGCGGGCGATCGATTGCGCGCATACCGAGGCGCACAGCGTCCACAACGGCATTTCGCTGGTCAAGATCATGGGGCGGAACGCCGGGTTCATCGCCGCTGGAGCGACGATTGCCAGTCAGGACGTGAACTTCACGCTGGTGCCCGAGGTGCCGTTCGCGCTCGACGGGGAAAACGGTTTTCTTGCCGCGCTCAAGGCGCGCGTGCAGCGGCGGGCGCACGCGGTCGTGCTGGTTGCGGAAGGCGCCGGGCAGCATCTGATGGACGGCTGTGCGCCGGAATACGACGCGTCGGGCAATCTCAAGCTGAAGGATATCGGCCTGTTCCTGCGCGAGCGCATCGAGGGCTACTTCAAGGCAGAGCAAATTCCGATCACGCTGCGCTACTTCGATCCGAGCTACATGATCCGCAGCGTGCCGGCCAATGCCGAGGATGCCATCCTGTGTGACTTTTACGCACGCAACGCGGTGCACGCGGCGATGGCCGGCAAGACCGGTCTCGTCATCGGCCAGCAGCACGGGCTGTTTACGCATGTGCCGGTCGAGTTGCTGGCGCAGCATGTGAAGCGGCTGGAGCTGACCAGTCCGGCCTGGCGCGGTGTGCTGGCGGCGACCGGCCAGAACTTCGCGCAGGTCAGCCCCTGATCGGCTGTTAGAATGTCCGCCTTTTCTTTTCAGATGGTTGTCGTGGATACCTTGCTTCTGCTCAAGGCGCTGCTACTCGGCGTCGTCGAAGGTCTGACCGAGTTTCTGCCGATTTCTTCGACCGGTCACCTGATCCTGGCCGGCGATCTGCTCGACTTCAACGATGACCGCGGCAAGTTGTTCACCATCGTCATCCAGTCCGGCGCCATCATGGCGGTTGTCTGGGAATACCGGCAGCGCGTCGTCAGTGTTCTGTGCGGGCTGGGGCGAGAGCGCAGCGCCAACCGCTTCGCCCTGAATCTGGCGATTGCCTTCATGCCGCTGGCGATTCTCGGGTTGTTGTTCAAGAAAGTGATCGAGGCCTATTTGTTCAAGCCGGTGCCGGTGGCGCTGGCGTTCATCGTTGGCGCCTTCCTGATCCTGTGGGCGGAGCGGCGCGAGCATACGGTACGGCTCAATTCGGTCGATGAAATGTCGCCGCTCGACGCGCTCAAGCTTGGGTTTGCGCAAGCTCTGGCGCTGATCCCGGGGACGTCACGCTCCGGGGCGACGATCATCGGCGGCTTGTTCTTCGGCCTCTCTCGCCGTGCGGCGACCGAGTTTTCCTTTTTTCTCGCGATTCCGACGCTGTTTGCAGCGACGATCTACAGCCTGTACAAGGAGCGCGCGCTGCTCAATGCCGATGATCTCGGTCTGTGGGTGGTCGGTTTCGTGGCTTCGTTCGTTTCGGCTTTTCTCTGTGTGCGCTGGCTGCTGCGCTATGTCAGCTCGCACGATTTCAGTCTGTTTGCCTGGTATCGCCTGGCCTTCGGCTTTATCGTCCTGGCGACCTGGCAACTCGATCTGGTGGCCTGGAGTCATGGATGAGCGCCAATATTCTTTACCTGCACGGGTTCCGCTCTTCGCCCGCTTCGTGGAAGTCGATCCTGCTGGCTGAAACCCTGCGGGCGCGTGGGCGGGACGGGCACTATTTTTGTCCGGCGCTTTCCTATGTGCCGTTTGAGGCGATTGCCCACGCCGAGATCATCATCAAGCGTCTCAAGGGCGATGTGGCGCTCGTCGGCAGTTCGCTGGGCGGCTACTACGCGACCTATCTGGCCGAGAAATACAATCTCAAGGCCGTGCTGATCAATCCGGCGGTCAAGGCGCCGTCGTTGCTGACCAATTGGGTCGGGACGCAGATCAACCTGCACACGCGCGAAAATTTCGAGTTTACGTATGAACACATCGAGCAGCTCAAGCGTCTCGATGTGGCGACGATTACGCCGGAGCGCTACCTTGTCCTGCTCGAAACCGGCGATCAGATTGTCGACTATCGCGATGCCGTGGCGCGCTATGCCGGCTCGCGTCAGATCGTCGTCCAGGGTGGCGAACACCTTTTTCTCAGTTTTCCCGAGTACGTGCCGCAAGTGCTCGAATTTTGTGGGATGTGATTTTTAGATGCATGTGCTTTTCGAAGAAGAGGGTGCTTTCAAAACGGCCAACGTCATGGCTGACAACGACGCGTCGTTGCAGGTCGAAATGGCGTCCGGCAAACGTACCAAGATCAAGTCGTCGACGGTTCTCCTGCGTTTCAAGGAGCCGTCGCCGGGCGAGCTGTTGAGTCAGGCCGAGACGCTGGCGAACGGGATCGAGGCCGAATTTCTCTGGGAGTGTGCGGGCGATGACGAATTTCTTTTTTCTGATCTTGCCGACGACTATTTCGGAGGCGCCGGACAAAAAGCGTCAGCGGTCGAAGCGACTGCGCTCCTGCTGGCCCTGCAAGCAGCGCCCGTCTATTTTCATCGCAAAGGCAAAGGGCGCTTCCGCAAGGCGCCTCCCGACATTCTCGCAGCCGCTCTGGCCGGTCTTGAAAAGAAGCGTCAGCAAGCGCTAGCCATCGAGCGCATGGTCGGCGAGCTCAAGACGTTTGCGATGCCGTCCGAGTTCAAGCCGCTGCTCGACCAGCTGCTTTACGCGCCGGACCGCAATCGTCCGGAAACGAAGGCACTGGAGGCGGCGTGTGCCGAAACCGGCCTGTCGGCGGCGCATCTGCTGGAAAAATGCGGCGCCATCCCTTCGCCGTACGATTACCACCTGCAACGCTTCCTGCGCGAACAGTTCCCGCGCGGCGTCGCCTTTCCCGACGTCGCACTGCCCGAGGCGCCAAGCGGCTTGCCGCGCGCCGACGTGCGGGCGTTTTCCATCGACGATGCGGCGACGACCGAAATCGATGATGCCTTTTCGCTGCAAGCCTTGCCCGGCATCGGCTGGCGCGTCGGCATCCACATCGCGGCGCCGGGCCTCGGCATCGCGCCGGGGTCGGAATTCGACGAGATCGCCCGGGCGCGCTTGTCGACGGTGTATATGCCGGGCAACAAGATCACGATGCTGCCGGATGCGGCAGTGGCCAATTTCACCTTGGCGGAAGGGCGCGATTGCCCCGCCGTTTCGCTCTACCTGACGGTGACGCCCGAATTCGAGATCACCGCGCACGAATCGCGCGTCGAGATCGTGCCGATCGCGGCGAATCTGCGCCACCACGACATCGAGCCCGTCTTCAACGAGCAGACGCTGGCCGATGTTCTTCCGGAGTTCCCTTTCCGCGACGAGCTGAAGACGCTCTGGCAACTGGCCAACGCCTGCGAAGGCCGGCGCGGCAAACCGTCGGCGATGCAGGGCGTCAACGACTACAACTTCGCGATCGACGGCGATCTGGCCGACCCGGAGCAGTGCCGCGTCGAGATCAGCGAACGCAAGCGCGGCAGCCCGCTCGACAAGCTCGTCTCCGAGTTGATGATCGTGGCCAACAGCACCTGGGGCGGCCTGCTGGCCGAGAAGGGGATTCCCGCCGTCTATCGCGCCCAGGTCGGCGGCAAGGTGCGCATGACGACCTCGCCGCTGCCGCATGAAGGGCTCGGCGTCGCGCAGTACGCGTGGTCGTCTTCGCCGTTGCGGCGCTACGTCGACCTGATCAACCAATGGCAGCTCATCGCCTGCCTGCGTGGCGAGGCGGCACCGTTCAAGCCGAAATCCGATCTGCTGTTCGCCGCCATGCGCGACTTCGAACTGACTTACGGCGCTTATGCCACCTTCCAGCGCCACATGGAACGCTACTGGTGTCTGCGCTGGCTGGGGCAGGAGGGCTTGCAGACGATCGATGCCACGATTCGCCGCGAGAATCTCGTCAAGTTCGATCACCTGCCGCTGTTGCAGCGTGTCCCCTCGATACCGGAGCTGAAGCCGGGGCAGCGTGTCCGCTTGAGCCTGGAAAGCACGGATTTCCTGACGCTTGAGCTCGGCAGCCGTTATCTCGAAACGCTGGCCGAACCGGAGGCGCCGGCCAGTGATGCGGAGTTGGCTGAAGAGGATACGATGGAGGTTGGCTAAGTGGGCGGGGGGGGGCGGACATTGGCGGCGCCGGTGACGGCGTTCTTGCGCTGGCTGTCGGAACAGCCGGCGATGCATCTGGCCGTTGGCGTGTCGGTGGTGTTGCATGGCGTGCTGCTGTCGCTGCACTTCCAGTATCCCGACGCGTCGCGCGCCTTCCGCGATCAGGCGCTCGACATCATCCTGGTCAACAGCAAGTCGGCGCGCAAGCCGACGAAAGCGCAGGCGCTGGCGCAGGCCAACCTCGACGGTGGCGGCACGACCGATCAGGAGCGGCGTGCAAAAACCCCCTTGCCGCCATCGGCGAAGCAACAGAGCGGCAGCGAGCTTGAGCAGGCGCAAAAGCGCGTCCAGCAACTTGAAGCGCGGCAGCAGCATTTGCTCGAGCAAGCGCAAGGAAAACGCTTGATCGGACCGCGTCGCGACGGCGAGGCCAAGCCCGATCCGACCCCCGCGCCGAGTGGTCGTGACCTGATGAGCAGCGCGCTGGAAATGGCGCGCCTGGAAGGGGAGATCGCCCGCCAGACGGAGGAGTACAACAAGCGGCCGCGGGTGAAGAACCTCGGCACGCGGACCGAAGAATACCGTTTTGCCCGCTACATGGAAGAGTGGCGGCAGAAAGTCGAACGCGTTGGCACGCTCAATTATCCGGAGGCCGCGCGCGGTAAGCTCTCCGGCAGTCTGACGCTGACGGTGCGCATCAAGAGCGACGGCAGCGTGGAGAGTGTGGAGATCGACAGGTCTTCCGGGCACAAAGTGCTCGATGATGCGGCTAAGCGAATCGTGCGCATGGCCGCGCCCTATGCGGCCTTCTCGCCGGATGTCCGTCGTGACGTCGATGTGATCGCGATCACGCGTAAATGGAATTTCACCGCCAGTAATGCCCTTGAGACTACCCGGGCTCCGTGATTCATGGTGTGGCTTTTTCGCTGGGCCAAGCGCTGCGTTCTCGCCCTGCTTGGGCTGATTGTCCTCTACCAGCTCTGGCTGTTCGGCTGGGTGTTGCTCTGGACATGGGTTAATCCGGGCATGACGCGCTTCATGGAAATTCGTCTGGCCGAACTGCAGGCGAAGGATCCGAAAGCCAGGTTGAGAAAGCAGTGGGTGGACTACGGTCGGGTGTCGGTTCATCTGAAGCGGGCGCTGATCGTCTCCGAGGATGGCACCTTCGTGCATCACGAAGGCTTTGACTGGGACGGCATCCAGAGAGCCATTGAAAAGAATCAGCGGCGCGGGAAAGTCGTCGCCGGTGGTTCGACCATTTCCCAGCAACTCGCCAAGAATCTCTTCCTGTCGCCGGCGAAAACGCCGTGGCGCAAGGCGCAGGAGGCCGTGATCACGTTGATGATCGAAGCCACGTGGAGCAAGCGGCGCATTTTCGAGGTGTATCTGAACGCGATCGAGTGGGGGAATGGCGTCTTTGGCGCCGAGGCGGCGGCGCGGCATCATTACGGGATTGGCGCCGCGCAGTTGTCGCCCGAGCAGGCCGCTCGGCTGGCTGCGATGGTGCCGAGTCCGCGTTTTTATGACCGTCACCGCAATGCGCCGGGGCTGGTGCGGAAAACGGCGGTTGTGCTGGCGCGGATGCCGTCTGCCCGGATTCCATGAATTTATTCCGGGAGCCTCTCGGCAGACGGCAGACGACAGTTTTCGTACAGGCGAATCGAGCCTGCGTGCTAGAATCCGCGCCTGTTCGACGCACCGCAGCACAGGGGAGGCGCACCCGATGAATGAAGAAAAAAATACCCCCAGTAACCTCGAAAACGTGAAGGAGTTGCTCGCCAAGCACCAGCTGGTCGAGGATCTCGTGCATCGTCAGGACATGCCGCGTCACGATCTCGTCGAAGGTGTGTTGCACAAGCAGCATCTGGCCGAATTGCGCACCTTGCTCGAACGGGTCCCCCTCGCGGAGATTGCCAGTATCATCGAGGCACTGGAGCCGGAGGACCGCTTGCTCGTCTGGTACGAGGTGCGCGAGGAGCGCGGGGAATCCATCCTCGAAATCCTCTCCGACGAGGTGCGTCAGGATCTGATCGGCGACAGTCACTATCGCAACGAAAAGACAACCATCACGGCGTTCGAACTGCGCAACGGACGCCTGAGCCAGATCGCCGTCAATACGCCGTCCGACCTCAAGTGCCTGAAACCGATCTGGGTCGATCTGGTGGCGCCGACGCCAGAGATTCGCGCTTGGGTCGGCCGCTTCTTCGACGTCCAGTTACCGAACCCGAGCAATCTGACCGACCTTGAGGCCAGTGCGCGTTTCTACATCGAGGACAACGGCGAGATTCACCTGCACTCGGACTTCCTGCTCGATACCAAGGAGGAGTCGCGCAACGTGGCGGTGGCGCTGATTCTGCACCGCGACATCCTGTTTTCGGTACGAACCGAGGAGTTGCCGATCTTCCGCCTGCAGCGTCTGCGCGCGCGCACGCAACCGGGCTATGTGACGGACGGCAAGGACGTGTTGCTGGACCTCTACGCCGCCGACGCCGAGTACTCCGCCGATGCGCTCGAGGATGTCTACGCCGCGCTGGAGGATGTAAGCAAGCACGTGCTGGGCAATGTGGTGACCGACACCGAGGCGGCGAAGATTCTGGCCGACATCGCCCGCGAAGAAGATTTGAACGGGCGTATCCGGCGTAACGTGCATGACACGCGCCGCGCTGTTTCATTCCTCGTGCGCGGCAAGTTTCTCAACAGCGATCAGTTGGAGGATGCGCGGCAGATTCTGCGCGACATCGAGTCGCTCGACGGCCATACCTCGTTCCTGTTCGGGAAGATCAACTTCCTGATGGATGCGACGGTCGGTTTCATCAACATCAACCAGAACAAAATCATCAAGATCTTCTCGGTGGCCTCGGTCGCCATGCTGCCGCCGACGCTGATTGCCAGCGTCTATGGGATGAACTTTCAGGGCTGGTTCCCGGAAATTCACTGGGACTACGGCTATCCGTTCTCGCTCGGACTGATGCTGGTTTCGGTGGCCGTGCCGTTCTGGTTCTTCCAAAAGAAGGGCTGGCTGCGCTAAGTTTCCGGTCGCTGCCAGCCTTCGGATTTCGCTTACCAGGTTCTGAAAATCTCTTCCGCGGCGCTGACGGTGGTGGCGATGTCGGCCTTGTTGTGTGCCGCCGACACGAACCCCGCCTCGAAGGCCGACGGCGCGAAATAATGGCCGGCGTCGAGCATGGCGTGGAAGAAACGATTGAACGCCGCCGTGTCGCACTCCATGACTTCCGCGAAGTTCTGCGGGCACTGCCGGCGGAAGTACAGCCCGAACATGCCGCCGATGGATTGGGCTGAAAACGCGACGCCCGATTTCTCAGCCGCGCTGGCCAGCCCGTCGCAGAGCGACTTGGTCTTTTGCTCTAGTTGCGCGTAAAAGTCGGGTGCCTGGATCAGTTTGAGCGTCGCCAGTCCGGCGGCGACGGCGACCGGGTTGCCGGACAGCGTACCCGCCTGATAAACGGGGCCGAGCGGCGCGATTTTTTCCATGATTTCCCGCCGGCCACCGAAGGCGCCGACCGGCATGCCGCCGCCGATGACCTTGCCGAGCGTCGTCAGGTCCGGCGTGATGCCGTAAAGCCCCTGCGCACAGCCCAGCCCGACGCGAAATCCGGTCATCACCTCGTCGAATATCAGCACGCTGCCGTGCCGGGTGCACAGAGTGCGCATGGTCTGCAGGAAGCCCGCGGCGGGGGCGACGAGATTCATGTTGCCGACGACCGGCTCGACGATGACGGCAGCGATCCGCGAGCCATGCTCGGCGAAGGCCTGTTCGAGTTGTGCGCTATTGTTGTAGTCGAGAACCAGCGTGTGTTGCGCGAGATCGGCCGGAACGCCGCCCGAACTCGGGTTGCCGAAGGTCAGCATGCCGGAGCCGGCCTTGACGAGCAGGCTGTCGCTGTGGCCGTGATAGCAGCCTTCGAATTTGATCAGCAGATCGCGGCCGGTGAAGCCGCGTGCCAGCCGGATGGCACTCATCGTCGCCTCGGTGCCGGAGCTGACGAGGCGCACCATGTCGAGCGACGGCAGGAGGTCGCACAGCAGGTCGGCTATTTCGACCTCCATTTCGGTTGGCGCGCCGAACGACAGCCCTTTGGCCGCGGCTTCCTGTACGGCGGCTACGACCGCCGGATGGGCGTGGCCAAGAATCAGCGGCCCCCATGAGCCGACGTAATCGACGTAGGAGTTGCCGTCGACGTCGGTAACGCGCGCCCCGTTGCCGCTGGCGAAAAAGCAGGGCGAGCCGCCGACCGAGCGGAAGGCGCGGACCGGCGAATTGACGCCGCCCGGAATGTGGCGCTGGGCGCGTTCGAAAAGTTGCTGGCTGCGGTTGGTCAAGCCGGTTCTCCTTCAAAAAGCGATTGATAGGCGCCGGCGCGCGCCTCAATGTCCGGTGCATCGAACAGATCGGTGATGACGGCGAGCATGTCGGCGCCGGCGGCGATAACGGCGGGAGCGTTTTCGAGCGTGATGCCGCCGATGGCGCAGGACGGTACGGAAAGCTCGCGCTGGCCACGTTCGAACAAGGCAAGCGGTGCGCGTGGCGCGTGTGGTTTTGTCGGTGAGCCGAAAACGGCGCCGAAAGCGACATAGTCCGCCCCGGCGGCAACGGCTTGGCGAGCCAGCTCGAAGTTCGCATAGCACGAAGCGCCGAGGATTCGTTCCGGGCCCAACGCCTGCCGTGCGGCTATCAGGTCGCCATCGTCGCTGCCAAGGTGGACGCCGTCGGCGCCGAGCGCGAGGGCGAGGGGCAGATCGTCGTTGATGATGAAGAGGGTGTCGAAGCGGCGGCAGAGCGTTTGCAGGGCGCGTGCGATTCCCGGCCGGTCACCGACGGGACGGTGCTTGTCGCGGAACTGCAGGATTCTTGCACCGCCGCGCAATGCGGCTTCGGCACGGATCAGCAGGTGCTCGTCATCCAGTGTGTCGGGGGTGATGGCGTAGAGACCGCGTAGGTTGTGTTGGTTCATGTGTTCAAGGTGTTTTTAACGCAAACGTTGGCGGAAAAAGCGGTCGGGAATGTACTGGCCCCGCCCCGGGTGGAAGGCATTCGCCAGCGTTTGCCATGTGTAATCTTCGGCGGCCGCAACGGCCTCAATGACGTTTTTTCCATGGGCCAGGCCGGCGGCAATGGCCGAGGCGATGGTGCATCCGGAACCGTGGTAGCTGCCCGCGAGTCGCTGGCAACGGTTTTGGTGCACCGGGCCGCTTTGGTCGTAAAGCGTGTTGACGACGTCGGCCGTCTCTTCGTGGGTGCCGGTTAACAGGATATAGCGGGCGCCAAGGCCGGTCAGGCGGTCGGCGCATGCGGCAAGCGTTGCCTTGCTTGTGCTCGTGCTTTCCGCCGATGCGGCCAGGCGACGTGCTTCCAGCGAGTTTGGCGTAAGGATGGTGGTCAGCGGCAAGAGTTGTTCGCGGAGGGCGGCGATCAGTTCCACGTTGGCCAGCGCATCGCCGCGGCCGGAGGCGAGCACGGGGTCGAGCACCACGGGGACGGCGGGATAATCGGCGAGGATGCGGGCTATCGCGGCGACGTTGTCGGCACTGCCGATGAGTCCGATCTTGAATGCGCTCACCGGTATGTCTGCCAGTACCGTACGGGCCTGATTTTCGACCCAGTCGGGTGGAACGGGGCGGACGCCGCTGACACCGATCGTGTCCTGAGTGGTCAGCGCGGTGATGGTGGAAAGCGCGTGGCAGCCGAGCGCCGAAAGAGTCATGATGTCGGCCTGGATGCCAGCGCCGCCGGTGGGGTCGCTGGCGGCGAATGCGAGGACGGCAGGGCGGCAGGTTGCGCTTGGGAGGATGTTCATGAGGCGAGATCGATGCAGTGACCGGACATGTTGGACCGTCCGGCAAGGAGGTGGAGCGGCCGCTTTCGGCCAGCGTTAAAGCGAATTTCGTCCGGCTGATTTTACCCGAAAACCAAAGTTTTCCCTGATGTGGCAATTCCTCGTTTGGAGCTGACCACAGGCCATAATTGTTGCATAATGCCCGAAAGCACCAAACAAGAAGACCCCCTGAAAAAGGGCATTCCGGAGGTGAAAATTGGCCGAAGCAACAAATCTGAACGGCATCAAGGTGATGGTCATCGATGACAGTAATACGATCCGGCGCAGCGCCGAGATTTTTCTCGTGCAGGCCGGGTGTCAGGTTGTCCTGGCAGAAGATGGTTTTGACGCATTGGCGAAGATTGCTGATCACCAGCCGGACATAATTTTTTGCGACATCATGATGCCCCGGCTGGACGGGTATCAGACCTGTGCATTAATCAAGAAAAATCCACGATTCCGAAATACGCCGCTGATCATGCTGTCTTCCAAGGATGGCCTGTTTGATCGAGCCAGGGGGCGCATGGTCGGGTCGGATCAATATCTAACCAAACCCTTTACCAAAGATAGTCTGTTGCAGACCGTGGCAACCCACGCGTTGCCGCAGGCCTGATGCTTGGCGCGGGTTTTTCAAAACATTGGGAGTGCATGCATGCCAGTCAAGAAGATCCTTGTTGTCGACGATTCGCCAACCGAACGTCATGTTCTGGTCCAGTTGTTGACGCAAAA
Source organism: Propionivibrio limicola (assembly GCF_009469695.1). Classification (GTDB taxonomy): domain Bacteria; phylum Pseudomonadota; class Gammaproteobacteria; order Burkholderiales; family Rhodocyclaceae; genus Propionivibrio; species Propionivibrio limicola. Next base: position 133,641 of record NZ_SSSR01000003.1, read on the forward strand.
CGGCTATCAAGTCATTACCGCCGAGAATGGCGAAGAAGGTATCGGCAAGGCCAAAGCCGAATTGCCGGACCTTGTCCTGATGGACGTCGTCATGCCGGGCCTCAACGGTTACCAGGCGACACGTACGCTGACGCGCGATGAAGCCACCAAGCACATCCCGGTCATCGTCTGCACGACGAAAGGCCAGGAAACCGACAAGATTTGGGGCTTGCGGCAAGGCGCGCTGGATTACATCATCAAGCCAGTCAATGGCGACGAGCTGCTGGCGAAAATTGCCGCGCTCTGATTTCTGCCGCTCAACATAACCGTATGGCCTCCAATAAATCGAGCTTGCGCGAGTTTCAGGCACACCTGGCCGCGAAACTGGCGGGTGCCGGCGATCGCTCTTCCTCTGGTTTGCTGGGCATCCAGTCTGGCGCTGATTTCTGGTTGCTGAATCTTTCCGATTCGGGAGAAGTGGTTCCCTTGACGACGCTGTTCAGCGTTCCGCTGACGCGATCCTGGTTTCTCGGGGTGACGAATATTCGCGGCAACCTTTACTCGGTTGTCGATTTTTCGGCGTTTCAGGGGAAGGAGCCAACCCCCCAAAACCCCACTTCCCGCCTGCTGCTGATCGGGGCGCGTTTCGGGAATAATGCCGCTCTGATGGTTAATCGGATGCTTGGTCTGCGGAACGTGGATGACCTGTCGGCGGTCGTCGCCGATCCGGAGGCGCCGGTCTGGGCCAGCCGGGTGTACCGGGACAAAGATGGGCGTCTCTGGAAAATGCTCAGTGTCCGGGATCTGCTGGCGGACGAAAAATTCATGGACATTGCGGCGTAATCAGCTCTGTTTTCTTTATCAACTGCACTTGACGATCCTTGCCCAAGCAACGGCGTAATCGGAGAAGTTGTATGGCCCTGAACCTAAGATTTCCGAAGTTTTTGTCTCGTAGTAAAGATGTACAGAAACAGGATGTTCCCGCTCCAACTGTCGTCGATGACAACTGGGGCGGGCTGGAAAAGAAAAAACCGCTTTTCGAACTTGGCGTGTTGCGCCGCTACCCGATCACGAAGAAACTGCAGATCCTTGGCGGCGGCCTGCTGTTGCTGATGCTGATCATCGGTGCGTTGGTCTATCGGGACAACCGTGAATCGACATTCAACACGGCCTACGTGGCAACGGCAGGCGAAATGCGAATGCTTTCCCAGCGGTTGGCCAAGGCGTCCAACCTGGCGATGCAGGGTGACCCGTTCGCTTTTCGGCAATTGCGTGATTCGCGCGACAAATTTGCGTCCAACCTCGGAAAATTGACGAACGGCGGCGAGCTCTTCGGGGTGAACGTTCCCCCCTCACCGGATGGCGCGGCGCCCCAGTTGCAAGTGCTGACCAAGGCTTGGGCTTCGACGGAAAAGAACGCCAATCAGTTGCTTTCGCTGGAAAAGACGCTGGTCCTGTTCGGTGTCCGCGCCTTTGCGATCAGCGAGAACAGCGATCAGTTGCTTGAACTCGCCGAAGCGCTGGCGGCGCAAAAGATGCAGGGCAATTCCAGCGTGCGTGAAGTTGCCGCAGCGAACCAGTTGGTGATGTTGACCCAGCGGATCGCGAAAAACGCCGGCATGTTGCGGCTTGCCGACTCGATCAGTCCTGAAGTTGCTTTCCAGCTGGGGCGGGACACGAAGCTGTTTTCCGAGCTGCTCGAATCCTTTCTCAAGGGGAGCGATGCCGAATCCAAACCGATTCTGGTAGAGCTTGATGAGGCCTACAAGGGATACCAGAGCGCGGTTGCCGAGATATTGGGCAGCATGCAGGAGCTGGTCTTCGCCAAGCAGGCCGGGGCGCGGATTTTCGTGGAAAACGAAGCGTTGCTGGAGGCCGCCGACGTTCTGGCGGGGGCTTACCAGCGCAACGTCGCCGAGCAGGCGGCCTATGTCATTTCGCTGATCGTACTTGTCGCGGCGGCGCTCGCCGTTCTCGCGCTGATGGCGAAAATCTATCTTGACGACACCCGTCGCCAGGCCGAGCTGGCCGAGAAAAGCCGGCAGGAGAGTGAGGCGATCAACCGGCAGAATCAGGACGCCATTCTGCGCCTCATGAACGAGCTTGGCGACCTTGCCGACGGTGACCTGACCGTTTTGGCGACTGTTTCCGAAGATATTACCGGCGCCATCGCCGACTCGATCAACTACACCGTCGAAGAGCTGCGGGTTCTGGTCGGCCGGATCAACGATGCGGCGAGCCGGGTGACTTCGGCAACGGAAATTGCGCAGCAAACGTCGGCGGAACTCCTGCTGGCCGCCAAGCGGCAGTCAGAAGAGATTCAGGAGGCGGGTCATTCGGTCCTGTCGATGGCCAGTTCGATGACCAAGGTTTCGGATGAGGCCGACCAGTCGGCCCAGGTTGCCCGTCAGTCGCTGCAGGCGGCAGGAAAAGGTGCTCAAGCCGTGCAGGATTCGATCAAGGGTATGGACGGGATTCGCGAACAGATTCAGGAAACCTCGAAGCGGATCAAGCGCCTCGGCGAGTCGTCGCAGGAAATCGGTGAAATCGTGGAGCTGATTTCCGACATTACCGAACAGACGAACGTGCTGGCGCTCAATGCCGCCATTCAAGCCGCCTCTGCTGGCGATGCCGGGCGTGGCTTCTCGGTCGTTGCGGAAGAAGTGCAGCGTCTCGCCGAACGTTCCGGCGAGGCGACGAAGCAGATTGCGGCGATCGTGAAGACCATTCAGACGGATACCCAGGGCGCCGTGTCGGCGATGGAAGAGTCAACACGGGGTGTGGTCGAGGGGGCGAAGCTCTCCGATGCGGCGGGCCAGGCGCTGGCCGAGATCGGGATGGTTTCACAGAACCTCGCCGAGCTGATCGAGAGCATTTCCAGTGCCACGCGCCAGCAGGCCGATTCGGCGACGAGCGTGGCCAGCCTGATGCAGGACATCCTTCATGTTACGGAGCAGACAACGGCGGGTACGCAGAAGACGGCGACGGCCGTTGGAGAACTTGCCAGTCTGGCGACCGAGCTGAAGGGGTCGGTGGCTGGCTTCAAGGTAGCCTGATTCTCGCCAGACCAAGTATTCGGAGATATTGCCTTAGATGAATGCCGCGACGGAATTCGATGTGGGTCCGCTGACCTGGATCAAAGGGGAAATTGGCCAAGCCCTGGCGCGAGCGGATCAATCGCTTCAGCAGTATGCCGCCAGTTTGGGCGGCGGCAACGACACGGCACAACTCCGTTTCTGTCGCACCCATCTGCACCAGGTGGTGGGGGCGCTGCGGATCGTCGGTCTCGACGGCGTTACGGAATTTGCGGTTGCCGTCGAGTCGCTGCTGGAAGAGCTCGAACTCGACAAGGTCGCCGCCAGCGAGCCTGTCGTTGCCTTGGTCCGGCGTTGTCTGACGGCAATCGGGCTTTATCTTGACGGCCTGGTCGCCGGGCAGCCCAATCAGCCGTTGCGGCTTTCCGCGCTGTATCTCGAAGTTCAGAAGGTGCGCGGTCTGGAGCGTGCGTCTGTTGGCGATCTGTTCTTCCCGGATCTGTCGGTGCGCCTCCCCCGTAAGCCGGTGGTGAGCGCGATGCCTCCCGAAGAGCGGCAACGCGTGCTGCGCCAAGAGCGCGCCCGTTTCCAGCGCGGCTTGCTCTCGTGGCTGCGGTCGTCAGGCGATCGCAGCGGTGTCGGCGAGATGCACGAGGCCGTGCGAGCGATTGAAGAATTGCAGGAAACCGCGCCGTTGCGCACATTCTGGTTCGTCGCGGCGGCATTCCTCGCTGCTTTGGCCGAAGGCGCCTTGGCGGATGAAGTGGATGCCCGGCAATTGTGCTCCCGTATCGATTTGCAGATCCGGCGTTTGATCGAAGGCACCGTGAATGTCGCGGAGCGAATGACGCGGGACGCCTTGTATCTCGTTGCGATTGCCGATAGCCATAACGACGACGTTGAATGCGTCAGAAATACCTTCGGTCTGCAGGCTTTGATTCCTGTCGAGGAGTCTTCTGCCCCGTCGTCCGACGAACCGTTGCTGCGGAAATTGGGCGAACTGATTTCGTCCTCCGAGGAGACGTGGGGGAAGTTTTGTGCAGGCACGTTGCAGGCGCTGCATTCATTCAAGGCGGAAGTCGATCTGTTGGCCGCGACCGTGGATCAGCTCGGACAAACGGATTTCCGACGTTTGGCACAGGCGATCGTTGCCGTTGCCAACTGGCTTGAAGCGGACATTGCGCGCCATTCCGACGCGTTGAGCATGGAGGTGGCGACGGCCATTCTTCTGGCACAGAATGCGCGGGAAAATTATCAACGGCTTGGCGCTGATTTTGCGCATCAGGTCGATGTGACGGTTGCCCGAATACATGCGTGCATGGCGGGCAATCCGCCAGCGCCGGGGGCGGAGATTGCGCTGCTCGACGAAATGTCCCGGCAGGCGCAGGAAAAGCTCTTGCTCGGTCAAGTGGCGAAAGAAATGCAGAGCAATCTCGCCCAGATCGAACAGGTGCTCGACAATTTCTTCCGCGATCCGGAAAAACGCACGGAGCTCGATGGGCTGAATGCGCTGCTCAACCAGGTTGTCGGCGCGCTCTCGATGATGCGCCACGATGGCGCGGTGGCCGTGCTGCGGGAGAGCCAGGCGGAGATCAAACGCTTCGCGGAGGCCGAGTATGTGCCGGCGGAGGCCGATTTCGAGCGCGTGGCAAACCAGTTGTCGATGCTTGGCTTCTTTATCGACTCGATGCAGTACGGGGCTGTCGATTACGAGAGTTTTGTCCGCCAAATGCAGACGCCCCCCGCCGTCGGGCCCGAAGAATCGGACGATGAAACCGCGATGACCGTCGAGCAGGAGGTCGCGCGTCAGAAAGTCGAAGCTCATGCCTTGCTGGGCGCGTTGAAGGATCAGCAGGATGACGCGGCGTTGCGGGAAGAATTGAAGCACACCGTGCGGGCGCTCAAGAGCGGGGCCGATCTCGTGGCGGATGCAGCGCTCGGCGAGCAGGCCAAGGCCATCCTGTCGGTACTGGATTCCGGCGAACAGGCGTTGGACCAGATCGATCAGGCGATGGAAACACTGAAGCCTGTCGCGGATGAGGCGCCCGCGCCGTCGGCCGAGACGATCAAGATTGCGCAATCGAGTTCCGAGGATATCGACGCCGAACTTCTGGAAATCTTCCTTGAGGAGGCGAAGGAAGTTCTGGCCACGATCGACGAGAATCTGCGCGTCCTCGGAACGCGGCCGCACGACGCCGAAGTGCTCACGACGATCCGTCGTTCTTTCCACACGCTCAAAGGCAGCGGCCGGATGGTCGGTCTGAAGGATGTCGGCGAAGTGGCATGGGCGGTCGAGCAGACGCTTAACCAGTGGTTGCGACAGGAGCAGGCGGTCGAGGCGCCCTTGCTCGACATGCTCGGCGTCGCGCATCAGCTGTTTGCCGACTGGGTGGAATTTCTCGATGGCCACGCCGGGAGCGCTCCCGATCCGTCGCGGCTGGTGGCTTTGACCGAAGCCCTGCGTAGCGGTGGTATCGGTCGCGAACCGGCGCCGGAATCCGCCGAGCAGCGACCGGAGACGGCCAAGATGCCTCCGGCCGATTTCGCGCCGGAATCTGCCTTGCCGGAGACCGGTTCTGAGATTGCTGAACTGGATCTGGCGGCAGCGGGTGGCCAGATGGCCGATGTTTCGTCTTTGCCCGCCATGGGTGAAGAGGTTGCGACCGACGAGTCGAGTGCCGTCAAGGATACGAACAAGTCACCTGCTCCCGTGCTTGATGACGTCTACAAGCCTCAGCAGCGGATAACCATTTCGCCGGTTTTGTACGAGATATTTTCGGAAGAGGCCGCCGGGCATCTGGAAACGTTGCGTCGCGAGCTTCGCGTTCTCGAGTCCGACGAGAGCCTCGCGACGCCGCATGATATGTACCGGGCGGCGCATACGCTGGCCGGAATTTCCGGCACCGTCGGCCTTTCGTCGATCAACCGTTTGGGATTGGCGCTTGAGCATGCCCTCCTGCGGCGCGATCATTCCGAACAAAAAAGCAGTCTTGAGGCCTTGGGCGTCATTCGCCAGGCGATCGGCGAACTCGACCTGATGCTGTCTGCCGTGCCGGCGCAACGAGATGTGGAAGCGCCTTTTGGCGTTATCGAGTCGTTGGAAGCAGTTTATCCGGTGAGCGGGAAAGTGCCGGCCCAGTCACCTGAACAACTTGCGCTCGCCGAAGCGGAGGTACGTGAGACTGAGCCCGCCGGGGGGGCTGACGAAGAACTCCCGGCCGCGGACGAGTCCGATAGCGGCGGGGCGAAGGCCGAAACGTTCATCGCATCCTTGCCGACGATGCTCGATGAAATCGATGAACAGTTGCTGCCGATCTTTCTTGAAGAGGCGCGCGATCTCGAGCACGGAATTTCCACCCAACTCGGCGTGTTGCGTAACGCCCCGGATAGCAGCGAGGCGGTACGAACCCTGGCGCGTTTGCTGCACACGCTCAAAGGCAGTGCGCGGATGGCCGGGGCCATGAATCTGGGTGAGATTACGCATGCCATGGAAACGCGCGTTGAACAGGCCGCGCGTGACGGGTATGTCTCGGAGGACGTTCTCGAAGCGATTGAGAATGCCTTTGATGCCGTGCTGCACATCATCGACCGCTTGCAGCGTGGCGAAAGCGTTGGCGCGGAGTCCGTGGCAGCGGCGGGGATCACGGTCACTTCCGAAGGTGCCTCCCCGGTTCCCGTCGAGCCGGCCGTCACTGCTGTCGGGGGGGGGGCCGCGCAGTCGTTGCCGGCGACCGCGCCGGTGCTCGTCGAGCGGCGCGCCGACCGCTCAAGATTCGCTGCTGCGGAACCGGAAAGCGATGCATCTGCACAACATGCCACCCTGCGTGTCCGCGCCGACCTCATCGACCGATTGGTCAATGACGCCGGTGAGTTGGCGATTGCCCGTTCCCGTATTGAAGGCGAGATGCGGAGCCTGAAAGACTCGCTGCTCGATTTGACGGAAAACGTCATTCGCCTGCGCCGTCAGTTGCGGGAAATCGAGATTCAGGCCGAAACGCAGATGCAGTCGCGCACCGCGCAGACCGAAGAGTTGCATGCCGGCTTTGATCCGCTGGAGTTCGACCGGTTTACCCGCTTCCAGGAATTGACCCGGATGATGGCCGAGTCGGTCAACGACGTGGCGACCGTCCAGCAGGGGCTGCTCAAGAACCTCGATGACGCCAATGCCGCGATCGTTGCGCAGGCTCGTTTGAACCGTGAGTTGCAACAAGGACTCATGGGTGTGCGCATGCTGCCGTTTGCCAGTCTGGCCGACCGGCTGTACCGGGTGGTCAGGCAGGCCTCCAAAGAGTTGGGCAAGCGCGCCAACCTGGAAATTGCCGGCGGCAACGTGGAGCTCGACCGTAGCGTGCTGGACACGATCGTTGCGCCGCTGGAGCACATGTTGCGCAATGCCGTAGCGCACGGACTTGAGGATCGTGAGGCGCGGCTTTTGCGTGGCAAGCCGGAGATCGGCGACATTACGTTGACGCTCAAACAGGAGGGCAATGAAATCCTTCTGGCGTTGGCGGACGATGGTGGCGGCCTGGATTTCGAGCGAATCCGGGCGCATGCGCTTGAGGTTGGATTGCTTTCGCCCGATGAAACGGCAACGCCGGAGCGTCTGGCGGAATTGATCTTCGCGCCCGGTTTCTCGACGGCCGCCGAAATCTCGCAGATTGCCGGGCGCGGCATCGGCATGGATGTCGTCAAGACCGAAATTGCCCGGCTCGGCGGACGGATCGAGATCGACTCGGTTGCCGGTACGGGAGCGACATTCAATCTTTATATCCCGCTAACGCTGGCCGTGACGAAAGCCCTGCTCGTACAGGCGGGTGGGCGCTGCTATGCGATTCCTTCGACGATGATCGAACAGGTGCTCGACCTCAAGGAAACGGCGCTCAGCCGTATTCGCGAGGCCGGGTCGGCCGAGTGGCTCGGGCACCATTATCCGTTTAGTTATCTGCCGCACCTGCTCGGTGACAAACACGCGCAACCGGAGCCGCGCCGCCAGTACTGGACGCTCCTCCTGCGCAGCGGTGTGCGTCGGATTTCGGTGCTCGTCGACGAATTGCTCGGCAACGAGGAAGTCGTCGTCAAGAACATCGGCCCGCAGCTGGCGCGTGTCGTCGGCATTGACGGTGCCACTGTGCTCGGGAACGGCGAGGTCGTGCTGATCCTCAATCCCGTGGCGCTCAGCAGCCGGCCGCAACCGGTCGAGGCAGCCGTTTCTGTAGCCCAGCCAGCGTCGCAAGAATCCGTGGCCGAAATGGAATCGGCAGAGGTCTCTTCGCTACCGACCGTGATGGTCGTCGACGATTCGCTGACCGTGCGCAAAGTCACTGGCCGTCTGCTGGCGCGGGAGGGGTATCAGGTCATCACCGCGAAGGATGGCGTCGAGGCCCTGGAGTGCTTGCTCGATACGGTGCCCGACGTCATGCTGGTCGATATCGAGATGCCGCGCATGGACGGATTCGACCTGACGCGCAACGTGCGTGCCGACGAGCGGTTGAAGGACATCCCGATCATCATGATCACGTCGCGCACCGCAGACAAACACCGCTCCTACGCCTTCGAACTCGGCGTCAATCACTATCTCGGCAAGCCGTATCAGGAAGAAGAGTTGCTCAAGCTCGTCGCCGGTTATGTCAGCCGCGAGGCGACTCCTGCGCTGGTAAACGCTTGACGGTCGAGTAGCGTTGCAAGGCCCGCTTGCGGGCCTCGTCATGCGCGACGATGGGCTCGGGGAAGTCGCGCCCGATACAGACGCCGCAGGCTGCTTGCTCGGCGCTACTCATCAGCCAAGGCGCGTGGATGAATTTGTCCGGGACATGCGCGAGTTCCGGCAGATAGCGTCGGATGAAACGTCCCTGCGGGTCGAAGCGCTGTGACTGCGTCACCGGGTTGAAAATCCTGAAGTAGGGCTGGGCATCGCATCCCGTCGAGGCCGCCCATTGCCAGCCGCCGTTGTTGGCCGACAGGTCGAAATCGGTCAGATGCGCAGCGAAGCAGGCTTCCCCGCGTCGCCAGTCGATACCGAGATCCTTCGTCAAAAACGAGGCGGTCACCATGCGCAGCCGGTTGTGCATGTAGCCCGTCCGGTTGAGCTGTTTCATGGCCGCGTCGACCAATGGATAACCCGTTTCGCCGTTGCACCAGGCCGCAAACAGGGCATCGGCCGGCGTACCGCATTCCCATGCAAGTGCGTCGAATTCGGGTTTGAACGCATGCTCCGTGACGTGCGGAAAGTGGTCGAGAATCATGAAATAGAAGTCGCGCCAGATCAGTTCGGAAAGCCACGTGGCCGGGCCTTCCTCCCCGCGCAGCGCCCCAACTTCGAGCGCAAGGGAGATGAGCCGGCGAATCGAAATGGTGCCGAAACGGAGATGGGCAGAGAGATAGGAAACGCCCTTGATGCCGGGGAAATCCCGTTGCTGATGGTAGCGATGAATGCGCGAGCGGAAGTCTTCGACGAGCTGCGTGGCGCCGGACATGCCGGGGGTAATGCCGAGTTCGGCGAGGTTGGTCGCGGTAAAGCCTATTGTCGCAAGCGTCGGAATGCCGGTCGCTTGCGGAGCGCCGGCAAGCCGGCCCGAGCCAGCGATGGTTCGAGCGGGAAGTTCTTCTTCGGCGAGGCGTTTCAGCCAGGCTTTCTTGTACGGAGTGAAGATGGTATGCGGCCGGCCGGACTGCGTCAGGATTTCGAGCCCATCGAAAACCGCCTGGTCCTTGAAGGCCTCGAAGGCGATCCCGGATGAGCGCAGCCGTTCTTCAACGGCGGCGTCACGTTTCTTTGCCGCAGGTTCATAGTCGCGATTGGTAAACACGGCGGCAACGCCAAGTTCGCAGGCCAGGCGGGGAATGGCGTCAGCGGCGAAATCATGCAAAACGATCAGGCTGCCGCCGCGTGCACGCAGGGACGAATCGAGCTCAACCAGCGATTCGCGGATGAATTCGACGCGCCGGTCGGCCGGGTCTGGCAAGGCATCGAGAATCTCCCGGTCGAAAATGAACATGCAATGGACGCGTTGCGCGCGGCGCAGCGCTTCGTCGAGGGCGGTGTTGTCATCATCCCGAAGGTCTCTCCGGAACCAGACGAGAACGGAAGAAAGCACGGTTTTTCCTTTGTATCGATTGCGGTCGCGATTAAAATACACTCACCATGCCCAGTATCAACCTGACCGACCATTTTCTCATTGCCATGCCGGCAATGAGCGATCCCTATTTCGCAAAATCCCTGGTCTATGTGGCCGAGCATAATGAGCAGGGGGCGCTTGGCGTTATCATCAACCGTCCAATCGAAATGAACTTTGCGGCCCTGTTCGAGAAAATCGATGTGCACCTGGAGCGCACCGAACTGGCCAGCCGGCCGGTGTTTTTCGGCGGACCAGTGCAAACGGATCGCGGCTTTGTCCTGCATCGTCCGATCGGCGAGTGGCAATCAACGCTTGCCGTCACTGATGAAATCGGGCTGACGACATCGCGCGATGTGCTCCAGGCCGTTGCCAGCCACGGTGGCCCCAACGAAATTGTGCTGACCCTCGGTTATTCCGGCTGGGGCGCCGGGCAACTCGAACAGGAAATCAGCCAAAACGCCTGGCTGACGGCGCCGGCCGACCCGCGGATCATTTTCGATCTGCCTTATGCCGAAAGGCTGCCGTCGGCCATGGAGTTGCTGGGTGTCGACTTTGCCAATCTCGCCGGTATGGCCGGGCATGCCTGAAATGGATCCCGTGCGGCAGGGAACCGTCCTCGCCTTTGATTTTGGCGTCAAACGCATCGGCGTCGCGGTCGGCGAATGGGCGCTTTGCCAGGCGCACGCGCTGACGACGATCCGCAGCGAAGCCAACGCCGAACGCTTCTCCAGAATCGGTGCCTTGATCGACGAATGGAAGCCGGTCTGCCTCGTCGTTGGTCGGCCGGTGGCGCTTGACGGAACACCGCATGAAATGACCGCCCGCTGCACGCGTTTTGCCAACCAGTTGCGCGGCCGCTTCGGCCTGCCCGTCGAATATGCCGACGAACGCCTGAGCTCGGCGGAAGCGGAAGAGCGTCTGCGCGAAACCGGGCATACCGCCAAAAGCGCCAAGGAGCATCTTGACGCGCTTGCCGCCCAGATCATCCTGCAAGGTTTTTTTGAACGTTTTTCTTAAGACAGAACGGATCGCGACCATCATGTCACTTAATACCCTTCCCGATGCCGAGGCCCAGTGTGCCGCGCTGGCCGAATTGATACGCCCGCATTTGCTGCCGGAAACCAGGCTCGTCGGCATTCACAGCGGTGGCGTCTGGATCGCTCGCCGCCTTTGCCAGTTGCTCGGCCTTCCCGAAGAAATCGGGATGATCGATGTTTCCTTTTATCGCGACGATTTCGGCGAAAAGGGGTTGCACCCGCAGATCAGACCGACATCGATTCCGTTCGACGTCGATGGCCGCCCCCTGATTCTCGTCGATGACGTGCTCTATACCGGTCGCACGACGCGCGCGGCGATCAACGAATTGTTCGACTACGGCCGTCCGGCGAGTGTGAAACTGGCCGTGCTCGCCGATCGTGGCGGGCGGGAATTGCCGATTAGTGCCGAATTCTGCCCGTGGCAGGTCGACCTGGACAAGAAGGAAGAGCTTGTTCTCGAAACGTCCGCCAGCGGACAGCTGCAATGGAGGCGTGCAAACCATGCGTAATCCCCAACTCAACGCCAACGGCGAACTCAATCACCTGCTGTCGATTGACGGGCTGCCGCGTGAGGTGCTGACCCACATCCTCGACACGGCCTCGAGTTTTCTCGAGGTCTCCGACCGCGACGTGAAGAAGGTGCCGCTGCTGCGCGGCAAGAGCGTGTTCAACGTGTTCTTCGAGAATTCGACGCGCACGCGCACGACGTTCGAGATCGCCGCCAAGCGTCTGTCGGCCGACGTCATCAACCTCGACGTGCAACGTTCATCGACCTCCAAGGGCGAAACATTGCTCGATACGGTCGATAACCTCGTCTCGATGCATGCCGACATGTTTGTCGTGCGTCACGCTTCGTCCGGCGCGCCGTACCTGATCGCCGAGCATCTGCATCGCACCGGACGCGACGACGTGCACGTCGTCAATGCCGGCGACGGGCGCCACGCGCACCCGACGCAGGGTCTGCTCGACATGTACACGATCCGGCACTTCAAGAAGGATTTCTCGAACCTGACCGTGGCGGTCGTCGGCGACATCCTGCATTCGCGCGTCGCCCGCTCCGACATTCAGGCGCTGGGTACGCTGGGAGCGGCCGAAATTCGCGCCATCGGCCCGCAAACGCTGTTGCCGACGGCGATCGAGCGCATGGGCGTGCGCGTTTTTCACGATATGCGCGAGGGGCTTAAAGGCTGTGACGTTGTGATCATGCTGCGTTTGCAGAACGAGCGCATGAACGGCGCCCTGTTGCCCTCGGCCGGCGAGTACTTCAAGTGCTACGGGCTGACGCCGGAGGTGCTGGCGCTGGCCAAGCCGGATGCGATCGTGATGCACCCGGGGCCGATGAACCGCGGCGTAGAAATCCACTCCGAAGTGGCCGACGGCCCGCAGGCAGTCATCCTGTCGCAGGTCACCTTCGGCATTGCCGTCCGTATGGCGGTCATGAGCATTTTGGCGGGGAACTGAGTCATGCACGAGCAAAACATCCAGATCAAGAACGGGCGCGTGATCGACCCGAAGAGCGGCTTCGATGCGCTGGCCGACGTATTTATTTCCGCCGGTCGTGTCGCCGGTATCGGGGAGGCGCCGGCCGGATTCACGGCTGAGCAGACCATCGACGCCAGCGGCCTCGTCGTTTGCCCTGGCCTGATCGACTCCTCGCGCCTGCCAGGCCTGGAAACCGAACTGTCGGCGGCGGTGGCCGGGGGCGTCACCGCGCTTTCCTGTCCGCCTGACACCAAGCCGCCGCTCGATGAGCCGGGCCTCGTCGAGCGCCTTGTCCGTCGTGCCGAATCGCTCGGCCTGGCCCGGGTTTACCCGGTCGGCGCGCTGACCATGCAACTGGCCGGCGAAAAACTGTCGGAGATGAACCACTTGTCGCGGGCCGGCTGCATTGCCTTCTCGCAGGCCAAGCAGCCGGTGTTCGATACGCAGGTGCTGTTGCGCGCCATGCAGTATGCGGCGACGTTCGATTACCCGATTCGCCTCAATCCGCAGGATCACTATCTGGCGCGCGATGGCGTCGCGCACGACGGCGAGGTCGCCTCGCGCCTTGGCTTGTCGGGTATTCCCGTGTGTGCCGAAACCGTGGCCATTTCCACGGCCCTGCAGCTGGCGCAGGAAACCGGCGTGCGTCTGCATCTGTCGCGTCTCTCGTCGGCCGCCGGCATCGAACTGGTGCGCGAGGCGCAGCAGCGCGGCATCAAGGTGACGTGCGACGTGTCGATCAATCACCTGCATCTGACCGACAATGACATCGGCTACTTTGATACCCATGCCTGTTTCGACCCGCCGCTGCGTTCGGGGCGCGATCGTGATGCCCTGCGCAAGGCGGCGGCCGAGGGCGTTGCGGCGATCTGCTCGGATCACACACCGGTCGATGAGGACGGCAAGCAACTGCCGTTCGGCGAGGCGAAGCCTGGCGCGATCGGCCTTGAGTTGTTGCTGCCGCTGACGTTGAAATGGGCGGAGGAAGAGGACGTGCCGCTGGCAACGGCGTTGGCCCGGATCAGCTGCGATCCGGCGGTGATTCTCGGCATTGAGGCCGGTGAGCTGGCTGTCGGTCGTCCAGCTGATGTGTGTGTCTTCGACCCGGCCGAGCCGTGGCGCGTCGTGCCGACGGCGTTGCGCAGCCAGTGCAAGAACACGCCGTTCATGGGCTACGAGATGACCGGCCGCGTGCGGACGACGCTGGTCGGCGGTCGAGTGGTCTTTGACGCGGCTTGACGAAGACGGAAGACCGGCCCGGCCCGCTCGGGCCGGTCGTTGCTTTTTTACTGCAGGAAGATCAGCAGAATCTGGGCAATCAGGATGGCGATCAGCGGCGACAGGTCGATATTGGCGATGGGCGGCAGAACGCGCTGGATCGGTCGCAGGAAGGGCTGCGTGATCTGGCTGATCGGGCGTCCGATCGGGGCGTGCGGATTGACCCACGAGAGAACGGCTTGCAGGATCAGCAAGCCAATCAGCAGGTAGACGCTCAAGCGCAGCAACGCCACCAGGCTGCGCAAAAGAATCAGCAAGGCGGTGTTTTCCGGTGAAAGAACGCTCAGTCCGGCATGCAGCGAAATTTCGGCGGTCAGCACGATGACCTGCAGGAGATAAGTGGCGACCAGGCTGGCTGAGTCGAATCCGAAGACAGCGGGAATCACCTTGCGCAGCGGGACCACCAGCCAACTCGTCAATTGCAGGACGAAGGTGCCGACCTGATTGCTGAAAGACACCCGAAACGCCTGCATGTAGAAGCGCAGCAGCAACAAAATCGACAGGAAGCCGGCGACTGACTTGAGGATCAGCAGGCCGGCCTGCAGCAGCAACAGGCCCATGTTCAGTCCTTGCCCAACAGTTCGCCGAGTTCGGCGCCGCGCGCGCAGGCGGCCAGTGCGCCGGCAACGATGCCTTCCTTGACGCCGGCTTCGGCCATTTTCGACAGTGCCGCTTCGGTGGTGCCGCCCTTCGACGTCACGCGCTCGCGCAGGACGCTGGCCGGTTCGTCCGATTGGGCGGCCAGTTTTGCCGCGCCGAGGAAGGTTTCGATGGAAAGCTGTCGCGCTTGCTTCGGGCTCAGGCCGAGTTCGGCGGCGGCTTCCTGCAAGGCCTCGATGAACAGGAAAACGTAGGCCGGGCCGCTGCCGGAAATGGCCGTCACGGCATTGATCTGGGCCTCCTCATTCACCCAGACCGTCCGTCCGACCGCCTGCATGATGCGTTCCGCCCCCAGCCGCTCGGCTTCCGATACGGAAGGAGGGGCAAACAGGCCGGTCATGCCGGCGCTGATGAGCGACGGCGTGTTCGGCATGGTGCGCACCAGTTTCTCGTGGCCGCCCAGCCAGCGCGACAAGTCGGTCAGGCGCAGACCGGCGGCGATGCTGATGACGAGTTGGTCGCGCAAGTGGCGTTGCAGCGACTGACAGGCTTCGCGCATCTGTTGCGGCTTGACGGCCAGCACGATCGCGTCGCACGCGAGTGCGGCAGCGTCAGCGCCGTCGAAGACGTTGATGCCGTAATTCTTCTCCAGCAGCGCGCGTTTTTCGGCGCTGATTTCGATGACCGAGATCGAGGCCGGTTGCGAGCCGTGGTTGAGCAGGCCGCCGATGAGTGCGGTGGTCATGTTGCCGCCGCCAAGAAAGGTGATTCTCATGCTTTCCCTCTTTCGCCAAAAATTGCACTGCCGACGCGCACGATGGTGGCGCCTTCGGCAATGGCGGCTTCCAGATCGTCCGACATGCCCATCGAGAGCGTATCGAGCGGCAAGCCGTCCTTGATAAGGTTTTCCTGGAGTTCGCGCAGGGCGCGAAACGCCTGGCGTTGTTGCTCAAAATCCGCGACCGGTTCCGGTATCGCCATCAGGCCGCGCAGTTGCAGCCGAGGCAGTAGGGCGACCTCGTGTGCCAGCGTTGCAACGGCGTCTGGCGACAATCCGCTCTTGCTGTCTTCGCCGCTGATGTTGACCTGCAGGCAAATCTGCAGGGGGGGGCGTTCTTCTGGGCGTTGTGCCGAGAGCCGCTCGGCGATCTTGAGGCGATCGACCGCATGCACCCAGTCAAACGCTTCGGCGACATCCCGTGTCTTGTTGCTTTGCAGCGGCCCGATGAAATGCCATTGCAGGCCGAGTGAACGCAGTTCGGCGATCTTGGCGAGTCCTTCCTGAACGTAGTTCTCGCCGAAAGCCGTTTGACCGGCTGCGGCGGCTTCGCGCACGGCGGTCGCTGGCCAGGTCTTGCTGACGGCGAGCAGCGCAATGTCGCCGGGGCGTCTCCCGCGGGTCAGAGCGGCCGCTTCGATACGCGTCCTGACGGCTTGCAGGTTCTCGGAAATTGTTGTCATAATCGGTCGCTGCCCAGAAGGGGCGAAGTATACCACCGGGCGCCATTGCCCCATTGAGGAAGGCTTCATGGATATCACCGAACTGCTGGCGTTCAGCGTCAAGAACAAGGCGTCCGACCTGCATTTGTCGTCGGGTCTGCCGCCGATGATCCGCGTGCATGGTGACGTGCGTCGAATCAATCTGCCGCCGATGGAGCACAAGGACGTGCATTCAATGGTGTACGACATCATGAATGACGCCCAGCGCAAGCACTACGAAGAGCATCTGGAGTGCGACTTTTCGTTCGAGATTCCGAATCTGGCGCGCTTCCGGGTCAATGCCTTCATCCAGAACCGCGGGGCCGGCGCGGTTTTCCGGACGATTCCGTCGAAGGTGCTGACGCTCGAAGAGCTCAATTGCCCGAAAGTTTTCAAGGACATCGCCGAGTATCCGCGTGGCATCGTGCTGGTCACCGGGCCGACCGGCTCGGGTAAATCGACGACGCTGGCGGCGATGGTCAACCACGTCAACGAAAACGAACATGCACACATCCTGACTGTCGAGGATCCGATCGAATTCGTGCATGAATCGAAAAAGTGCCTGATCAACCAGCGCGAGGTCGGGCCGCATACGCTGTCATTTTCCAACGCCTTGCGCTCGGCGCTGCGCGAGGATCCAGACGTGATTCTGGTCGGCGAAATGCGCGACCTGGAGACGATTCGCCTGGCGCTGACGGCGGCCGAAACCGGCCACCTCGTGTTCGGTACCCTGCATACGTCGAGTGCGGCAAAAACCATCGACCGGGTGGTGGACGTTTTCCCCTCTGCCGAGAAGGAAATGGTGCGCTCGATGCTCTCCGAATCGCTGCGCGCCGTCATTTCGCAAACGCTGCTGAAAACGAAGGATGGCGCCGGCCGGACGGCGGCGCACGAAATCATGATCGGCACGCCGGCGATCCGCAACCTGATCCGCGAGAACAAGGTCGCGCAGATGTATTCCGCGATCCAGACCGGTGCCCAGCTCGGCATGCAGACGCTCGATCAGAACCTGATCGACCTGGTGCGTCGCAACGTCGTCTCGGCCGCCGAAGCACGCACCAAGGCGGCCAACAAGGATTCCTTCCCCGGTCTCTAATCCGCAAGCAGAAAGGCAATCATGGAACGCGATCAGGCTCTCAAATTCATGCAAGACCTCCTGCGCCTGATGACGCAGAAGAACGGTTCCGACCTTTTCATCACCGCCAACTTCCCGCCGGCCATCAAGGTCGATGGCCGGGTGACGCCGGTCTCCAGCCAGGTGCTGACGGCAGCGCATACGGCCGATCTGGCGCGCTCGATCATGAACGACCGGCAGGCGGCCGAGTTCGAAAAGACCAAGGAGTGCAACTTCGCCATTTCGCCGTCCGGGATCGGGCGTTTCCGCGTCAATGCGCTCGTGCAGCAAGGGCGGGTGGCCGTCGTCTGCCGGACGATCAACATGAGCATCCCGACGCTCGACGAGCTTGGCCTGCCGACGGTGTTGAAAGACATCGCGATGACCAAGCGCGGCCTCGTTATTTTTGTCGGCGGTACCGGGACCGGGAAAACCACTTCTCTGGCGGCGCTCGTCGATCAGCGCAATACCAACAGCCAGGGGCACATCATTACCGTCGAGGATCCGATCGAGTTTGTGCATGAGCACAAGGGCTGCATCGTCACCCAGCGCGAGATTGGCGTCGATACCGATTCCTGGGAAGCGGCGCTGAAGAACACGCTACGTCAGGCGCCCGACGTGATCCTGATGGGTGAAGTCCGCGACCGGGAAACGATGGATTACGCCGTGGCCTTCGCCGAGACCGGTCACTTGTGTCTCGCCACGTTGCACGCCAACAGCACCAACCAGGCCATCGACCGCATCATCAATTTTTTCCCAGAAGAACGTCGTCAGCAGTTGCTGATGGATCTGTCGCTCAACCTGCGCGCGATGGTGTCGCAGCGCCTGTTGCCGAAGAAAGACGGCAAGGGGCGCGTGGCGGCGGTGGAAATCATGCTCAATTCGCCGCTTATTTCCGACCTCATCTTCAAGGGCGAAGTGCACGAGATCAAGGAAGTAATGAAGCGTTCGCGCGAACTTGGCATGCAGACCTTCGACCAGGCGCTGTTCGATCTCTACGAAGCAGGACGCATCAGCTACGAGGACGCGTTGCGCAACGCCGACTCGATCAACGATCTGCGTCTGCAGATCAAGCTGCATGGAAAGGATTCGAAGGATCGCGACCTCAATTCCGGCATCGGCCACCTCGAAGTCGTCTGATCGTCCGATTCTGCGAGTTTTCCGAGCGCCCGGCGCCCGCAAGGGTGGCCGGGCTTTTCTTTGCCCGTTATTTGAATCCCCGGCCGTGGTTGAGTATGGTGAAAGAGGCCAGCACAGCACCAGAATGATTCCCGCCGTGCGGGATGATGCCAAACAAGCGATGGCCGGGATTGTCGAAGGGAGGGCTCATGTTCGAAGTTCGCATTCATGGCCGGGGCGGGCAAGGCGTGGTGACGGCGGCCGAAATGCTGTCGATCGCCGCCTTCGAGGATGGTTTCTATGCGCAGGCCTTCCCGAGTTTTGGTTCCGAACGGACCGGGGCGCCGGTTGTTGCCTTCTGCCGGCTGGCCGAACGGGAAATCCGCTCGCGCGAGCCGATCATGGCGCCGGACGCGCTGATCATCCAGGATCCGACCCTGCTGCATCAGGTGGATGTCTTTGCCGGCCTGAAAAAAGGCGGTTTCGTCCTGATCAATACCAGAAACACGTTTGCCGAACTCGGCTTGGGCGATGCCCTGCGCGACTGGCCAGCCGGCCGCCTATGCACGCTGGCGGCGACCGATCTGGGGCTGAAGCACGTCGGACGGCCGTTGCCGAACGTGCCGCTGCTCGGCGGTTTTGCGGCCCTGTCTGGAGTGATCCGGCTGGAATCGGTGTGCAAGGCCATCAACGACAAGTTCTCCGGCAAGGTGGCGCAGGGGAACGTGGCGGCGGCGACGGCGGCGTATGCCCTCGTGCGTGCCGCCATTGAGACCGAGCGGCAGGAGGTGGCCCATGCTTAAGCAGATCGAAGGTTCGCGCGCCGTCGCCGAAGCGGTCGCCCTGTGCCGCCCGGATGTGATCTGCGCCTATCCGATTTCGCCGCAGACGCACATCGTCGAGGGGCTCGGCGAGATGGTGAAGGCGGGAGCGATTGCGCCGTGCGAATTCATCAACGTTGAATCGGAGTTCGCTGCCATGAGCGTGGCCATCGGTGCGTCGGCGGCAGGCGCGAGAAGCTATACGGCGACGGCGTCGCAAGGGTTGCTGTTCATGGTCGAGGCAGTCTATAACGCGTCTGGCCTCGGTCTGCCGATCGTGATGACGGTGGCCAACCGCGCCATCGGCGCGCCGATCAATATCTGGAACGACCATTCGGATGCCGTCTCGCAGCGCGACAGCGGCTGGCTGCAGCTTTTCGCGGAGACCAATCAGGAAGCCGCCGATCTGCACATCCAGGCGTTCCGGATCGCCGAAGAATTGAGCCTGCCGGTCATGGTGTGCATGGACGGCTTCATCCTGACGCATGCTTACGAGCGCGTCGACCTGCCGACGCAGGAGATGGTCGATGCCTTCCTGCCGCCTTACGCGCCGCGCCAGGTGCTTGATCCGGGCGAGCCGGTGACGATCGGCACCATGGTCGGGCCGGAAGCCTTCACCGAAGTGCGCTATCTCGCCCATGAGAAACAGCGGCAGGCGCTGGAACTGATGCCCGCGGTCGCCGCCGAGTTTCGGGCGGCGTTTGGCCGCGACTCGGGCGGATTGGTGCGCGGCTACCGGCTGGACGATGCCGAAACGGTCGTCATCGCCATGGGCTCGGTGCTCGGTACGCTCAAGGATACGGTCGATGAGCTGCGCGATGCCGGTGTGAACATCGGCGTCCTCGGTGTCGTCTCGTTCCGGCCGTTTCCCTCCGCCGCCGTGCGCGCCGCCCTCCAATCGGTGCGGCGGCTGGTCGTGCTGGAGAAATACTTCGCGCTCGGCAGCGGTGGCGTCCTTGCCGCCGACGTGCAGATGGCGCTCGGGAAGAACGGCGGCGAAATCTATTCGGTCATTGCCGGACTGGGCGGGCGGCCGATCACCAAGAAGTCGTTGCGTGGGCTGCTGGAAATGGCGGTGCGCGACGAACTGGTGCAGCTGACTTTCCTCGACCTCGACCGCACGCTCGTCGCCAAACAGCTGGCGCGCGAGCGTCAGACACGGCGCTCGGGGCCGGCCGCCGAGAGCATCCTGCGCGACGTGCATGGCACGATGGCACGAAATGAAGGGAAGAAATCATGAGCTTTCAACCCGTCAAGTTCTACCAGACCGGCACCTTCACGGTCGGCAACCGCCTGCTGGCGCCCGAACAGCGGAGCGTCCAGGCGGCAACGTCGCGGCGCAATTCGCTCAATTCCGGCCATCGCGCCTGTCAGGGGTGCGGCGAGGCGCTCGGCGCGCGTTACGCGATCGATGCGGCGATGGAGGCGACCGGCAACCGGATGGTGGTCGTCAATGCCACCGGCTGCCTCGAAGTCTTCTCGACGCCGTATCCGGAAACGTCGTGGCAGATTCCGTGGATTCACTCGCTGTTCGGCAACGCGCCGGCGGTGGCGACCGGCGTGGCCGCCGCGCTGAAGGTCAAGCGCCTGAAGGGCCTGCTCGGCGACGTGCGCGTGGTGGCGCAGGGCGGCGATGGCGGGACGACCGATATCGGCTTTGGCTGCCTTTCCGGCATGTTCGAGCGCAACGACGACGTGTTCTACATCTGCTACGACAACGGCGGCTACATGAATACCGGCGTCCAGCGCAGCTCGGCGACTCCGCCGGCAGCGCGGACGGCGACGACCGAGGCCGTCGGCCCGACGCCGGGCCATGCCTTCGGTCAGGGCAAGTTCGTGCCGGCGATTGCGATGGCGCATGACATTCCGTATGTGGCGACGGCGACCGTCGCCGACCTGCGCGACCTCGAATACAAGGTCAGGAAGGCGATGACGTTCCGCGGCGCGCGCTACCTGCACATTCTCGTGCCGTGTCCACTCGGCTGGGGTGCGGCATCCAAGGACACCCTCCGGATCGCCCGGCTGGCCAAGGAAACCGGCGTTTTTCCGGTGTTCGAGGCCGAATCCGGTGAGCTGACCGGTTCGTCAAAAATCCGCCACGTCTTGCCGGTCGAGGAATATTTGCGGCCGCAGAAGCGATTCGCCCACCTCTTCGGCCCGAAGCCGGACGTGGCCGCGATCGCCCGTCTACAGGCGCTGGCCAACCGGAATATCCGCAAATACCGCCTGCTTGACGAAGAGGCGCTGTAACGGAGGTATGGCGATGGACAAGCCTTTTGCAATCACTCTCGATCCCGGCTCGTCGCTGGCCAATCGCACCGGGTCGTGGCGCACCGAGCGGCCGGTTTATGTCGACCGTCTGCCGCCGTGCAACAACGCGTGCCCGGCCGGCGAGGACATTCAGGGTTGGTTGTACCATGCCGAATCCGGCGACTACGAGGCCGCCTGGCGGCACCTGACCCGCGACAATCCCTTCCCGGCGATCATGGGCCGGGTTTGTTATCACTCCTGCGAAACCGCCTGCAACCGGGGGCGGCTCGATGAGGCGGTCGGCATCAACGCCGTCGAACGTTTTCTCGGCGACGAAGCGATCCGGCGCGGCTGGCAGTTCGCCAAACCGGAAACGGAAACCGGCAAGCATGTGCTGATCGTCGGTGCCGGGCCGGCCGGCATGTCGGCGGCGTACCACCTGCGCCGTTCCGGGCATCGCGTCACCGTCCATGAGGCGGGGCCGTTGCTCGGCGGCATGATGCGCTTCGGCATTCCCAAGTATCGGCTACCGCGCGACGTGCTCGACGCGGAAATGAGGCGGGTGATCGACATGGGCGTCGAGGTGGTGCTGAACAGCAAGGTCGGCAACCTGCTGGCGACGATGCAGGACGGCCGGTTCGACGCGGCTTTTCTCGCGGTCGGCGCGCATATCGGCAAGCGGGCGAGCATCCCGGCCGGGACCGTAGCGCGAATCCTCGATGCCGTCTCCGTGTTGCGCAGCATGGAGGGTGAGGAAAAGCCGCTGCTCGGCCGGCGCGTTGTGGTTTATGGCGGCGGTAATACGGCGATCGACGTGGCGCGGACCGCCCGGAGAATGGGTGCTGAGCCGATCATCGTTTACCGCCGCACCCGCGACAAGATGCCGGCGCACGATCTGGAGGTCGAAGAGGCGTTGCAGGAAGGCGTGATGATCAAATGGCTGTCGACGATCCGGCAGGCCGGCGAATCGTCGATCACGGTCGAGAAAATGGTGCTCGATGAGTCGGGCTTCCCGCAGCCGACCGGCGAATTCGAAACGCTCGAAGCCGATTCCGTCGTGTTGGCGCTCGGGCAGGACGTCGATCTGGGCCTGCTCGACGGCGTGCCGGGGCTGGAATTCGTCGATGGCGTGGTCAAGGTCGATGGCCAGATGATGACCGGCCACCCCGGCGTCTTTGCCGGTGGCGACATGGTACCGACCGACCGCAACATCACCGTTGGCGTCGGGCACGGCAAGAAGGCGGCGCGCCATATCGACGCCTGGCTGCGCGGCACGACCTATGTGGCGCCGCCCAAACATCCGCTGGCCACTTTCGAGCGGCTCAATACCTGGTACTACTCGGACGCGCCGCAGACCGTGCGGCCGGTGCTCGACATCATTCGCCGCCAGTCGACCTTCGAGGAAGTGCAGGGCGGGCTGGACGAAACGAACGCCTTGTTCGAGGCGCGGCGCTGTCTGTCCTGCGGCAACTGCTTCGAGTGCGACAACTGCTACGGCGTCTGTCCCGACAACGCCGTGATCAAACTCGGCCCGGGCCAGCGTTTCGAGATCAATTACGACTACTGCAAGGGTTGCGGTCTGTGTGCCGCGGAATGCCCGTGCGGTGCGATCGATATGGTGCCGGAGGACGGCTGACGGCTGGTTTGCCGTGCGGGTGAACGGACAACGGGGCGGAGACCATCGGTCACCGCCCCGTTTCGTTTCTTGCGGCCGCCGGTTTTACTGCATAAGGAAGGTCGTGTCGGTGCCTTCGTCCCAGCCGTCCCACAGATAGTCGTTGGCCTTGCCGTCGGCGATCAGGCGCAGGGCGTAATTGACCTGTTCCTTGTAGAACTCGCAGAAGGCGCCGATCTTGTCCATGCCGCCGTTCATCTCGTGCGCCTCGGCCGGGCAGGGCGAGCCGCAGAAGTGGCGGATGGTGCAGTCGTTGCACGGCGCGAACTGGTCGACGTTGCGCGCGGTGACGATGCGGAAAGCGTCGGACTTGAGCGCGGTCTCGACGCCGCCGGCATCCAGCAGATTGCCGCCGTTGAAGCGCGGCAGGCCGATGAACTCGCTGCACGGATAGAGGCTACCGTCAGCGGCCAGCGCGAAGAAGGCGCGGCCGCCGCCGCACGGCGAGATGTCGCACATCAGCCGGCGCGCCGTCGGCGCCAGGATGGCGAGCAGGATGTTGGCGAAGTTGGCGACCAGCAGCTTGCGCCCGGTCTGCTTGTACAACTCGTGCGAGCGGTCGAGCGCGGCGAAGAAGGCTTGCGCCATGTCGCCATCGGCCGGCTTGACGGTGCGTGCGCCGGGCAGCGTGCAGCGCAGCGTGTTGAGCATGCAGGTCGGCACTTCGTGCGCATGGAACAATTCGACCATCTGTGTCAGGTACGGCAGGTTCTCGGTGGTGCACGTGGTGATCACGCTCCACGAGCCATAGCCCTTGAGCTTGTCCATCGCCGTGAGTACCTTGTCGTGCACGCTCTTGCCGCCCCAGGTCCGGCGCGTGGCATCGGTGATGCCGGCGACCGGGCCGTCGAGCGAGAGGCCGATGCTGACGTTGCGCGAAGTCAGGAAGTCGACGGCCTCGTCGTCGAGCAGCGTGCCGTTGGTCTGCACGCCGAAGGCGAAGTCGTTGCCGAATTCCTCGATGGCGGCGAAGACGGCGCGCTTGTTCATCAGCGGCTCGGCGCCGTGGAAGATGGCGCGGGGTTTACGTTCTTGGCGGCCTTCCGGCATGACCGAACGGAAGTACTCGCGCAGCTTGCCGAGCGACTCGATCAGCTTGCTTTCCGACATGTGCTGCCCCTCGCTGCGCTGTTGGCCCGGCAGGTAGCAGTAGGTGCAGTTGAGGTTGCAGCGCTCGGTCGGGTTGAGATAGACGCCGGACGGCGTCAGCGCGAAGCGCAGGGCGTGCAGTTCGCGGGCGAAGCTGTCGGCTTTTTCGCGGAAGCTCTCGGCTAGCGGCGAGCCGGCGGCGGTCGATTCGGCGATGCGCGTCTTGTCGACGAGCGCCCAGAAGGCGGTGTTCGGGTCGGTAACCGCCGCGTAGGCTTCGTGGCCGATGTCCACGGGAAGCAGCGGGCCAGCCGCAGCGGCCCGGTCAAGTTCAGCGACGGTCATTTACTTGGCCGCTTTCTTGTCCATCAGCACGTAGTGCGAGAGACCGATGCCGTCCGGGTTGCAGCTCTTGCGGATGGCGATGGTCGGGGCAGCGGCCGGTGCCGTTGATTGGGCGGCCGGATTGGTTTGGGTTTGAACGGTTTGCGACATGTTCCACTCCTCGGGAAATAAAAATACAAAAGGGCTCCGGCTGAAAGCACACGGCTGTATGCCTTCAGCCGGAGCCCTTGCCTGAGCTCCGCTTCGGTTCGACACGTCTTCTGGCTACCGGATCAGCCGAATCGCCGCACCTTCCCGGCGGGGTAGTCCCCGTCAGTGGCTGGTCTTGCGACCTTGCAGCATTCGTCCCCGGATACAGCGGCGGGCCCGCCACGGATTCGCACCGTGTTCCGTTACGTCAAACCGAATGGAGCGTGCATTCTCCATGCCGACCCGCTTCGGGTCAAGCCGGCCACATTAAACGGCGTGGTCGTGCCAGGTGCGCAGGATGATGTCGCGCAGGAGGTGCAGGCGACGGTGGAAAAAGTGGTCGGCGCCGGGAATGACGACGACCGGCAGTTCGAGCGGCTCCGCCCAGGCGAGGACGTTGGCGAGCGGCACAGTTTCGTCGGCCGAGCCGTGGATGATGAGCGTGTCGCTGGCGACGGCGCGTGTCACATAGTTGCGCGCGCCTTCAATGTAGCCAGCGGCGGTGCCAACGAGGACGAGGCGTTGCGCCGGTTCGCCTGCGGCAGCGAGCGCTTCGGCGACGCGCGTTTGCACGTAGGCGCCGAACGAGAAACCGGCGAGCACGACCGGCAGTTCGCCGAAGCTGTGCCGCGCCTCGTCGAGGACGGCGAGCAGGTCGTCGGTCTCGCCGCGGCCGTCGTCATGCGTTCCTTCGCTTGCGCCCACGCCGCGAAAGTTCGGGCGCAGGGCGATGTAGTTGAGGCGGGTGAACGTTCTGGCCAGCGTGTGCACGACCTTGTTGGTGTGGGTGCCGCCGAAGAGCGGGTGCGGGTGGGCGATGAGCGCGATTCCGCACGGCGCTTCCGGGGCTTCGATGATCGTCTCGATGCGGCCGGCCGGGCCGGCGATGAAATGGATGGATTCGCTCGGTTTCATGGTGCTCGTTCCCTCTCCTGCGGCGATTGCGCCGGCAAGGCGCCATTCTATCTCCGGCCATCGAGGCCTCGGCAATCGCTGGCCCCTTGCGCTTCTGCTATCCTCCTCCCTTCCTGCGCCATGCCGATCACCGATCATGAAATACCTGTTGCTGCTCGCTATTATCGTTTTTGTCGTCTGGGGGCTGCGCAAGGTTCGCCTGCGCGGGCGGGCCATGCATCCGGCGCCGCGTCCGCCGGAGCGGATGGTTCGCTGCGAGGTGTGCGGCGTCAATGTGCCGGTCAGCGAAAGTCTGCTCGTCAATGGCCGCCGTTATTGCTCGGCGGCGCATCGTGATCAGGCGGCCAGGAGCACGCGTGATTGAGCCGCTGACGGTCTCGCCGGTGAGCGTGTCGCCGCGTGTTTCCGAAGCGCATTGGAAGTCGCTGCGCTATTTCACGATTTACCGTTTGTGCATCGCGCTGCTGCTTTTTGCCTCGGCGCTGTTCGAGCCATCTTCCCTGTCGATCTTCAGTGCCCAGCGCGGGCTTCTACCGTTGCCCGTGGCGGCGTTTTACCAGTTGGCGACGCTGGGTGCCCTGCTCGCGGTGCATTTCTACCGGCATCGTTTCAACGTGCAGCTTGGCTTGCTGGTGGCCGTCGACGTGCTGGTGTTTACGCTCCTGATCCACTCCGGTGGCGGGCTGCGGAGCGGGATGGGAACGCTGTTGCTGGTGTCGCTGGCGTGCGCCGGGCTGGTTGGGCAGGGGCGGCTCGTTGTCTTCTACGCGGCCGTGGCGACGCTTTCGGTGCTGGCCGAGCAGTCGGTGCGGGCGCTAAGCGCGGACGCCGAGGTGGGCGATTTCCTGCAGGCCGGACTGTATTCGATCGGTTTTTTCGCAGTGGCCATTTCGGCCCGCCTGCTGGCCAGCCGGGTGATCGCCAACGAGGAACTGGCGCGCCGGCGGGGGCGCGATCTGAAGAATCAGATGCAGGTCGGCCAGCGCATCATCGAGGAAATGCAGGATGGCGTGCTCGTCATCGACCGGCATGGCCGGATACGGCAGCGCAACCCGCGCGCCGGGCAACTGCTCGGACTGGGGGACCCGTCCGGGCGTCTGCTGGCCGATTATTCGACCGAGTTGGCGCAGGGCTTTGCCGCCTGGTGCCAGCGACCGTCCGCCGAGCCGATGCTGGTGCGCGCACCAGCGCGCGGCATGCTTTTGCGGGCACGTTTTGTGCCGACCGAGAGCTCGCGCCGCGATGTGCTCGTTTTTCTCGAAGACATGGGCCGGGTGCAGGAGCAGGCGCGTCAACTGAAACTGGCGGCGCTGGGAAGGCTGACGGCGAGCATTGCCCACGAAATCCGCAATCCGCTGTCGGCCATCCGGCACGCGGGCGAGTTGTTGCAGGAGGAATTGCCGGCGGACGGCGCGCCGGTGAGCGAACGTTTGCTGCGCATCGTGCTCGATAACGCACAACGCGTCGAACGCATCGTCGGCGACGTCCTTGAGCTCGGGCGACGAGACCGGGTCCACCCGGAGCGCATCAACCTGCGACAGATGCTGCCTTCGTTCGTCGAAGAGTTTTCGCTCAAGGAAGGAGCGGCGCTCGGCGTCGTGCAGGTCGATTTTTCGGGCCGGAGCGAGTTGTTCTTCGACCGTTCGCATCTGCATCAGGTGTTGTGGAATCTGGTTGGCAATGCCTTCCGCTATTCGCGGCGCGAGCCTGGCAGCGTTCAGCTGCGGGTGCGCGACTCCGGCGAGGACGGGCGCGTCGAACTGCATGTGGCCGACGATGGTCCCGGTGTCGATGCGGCGAGTCGCGAGCAGGTGTTCGAACCGTTTTTCACGACGCACAGCAAGGGAACGGGGCTCGGGCTGTATATCGCCCGTGAGTTGTGCGAGGCCAACAATGCCCGGCTGGAACTTCTGGACAGTCAGGCCGGGGCGGAATTCTGCATTTCAGGAAGGAGTGATGCGTGGCAGTGAGCAGGTCTGAACGCCGCTCGGGCGAATTGCCGAGAGTGCTGGTGGTCGATGACGAGGCGGACATCCGCGAGCTGGTTGATCTGACGCTTGTCCGCATGGGGCTGTCGGCTGATTGCGCCGGTAGCGTTGGCGAAGCCAAAGGGTTTCTGGAGCGTGAGCGCTACAGCCTGTGCCTGACCGACATGCGCTTGCCCGACGGCGAGGGGCTGGAAATCGTGCGCCTGATCGGCGAACGCTATCCAGAGACGCCGGTCGCCGTCATCACCGCTTTCGGCAGCGCCGACAATGCCGTCGCCGCGCTCAAGGCCGGGGCGTTTGATTACCTGGCCAAGCCGGTCGCACTCGATCAGTTGCGCACGCTGATCAAGTCGGCGATCAGCCTGCCGCCTGCCCAGAAAAGCGGAGAAGTGTCGGCCGCGCCAGGCCAAGGGCTGTCCGCGCAGCTGATCGGCGTGTCACCGGCCATTGAGTCCGTGCGGGATATGATCGCCAAGCTGGCGCGCAGTCAGGCGCCGGTCTACATCTCTGGTGAGTCGGGCAGCGGCAAGGAAATGGCGGCGCGCCTGATCCATGGGCAGAGCGCCCGGCATGCGGCGCCTTTCGTGCCGGTTAACTGCGGTGCGATTCCCGAAAACCTGATGGAGAGCGAGTTCTTCGGCTATCGCAAGGGCGCTTTCACCGGGGCTGACGGTGACCGCGATGGCTTCTTCCAGGCCGCGCATGGCGGCACCCTGTTCCTCGACGAGGTGGCCGATCTGCCGCTGGCGATGCAGGTCAAACTGTTGCGCGCGATTCAGGAAAAGAAGGTGCGCAAGGTCGGCTATGCCACCGAGGAGCCGGTCGATGTGCGCATCCTGTCGGCGACGCACCGCAAGCTGGCCGATTGCGTCGACGCCGGAACCTTTCGGCAGGATCTGTACTACCGCCTGAACGTGATCGAACTGAAGATGCCGGCTTTGCGCGAACGGCAGGAGGATATTCCGCTATTGGTCGAGGCTGTTTTGCAGCGCATTTGCGGCGGATGTCCGCCGGTCTTGAGCGCGGAGGCGATGCAGGCGCTGAGCCGCTATGCGTATCCGGGCAATGTCCGTGAACTGGAAAACATTCTCGAACGGGCCACGGCGCTGTGTTCGAACGACATCGTGACGCCGGACGATCTGCAACTGGCTGCCGGCACTGGCGTCGACGGTGTTGGCAGCGTCGAGGGACGTGCTGGCGAAACGCTCGATGACCTCGTCAACCGCGTCGAAAAGCAGGCGATTCTCGATGCGCTGGCTAAAACCGGCTTCAACCGCACGGCGGCGGCCCGGCTGCTTGGCGTCACCTTCCGCTCGCTGCGCTATCGCATCGAACGTCTTGGTATCGAGGACGGCGCAGAATGAACCAGATCGAGACCGTGTCCGGACAACGCGTGCCGACCGACGATTGGCGGGATGGCTGGCTGCAATCGCTGGCGCCGGGTTGCCCCGTACGCCATGTGCCGTCGCCCAATTCCGACGCACGGCCGGCGGGCGAAAAGGTGTCGCTGGTCGTCGTGCACGCCATTAGCCTGCCGCCCTCGCAATTCGGCAGCGACGATATCGCGCGCTTGTTCACCAACATGCTTGATCCGGCCGCCCATCCTTATTTCGCCGGAATTCATACGCTGCGTGTTTCCGCGCATTTCCTGATCCGCCGCGATGGCGAGCTGATCCAGTTCGTGTCGGCTGACCAGCGCGCCTGGCATGCGGGCGTTTCTTCCTGGCGGGGGCGTGAGCGTTGCAACGATTTTTCCATCGGGATTGAACTGGAAGGTTGCGACGACCTGCCGTTCGAGGACGCCCAGTACGGGCGTTTGGGCGAGTTGTTGCGGGCGTTGCGGACGCGCTACCCGTTCGAGGCGGTGGCCGGGCATTCCACCATCGCGCCCGGCCGCAAGACCGACCCTGGCCCGTTTTTTGAGTGGATGCGTTTGCGCGACCTCGGTGAAGAATTGTTGCCGGATCTGAACGCTACACGCTGAAGGTCGGGCGTGCGCGGGATTGAGTGAGCCCCGTTAGCCCCGCCGCGACTCGGTATTCGGCTGGCCGACAAAGCGCGCCAGCAGCAGGCCCAGTTCATAGAGCAGGCACAGCGGAATGGCGAGCAACAATTGCGACACGACATCGGGCGGGGTGAAGATGGCGGCGATGACGAAGGCGCCGACGATGACGTAGGAGCGCCATTCCTTGAGCGTGGCCAGTTCGACAAAACCCATCCGGACCAGCACGATGACGATGACGGGGACTTCGAAGGTTGCACCAAAGGCCAGGAAGGTGCTCAGCACGAACGACAGATATTTCTCGATGTCGGTCATCCAGGCCACTCCTTCGGGGGCGACTTTCGCCATGAAGCCGAAAATGGTCGGGAAAACAACGAAGTAGGCGAACGACATGCCGATGAAAAAGAGCAGGACGCTGGCGGTCAGGAGCGGCAGCGCCAAGCGCTTCTCGTGGGCGTAAAGGCCGGGGGCGATAAAGGCCCAGGCTTGATAGAGCACGTAAGGCAGGGTGATCAGAAAGGCGACCATCAAGGCGACTTTCATCGGCACCATGAAAACGCCGATGACGTCGGTGGCGATCATTTGCCCGCCTTGCGGTAGCGAGTGCAGGAGCGGTTCGGCAAGCAGCGCGTAGAGATCGCGTGCCCAGGGGAACAGGCAGATGAACACGAGGCCGATCGCCAGCAGCGCCCGGATCAGGCGGTTGCGCAGTTCGATGAGATGGGTCAGGAAGGATTCTTCGGGCGCTTGATCCATGCGCTATTCATTCCTTGGCGCGAAGAGCGGGGTCGCTTTTCGCGGTTTCCGTTGAAGTGGCGGAGGCTGTGCCGCCGATGGATTGCTCAAGCCCCGCCTGCGCCTGAGTGACTTCGGCATTGATGCTGTGCTCGAGCTGACGAGCCGATTCCTGAACCTGCGCCTGCATTTTTTTCAGTTCATCGAGCTGCATTTCACGGCTGATATCGGTTTTGACATCATGCACGTAGCGCTGCAGGCGCCCCAGCAGGTGGCCGGCCGTGCGAGCCACTTTCGGCAGACGCTCCGGACCGATGACCACGATGGCCACGATGCCGATAACGATCAGCTCGGAAAATGCGATGTCAAACATGGGGCGGAAGGTATCCTGAAGCGGGAGGCCAGGGCCGGCCGGGATGGGTTTTCACGTGCCGGCGCCAGGCGCCTTGGGGGGCTTTTGAGGTGTCTTTTTAAGACTTGGTTTTTTCCTTGACCTCGCCTTCGATGGTCTGTCCATCGGAGATCTGTTGCGCCGGGTCGGTCGGTTTGGTGGCCTCGCTCGATCCTTCCCGCATGCCTTCCTTGAAGCCCTTGACCGCGCCGCCCAGGTCTTCGCCGATGTTGCGCAGTTTCTTCGTGCCGAAGACGAGCATGACGATGAGCAGGACAACCAGCCAGTGCCAGATGCTGAGACTTCCCATGATTTACCTCCTAGTTGCGTTTGAGCATCGGTCCGACCGGGTCTGGGCCGCCCACCACGTGCGCGTGCAGGTGCGGGACTTCCTGACCGCCAACGCGGCCGTTGTTGATGATGACACGGAATCCGTCCGGACTGCCGTTTTCTTCGGCCAGCTGGTTGGCGACCGACAGCATCCGGCCCAAGACAGCTTCATCGTCCTGGCTGACCGTTTGCAGCGAGGTGATGTGACGCTTCGGGATGACCAGAAGGTGCATTGGCCGGGCCGGGTTGATGTCGTGAAAGGCGAGCACGAGCTCGTCTTCGTAGGCTTTGCGCGACGGAATGTCGCCACGCGCGATCTTGCAAAACAGGCAATTGTCCATGAGCGCGTCCATTGCTTACTTTGTCCGTGAATTCTTTTCTTCGATGCCGGAAACGCCTTCGCGCCGGCGCAGTTCCTGCAGCACGTCGTCAATGCCGATGCCGTAAAAAGCGAGCAAGACCATCATGTGGTAGAGGACATCGGTTGATTCATAAACGATGTTCAGCCGCTTGCCATCCTTGGCGGCCATGATCAGTTCGGCACATTCCTCGCCGATCTTTTTCAGGATCGAATCCGGTCCCTTGGCAAAGAGCTTGGCCGTGTAGGAGGTTTCCGGATCGGCGTGCCGGCGTGTTGCCAGTGTTTCAGCGAGGCGGTGCAGAATGTCTTGGTCGCTCATTTCGCGTAAATGTCCTTTGGGTCTTTCAACGTCGGGTCAGTTGGAACCCAGCGATCTCCCTGAAGTTCAAGGAAGAAACAACTTTCCCGCCCGGTGTGGCAGGCAATGCCGCCGATTTGGTCAACGAGCAGTAGCAGCACGTCGCCGTCGCAGTCGGCGCGCAGCGAGCGGACTTTTTGCACGTGGCCGGATTCTTCGCCCTTGTGCCAGAGGCGCTGGCGCGAGCGCGACCAGTACACCGCGGTGCCGGTGGCGACCGTTTCCTGCAGCGATTCGCGGTTCATCCAGGCGAACATGATGACGCGGCCGCTTGTCGCTTCCTGGGCGATGGCCGGAATGAGCCCGTTCTCGTCCCACTTGAGTGCATCCAGCCACGGCAGGCTGTAGTCCATGTCGCTCACAGGCGTACCTCGATGCCGCGTTCGTGCATGTATTCCTTGGCTTGCCGCACCGTGTATTCGCCGAAATGGAAGATGCTGGCGGCGAGTACCGCATCGGCACCGCCGATCGAGACGCCATCGGCCAAATGTTGCAGGTTGCCGACGCCGCCGCTGGCGATTACCGGGATATCGACGGCGTCGGAAACGGCGCGCGTCAACGCCAGGTCAAAACCATTCTTGGTGCCGTCGCGGTCCATGCTGGTCAGCAGGATTTCACCGGCGCCGAGTTGCTGCACCCGGCGCGCCCAGTCGACGACGGCGAGGCCGGTGCGGTTGCGACCGCCGTGGGTGAAGACTTCCCACTGGCCAGGCGCGACCTGTTTGGCGTCGATGGCGACGACGATGCACTGGTTGCCGACTTTGGCCGAGGCTTCGGCGACAAGGTCGGGGTTGGTGACGGCGGCCGTGTTCATGCTGACCTTGTCGGCGCCAGCGTTGAGCAGACGGCGCACGTCAGCGACGGTACGCACGCCGCCACCGACGGTGAGCGGGATGAAGACCTGCGAGGCGCAGGCTTCGACGATGTGCAGGATGATGTCGCGCTGGTCTGACGAGGCGGTGATGTCGAGGAAGGTGACTTCGTCGGCGCCCTGTGCGTCATAGCGGCGGGCGATTTCGACCGGATCGCCGGCGTCGCGCAGGTCAACGAAGTTGGTACCCTTGACGACCCGTCCGGCGGTGACGTCGAGGCAGGGGATGATTCGCTTGGCTAGTCCCAAAATGGATTCCTGTCTCTGCTGTTGCGGGGCGGCGGCTTAGGCACCGAGTTTGTCGGCTTCGGCCTGAGCGGCGGCGAAATCGAGCGAGCCGTCGTAGATGGCCCGGCCGGCGATCGTGCCGAAAATGCCTTCGCTTTCCACCGCACACAGTTTGCGGATGTCCTCGATGTTCGACAGTCCGCCGCTGGCAATCACCGGAATGCGCAAGGCTTGTGCCAGCTTGACGGTGGCTTCGATGTTGATGCCGCTCAACATGCCGTCGCGGCCGATGTCGGTGTAGATGATCGATTCGACGCCGTAATCCTCGCATTTCTTGGCGAGGTCGATGACGTCGTGGCCGGTCAGCTTCGACCAGCCGTCGACCGCGACCTTGCCGTCCTTGGCGTCGAGCCCGACGATGATCTGGCCGGGGAAGGCGCTGCACGCATCGTGCAGGAAGCCGGGGTTTTTGACGGCGGCCGTGCCGATGATGACGTAGCTGACGCCGTCGTCGAGGCAGCGTTCGATTGTGTCGAGGTCGCGGATGCCGCCACCCAACTGCACGGGAATGTCCTTGCCGACGGCGCGGACGATTTCCTTGATGGCGCTTTCGTTCTTGGGCTTGCCGGCAAAGGCGCCGTTCAGGTCGACCACGTGCAGGCGGCGAGCGCCTTGCGCTAGCCAATGGGCGGCTTGCTCGCCGGGCGAGTTGGAAAAGACCGTGGCTTCGTCCATGAGGCCCTGTTTGAGACGGACACATTGGCCGTCCTTCAGGTCAATCGCGGGGATGATCAGCATTTTTTAGAACTGGAAAAGTGAAGAAAGGAAATCGGAAAGAGGTCTATCCGGGATCGGTGCATGACTGCCTTACGGCTGCCACTGAATGAAATTGGCCAGCAAAGCGAGGCCGGCGTGAGCGCTTTTCTCGGGGTGGCACTGGATGGCGAAAATATTATCCCGCGCTACCGCACTGGTAAAGGGGAGGCCGTAGTCGGTGGTGCCGGCAATCGTGTCACGGTCGACTGGATCGACAAAGTAGCTATGCACGAAGTAGAAACGGGCGCCGTCTTCGATGCCCTGCCATAAAGCGTGCGGGCGGATCTGGCGGACTTCGTTCCAGCCCATGTGCGGCACCTTGAGCTTGTCGCCCTGTGGCGAATGCATCTTGTCGGCCGGGAAGCGGCGCACGCGCCCGGCAAAGACGCCAAGGCCGGGGACGTCGCCTTCTTCGCTGTGTTCGAAAAGCATTTGCAGCCCGATGCAGATGCCAAGAAAGGGTTTGCTCTTGGCCGCTTCGAGAACGGCGGCGCGCAGGCCGCGCGCGTCGAGTTCGCGCATGCAGTCGGGCATGGCGCCCTGGCCGGGGAAAACGACGCGTTCGGCGGCGGCGACTTCAGCTGGATCGGCGGTAACGACGATCTCCTTGCCGTTGGCGACGTGCACGAGCGCCTGCCAGACCGAGCGCAAATTACCCATGCCGTAGTCGATGACGGCGATTTTTCCAGCGGTGGAGGACATCAGAGCGAACCCTTGGTGGATGGAATCGAGCCAGCGGCGCGCGGATCGGCTTCGACGGCCATGCGCAGGGCGCGGCCGAAGGCCTTGAAGACTGTTTCGGCCTGGTGGTGCGCGTTGATGCCGCGCAGGTTGTCGATGTGTACGGTCATCAGGCCGTGATTGACGAGGCCCTGAAAGAATTCGCGTACCAGATCGACGTCGAAGGCGCCGATCGTGGCACGACTGAAATCGACGTGAAATTCGAGGCCGGGGCGGCCCGACAGGTCGATGACGACGCGTGACAAGGCTTCGTCGAGTGGGACATAGGCGTGGCCGTAACGGCGCAAACCCTGTTTGTCGCCGAGAGCTTTCGCCAGCGCCTGGCCAAAGCTGATGCCGATATCCTCGACTGTGTGGTGCGCGTCGATATGCAGGTCGCCTGCCGCCTCAACTTCGAGATCGATCATCCCGTGGCGGGCGATCTGGTCGAGCATGTGGTCGAGAAAGGGGACGCCGGTCGCAAACCGGCTCTTGCCGCTGCCGTCGAGATTGAGGCGCACGGTGATCCGCGTTTCGAGGGTGTTTCGGTTGATTTCGGCCTGCCGCATGAGGTTCCTGTCGCAGAGTGGCGTTCACGAAAAGATTGATGTGCTTCGGCGCGTTGGCGCCGGAGGCTGGCAATCGCCCGCCGGGTCAAAGCAATAAGCGCGCATGATACCATTTCGAGCTTCCGCTGCATTCGACCCTGAGAGCCGTTCATGAGCCAATTCTGGAGCCCGCTTGTTCATCGCCTGACCCCTTACGTGCCGGGCGAACAACCCAAGATTACCAACCTCGTCAAACTCAATACCAACGAAAACCCGTATCCGCCGTCGCCGCGCGCCGTGGCCGCCATGCAGGCTGAACTCGGCAAGGACGGCGCGACCTTGCGTCTTTATCCGGACCCGAATGCTGATGGGCTGAAAGCGGCGATTGCCCGTCATTTTTCCGCCTTCAACATCGCGCCGGCCCAGGTTTTTGTCGGCAACGGCTCGGACGAAGTGTTGGCTCACACGTTCATGGCGCTGCTCAAGCATGAGAAGCCGATTCTGTTGCCCGATATCAGCTACAGCTTTTACCCGGTGTATTGCGGCCTGTATGAAGTCGAGCATGCGACGATTCCGCTCGGTGAACGCTTTGAAGTGCGCGTCGATGATTACGCCCGCGACAATGGTGGCATCATCATCGCCAATCCGAATGCGCCGACCGGGCATCTGCTGTCGTTGGTCGAGATCGAGCGGCTGGTGGCGATGCATCCGGCGTCGGTTGTCGTTATCGACGAGGCGTATGTCGATTTCGGCGGCGAAACGGCGATTGCCCTGATCAATCGTTATCCCAACCTGCTCGTGATTCGCACCTTGTCCAAGTCGCATTCGCTGGCCGGCCTGCGCGTCGGCTATGCCTTGGGCGACAAGGTGCTGATCGAGGCGCTCGAACGGGTCAAGAACAGTTTTAATTCGTATCCGATTGACCGAATTGCCTTGGCGGGCGCGACAGCCGCGATCGAGGACGCGGCTTATTTCGAAACGACGCGCCAAGCCGTCATCAAAAGCCGTGGCGCGTTGGTTGCGCAGCTCGAAGAGCTGGGTTTCGAGGTGCTGCCTTCGGGGGCGAATTTCATTTTTGTTCGCCATCCGCAGCGCGACGCGGCGCAGCTTGCCGCCTCGTTGCGCGAACGAAAAGTCATCGTTCGCCACTTCCGTTTGCCGCGCATTGAACAACACCTGCGTATTACGATTGGCACGGATGCCGAGTGTCAGGCGTTGATTGACGCGCTGAAGGAAATCCTGGCCTGATTGCCGGTTGCGTGTGGACAACGAAAAACGGGAGGCGATGCCTCCCGTTTGCTTTGGACTGTGCCGATCAGGACTCGACGCGATAGTCGGCGGATTTGGCGTGCGCCGGCAGTCCTTCGCCCTGCGCCAGTATTGAGGCGACGCGGCCGAGCGTCTTGGCGCCGGTTTGCGACACGCGAATCAGGCTGCTGCGTTTCTGGAAGTCGTAAACCCCGAGCGGTGACGAGAAGCGTGCACTGCCGGAGGTTGGCAGGACGTGGTTCGGGCCGGCGCAGTAATCGCCGAGCGATTCCGATGTGTACGGGCCGATGAAGATGGCGCCCGCGTTGGTGATTTTATCGACCCATTGATCGGCGTCCGCGATCGACAGCTCCAGGTGTTCCGGGGCGATCCGGTTGGCGATGGCGCAGGCTTCGTCGAGATCACGTACGGTAATCAGGGCGCCGCGGTCCTGCAGGGCGGTGCGGATGATTTCCTGGCGCGGCATGGTCGGCAGCAGTTTTTCGATCGAGGCATAAACGCGGTCGATGTAGGCGGCATCCGGGCAGACGAGGATCGACTGGGCGAGTTCGTCGTGTTCGGCTTGCGAGAAGAGGTCCATCGCCACCCAGTCCGGATCGGTTTTGCCGTCGCAGACAACGAGGATTTCCGACGGGCCCGCCACCATGTCGATGCCGACGACGCCGAAGACGCGACGCTTGGCGGCGGCGACGTAGGCGTTGCCCGGGCCGACAATCTTGTCGACTTGTGGCACGGTCTGCGTGCCGTAAGCCAGTGCCCCAACGGCTTGTGCGCCGCCGATGCAGAAGACGCGATCGACGCCCGACAGTGCGGCGGCGGCCAGCACGAGGGCGTTGCGTTCGCCGTTCGGCGTCGGCACGACCATGATCAGTTCCTTGACGCCTGCGACCTTGGCCGGAATGGCGTTCATCAGCACCGATGACGGATAGGCCGCCTTGCCGCCCGGGACATAGAGGCCGACGCGGTCGAGTGGCGTGATTTTCTGGCCGAGCATCGTGCCCTTGAGGTCGTCGCTTTGCTCCTCGTATTGCCACCCCTGCAGCGGCTGGCGCTCGTGATAGACGCGTACGCGCTGGGCGGCGAGTTCGAGTGCCGCGCGCTGGTCGGCGGGCAGGCTGGCGAGCGCTTGCTGCAGCTCTTCGTGCGACAGTTCGAGTTCGGACATCGACTTGGCGGTCAGGCGGTCGAAGCGGTTGGTGTATTCGATGACGGCTTCGTCGCCCCGTTTCTTGACGTCGGCCAGAATGTCGGCCACCGTCCGGTCGATTGATTCGTCCTGCGCGCCTTCGAAAGCCAGAAGTGCGTCGAGTTTTGCCTTGAAGTCAGTGTCGGTGCTGGAAAAACGCTTGATGGTAATCACGATCCTACTGCCTTTGAAATTGCATCCATGATGGGGACGAGTGTTTCGCGCTTGAGCTTGAGTGCGGCCTGGTTGACGATCAGGCGCGAGGAA
The DNA here is from genome assembly GCF_009469695.1 of Propionivibrio limicola. Taxonomy (GTDB): domain Bacteria; phylum Pseudomonadota; class Gammaproteobacteria; order Burkholderiales; family Rhodocyclaceae; genus Propionivibrio; species Propionivibrio limicola. The sequence goes on from NZ_SSSR01000003.1 coordinate 171,233, forward strand.
ATGTCGATAATGTGTTCGACGGCGACGAGGTTGTTCGCCTTGAGCGTGCCGCCGGTGGAAACGAGGTCGACGATGGCATCGGCCAGTCCGGCCAGCGGGGCGAGTTCCATCGAGCCGTAAAGCTTGATCAGGTCGACGTGGACGCCCTTGCTGGCGAAGTGTTCGCGGGCAATCTTGATGTATTTTGTTGCCACTTTCAGGCGCGCGCCCTGACGCACGGCGTTGGTGTAATCGAAGCCGGCCGGGGTGGCGACCATCATCCGGCATTTGGCGATTTTCAGGTCGAGCGGTTGGTAGAGTCCTTCGCTGCCGTGTTCGATCAATACGTCCTTGCCCGCAACGCCGATATCGGCGGCGCCGTACTGAACGTAAGTCGGGGCGTCGGTGGCGCGCACGATGACCACCCGTACATCGTCTCTGTTGGTCGGGATGATCAGCTTGCGCGATGTCTCCGGGTTTTCCAGAGGTTCGATGCCGGCTGCGGCGAGCAGCGGCAGCGTTTCTTCGAAAATTCGGCCCTTCGACAGGGCGATGGTGATGCCATCCACGGCGGGGTTCCTGCTGACTAAAGGCGCGATTCTACCGCAAAGCGCTGTGACCGAATCGGCGTTCAAGCAGGTGGCGTCAGGAGGCCCGGGTGGTGGAGCCGGTGTTCGATGCTTCTGTGTGTTTGGTGTTTGATCGAACAGGTTTTCACGATATACTTTTAGGTCGCCCTGTTGGTTTAAGAACCAGCATTGTGTGCTTTTTTTGTCTCGGGCGGTTTGTGCTCTGTGCCATATGATTGTTTTGTGAGGACTAAGTGTGATGGATTCGGCTGTACCTGAGCGGCAAGGGTTGTACGACCCTGCCAACGAGCACGATGCCTGTGGCGTCGGTTTTGTAGCACACATAAAAGGCCAAAAAAGCCACACCATTGTCCAGCAAGGGTTGCAGATCCTCAAGAATCTGGATCACCGCGGCGCGGTGGGGGCGGATCCCCTGATGGGGGACGGCGCCGGGATTCTGATCCAGATCCCGGATGCTTATTTCCGTGAGGAAATGGCCAAGCAGGGAGTGGTTCTGCCGCGTGCTGGTGATTATGGTGTCGGTATGGTCTTTCTGCCGAAGGAACACGCTTCGCGTCTGGCTTGCCAGGAAGAAATCGAGCGGGCCGTTCGCCTGGAGGGGCAAGTCGTTCTCGGGTGGCGTGACGTCCCGGTGAATCGTGAAATGCCCATGTCGCCGGCCGTGCGTCAGCGCGAACCGGTAATCCGTCAAATCTTCATCGGTCGTGGTGCCGATGTGATGGTGACCGATCAGTTGGAGCGCAAGCTCTACGTAATCCGCCGCCGCGCCGCCAACGCCGTAATGGCCTTGGGTCTCAAGCACAGCAAAGAGTTTTATCAACCGTCAGTATCGGCACGAACGGTCGTCTACAAGGGGTTGCTCCTCGCCGATCAGGTTGGCGAGTACTATCGCGATCTCATGGATCCGCGTTGCGTGTCGGCGCTGGCGCTGGTTCACCAGCGTTTCTCGACCAATACCTTCCCGACATGGCCGCTGGCCCATCCGTTCCGCATGATTGCGCATAACGGGGAAATCAATACGTTGCGCGGTAACTACAATTGGATGCGGGCGCGCGAAAAGGGAACCTGGTCACCGCTTCTCGGGGCCGATCTCGACAAGATCTGGCCGTTGATTTACCCCAATCAGTCCGATTCGGCATCGTTTGACAACGCGCTCGAATTGCTCGTGATGGGCGGTTTCTCGCTGGCGCATGCCATGATGATGCTGATTCCGGAAGCGTGGGAATCGCACACCATGATGGACGAGAAGCGCCGCGCTTTCTACGAATATCACGCGGCCATGATGGAGCCGTGGGACGGCCCGGCGGCAGTGGCGTTTACCGATGGCCGCCAGATCGGCGCAACGCTGGACCGTAACGGTCTGCGGCCGGCCCGCTATCTGGTGACCGATGACGATCTGGTCGTCATGTCTTCGGAATCCGGTGTCCTCCCGATTCCTGACGAGCGAATCGTCAAGAAGTGGCGTTTGCAGCCCGGCAAGATGTTCCTGATCGATCTCGACCAGGGGCGCATCATCGACGATCTGGAGCTCAAGGAAACGCTGGCGCGCCAGAAGCCTTACCAGGAGTGGCTCTCGCGCATCAATATCAAGCTGGACAGCCTGACGGCTCCCGCGACTTCCGGAGAAGCGAAGTTTGCGGCTTCCCTGCTCGATCGCCAACAGGCGTTTGGCTACACGCAAGAAGACATCAAGTTCATTCTCGAACCGATGTCCAGGACGGGCGAAGAAGCGGTCGGCTCGATGGGCAACGATTCGCCGATGGCAGTGTTGTCGAGCAAGAACAAAACGCTGTTCAGCTATTTCCGGCAGTTGTTCGCACAGGTCACCAATCCGCCGATCGATCCGATCCGCGAGCAATTGGTGATGTCGCTGGTGTCCTTTATCGGTCCCAAGCCGAACCTGCTCGGCATCAACGAAATCAATCCGCCCTACCGGCTTGAAGTCTCGCAGCCTGTGCTTTCGGCGGCGGACATGGTCAAGTTGCGCAATATTTCGTCCTACACGGATGACAAGTTCCATTCGGCCGAGCTGGATATCTGCTATCCGCTTGCCTGGGGTAAGGAGGGCGTCGAGGCCCGTCTTGCATCGCTGTGTGCCGAGGCAGAGGATGCAGTGCAGCGCGGTTGCGGGCTGCTGATTGTCTCCGACCGCAAGATGGACAAGGATCATGTCGCCATTCCCGCGTTGCTTGCGACGTCGGCGGTGCACCAGCATCTGGTGACACAAGGTTTGAGAACGCGTGCCGGTCTGGTCGTGGAAACCGGTGCAGTACGGGAAACGCATCATTTTGCCGTTCTGGCCGGGTATGGTGCCGAGGCGGTGCATCCGTATCTGGCGCTGGAAACGATCCAGGCGATGGCCGGCGATAGCGACGACGAGCGCGAAAAGGCCGCCAAGCATTTCGTCAAGGCGATCGGCAAGGGACTGCTCAAGGTAATGTCAAAAATGGGCATTTCGACCTACATGTCCTATACGGGCGCCCAAATCTTCGAGGCGATCGGTCTTCAGAAGAAGATAGTCGACAAGTATTTCACCGGAACCTCCTCCCAGATCGAAGGGATTGGCGTCTTCGAAGTGATGGAAGAAGCCATCCGCTTGCACAAGCAGGCATTCGGCAGCGATCCGGTGTTGTCGTCGATGCTCGACGCAGGCGGCGAATACGCTTATCGCGCACGTGGCGAAGAGCACATGTGGACACCCGATGCGATCGCCAAGCTCCAGCACTCGACGCGTTCGGGCAAGTATGAGACGTATAAGGAATACGCGCGCCTGATTAACGATCAGTCCAAGGTCCACAAGACGTTGCGCGGTCTTTTTGAAATCAAGGCGGCCGGTCCTGCTGTGCCGCTGGAGGAGGTCGAGTCGGCCAAAGAGATCGTCAAGCGCTTCGCCACCGGTGCGATGTCGCTCGGTTCCATCTCGACGGAAGCGCACAGTACCCTGGCGATTGCGATGAATCGCATCGGCGGCAAGTCGAACACGGGCGAGGGCGGCGAAGATCCGGCCCGCTTCAAGCCGGTCAAGGCCGGGCAGCTGGTTTCCGAGATCGTTGGTGCCGGGCGCATCGAGCACGATTTTGCGCTCAAGGAGGGCGATAGCCTTCGTTCGGCCATCAAGCAGGTGGCCTCGGCCCGTTTCGGCGTGACGGCGGAATATCTGGTCAATGCAGATCAGATCCAGATCAAGATGGCCCAGGGGGCGAAACCGGGCGAAGGTGGCCAGCTTCCGGGCCACAAGGTGACGGAATACATCGGTTTCCTTCGTCATTCGGTTCCGGGGGTCGGCCTGATTTCGCCACCGCCGCATCACGATATCTACTCAATCGAGGATCTGGCGCAGCTGATTCATGACCTCAAGAACGTGAATCCGAAGTCGTCGATCAGCGTCAAGCTCGTTTCCGAAGTTGGCGTTGGTACCGTTGCCGCCGGTGTTGCCAAGGCCAAGGCGGATCATGTGGTGATCGCCGGCCATGACGGCGGGACGGGGGCGAGTCCGCTCTCCTCGATCAAGTATGCCGGCTCGCCGTGGGAATTGGGATTGGCCGAAACGCAGCAGACGCTGGTTCTGAACAAGCTGCGCGGACGCGTGCGCGTGCAGGCCGATGGTCAGATGAAGACGGGCCGCGATGTTCTGATTGGGGCGCTGCTCGGCGCGGACGAATTCGGCTTTGCAACGGCGCCGCTCGTCGTTGAAGGCTGCATCATGATGCGCAAGTGCCACCTCAATACCTGTCCGGTTGGCGTGGCGACGCAGGATCCCTCGCTGCGGCGCAAGTTCGCCGGTCAGCCGGAACACGTGATCAACTACTTCTTCTTCGTCGCCGAAGAATTGCGTGAGCTGATGGCACAGATCGGTATCCGCAAGTTCGACGACCTGATCGGCCGTGCCGATTTGCTCGACATGAAGAAGGGCATTGAGCACTGGAAGGCGCACGGCCTCGATTTCAGCCGTATTTTCCACGGGCCGGCGATCCCCGCGGGCGAGCCTGTGTTGCATTGTCAGACGCAGGATCATGGTCTCGAAAAGGCGCTCGACAACAAGCTTGTTGAACTGGCCAAACCGGCTCTGGAGAGCGGCAAGGCGGTCAGGATCGAGCTGCCGATCCGTAACGCGAACCGCACTGTCGGCACCATGCTTTCGGGGCGTGTTGCCGAGAAATACGGTCATGCCGGCTTGCCTGACGACACCATCCATATCTCCTTCAAGGGAACTGCAGGGCAAAGCTTTGGCGCCCTGCTTGCCCGCGGGGTGACGATGGATTTGCAGGGTGAGGGCAACGATTACGTTGGCAAGGGGCTCTCGGGTGGGCGCATCATCGTCCGTCCGCACCCGGATTTCAAAGGCAGTACGGCTGCCAACATCATCGTTGGCAACACGGTGCTGTACGGTGCGATCGAGGGTGAAGCCTTCTTCGCCGGTGTGGCCGGTGAGCGTTTCGCCGTCCGTAACTCGGGGGCAGCCACCGTTGTCGAAGGGGTCGGGGATCATGGTTGCGAATACATGACCGGCGGCACGGTCGTCGTGCTCGGCATGACAGGGCGCAATTTCGCGGCCGGTATGTCGGGTGGAATTGCCTACGTGTTCGACGAGGAAGGCACCTTCGAGTCGCGTTGCAACATGGCACAGGTGGCGCTGGAGCCGGTTGCGGAGGAGCTCGCTGCGCGGAAGGGAAGCGAAGCGGGCGACGACCTTGAAAGCCATGGGCGCGTTGATGTGCGCCACCTGACCATGTCCGACGAGGCGTTGCTGAAGGGCCTGGTTGAACGGCATGCCCAATTTACCGGCAGCCAGCAGGCGAAACGCATTCTGGAAACATGGGCGACTAGCCGTGAACGTTTTGTGAAGGTCATGCCGCACGAGTATCGTCGCGCGCTCGATGAAATCGCCGCGCAAAAGAAATTGGAGGCAGCGTAATGGGAAAGCCGACCGGCTTCATGGAGTATCAGCGTGTCGCGGAGGGCTATGAGCCCGTAACGGCACGCATCAAGCACTACCGCGAGTTTGTTTTTACCCTGAATGATGCACAGGCGGGCATTCAAGGGGCGCGTTGCATGGATTGCGGGATTCCGTTCTGCAACAACGGTTGCCCCGTCAATAACATCATTCCGGACTGGAACGATCTCGTTTATCGCGGCAAGTGGGAGCAGGCGCTTGAGGTGTTGCACTCGACCAACAATTTCCCTGACTTCACCGGCCGGATCTGCCCGGCCCCTTGCGAGGCCGCCTGTACGCTGAATATCAACAGCGAGCCTGTTGGTATCAAGTCGATCGAGCACGCCATCGTCGACAAGGGGTGGGAGATGGGGTGGATTGCACCGCAGCCTCCGCAGGCCAAAACTGGCAAGAAGGTTGCCGTTGTCGGTTCCGGCCCGGCTGGCTTGGCCGCGGCACAGCAGTTGGCCCGTGCCGGTCACGACGTGACGGTTTTTGAAAAGAACGACCGGATCGGCGGCTTGCTGGCGTACGGCATCCCCGACTTCAAGTTGGAGAAGTCGGTCATCGAGCGGCGCGTCAAACAGATGGAGGCCGAGGGCGTTCGCTTCCGCACGCAGGTGATCGTCGGCTGCGAAAATGTTCCCGCCGGGATCGTCAACGACGCTACGACGTTCATTTCGTCCGAGCAGATTCAGAGTGAATTTGACGCCGTAATTCTGGCGGCCGGTTCCGAAGTGCCGAGGGATTTGTCTGTCCCGGGGCGCGAACTGAAGGGCGTTTATGCGGCGCTGGAGTTTTTGATTCCCCAGAACAAGGAGGTGGCGGGCGGCCCCGCCAATCCGATCAGCGCCAAGGGCAAGCACGTGATCGTGATCGGGGGCGGCGATACCGGCTCGGACTGTGTGGGAACCAGCTACCGTCACGGTGCGGCGTCGGTTACGCAGTTCGAGTTGTTGCCACAGCCTCCCGAGCAGGAAGATAAAGCGGCAACCTGGCCCTACTGGCCGAACAAGTTGCGCACTTCATCGTCGCACCTTGAGGGCGATACAAAGCGCATTTTTTCTGTGGCGACCAAGGAGTTCATCGGCGAGAAGGGCGTGCTCACGGCGTTGAAGACGGTGGACCTTGAGTGGGTTGACGGAAAAATGGCAGAGATTCCGGGGAGCGAGAAAATCGTGCCGGCTGATCTCGTCTTCCTGGCCATGGGGTTCGTCAATCCGGTGGGCGGTTTGCTCGATGCTTTTGGGGTCGAGAAGGACGGGCGCGGTAATGCGCAGGCGACGACCGATGGTGAGGGGTGCTATGCCACGAACGTAAGCAAGGTGTTTGCGGCGGGCGACGTACGCCGTGGGCAGTCGCTGGTTGTCTGGGCCATTCGCGAAGGCCGTCAGTGTGCCCGGGAAGTTGACGCCTTTCTGATGGGGGAAAGTACGCTGCCGCGCTGATCTTTGGCGTCACCGTGTACGAAAAACCCCGTTGTGGTCAGCCATAACGGGGTTTTTGTTTAGAATTGAACCTCACAGTGAGACGACAGGAAGATCGAATGAATATCGTTATTCTCGCCGCCGGTCAGGGCAAGCGCATGCACTCGAATTTGCCCAAGGTGCTGCACCCGCTGGCTGGAAAAGCGCTGGTGGCGCATGTGATCGACACGGCGCGCAGTCTGCAGCCGCAGAAACTCTGTGTCGTCTACGGGCACGGCGGCGATGCCGTGCGATCGGCGTTCGATGCGGCGGACCTCTCCTGGGCGCTGCAATCTCCGCAACTGGGTACGGGGCACGCCGTGCAACAGGCGCTGCCCCATTTGACAGGCGATGGGACGACGCTCGTCCTGTATGGCGATGTGCCGCTTATCCAGGCCGAGACGCTGCGGCGTCTTGTGCTGGTCGCCCAGCATGGCTTGGCGATCCTGACCGTCGAGCTGGCCGACCCTACCGGTTATGGCCGTATCGTGCGCGATGTCGCCGGGAGTGTGGTCCGCATCGTTGAGCAGAAGGATGCGAGCGAGGATGAGCGGCGCATCCGCGAGGTCAATACCGGGATTATGGCGATGCCCACGTCTTGTCTTAGCGAATGGCTGGGCCGGTTGTCGAATACGAACGCGCAGAACGAATACTATCTGACCGATATCGTCGGCATGGCGGTTGTTGCAGGACTGCCGGTTCGCACTTCACACCCACAGCATGAATGGGAAGTTCTTGGCGTCAATAGCAAGATGCAACTCGCAGAACTTGAACGGATTGCGCAGCGGTGCACGGCGGAACGTTTGATGGAACAAGGGGTGCGCCTTGCCGATCCGGCGCGAATCGACGTTCGCGGCCAGCTGGCCTGTGGGCGGGATGTGTTCATTGATGTTAACTGTGTCTTCGAAGGCAGCGTGCTGCTCGATGAGGCCGTCGAGGTCGGACCGAATTGCGTTCTCAAGAATGCGCGGATCGGAGCCGGTACGCGACTGGCGGCATTCACCCATATCGAGGATGCCGTGGTCGGGCCGGATGGCGTGATCGGACCGTTTGCCCGCCTGCGTCCCGGGACCGAGCTGGCCGAAGGCGTGCACATCGGCAATTTTGTCGAAATCAAGAAAAGCCGCATTGCCGCTCATTCCAAAGCCAATCATCTGGCCTATATCGGCGATGCGATTATTGGCAGCCGCGTCAATGTCGGCGCGGGGACGATTACGTGCAACTACGATGGCGTCAACAAGTTCCAGACGGTCATCGAAGACGACGCCTTCATCGGCTCCGATACCCAGCTTGTCGCGCCGGTCACAGTCGGCCGCGGTGCAACGCTCGGCGCCGGAACGACGCTGACCAAGGATGCGCCTCCGAACACGCTGACGATATCGCGCGCCAAGCAGGTTTCTCTTGCGGGCTGGAAGCGTCCCGTAAAAAAAGCTGAAAAGTGAGAGTGGAAGTGACGGGGCTTATGTCGCCCCCAGCTTTCTTTTTCTTGAACTCAATGGATTTTGACCATGTGTGGAATCGTTGCGGCAGTCGCTGATCGAAATATCGTTTCTGTTCTTCTCGAAGGTCTGCGCCGGCTGGAATATCGCGGATACGATTCGGCGGGACTGGCCTTGGTGACGCCAAACGGTCTGCAGCGTCTTCGCGCTGTTGGACGGGTGGCCGAGCTGGAGGCGCAGGTGTCCGCTTCCGGAGCGGCTGGTTCGGCCGGCATTGCGCATACGCGCTGGGCGACGCATGGCGTGCCGTGTGAGCGCAATGCGCACCCCCACGTGTCGGGCGGGCTGGCCGTCGTGCATAACGGCATCATCGAGAATCATGAAGCGCTGCGCGCCCGACTGAAGCAGGAAGGCTACGAATTCACGTCGGATACGGATACCGAGGTCGTTGCGCATCTCGTGGCCGCGGAGCTCAAAAAGACCCCCGATCTTTTCGCAGCGACGCGTGCCGCGATCACCCAATTGCAAGGCGCCTATGCGCTGGCCGTACTGCGCGAGACCGACCCGGATCGCGTCATCGTCGCGCGCGAAGGCTCACCGTTGCTGCTGGGACTTTCGGATCAGGGCAACTACGCTGCGTCGGACGCGTCGGCGCTGCTGCAGGTGACGCGGCGCATCGTGTACCTTGAAAACGGCGATTGTGCTGAATTGACGCGGGATAGCTATCGCATCACCCGAGTCGATGGCACGCCGGTCGTTCGGGACGAAACGGAAAGTCACCTCTCGGCCGATGCCGTGGAATTGGGGCCGTACCGGCATTACATGCAGAAGGAAATCTTCGAGCAGCCGGTGGCGCTGGCCAATACGCTCGAAATGCTCGGCACGGCGCGGAGTATTCAGCCGGGTCTGTTCGGTGCGAACACGGAAGAAGTCCTGAAAGATGTGCGGCAGGTCCTGATCGTCGCATGCGGTACCAGCTTCCACGCTGGTCTGGTGGCTCGCTACTGGCTTGAAGCGATCGCCGGCATTCCATGCAGCGTCGAGGTGGCGAGCGAGTACCGCTACCGCGACTCCGTGCCCGATAGCAATACGTTGGTCGTGACGCTCTCGCAATCCGGCGAGACGGCGGATACCCTGGCGGCGTTGCAGCATGCAAAAGCACTGGGCATGACGAAAACGCTGTGTATCTGCAACGTTCCGGAGTCTTCTCTGGTCAGGGAAAACGCGCTGCGCTTCATTACCCGGGCCGGCCCCGAAATCGGCGTTGCGTCAACCAAGGCCTTCACCACGCAACTGGCCTCGCTTTATCTGCTGACCCTGATCTTCGCCAAATTGCGCGGGCGACTTGCGCCCGAGGTTGAAGCCGCTGAACTGCAAGCGCTGCGTCACTTGCCGGTGGCCGTGTCGAAAGTGCTGGAACTCGAACCGCAGATTCGGGCGTGGTCGGAGCGCTTTGCGATGAAGCAGGATGCGCTGTTCCTCGGGCGCGGCCGGCATTATCCGATCGCACTGGAAGGCGCCCTCAAGCTGAAGGAAATTTCCTATATCCATGCCGAAGCGTATCCGGCTGGCGAGCTGAAGCATGGGCCGTTGGCCCTGGTCGACAAGGACATGCCGGTCATTGCCGTCGCGCCGAACGATGCGCTGTTGGAGAAGCTGAAGTCCAACCTGCAGGAAGTCCGGGCGCGCGGTGGCGAACTCTATGTGTTCGCCGATGCCGACAGCGAGATGACCGATTCGGAGGGCGTGCACGTGCTGCTTCTGCCCGAGCACTATGGTCAGCTCTCCGCGCTGTTGCACGTCATTCCCCTGCAGTTGCTCGCCTATCACGTGGCGTTGGTGCGCGGAACGGATGTGGACAAGCCGCGCAATCTGGCGAAATCCGTGACGGTGGAATAAGGCGGAGGCAGCGCCGGCTCTTTGTGGCGCTGGGGCCTTTATTATCAATGGGAAGGCGTAGCCGGGAGCTTGGCGATGGGTGAATTGCTCGGTCAGCTGGTCGGTTTTGTCAAAGAATACTGGGAGATCCTTGACCTCCTTCTGGTGGTGATCGGTCTGTCGGTCTATGTTGTTGCGTCCCACACGCTGCAACAGCGACGACATCCCTCGGCCGCGATCGCCTGGGTGCTCGGCATCCTGCTGCTTCCCTACATCGTCTTGCCGCTCTACCTGGCGTTCGGCAGCCGCAAGCTGGCCGCGCTGCCCGTCGAGAGGCACGCGCCGCAGCTTGCCTTGCCAAGTCGGCCACTGCTGGCAACAGCACTTCGCTCACAGCAACTCGGCATGGCCATGGGCTTGCCGCAACCCGTTGCCTACGGGAAGCTATCGATTCATGGCGACGGGGCGCAAGCGCTGGAATCCTTGTGTCGAATGATCAGCCAGGCAACAAGGACGCTTGAGGTGTCGACCTTCATTCTGGGGCGCGATGCCGTGGGCGGGGATATCGCGGAAAGACTGAAACAGCGAGCCAGGGCGGGGGTCAAGGTCAGGCTCCTCATCGACGGTGTCGGCATCTACTTGAGCCGTTTGCCGGACATCAAAGGGCTGCAGGCCGCTGGCGTCGAGGTCGTGCGCTTCGTACCGCCGTTCAGATCGCCGAAGCGCGGGCGAACCAATTTGCGCAATCACCGCAAGATGGTGATCGCCGACGGCGCGTGCCTGTGGTGTGGTGGCCGCAATCTTTCCGCCGAGTATTTCGAGGCTGGCAGTTCCTTGCGATCGATTCTGTCGGGGACGCCCTGGGTCGACCTCACCTTTGACGTTGAAGGCGCGATCGTTGATCAAGCCCGGTCATTATTTGACAAGGATTGGGCGTTCGCCACCGAGCAAGCAGCGCCTTTGCCGCAAAGTCCGCTCCTCGGCGCGGGTGTCGGTTGTCTGGCTGAAAGGGGAGCGCAGGTGGTTGATAGCGGCCCTGACCGTGTGGACGATACGATTTTCACTTTGCTGGTCTCCGCATGTTTTACCTCGCAACGGCGCATTCTTGCCGTGACGCCTTATTTTGTTCCCGAGCCGTCGCTGCTTACCGCGATGACGCTTGCCGCCAGACGCGGCGTCGTCGTTGATTTGGTATTGCCGGCGCGTTCCAATCATCGACTTGCGGACGTTGCACGTCATCGTTCTCTGCGGGATCTCGTTTCGGCGGGCGCGCGCGTTTGGTTGCATCCGGCCATGATTCACGCCAAAGCCGTTGTGATTGACGATGAGTTGGCGCTCGCCGGATCGGCGAATCTGGATGGGCGGAGCCTGTTCCTGAATTACGAGATGATGATCGCTTTTTACGATAACGAGGCTGTGCGGGGCTTTGCATCGTGGGTCGGTGCCCGTCTCCGCGAATCGAAACCCTATCACCCGGTGGTACCGAGTTTGTGGCGAGAGATAGCGGAAGGCTTGATTCTCTGGTTGGCGTTTCAGTTATGAGGATTTGTTGCGCAGCCTTCTCCAAGAAGGGTTCCCCCGTCTTTCCTGCGGACGCGTCCTCCGGGCGCCGTATCCGCACGAGGTGGTATGGAAAAACTTGCGGACGAATCGCATGAAGTGCTTGTAAAATAGGCGTTTTTGTCGCGCGTGAAGGTGTTTCTGCTTGGCGTGCCGGTTGTTGCGCTTTGGCGTCAGTTTGGGTGGATAAGGAGTTGTTAATGGTTTCAGATGTTGCGCTCGCGAACGCGATTCGCGTGTTGGCTATGGATGGCGTTCAAGCCGCTAATTCAGGGCACCCCGGTGCTCCCATGGGAATGGCGGAAATTGCGGTGGCGCTGTGGGGGCGGCATCTTCGGCACAATCCGGCGGATCCCAAGTGGGTGAATCGGGATCGTTTCGTCCTTTCGAATGGGCATGGCTCGATGCTGCTTTATGCCCTCCTGCACCTGACGGGCTACGACTTGCCGCTGGATGAGCTAAAGCGCTTCCGTCAACTGCACAGCAAGACACCGGGACATCCGGAATATGGCCATACTCCCGGCGTCGAAACGACAACGGGGCCGCTCGGGCAAGGCATCAGCAACGCAGTAGGGTTTGCGTTGGCGGAAAAATTGCTGTCGGCCGAATTTAATCGCGAGCAGTTCCCGATCGTCGATCACTACAGTTATGTTTTCCTCGGCGACGGCTGCATGATGGAAGGGATTTCGCACGAGGCTTGCTCGCTTGCGGGAACCTGGAAGTTGTCAAAGCTGATCGCGTTCTATGACGATAATGGCATTTCCATTGACGGACATGTCGAGGGCTGGTTTACCGACGATACGCCCAAGCGTTTCGAGGCGTATGGCTGGAATGTCATTCGGGAGGTGGATGGGCACAACGCGGATGCCGTTGATCGGGCCATTCAGGCGGCGAAGTCGCAGAATGAAAAGCCGACGCTGATTTGCTGCAAGACAGTCATCGGGAACGGTTCGCCAAACAAGGCCGGTACTCACGATGTGCATGGCGCTCCGCTCGGTAAGGATGAGGTGGCGGCTACCCGTGCGGCACTGGGTATCGCCGGGTCGGCGTTTGAAGTTCCCGAAGCGGTGCGTATCGCTTGGGATGGGCGTGAAGTAGGCGCCCGCGCGCAGGCTGAATGGGAAAAGTTGTTTGCGGAGTATCAGCGCTCCTATCCGGAGTTGGCGAGCGAATTCGAGCGACGGATGAAGGGTGAGTTGCATCCGGCCTATGTGGAGGGCGCTGGAGCTGCTCTGCAGGAAGTTGCGGCCAAAGGCGAAGCGGTGGCAACGCGCAAATCGTCGCAAAATGCCATCCAGGCCTTGGTCCCGTTTGTGCCGGAATTTGTCGGAGGCTCGGCCGATTTGGCGCCTTCCAACTTGACTCAGTGGAAGGGATGTCGCGCCATTCGACCGGAGGCAATGGGGGAGGGCGGTAACTATATCCATTATGGCGTGCGCGAGTTTGGCATGGCGGCCATCATGAATGGTTTGGCCTTGCACGGCGGGTTCAGACCTTATGGCGGTACTTTCTTGATGTTCTCGGAATATGCAAGAAATGCCATAAGGATGGCCGCGCTGATGCGCATTAATCCGATCTATGTGTTTACTCATGATTCTGTTGGGGTGGGCGAGGATGGGCCGACTCACCAACCGATCGAACAGACGGCAACGCTACGCATGGTTCCCAATCTGGACGTTTGGCGGCCTTGCGATAGCGTTGAAACTTTCGTTGCATGGCAATGCGCCATTGAGCACACTTGCTCCCCGACCGCGCTTATTCTCTCCCGGCAGAATCTGCCGCACCAGGGACGTAGTGCCGGGCAGATCGATGCTATTCGTCGTGGCGGCTACGTTTTGAAGGAGGCTGTCGGCGAGTTGCAGGCGGTGATTGTTGCCACTGGCTCCGAGGTTGCTCTGGCCATCTCGGCACAAGAGATGCTGGCGCAAAAAGGGATTGGTGTACGTGTTGTCTCGATGCCATCGTGTTTTGCCTTTGATCGGCAAGATAAGGAATATCGGGATTCCGTATTGCCTCGGGGTGTTCCGCGAGTTGCGGTGGAGGCTGGTGTGACGGGATTCTGGCGCCAATACGTAGGCCTGGATGGGGCTGTCGTCGGGATCGATCGCTTTGGCGAGAGTGCGCCAGCGAGCCAGGTGTTCGAATATCTTGGTGTTACCGACACCAAGGTTGTTGACGCGGTGCTGTCCGTTTTGCCGGCCTGATGGCGAGCGCCTAGTTGCTCCTTGTATGAAGCCCGACCCGCGCGTCGGGCTTTTTTTGGCCCGTCGAAAAGCCTATTTTTTGGGGGCGATATGTTCGTGTTTGATGCTTCTGGTCGATGATGAATTGGTTGTTTGCATATGTTGCCCTTGGGCTGTTTACCGGTCTGTCCGCAGGCATGCTGGGCATTGGCGGTGGGCTGGTCATGGTTCCCGTGTTGGCGATGATTTTTGCTTCCCAGAGCAGTTTTCCTTCTGGTGACGTTTTGCATCTAGCCCTCGGGACATCTGCCGCGACAATTTTGTTTACGTCTCTTTCTAGCCTGAGAAGTCATCATCAGCATGGCGCGGTCATTTGGAAGATTGTTGCGCAGATTTCGCCCGGAATTCTCTTGGGGACTGTGTTTGGCGCATCTCTTGCGTCGGCTGTTCCTGCCGAACCGCTCGCCGTTATCTTTGCGTGCTTTGTATTGTTTGCTGCTGTGCAAATGGTGTTCAATTTGAAGCCGAAACCCAATAGGCAATTGCCGGGGCGGATCGCTGTTGTTGCCGTTGGGGGAGCGATCGGTTGCATTTCAGCGCTCGTGGCTATTGGTGGCGGAGTGCTGACGGTTCCTTTCTTGACGTTTTGTAATGTCAAAATGCAAAAGGCGATCGGAACGTCCGCAGCGGTCGGCTTCCCAATCGCCTTGGGCAGCACTCTGGGATATGTGGCAAATGGGTGGGCGCGCTCGGGGCTGCCCGAGTGGTGCCTCGGGTTTGTTTACCTGCCGGCCTTGGCTTGGATGGTTCCTTGCAGCATGTTAATGGCGCCTGCAGGGGCGAAGTGCACCCACAAGTTGCCCGTTGTCGTATTGAAACGCATCTTTGCAATCTTCTTGGTGTTGCTGGCAACAAGGATGTTGCTGCGACTGATCCCCTAGTCGGCGGTTCGATGTATCTGTTATTGTGGAGCACGTTTCTCGTCGATGGGATGGTGATGGCGAGAGCCCCGTTCGCAAGAGTTGCTGGCTTTACATGATGAATGGTTGTTGCTAGCATCTGGGAAAAGAATTTTAAAACATACGCTAAGTATCAATTTATTAAGGGTTTTTCCGGGGGTGGCGTTTTGCAGCTTGATCTTGCGTTTCTTAATCCTAAAGCCCGTTCACTGATCGGCCTCGATATCAGTAGTTCGGCGGTGAAAATGGTCGAATTGGCGGGTGATGCAAGAAATGGCTATCGCGTTGAGCGATATGCGATTGAAGTGTTGCCCCGAGACTCGGTGTCGGACGGGAATATTGCCAGCCTTGAGGCTACCGCTGAGACGGTGCGTCGTGCTTGGAAGAAAATGGCGACGGCCACTCGGAGTGTGGCCGTCGCGTTGCCTGCCTCGCATGTGATCACCAAGAAAATAATCGTGGCGACGGGGCAGCGAGAAGATGAAATTGAAGTATTGGTCGAATCCGAGGCGAATCAGTACATTCCATTCCCGCTGGATGAGGTGAATCTTGACTTTCAGGTAATTGGCCCGGCACCTTCATCGCCTGATGAAAGTGAAGTCCTGATCGCGGCATCGCGCAAAGAAAAAGTCGAGGACCGCGTTGCCGTGGTCGAGTCTGCCGGTTTGAAGGCTGTTGTTGTCGATGTCGAATCTTTCGCTGCGCTGTCTGCCTTTTCGTTGGTAGAGCGCCAGTTGCCCGGTGGGGCGAAGGGGAAAATTGTCGCCCTGATCGATGTCGGTGCAAATGCTATGGGGCTGACTGTCCTGAAGGATGGGCAGCAGCTTTACAGTAGAGAGCAAGCCTTTGGCGGAAATCAACTAACCCAGGATGTCGCACGGTTGTTTGGTATGTCATTTGAAGAGGCGGAACTTGAGAAGCGCCGAAATAATTTGCCGGAAAATTATGAGAGCGAGTTGCTAAAGCCTTTTGTCGAGAACATGGCGCTCGAGGTCTCGCGAGCATTGCAGTTTTTCTTTACATCGACTCAGTTCAGCGAGGTTGATCACATTGTGTTGGCGGGCGGGTGTGCGGTTCTGCCGGGGGCTGACGAGGCCGTGGCTTTACGTACCCAAGTTGATACGGTTATTGCGAATCCGTTTGCCGAGATGGCGCTTTCCGAACGTGTTCGTGCAAGAAACCTCCTCATGGACTCGTCTTCGTTGATGGTGGCGTGTGGTCTTGCGTTGCGGAGGTTCGACGAATGATACGCATCAATCTTCTCCCGCATCGCGAGGAAAAGCGCAAAGCCAGGCGGCAGCAGTTTTATTCGCTGCTTGGAATGGTTGTGGTGCTTGGTGTGCTCGTCGTATTCCTTGGGTTTTCTGTGATTGGCGGCTATATCTCGGCTCAAGAGTCGAAAAACCAGTTTCTTAAAAAGGAAATAGCGCTACTCGATAAGGAAATTGACCAGATCAAACGCCTCAAGGAGCAAACACAGGCTCTGCTGGCTCGCAAACAGATCATCGAATCTCTTCAGCAGGATCGTGCCGAAGCGGTTCGGTTGTTAAGCGAAATGGCTAAGCAAATGCCGGAAGGCGTCTATCTTCGTTCGATGAAGCAGGATGGCCGTAAAGTTTCGTTGAGCGGCTATGCCCAATCGAACGCCCGGGTTTCGACGTTGATGCGGAATATTGAAGCGTCAGAATGGCTGGAAAGGCCTGAGCTGGTCGAAATCAAAGCGGTTTCCGTTGAGAAGCGCCGGTCGAACGAATTCAACATGACTTTGTTCCTTAAAGGAGAGGTCAAGGAAGAAGGAGGGGCAAAGTGAGCGGGGCGGAAAAAGTCAGCTTTGACATTAAATCCATTCTTGATGAATTTCAGGGGTTAAATGCGAAAGATGTCGGGGCTTGGCCTGCCATCCCGCGGTTTGCCGCGCTCGTATTTGTATTGATCCTGGTATTGTTGGCGGGCTGGTGGTTCGTTTGGAGTGATCAGCTGAGTGAACTTGGCGCGCGTGAGCAGGAAGAAGTCAAATTGAGAGAAGAGTTCGTTGCTAAAAAAACGCAAGCGGTCAATCTCGATTTGTATACGCAGCAACTTGCTGAAATAGACCGTTCTTTTGGCGCCTTGCTCAAACAATTGCCAAACAAGGCGGAGGTCGAGTCTTTGCTGGTTGAAATAAATCAATCTGGAATGGGTAGGGGGTTGCAGTTTGAGCTATTTAAGCCAGGTCAGGAAACCATTAAGGAGTTTTATGCTGAACTACCGATAAATGTCCGCCTATCGGGTGGCTATCATGATTTCGGTGCGTTTGCTGCGGATATTGGCGCTTTGTCGCGAATAGTTACGATGAATAATGTTTCTATAGCACCTAATCAGCAGGCTAAGGATGGCTCTCTCGTCTTGGATGCGGTAGCAAAGACATTCCGTTACCTTGACGAAGAGGAGGTCGCGGCTAGAAAGCGGGCCGAAAAGGCCGCCAAGGCGTCAAAGGGTAAGAAATGAGAAAAATTGCGCTTCTATTGACGCCTCTTGTCTTGGTTGCGTGTTCTGCCGGAAATGAACACGAGGATTTGCGGCAATGGATGAACGAGGTATCCAAAGGAATAAAAGGAAAGATCCCGCCTCTGCCGCAGGTTAAAGTTTATGAGCCGAGTCCTTACGATGTCGCAAATCTGCTTGAGCCGTTCAGCTCTTCAAAAATAAGTTTGGAAAGAAAAAAAGGGTCGGCTGGCGGTGTTCAGCCCGATCTGGATCGACCGCGAGAGCCGCTTGAGTCATATCCGCTCGAATCATTGAGATATGTTGGGGTGATGTCGAGAAACAAGTTGTCGTATGCAATTATTCAAGCGGACGGAGTACTTCATCATGTGAGGGTGGGTAATTACATGGGGCAAAATTTCGGTGTCGTGACAAGAATTTCGGAGACTGAGGTTGCTTTGAAGGAACTCGTTCAGGATGCGGCGGGGGATTGGGTTGAAAGGGAAAGCAAATTGCTGCTTCAGGAGCAGGAGGTAAAAAAATGAACAAAATCGCACGGTATTTGATTGGCCTGGTGGGCTCTTTTTTTGTCGTAGCTGCTTTTCCAATTGACGCCCAAGAGCGACAAAACGCAATTGAAGCAATTGCGGTGGTGCAACAAGGTGGTGTGCTCAACGTCAAATTGTCTTTTAAGCAGCCGCTAACCGCGTTACCCCCTTCGTTTAGTGTTGCCAACCCAGCCAGGATTGTTTTGGATTTTGCGGATACTGTTAATGGTCTCGGAAAAAATTCCCAGTCTTTTAATGAGGCGGAGTTGAAGAGTGTTAATGTGGTGCAAGCTGAAGATCGTACCCGCGTTGTGCTTAATTTAAATCGGGGAATGCTTTATGAGCAGACGATTGATGGAAAGAATCTATTGCTCGCCCTCACGGCTTCTAGTAACGCGGGTGAGTTTCCTTCTCGCTTAGAGCATTTCTCGCAGCCTTCCGCAATCCAATCGAACGCAGTGAATGTCCGAGATATCTCGTTCCGGCGCGGGAAAGATGGGGAGGCGAGAATTACGGTGGAACTTAGTGATCCAAACGCCGGGATTGATATTCGCCAGCAAGGCCAGAATCTATTGGTCGATTTTCTCAAGGTCGGTGTTCCTGAGGTGCTGAGAAAAAAACTCGACGTGACGGATTTCTCAACGCCGGTGGTTTCGGTCAGTACTGTCCAGCAAGGTGTCAATGCGCGCATGACCATCTCGCCGCGTGGATTGTGGGAGCACAATGCCTATCAGACAGATAACCTTTTTGTCATTGAGATTAAACCGGTTATTGAAAACCCGAATAAATTGGTCCAGGGAACACGTGGTGGATATCAGGGGGAGAAATTATCGTTGAACTTCCAAAATGTGGAGGTTCGGCGTTTGCTACAGGTGATTGGCGAATTTACCGGGATGAATATCGTGGTCAGCGATTCTGTTGGCGGAGCGATTACTCTTATTCTTAAAGATGTGCCGTGGGATCAGGCGCTGGATATCATCCTCCAGCAGAAAGGCCTCGATATGAGGAAAAACGGCAACGTGATTTTGATTGCGCCGCGAGAGGAAATTGCCACTAAGGAAAAGCTGGAGTTCGAGTCAAAGGCGCAAATCGGAGATCTGGAGCCTTTGCATACCGAAAGCTTCCTGATGAATTACATAAAGGGTGCGGATGTAAAGAAGTTGCTGTCGGACTCGAAGCAGACACTTTTGTCGAAACGCGGCAGTGCCTTGTTGGACGAACGGTCAAATATGCTTTTTGTCCAAGATACCCCGAGCCGGCTTGATGATGTTCGGGCAATGATAGCCAAGATCGATATTCCTGTTAGGCAGGTTCTGATAGAGGCGCGAATCGTTGAAGCCGGTGATTCATTCTCCAAAAACCTCGGGGTACGTTTAGGGACGGGAGCTCTTACAAAAACAACGACTAAAGACTCGAATACCGGAGAGATATCGAGCACATACACGAAGGAAACAGAGTTGGGGTGGATTAACTCTACCCAGACAACAGGGGGGTTGGGAAGTGTCAATTTGCCTGCATCGTCAATTTCTGGGACCTCAGCTGCTAGCTACGCACTGACCCTCTTTGATGGAAAAATGTCTAGATATCTGGATATTGAAATTTCTGCTTTGGAGGCTGATGGCCGCGGGAAAGTGATATCAAATCCACGTATTATGACCACAAATCAGGTCGAAGCCATTATTGAGCAGGGCGTGGAAATTCCATATCAACAAGCAACAAGTTCTGGTGCGACGAGCATTGCATATAAAAAAGCCAATCTTTCTCTGAAAGTGAAGCCGCAAATTACTCCTGATGGCAAGGTTACGATGTCGCTTGATATTAATAAAGATACGCCCAATACGTCTCTATCTACCGGTTCTGGATTGGCCATTGATACCAAGCATGTCAAGACAGAAGTTCTTGTCGAGAATGGTGGTACTGTTGTTATTGGAGGTATCTATACGCAAGAGAAGAGTACCTCGACCTACCGGGTTCCGTTACTTGGCGATCTTCCGTATCTTGGCTGGTTATTTAAATCAACCGAGTGGGTTGATAATAAGACTGAACTGCTTGTTTTTATTACACCAAAGATAGTTTCGGACAATTTGGCTGTAAGGTAGGTGATGCGCGCTTCGGGTGATGACAGGCCGGACGGAGAAGGTCGTTGGGCGCGGTAAGTCATTACCTCATCGAGGCTGGCGGCAGTTTGGCGTGACCGGAAAATGAGCGGCCAGCGTTTGTAGATGATCTGCGCTGTTGCATGACTCGCGCGAGGCTGAGTTTTCGTGGCTCCGGGCAAGTGTGTTTCCGCGCACTATGGCACTGGGCTCTGGTGTCGAGATGGGGAAAGCGGTGAAGCACGGTCGTGCGTACGTGTAGTTCGACAGCTTGCTGATAAAAGTCGCGAGCGAGAATTTCCAACAAAATCGTTTTGCAGTGTCGGGCGACTTATCTTCGACTGCGTGGTTTGGATGCGCAGATCCCTATTCTTCGTTGGTTTGATACCCGGTGCGCGTCAAGGTAGTTGTTGCCTCGTTCATGCAGCCAACTGCTGAAGAAGCTTGTCTTCCGAATGCGCGTTGACGATGCTCGACGTTGTACCAATGTACGAAGCTGTGCGCCCAGGCGCGAGCGTAGTCGAGTTCGGCAAAGCCTTTGGCCGGAAACTTGCGACGGTATTGGGCGGTGCGAAACAGCGATTCCGCGTAAGCGTTGTCATCGCTAGCCCGGGGTCGAAAATATGGGGGGTGACGCCCAACCAGTTCAGCATCGCCAGCACTGTCGTGGCTTGGAGCGTCAAGCCGTAGTCACCATGCAAGACGGGCTTGCTGTTCAGTGCGGACAATGGCCTTTGTCCAACGCGGTGCGGCGCAGCAGATGCGCCGCACGATCGGCGTGATCGCAGTCATGCACCTCCCCGCCGACAATTTCGCGGCTATACAGGTCGAGGATGAGGTGGAGGTGAAACCATCGGCCCTGGATTCTGGCCGGCAGATACGTCATGTCTCAGCACCAGGCCGGCGGTATGCGTGGTCGGTGGCCGCCGCCGAGCAGCCTATCGGTCGCCTGCCAGCGCTGAAGGGTACGCAGATCGACGTCGGCCATAGCGCTATCGCTCGATTTTTGAATTCTCTCAGGCCATGCCATTTTCATTCTTTAGTGCCTCGGGGTATGTTTTATTGAGGCGAGAACTATTTTGATGCGGATGGCGGTTGAGCAGGGTAATTGTCGGAATTTTCGGGGCGGGTAGTTTATGATGACCATTGTCATCAGTGCTTGGGCTGGAAAACTCAGCTAGTCTGCACGACTAAGAGGTGGTGTCATTGTTTTAGTAGCTCCCACCAGTCGTGCAGCCTTCGCAAAGCATCCCGCTGAATGCTTGATTTCAGCGGGAGCAGACTCTTACGTAAAACTTCTAAACAGGTACTCGCGGATCAGTTCAAGTTTTTCTGGCGTCTTGTCGCCGAATTTCTCGAACCATTCCTTGCTTCCGTTCAATTCGCTGATCCACGCGTCTCTATTTATTTTTGTTACGTCCTCAAATTCCCTTTCGGAAAAATCTGTGTCCGTCCAGTCTATGTCCTCGAAGCTGGGCATCCATCCAAGAGTGGTTTCTGCTGCTTGAGCGGTTCCTTCGCAGCGACCAATGATCCACTTCAGGATGCGGGCGTTGTCGCCGAAGCCTGGCCAAGCGAATTCACCTTGTTCATTGGTTCTGAACCAGTTGACCAGGAAAATGGGGGGGATATCAGCAACGGCATTTTTCATGTCAAGCCAATGGCTGTAATAGTCCGCCATGTTGTAACCGCAAAATGGGAGCATGGCGAACGGGTCGCGACGCACAACACCTTGGGCGCCGAAGGCGGCGGCCGTCGTTTCAGAGCCGAGTGTGGCGGCTGAAAAAACGCCGAAATCCCAGTTGAAGGTTTGGCAAACGAGGGGGATGGTGGATGCACGACGCCCCCCGAAGATGAACGCCGAAATCGGAACGCCTTCGGGGTTTTCCCAGTTGCCGTCAATGCTCGGGCATTGAGAAGCTGGCGAGGTGAAGCGCGAGTTCGGGTGAGCTGCTTTTGTACCCTTGGCTTTGCCGATTTCTGGGGTCCAGTCGTTGCCCTGCCAGTCAATGAGGTGTTGCGGGGCGGGGGCCATGCCTTCCCACCACACGTCGCCGTCGTCGGTGAGGGCGACGTTTGTGAAAATTGTGTTTTCGGAAAGCGAGGCCATGGCATTGAAGTTGGTCTTCTCGTTGGTGCCTGGGGCAACGCCAAAAAAACCGGATTCGGGATTGATTGCAAAGAAGCGGGTTTTCCCGTCTTTGTCTACTCTAGGCTTGATCCAGGCTATGTCATCCCCGACGGTGGTGATCTTCCAGCCGTTGAGCCCTTTCGGGGGGATCAACATGGCGAAATTTGTTTTGCCACATGCTGACGGGAATGCGGCGGCGACGTAGTGTTTTTTTCCTTCTGGAGATTCGACGCCAAGGATGAGCATGTGTTCCGCAAGCCAGCCCTGCTCGCGGGCCATGCTGGATGCAATGCGCAATGCCAGACATTTTTTTCCGAGAAGTGCATTGCCACCGTAACCTGACCCGTAGGACCAGATTTCACGTGTTTCTGGGAAGTGAACGATGTACTTTGTCGTCGGGTTGCATGGCCAGCGGGTTGTGTCTTTTGCGCCAGGCTCCTTTGGCGCGCCAAGCGAGTGTATGCAGGGGACGAAGCTGCCGTTTGTGCCAAGTTCAAGGGCCGCATCTCTGCCCATCCGGGTCATGATGCGCATGTTAACGGCAACGTAGGCGCTGTCAGTGATTTCAACGCCAATTTGCGCAATCGGCGAGCCAATTGGGCCCATTGAGAAAGGGATTACATACATCGTTCTCCCTTTCATGCATCCCTCGAACAAACGCTTCAGGGTTGCCCGCATTACTTGCGGGTTTTCCCAGTTGTTTGTCGGGCCGGCATCTTCCTGTTTTTCAGAGCAGATAAAAGTCCGGTCCTCTACGCGGGCGACATCTGAAGGGTCTGAAAACGCTGCAAAAGAATTCTTGCGTTTTTTTAGCTTGATAAAGGTTCCGGCTTCAACGAGTTCGTTGCAGAGACTGTCGTATTCCTCTTGTGAGCCATCAAGCCAAACGATACGATCAGGCGAGGTCAAGGTGGCGATTTGTGCTACCCACTGCTTTAGACCTTCATGCTTGACGTAGTCAGGGGCATTGATGGAAAAGGTTTCTCTCATAGCAATACACTCTCTCTTGGGGCGTTTTGGAACTGGTTTGTCAGGAGGGCGATAAAAGCAATTTGACTGTGAACTGCCGATATGAAAAGAGCAGGGCTCTTTTGTATTCGGTAGGCTTACGGTGTAATTTTAGCATAATAAAATCACCGAATTTATGCACGGACCGATATGTTAAATGCGTAGCCCTTGGTTTTTGCTCTCGCGGCATTTGTTGATTTGGTGTTTTTGGGTGGTAGACTTTTGTGTTTTGCGCAATAAGCTGTCGTTAGGAGGTGGCAATGAAGAGAAGCTTGCTGAATGTTGTTGTGCCGATTGTGTTGGCGTTAGGCGTCTTCTTCTTGCCGGTCGATACCTCCTCTGGCGCAGAGTCGAATAAAAAGGTTCTTGCTGCTAAAGATGCGCCCAAAAAGGGTGTGGCAAAAGGCAAGCAGAAGACCTCTACGGCAAAAAAAAAGACGGTGGCGAAAGCCGGGCAAGTTAGTAAGCGTAGCGTAGCTGCGTCGGGGAAAGCAAAACGACAGAAACGGACCGCGGCGACCAATGCCAGAAGTGGTCCCGGCGCCGAGCAAAAATTATCAGTGCAGTCGGGTTTTGCCTTTGTGTTCGATCAGGGGGCGGGCGAAGCTCTGTATCAGAAAAATGCCGGCGCCGTGGTGCCGATTGCGTCAATTACCAAACTAATGACGGCGATGGTGGTGCTTGATAGTGCGCCGAATTTGCAAGCTCCAATCACCATATCGGAAAACGATGTCGACTATCTGCGCGGAAGCCGTTCCAGGTTGCCCGTTGGGACCGTGATTGGCCGTGAAACGGCGCTGCTGCTAGCTTTGATGTCCTCTGAAAATCGGGCTGCCCATGCGCTGGCCCGCCACTACCCCGGAGGGTTGCCGGCATTTCTTGGTGCGATGAATGCGAAGGCGCGGGAGTTGGGGATGAGGGATACGCATTTTGAAGATCCGACCGGGCTGACTAAAAATAACGTATCTACAGCCCGTGATTTGGCTCGAATGGTGGCGGCTGCGCAGCGCTACCCGTTGATCAGGGAATTTTCGACGACGCCGGAAGCTTTTGTCGAGGTTAGTGGACGTCAAATGGCATACCGGAATACCAATCCCTTGGTAAAGAGCGCAGCGTGGGATGTCGGGGTCTCAAAAACGGGGTACATACAAGAGGCTGGGAAATGCCTAGTGATGCAGGCGCGCGTCGCTGAAAAGCCAGTCGTGATCGTGTTGCTCGACTCGGCAGGCAAGGAGACGCGGGTAGGGGATGCGAACCGGATCAGACGGTGGATGGAGCATGCTTTTGCCGCGCGCAAGGCGGCGACGCACGCGCAGATAAGGCGTGGAGAAGGGGTTTGATCGCGTCCTATGAGTTTTCATTGCTGTAAAAGCATTTACTCGGGGTTGTCTTTCAGGTTGCTCCAAAGCGGTTTTCTATGAGAGCACTGGTTCAGCGGGTCGCAATGGCCCGTGTGGAAATCTCTGGCCAGATTGTGGAGGTGATCAGAGCCGGATTGCTCGTTTTGTCGGGGAGCTTGATCGTGAATTGGATATTCAAGTTCAGACTGACGTATTTGGGGCCGACATGGATGTCCATCTGGTCAATAGCGGCCCGGTGACAATCTTCATCGATTCCAAAAATCCTGACTGAAGCCAGTCTGCATGCCTCAATCAGCGTTTCGCCAGGGCGCGCGCAGCAACCAGTACGGTTACGGCAGATGCGCCGTGCAGTTTTAGGGTGCGCGCACACTCGTTAAGTGAGCTGCCCGTAGTCATGACGTCATCGACAAGCAATATTCGTTTTCCGGTTAGATCCGTCGAACAATAAAACGCGTTTCGAATATTTTCTTTCCGGTCTCGCCAAGGCAGTGTGGCTTGTGCAGCGGTGTGACGTAGGCGGACGCAACTGGTCGTATCGATTTGCAGGTTATGGGAGCGACTAATCGGACGGGCGAGTTCCAGTGCTTGATTGAATCCACGCTCACGCAGGCGTATCAGATGCAGCGGTAACGGGATAATGAGATCGGCGCAAATTCCATCGGCCGTACATGCCATTTGCTGCCCAAGGTAGTCGGCAATCGCCAGGCGATGTGCGTATTTCAACGCTTGCACGAGTTTGTCTAACGGGAAATCATAGAGAAAAGCAGCTCGCGTTGAGTCATAGTGTGGCGGGTGCGCGAGGCACTGCCCGCACAATTCACCTGCAGGTGTTGGCTGGGCGCAGCGCGGGCATGCCGGGAGTTCGTGTTTGGGCAGATCTGCGGTGCATGCTTCGCAAACGGGGGCGTGGCGGCTGGTCGATGCGCAAAGAAGGCAGCTTTGAGGAGCGAGGGCGTTGAACAAGCGCGCCAATCCTGGCGCGGATAGCAAGCCTTTGTTTTGAGTTAGAATGCACATTCCCCGGACGCCCCCGTCGTTGAGTCGGCTCTCTGGTTTTTCCTTCTGTGTCTTGCATTTTCCCCGTTTCCAGTAGGTTGCACCCATGAATACAGTCTCTCCAGTCGCATCTTCGGCGGCTACCGCTGCATCTTCCGCTTCTCAGTCCGCGAAATGGACGGTCTCCCAGGTTGAAGCACTTTACCAGATGCCTCTTATGGATCTGTTATATCGAGCCCAGCAAGTGCATCGGGAGAATTTTGATCCGAACGAGGTGCAACGTTCGGCGCTGCTTTCCATCAAGACCGGCGGCTGTCCCGAGGATTGTAGCTATTGCTCGCAATCCGCGCGTTACAAAACGGATACCGAGCGCGAGGCGCTCATGCAGGTGGAGGATGTTGTAGCGGCAGCCAAGGAAGCCAAGGCCAAGGGGGCAACGCGCTTTTGCATGGGGGCGGCCTGGCGGGGGCCGAAAGAAAAAGAGCTGGAAGTGGTGACGCAGATGATCCGCGAAGTGAAGGCGCTCGGGATGGAAACCTGCGTGACGCTGGGTATGCTCAAGGAAGGGCAGGCGCAGAGGCTCAAGGACGCCGGACTCGATTACTACAACCACAACCTCGATACCGACGCCGAGTTTTACGACAAAGTGATTACCTCGCACAAGCATTCGGATCGTATCGATACGATCGCCCAGGTGCGTGAGGTGGGACTCAAGGTGTGTTCTGGTGGCATCCTTGGTCTTGGTGAGTCGCGACGTAACCGGGCAGCGATGATTGCCCAGTTGGCAAACCTTAACCCCCCGCCCGAATCGGTACCGATCAACAATCTGGTGGCGATGCCGGGAACGCCATTGGCGACCAGCGAGAAGGTCGACAGCTTTGAATTCGTGCGTACTATCGCGGCCGCACGGATTACCATGCCGAAGAGTTTCGTTCGCCTGTCGGCCGGGCGTGAAGCGATGTCGCAGGAAATGCAGGCGATGTGCTTCTTTGCCGGGGCGAATTCGATTTTTTATTGCGACAAGTTATTGACGGCGAGCAATTTGGACATCAATTCCGACCAGCTTCTGTTCGAGAAACTTGGTTTGCGCGCCATCTGAGCATTTTTGTTTTCTACTAGAGCTTCATGAAGAGCGCGGTGGCGCCGTTTATTGATCAGCGCCAAGTGGGGCGCAATTTTGCACGAGCGGCGGCTGGCTATGATGAGGTCGCCATTCTGCAACGGGAGATCGCTCGGCGGATGCTCGAACGTCTCGACTACGTGAAGCTTGAGCCGGGCCGTGTCGTCGATCTCGGTTGCGGCACTGGTAGCGGTCTGACGGCCCTCGGTGAGCGTTACCCCAAAGCGCAACTCGTCGGAATCGACATCAGCGAATCCATGCTTCGGGCGGGCTTGAAGCAACGTACATGGCTACGCTGGTTGTTGCCGTTTCTTGGCTCGGCCAAGTCGGCATCCCTGTTGGCGGCCAATGTTGATGCGTTGCCGATTCGGTCGAATGCCGCTGGACTCGTCTGGTCGAATCAGATGCTGCATTGGCTTGACGATCCCCTGCTTGCCTTCCGGGAAATGCACCGGGTGCTCGATGTTGGCGGATTGCTCATGTTCTCAACGCTCGGCCCGGATACCCTCAAGGAACTGCGCGCCTGTTTTGGCGACGGTTATGAGCACACCCAGCGGTTCGTCGATATGCACGATTATGGAGATATGCTTATTGAATGTGGTTTTTCCGACCCGGTAATGGATGTCGAAACGCTGACGATGACCTATCCGTCGCTGGATGATCTGTTTCGTGACTTGCGGGCTAACGGCGCCGCTTGTGCGATGGCCGGGCGGCGTCGGGGGTTGATGGGGCGTCATGAGTGGTCGGCGGCATGCGAGACTTACAAGAAATTTGATGTTGGTGGGTGCTATCCTGCAACGTTCGAGGTTGTGTATGGTCATGCATGGAAATCTCCATCGAAAGTCGCGGCAGACGGGCGCTCGATCATTCGTTTTGATCCGAAACAGCGGTTGCGATAGATAAAACGGGCGAAGTCTGCGCGAGCAACGTTCCGACGTTAGAAAAGGGGAAAGTTATGTTGAAAAAAATGAGTTCCTTTGCCGGTATCCAGGGGCCGGTGGTGACGGTTATCATCGATGGCTACGGGATTGCCAAATCTGACGTGGGAAGTGCCATCGCGGCGGCCCGGAAGCCCACGCTTGATCGGCTTTTCGCCAATTATCCCAACATGACCCTGCGCGCCCACGGCACGGCGGTGGGGATGCCTTCCAATGACGACATGGGCAATTCGGAAGTGGGTCACAATGCCATCGGTGCCGGCCAAGTCTATAGCCAAGGCGCGGCCTTGGTCGCTGCGGCGATCGCGAGTGGAGCCATCTGGCAGCGCGACGCATGGCAGCAGATCATTGCGGGGGCAACGTCGGGAACCGTGCATTTCATCGGTCTTTTTTCCGACGGTAACGTGCATAGCCACATTGACCACCTGAAAGCGATGGTCGTGCGCGCCAAGGAAGACGGGATCCGGTGCGTGCGTATTCACGCGTTGCTCGACGGTCGCGATGTTCCTGAAACAAGCGCGTTGGAGTATCTGGAACCATTTGAGGCTTTCCTTGCCGAGATCAGTTCGGGCGGCTTCGATGCACAGATTGCCTCGGGGGGCGGGCGCATGGCGATTACGATGGATCGCTATGAGGCCAATTGGCGCATGGTCGAGAAAGGGTGGCACATTCATGTGCTCGGTGAGGGGGATCAGTACCCGAGCGCGTCAGCGGCGGTTAAGGATTTGCGTGTCCGTTTTCCCGGCACCATCGATCAGGATCTTCCCCCCTTCGTTATTGCCAGGGACGGTCAGCCCGTCGGCACCATTGGCGACGGCGATTCGGTCGTTTTCTTCAACTTCCGTGGCGATCGCGCAATCGAAATCACCCGCGCCTTTGAAGACGCCGATTTCGACAAGTTCGATCGTGTGCGCGTGCCGAAAGTCACCTACGCCGGGATGCTGCAATACGATGGTGATTTGAAGCTTCCCAAGCGTTTTCTCGTAGCACCGCCGGCGATTCAGGATACGTCGGGCGAATGGTTCTCAAAGTCGGGGCTTACGCAGTTTGCGTGCTCCGAGACCCAGAAATTCGGCCACGTCACCTACTTCTGGAACGGCAACCGCTCTGGCAAGTTCGAGGGCGAAACCTATGTAGAAGTGCCGAGCGATGTCGTTCCGTTCGAGCAGCGCCCCTGGATGAAATCCGCGGAAATTGCCGATGCGATGATCGCGGCGCTCAGGAGCGGCGCTTATCGAGCGCTGCGCTGCAATTTTGCGAATGGCGACATGGTTGGCCATACCGGTAATTTCCGGGCGGCGACAATGTCCGTCGAGGCGGTTGATCTGGCGCTATCCCGCCTGTTGCCGGTTATCGACGAAATGGGCGGGGTGGCCCTGATTACGGCTGACCACGGCAACGCCGACGAAATGTTCGAACTCGACAAAAAGACCGGCCAGCCGGCCTTGAGTGCGGATGGTGCATTCAAGGCAAAAACGGCGCATACCCTCAATCCTGTTCCTCTGATTCTCTACGATAACGTCAGTGGCGGCAGGCTTGGGCTAAAGGCCGTCGCCGACGCCGGATTGTCAAATCTGGCGGCGACGACCGCCAATCTCCTGGGCTTTGAGAAGCACGACAAATGGGATGAAAGTCTGCTGAGCTACTGATTGCGCCAAGTCCGGTCGAAAAAATGGAGGGGCATGCGCTCCTCCTTCTTTTGATTGATGACGTTTAGCCGGTTATATAGCGTTCAAGCTCTCCGATGATGAATTGCTGTTGGCTGATCGTTTCCTTAACGACGTCACCGATCGAAACAACCCCAAGTAGATTCCCGCTATCGTCTATGACGGGCAAATGGCGGATGCGTTTTTCTGTCATGATCGCCATGCATTCCTCGATTGTGGCGTTCGCGGGAACGTAAATGACCCTCTCGGTCATGACTTCTGCGACTGTCGTCTGCTTTGACGATTTGCCCTGCAGAATGACCTTTCGCGCGTAATCGCGTTCAGAGAAAATGCCGACAAGGCGTTCGCCATCAAGGACAAGAACGGCGCCAATATCATGCATGGCCAAGACTTCAAGCGCACGATGCACCGATTCGAGAGGGGAAACGGCAACGGGTAATTTGTTCTTGCTCTCGATAAGCTGTCTGAGTGTTTTCATGAAACCTCCGTGCGCTTCGTTGTTTGTTCGCTACGTGGCAATTGCAGCTGCGCCGGTGAGCATGATGACTGCCCGGTATTTGACCGTTTGCTATCGGGGAAGTTCTCGAGAGCGGTTCAGCATGGCGGCAAGCTGATTGCTAAACCTGTTATTCTATAAAACGTCTTTGAATTTCCACGGCAGCGACGAAACAGCTGCCGATTTATTTTTCTTGGGGCACGATGTCACTTTTCAGGAAGGCGGTCTTTCATACGACCGTCGCTAATCTTCAGGATTTGCCAATGGATTCGGTGTGCGAGATTGCCTTTGCCGGGCGCTCGAACGCTGGGAAATCATCGGCTATCAATACGCTCGCGGATCACACACGGCTCGCATTTGTTTCCAAGACGCCCGGCCGGACGCAACATCTGAATTACTTTACCCTCGCCGAGGGAAAGTATTTCGTCGATCTTCCCGGCTATGGCTTTGCCAAGGCTCCTGAGGAAATTCGCTCGCAATGGGAAAGCCTGCTTGGCCCTTATTTGCGCCATAGAACGACGTTGGCCGGATTGGTTTTGATCATGGATAGCCGCCATCCATTGACCGATCTCGATGCTCAGTTAATTGAATTGTTTGCCCCGAGCGGAAAACCGATTCACGTCCTTTTGTCGAAGGCTGACAAGCTGACGCGGATGGAGCAGGCAGAAGTCGTGCGGGAGGTAAAGGCCGGGCTGTTGCAGTTCGGAAGCAACTGTTCGGTGCAGCTGTTTTCGAGTTTCAACCGTTTGGGCGTCAGGGAGGCGGAATTGATTCTCGGCGGCTGGCTCGGGATGGAGGTTCCCGACGATGTGCCGCCGCCAACCGGTCTGCGTACGGAAAAAGCAGCTCGCCCGAAAAACCGCAAGGCGATCGGCTGGAGTGCAAGAGTGGGAAAGAAAACATGAAGAAAAAACCCCCGGCGAAGGGAGGGGCCGGGGGCAAAATGCCTTACGTGACGTAAGGCACCCGCTCAGGGAGATGAAGCGGGAGACGGTGCGTGCCATCTAAACACTAAGATTTAAGAATGCGAAATTAGTTCCATGCGTTTTTTCTCTCCCATATGTTCTGTGTAGACGAAAAACAAATGGAATTCAATGCGAGGAATGAAATCGTGAGTTTTTCTGGCAAATTCCCGACGGTGCGTATGCGTCGCATGCGCCGTGATGATTTCTCCAGGCGCTTGATGCGTGAGTCAGTTCTTACGCCTAACGATCTGATCTATCCGGTTTTTGTCCTTGAGGGGCGTAATCGCGCTGAAGCGGTGAGTTCAATGCCCGGCGTTGAGCGGAAAAGCCTTGATCTGCTGTTGAAAACGGCGGAGCGGGCGCTGCTTTTGGGCGTGCCCGCGCTGGCATTGTTCCCCGTTATTGATGCTTCGCTCAAAACGCCAGGCGCCGAAGAAGCCTGGAATCCTGACGGTTTGGTGCCGCGTGTCGTGGCTACGCTGAAGAAGGAATTCCCGGAGCTGGGCGTTATTACCGACGTGGCGCTTGATCCCTACACCAGTCACGGACAGGATGGGCTGATTGCGGAGAATGATCCTTGTCGTTATGTACTGAACGATGAAACGCTGGAAGCACTGGCGAAACAGGCGTTGACTCACGCGCAGGCGGGGGCGGATGTGGTTGCGCCATCAGACATGATGGATGGCCGTGTCGCACGTATTCGGGCCGAACTCGACGGTTCCGGCCAGATTCACGCGCGAATTCTGGCCTATTCCGCCAAGTATGCTTCGAGCTTCTACGGGCCGTTCCGCGAGGCGGTTGGCTCGGCCGGCAGCTTGGGTGGAGGCAATAAATACACTTACCAGATGGATCCGGCCAATTCGGATGAGGCTTTGCGCGAGGTGGCGCTTGATCTGGCCGAAGGGGCCGACATGGTGATGATCAAGCCGGGCATGCCTTATCTCGATATTGTCCGGCGCGTGAAGGACGAATTCCGTGTGCCGACCTATGCCTATCAGGTCAGTGGTGAGTATGCGATGCTCAAGGCGGCGTGCCAGAATGGATGGCTTGAAGAAAAACCGTGCGTGCTTGAAAGCCTGCTGGCCTTCAAGCGTGCCGGCGCCGATGGCATTCTGACCTACTTTGCCCTTGATGTTGCCGAGTGGCTGGCCTGATTGCGCTCTTTGCGCGTCGGGAAACAGCGCCCGATCAATCTTGACGACAAGGCGCTTGCAGTCGCCAGCCACGTCGAGGACTGACTTTCAATAAAACGGTAAAATATGGCGCCTGCGGCGATGCTTGCAAACCAGCCAAAGACGATGCCGAAGGCGTTGGCTGACGGATCGCTTGGGGCAAAAAAAGCAAAAAGCCCGTTGATTACGAGCAGAATCGGAAAGTGCGCTAGGAAAACCGAGTACGAAATTTTTCCCAGATAGGCGAACAGCCGCCCGTGCGGCTGAGTCTCCAGAAATCCCCAGCGTTGTGAAAGGCCGAGCGCAATTGCGGTCGCCAGCGCGACGGCGATTCTGGAGCGGAAATCATAAATAAGTGCGGCGACAGCTACGGCCGTGATAATCACCAGCCAATCCAAGTGCGTTTTTCTGCTCGTTGCCCAATAGGTGAGCGCTCCCAGGCCATAGGCTCCAAAGAAGTAAATTCCGTAACTGTCCCAGTTTTCATCGAGGTTGAAAACGAAGAGCGAGGCAGCGGCGAGGCCGGCGACCATGGCAATCCCGAAAGGAAATTCTGGCCTTGCGTTTTGCCGGACCCAAAGTCGGGGAATCCAGAGCAACAAGAGCAATAGCGCGAATAACTGGAAATCAATGGCGACATACCAAACGCCGGCTGACAGCGAATCGAATTCAAGAAGGCTGTGCAGCAACGTTAAGTGCCCGAGAACTTGCCATATTGTGGGCGAGGTTGGAATCGAATCGTGATCCATCAGGTTGCGGGCGATCGCCGCGCACAGGGTGCCAAGCAGTAAAGCGCCGGCGTAAGGGATTACGAGTTTGAAGTAGCGTTTCTTCAAAAGAGAAAACGGCGCTTTTGTGATCAAGATGCCGTCCGGGGCGATTGATTTTGCGGCCAGAAAACCGCCCATAACCAGGAACATCTGAACGGCAATCCGCGCATGCTGACTTAGCCAGGCGATCAGTTGTGGCGCGAGATCGTTCGCGACGTCCGACATCGGACCATAAAAGGCAAGGTGATGCAGGACGATGAGTTGGGAAGCGACGGCTTTCAGCGCGTCAATGAAGGCGAGGCGTTGAGGAACTTGCATAAAGAGGGGACCAAAGGCTAAAGCAGTTTGCTTGATAACGTTTCAATGGGTAAAGCGCTGACAGCACCGGGCTTTGTTCGCCTCTTCTTATAGCTGTGCGAGTCGGGCGGGGAGTTCGAGGATGGAAGATATTTTGACGTCGACGTGTGGCGGTTGCCGAGTAAGTGCGCTGACCCAGACGGTTTTCATCCCGAGCCGTTTGGCCGTTTTCAGGTTGGCCTGCGTATCTTCGACCATGATGCAGTCGCAAGGGCGGAGCCTTTCGTTACGCAGAATACGCAGGAAGCCAAAATGGTCGGGTTTGGGGCGAAAGCGAATGCGCTCGACGGAATAGATGGCGTCAAAGCAATGCTGAATGCCGACTATTTGAAGGATGTCCCGAACGTATTTTTGCGGGGCGTTGGAGAAAATGATTTTTCTGCCCGGCAGCCGGTGCAACATGGCTTTGAGGCCGCGCTCGGCAATCACGATGCGTTCGAGTTCGGGAAACTGATGCGTATGGTGCAGGAAGTGGTGCGGGTTGGTGCCGTGATGGCGCATCAGTCCGAGCAGGGTGGCGCCGTAGCGTTTCCAATAGTGCTGGCGGAGGTGGGTTGCTTCTGCTTCGTCGATCTGCAAATGATGGCAAATGTACGCCATCATCGCCCGGTGCATGTGCGGGAAAATATGCGCGTTGGCGTCGTGCAGGGTGTTGTCGAGGTCGAAAAGCCAAGTGCGCTTCGCGGGTTGCCTGCCCGCCGCCGGGAGAGTGGGGCGGGTAGAAGTGGTTTGAGCGGCGGAAGGTGGGCCGAGTGCGCTGCGTGAACCGTAAAACTTCACCTCCCGCCTTTCTGATCAGTGGCTCTTGATCATCGTGCCGCAGCCACGATTGGTCAGAATCTCCAGCAACAGCGCATGGTCTACGCGGCCGTCAATGATGTGCACGCTCTTGACGCCGTTGCGTGCGGCATCAAGCGCCGATCCGATCTTCGGGAGCATGCCGCCGTACAGGGTGCCATCGGCGACCATTTCCTCGATTTCTTTCGGCGTGACATTCGTAACCAGTTTGCCCGCCTTGTCGAGCACGCCGGGGGTGTTGGTGAGCAGCACAAGCTTTTCCGCTTGCAAAACTTCGGCGACGCGACCGGCAACGACATCGGCGTTGATATTGTAGGTTTCCCCGTTTTCGCCGACGCCAATCGGCGCAATGACCGGTATGAAGCCGCCTGCCTCAAGGTAGCGGATCAAGCCCGGCTCGATGTATTCGATGTCGCCGACGAGTCCGATGTCAATCTGTTTGTCCGGGTGCTCATTGTCCTGAAGGAATAACTTCTTGGCGCGGATCAAGTTGCTGTCCTTGCCAGTCAGTCCGACGGCGCGGCCGCCGGCCTGATTGATCAGGCTGACGACATCCTTATTGACCTGCCCGCCGAGTACCATTTCGACAATTTCCATGGTGTCGGCGCCGGTGACACGCATGCCCTGGATGAATTCCCCCGTGATGCCAACGCGCCCGAGCAGGTTTTCGATTTGCGGTCCGCCACCATGGACGACGACAACATTGATCCCAACCAGTTTGAGTTGGACGACATCCCGCGCGAACGAACGCTTAAGGTCCTCGTTGATCATCGCGTTGCCGCCAAATTTGACGACAATGGTTTTTCCGTGGAAACGTCGGATATAAGGCAGGGCTTCGGCTAAAGTGTCGGCGATCTGAGTCGGGGAAAATTGCGGCGAGGTCATTGTGGGTATCCTTAACAAACGAGCAAATTTTACTCGTGGCTTGGGCAAAGCAAAAGGGAGCCGCCATGCCAACGAGACGTTTTAATGGTCATTTGTTTCGATGAGGAGTCAGCGTGAATAGAAGTGGGGCAGAAAGGGAGTTGGTGAAAACAAGTGTTTGTCCCGCGTGTGGGGCTGAGTTTGTTTGCGGCGTGACCGCCGGGCAGATGGTTTGCTGGTGCATGGAAAATGCGGTTAGGTTACCTGTGACCGTGTTGCTTGGGGGCGTTGATGGGCAAAACGATGAGAGCCATCTGGTTGCTTGTTATTGTCCCGCTTGCCTTGCGCGGAAAACGCGAGAAACTACCGGCCATTAGTTTTTTCTGCCAGCCTGAGGATCGCGTCGCGATTGCTCCATGAGAAGCATTGCGTTGCCCCTTCTTGCCAGGGGAGCCAGCGGTAATTCGAATGTTCCTCGGCGGCCAGGGTTACGGGTCGAACCTGCGGGACCAAGAGGGAAAAGACGTGTTCGACATTGCAGGTAACGCCGGGAGCGTAGCGGTCGCGCCATTCGGGGAAAATTTCGAATGTGTTGGTCATCTGCCAGTCGGTCAGTTGGCCCGGCGCGACTACAATACCGGTTTCTTCGTGCACCTCCCGGATGGCTGTCTGTGGCAGTGTCTCTTCGTCCTCCTGGCTGCCGGTGACCGATTGCCAGAATCCGGGGTGTTTTGCTCGCTGCAGAAGCAAGACTTGGAGGTCCGGGGTGTGAATGATGACTAGAACGGAAATCGGGCGCTTGTATTGTTTGGGCAGAGGATTCATGGCTAGTGATAGCGTTGCCCGTTGGCGGTTCCGGTGGGGTCGGTCAGATAAAACACGAGGAACGGAACGTTGCGCGCCCGCCATTCGTCGACGGCACAGGCCAGAACGGCGTTAAGGGTGGCAAAGCTGGTCGGTGTCGCGCTCAGTGTGGCGCTTCCGCTGAGCGTGATAACGTAGCCGGAGGCCGGGTGCCAGGAGAAGTCCGTCAGGCAGTCGTTCAGTGCATCGAGATTGCCGCCAAACCAGTCGGGGAACTCGAGGTCGCGTTTGAGGGCGCGGATAAAGCCGGGGACATTGGTTGCCCGCTGCAGATCGACTTCGAAGAAGGCGAAGCCCTGTTCGTTTGCCGCCTCCTTGAGCGCGGCGAGATCCTCGCGTGATAAACGAAAGATGCCGGCCTGGCTCGGAAGTACGATGTGCTTGGGCATGTCAAGGCTCCGGAGTACGCGGATTTTTATGGGACTCGACGATTCGCCGGAAACTGCGATAGTGATTGCCGGAATAGTAATACATCGTCTGATGTCGACGCATTGCCGGTTTTGCCAAGGCCGGCGACGATTCTTCGCGGACCGCGGTCTCGGCGGCCGGGTGTTGGAACAGTGTATTCCCGGTAGTAGCCCCGAGGTTGCGGAGGCAAGTGCCGTTCGAAGTTTCCGAAGATGCTGCCGTCCTTGTGCGGATACGGAAACGGACCACCTTGTCGAATCAGATAAAGGGTATCTCTGGCTTCTGTGGGGAGATTCTCAAGCCGGACGGTGCCGATGGTTTGTACCGGGCCGGTCTCGCGGGCCGATCCCGTTCCGCAAACACCAAACACACCGGCCAGCGCAACTAAGAGCGCCAGCCGGCATGCTATTGCTAAGGTCTTAAATGCGGCGGCGAGGCGTCGCATCGGAGTTAGCTTTTGCCAACTTCGACCTGGGTTTCGATTTTCTGACGCAGGCGGATATGGAGTTCGCGAAGTTGCTTTTCATCCACCATGCTTGGCGCGTCGGTGAGCAGACATTGCGCCCGTTGCGTTTTCGGGAAAGCAATCACGTCGCGGATCGATTCGGCACCGGTCATCATGGTCACGATACGGTCGAGGCCAAAGGCCAGGCCGCCGTGTGGGGGCGCGCCGTACTTGAGGGCGTCGAGCAGGAAGCCAAATTTGATACTGGCTTCCTCGTCGCTGATGCCGAGCGCTTGGAATACCTGTTGCTGGACATCGGCGCGGTGGATACGCACCGATCCGCCGCCGAGTTCCCAGCCATTGAGCGCCAAGTCGTAGGCCTTGGCCAGGCACTTGCCCGGATCGGTCGACAGCAATGGGATGTGTTCGTCTTTCGGGCTGGTGAACGGATGGTGGCAGGCGACCCAGCGCTTTTCGTCTTCGTCATAGTCGAACATCGGGAAGTCCACGACCCAGAGCGGCTCCCACGCTTTGCCGTTGAGGAAGCCTTTTTCGTGGCCGATCTTGATACGTAGCGCCCCAAGGGCGTCATTGACCACTTTGGCTTTATCGGCGCCGAAGAAAATGAGGTCGCCGGATTGAGCGCCTGTGCGTTCGACAATGGCTTTGAGCGCCGTTTCCGACAGGTTCTTGACGATCGGCGATTGCAGGCCGGTGTCGTTGAGTTGCGTGGCGTCGTTGACCTTGATGTAAGCCAACCCCTTGGCGCCGTAGATGCCGACGAACTGCGTGTATGCGTCGATCTCGCCACGGGTGAGGCTTGCCCCTCCCGGGATGCGGAGCGCTGCTACGCGGCCGTTCTCGGAGTTGGCGACATTCGCGAAAACCTTGAAGGGAACGTCTTTTACGGCGTCGGTGACTTCAGTGAGTTCGAGCGTTACGCGCAGATCAGGCTTGTCCGAGCCAAAGCGGTGCATGGCTTCGGCGTAGGTCATGCGCGGGAACGGGTTGGGCAGGTCGGTGTCGATCGCTTCCTTGAACACGTAACGGATCAAGTCTTCCATGATTGCGGTGATTTCAGTTTCGCTCAGGAAGGAGGTTTCGATATCAACCTGGGTGAACTCCGGTTGGCGGTCGGCGCGCAAATCCTCGTCGCGGAAGCATTTAGTGATCTGATAGTAGCGGTCGAAGCCGGCGACCATCAGCAATTGCTTGAAGAGCTGCGGCGACTGGGGCAGGGCGAAGAATTGGCCGGCGTGAACGCGCGATGGCACGAGGTAGTCGCGTGCGCCTTCTGGCGTGCTCTTGGTGAGCATCGGCGTCTCGATGTCGATAAAGCCTGCGTCGTCGAGGTAGCGGCGGAATGCCCGCGCTGTCTTGTAGCGCAGGATGAGGTTCTTTTGCATCTGTGGCCGCCGCAGATCGATCACGCGGTGCTGAAGGCGGACGTTTTCCGAAAGGTTGTCCTCGTCGAGCTGGAACGGCGGCGTGACCGATGGGTTGAGCACTTCGATCTCGTGGCAGAGGATTTCGACCTCGCCGCTGGGCATGTTCGGGTTAACTGTTCCGGCCGGCCGGGCGCGGACCTTGCCCGTAATTCTGAGGCAGAATTCGTTGCGCACCGATTCGGCGATGGAAAACATTTCCGGACGGTCTGGGTCGCAAACGATCTGGGCCAATCCTTCGCGGTCGCGCAGGTCGATAAAGATAACGCCGCCGTGGTCGCGCCGGCGGTGTGCCCAGCCGCAAAGCGTTACTTCCTGGTCAATGGTTTGGGAGTTGAGTTGGCCGCAATAATGGGTTCGCATAGTTGTTCTGAAAAGTCGTGGTTCAATGGGTTTTAGATGAGAGCGATGCCGGCTTCTTTCGCACAGGCGGAGCGACGACGCCCATCGAGATGATGTATTTGAGTGCCTCGTCGACGTTCATGTCGAGTTCGATGACGTCGCTTTTTTTGAAAATCAGGAAAAAGCCCGAGGTTGGATTCGGAGTGGTCGGAACGTAGACGCTGACGTGTTCGTCGTCGAGATGATTGCGCACATCCCCGCCAGGGGTCCCGGTCAGGAAGGCGATCGTCCACGAGCCGGCGTGCGGGTACTGAACGAGTAAGGCCTTGCGGAAGGCGTTCCCGGAAGAGGAAAACAGCGTATCGGAGACCTGTTTGACGCTGTTGTAGATCGAATTGACAACCGGAATGCGAGCCAGCAGTTTTTCCCACCAGACTACCAGCCGTTGGCCAATGAAATTTGCAGCGAGGATGCCGGTGACCAGAATGATGAGCACGGTAAGCAAAATACCGATGCCTGGAACGTCATACCCCAAGAGGGTGTGCGGGTGAACTGCCGTCGGTAGCAGAAGCAATGACTGATCGGCGACGCCGGCGATCAATGAGAGTACCCAGGCGGTGATCGCCAAGGGAACCCAGATCAGTAGTCCGGTGATGAAATAGCGTTTAATCAACTGGCCGCGCACGCATCTGCTCCGGCACACCCTTGGCACGGTGGCGGATTGCTGGCCTTTGTCGAGGAACCGTTGTTTTTGAAGTCAGTGGCGTACCAGCCATTGCCTTTGAGCTGAAAGCCGGCGGCAGTGATCTGTTTTTGATAAGCGTCTTTGCCACATTCCGGGCAGGTGGTCAGCACCGGGGCATTGAGTTTCTGCAAATGATCTTTTTCGAAACCGCAGGAGTCGCAGCGATAAGCGTAGATTGGCATGTTGGTACCTTCAATCAGCAACAAAGGAAAGATTATACCCGAACAAGGCCTTGGTATTGGCCGCTCGGCGCTTTGCCAAGGTGTGGGCAAAGTCCTTGTTTTCAAGTGATTAGAGCAACTGGAGATACCCTCGCGTGATTTCCTCGCCCCAGAACAGCGCGAGCAGGCCCGCGGCGGCAAGGTAGGGGCCGAAAGGGATGGGGACGTTGCGGCCGCGTTTGGCCAGCAAGATCAGCACAATCCCAACGCAGGCGCCAACCAGGGAAGAAAGGAGGATGGTGGCCGGCAATATCTGCCAACCGAGCCAGGCGCCAATTGCGCTGAGTAGTTTGAAGTCGCCGTATCCCATTCCTTCTTTGCCGGTGGCCAGTTTGAACGCCCAATAAACCGACCAGAGCGATAGGTAGCCTGCAATGGCTCCGACCACCGC
The DNA here is from genome assembly GCF_009469695.1 of Propionivibrio limicola. GTDB lineage: Bacteria > Pseudomonadota > Gammaproteobacteria > Burkholderiales > Rhodocyclaceae > Propionivibrio > Propionivibrio limicola. The sequence continues at coordinate 210,831 of NZ_SSSR01000003.1, forward strand.
TGAATGCAGATCCGTGAATACGCCAAAGAGGTTGAACAGCAAGCCTGACCACAAGAGCGGCAGAGTGATCGAGTCGGGTAGCAGCTGCGTGTCGAAATCGATGCAACTGAGGGCAATGAGCGCCCAGATCAGGATCAACGCGCCAGCGATTTGCCAGCCTGAACCCAGGTGCCACGCGGCGAAGGCGGAAAGAATGGCAGTGAATGCTTCAACCGTCGGGTAGCGGGCGGAAATAGGGGCATGGCAGCTTGAGCATTTTCCGCGAAGAAAAAGCCAGCTAAGTAGCGGGATATTTTCCAGGGCGGTAATCATATGGTCACAGTTCGGGCAACGTGAACGTGGTGTGGCCAGTGTCAGAGGAGGAAGTTCCGGTGGGGGCTGCCCTTGCAACTCGGCGCATTGCAGGCGCCAGTCGCGCTCCATCATCTTGGGCAAGCGGTGAATGACGACATTGAGAAAGCTTCCTACGACAAGTCCCAATAGGCCGCAGGCAAGGGTTAGCGAGGTTGTGTCGTTAAGCCAGACAAGCCAATCCATGTTCATCAGACAACGGCTCCCAGTTTGAAAATTGGCAGATACATGGCAATGACCATGCCGCCGATCAATACGCCAAGGACGACCATGATGAGGGGCTCCATCAGGCTGGAGAGCGCTTCAACCGCGTCGTCGACTTCCGCTTCGAAAAAGTCGGCAACTTTGCCGAGCATTGAGTCGAGCGCTCCGGATTCCTCTCCGATCGCGACCATTTGGTTGACCATGTTCGGGAACAGTTCGCTGTTTTGCATGGCCGAGGTAAGACTGGTTCCCGTGCTGACTTCAGTCTGGATTTGCCGCGTGCCAACTTTGTACACATAGTTGCCCGCAGCGCCCCCTACTGATTCAAGTGACTCTACCAATGGGACGCCGGCCGCGAACATTGTCGCCAGTGTCCGTGTCCAGCGCGCGATGACCGACTTGCGAATGATGCCGCCAAAAATGGGAAGTCGGAGAAATACTCGGTCGAGCGCAAATTGCATTTTTTCCGAACGTTTCCAAGTGTAGAAAAAGGCAAAAATGCTGCCGCCCAGCGTGCCGAAGATCAACCACCAGTACGCCACGAAAAAGTCCGACATCGCAATGACCATCAGTGTGGGGGCTGGCAAGTCGGCGCCAAAGCTCTTGAAGACTTCTTTGAACGCCGGAATCACGAAAATCATGATGACTGCGGTAATAATGAAGGCAACGATGATGACGGCCGTGGGGTAGAACATCGCCGATTTGATTTTCGACTTGATGGCGAGCATCTTTTCTTTATAAGTCGCCAAGCGGTCGAGTAGCGTTTCCAGAATGCCGGCCTGTTCGCCTGCAGCGACCAGGTTGCAATACAACTGGTCGAAGTAAAGAGGGTGTTTTCTAAACGCCTGTGACAATGAACTACCTGTCTCGACGTCTGATTTGATGTCGAGCAACAACTTGCCAACGGCCGGATTGTCGTGGCCGCGCCCAACGATATCGAATGTTTGAAGAAGTGGCACGCCAGATTTCATCATGGTGGCCAATTGGCGGGTAAACAGGGCGACATCTTTTTCGCTGACTTTTCCGCCCCGTCTGAACGACTGTTTGGTGACTTTTGTGACGAGGACTCCTTGGCGCCGCAACGTCGCGTTAACAACGGCCTCGCTCGTGGCGCGCAGTTCCCCTCGCACAATTTTCCCGGCCTTGTTTTTGCCCGTCCAGAGATATGTGAATTCTTTGGCCTCGCGGCCTGCCTTGCTGGGTTTGGTCGGTGTAGCCATACAGCTCCCTTATGTGCTCAAGTGCTCAAGAGTTGGTATTGCCGAGTACTTCATCAAGAGATGTCAGCCCTTGTTTGACTTTTAATAGCCCGGAGCGGCGCAGGTCATTTACACCTTCTTTCCGGGCCTGCTCGGCGATGTCCAGTGATGTGGCATCGCCCATGATGAGGCGCTGGATCGATTCTGTCACCGGCATGACTTGGTATACACCGACGCGCCCCTTGTAGCCCGACCCCTTGCACCGGTCGCATTCCCCTGGCCCGTAGAGAGTCCAGCTGCCATCGAGTTCTTCTTCGCTAAACCCGGCGTTCAGCAGCGTCTCGACAGGAACGTCGACGGGGCGTTTGCAGTTGCACAGCCTGCGAACGAGTCGCTGGGCTGTGATGAGCAGAATGCTGGAGGCGATGTTGAAGGTCGGAACCCCCATGTTCATAAGCCGGGTCAGCGTCGCCGGGGCATCGTTGGTGTGCAGTGTGGACAGAACCATGTGCCCTGTCTGTGCGGCCTTGATGGCGATTTCAGCGGTTTCCAGGTCGCGAATTTCGCCCACCATGATGATGTCCGGATCTTGGCGCAGGAAGGCTTTCAGAGCCACCGGGAACGTTAATCCTTGTCTGTCATCGACATTGACTTGATTAATGCCGGGCAGTGGAATTTCGGCGGGATCCTCGGCCGTGGAGATGTTGATGCCCGGTTTGTTGAGGATGTTCAGGCAGGTATAGAGCGAGACGGTTTTTCCCGAGCCAGTCGGCCCGGTTACCAGAATCATTCCGTAAGGGCGCTGGATGGCGTCGAGCAGAACGGCTTTTTGTTCGGGTTCGTAACCGAGCGCATCAATGCCGAGAGTCGCGCTGCTTGGGTCGAGAATGCGCAGTACGATTTTCTCGCCATACATCGTTGGCAGGGTGCTGACCCGGAAATCGATCGATCGGCTTTTTGAGAGTACCAACCGCATTCGCCCATCTTGTGGGACGCGTTTCTCGGCGATATTCAGGCGGGAAATGACCTTGATGCGGGAGGCGATCTTTTCCTTGATGACGAGAGGCGGCGAGGCGATTTCGCGCAATATCCCGTCTACCCGAAAGCGTATCCGGTAGTTCTTCTCATACGGCTCGAAATGGATGTCTGACGCGCCGTCATTGATCGCGTCGAGCAACATTTTTTGGATGAACTTGACGACCGGTGCATCGTCGACGTCAAGGTTGGGGGCGGAGGCATCGTCTGTTTTTTCGGTCGCCTCTTCATCGGTGAAATCGAGGCTGATGTCCTCGCTGGCGAGGTTCTTGAGTGTTTCTTCGGCGGATTCCGATAGCTTGGCGACTAATGGAGAAAGCAGAGTTTCGTCGACGATCACCGGATCGACAGCCATTCCCGTCTGGAAACGGATTTCATCTAAAGCGCGCAGATTCGTCGGGTCCGCTATCGCGACTGAAATCCGGTTGCCGCGCTTGTGGAGCGGAATGACGCGGTGTGCTGAGATGAGTTTGCGGTCAATCGCCGATTTCTGTATGTGGGCTTCGTCAAAGGCGCCCAAGTCAAGCAGTGGGTGCCCAAAAGTGTCGGCGGCAAAGCGGGCCACTTCGCTGGCCGTCGATTTTTTGGAGCTGACAAGCTGTTCGATGAATGATGTTTTTGCCGCGTCGGCTTGTGCGAGCAAGGCTTCCGCTTCCGCCTCCCGGAGGCGTCCGGCTTGAACGAGCGCACGAGCAAGGCCGCTAAGGGGGGATTGTTGCGGGTTGGCTAGCATTGTGATTTTGTTGGCACAGGCAAGTGTAGTAGGTGATGCGAAGCGACCAAGCGGAAGTATGTCGGTTAGATGATGGATGGGGGGGCTGTATTTGTAAAGGCTAAACGTATAGCAAAAAAAACGGGCTAGCGACAGTGTCGGCTAACCCGTTAGGTTTTGGTGGGCCCGCAGGGACTTGAACCCTGGACCAAAGGATTATGAGTCCTCTGCTCTGACCAACTGAGCTACAGGCCCTTGAATAGAGTTAATTGTTCCCGCTGTCGAGGAAGCTACGTAGTTTGTCTGAACGGGACGGATGGCGCAACTTGCGTAGAGCCTTGGCCTCGATCTGGCGGATGCGTTCGCGGGTTACGTCAAATTGCTTGCCGACTTCTTCCAGCGTGTGGTCGGTGTTCATTTCGATACCGAATCGCATCCGCAGGACCTTGGCTTCGCGGGGCGTCAGTGTATCCAGCACGTCTTTGGTGATATGGCGCAGGCTGGAGAAGAGGGCCGCGTCGGTCGGAGCCAGCGTTGCCGAATCTTCGATGAAGTCGCCAAGATGCGAGTCGTCGTCGTCGCCGATGGGGGTTTCCATCGAGATCGGTTCTTTGCTGATCTTGAGGATCTTGCGGATTTTTTCCTCCGGCATGTCCATCTTCTTGGCCAGCGTTGCCGGGTCGGCTTCCACACCGGTTTCCTGGAGAATCTGCCGGGAGATGCGGTTCATCTTGTTGATCGTTTCGATCATGTGCACCGGGATACGGATGGTGCGGGCCTGGTCGGCGATGGAACGGGTAATCGCCTGCCGAATCCACCACGTGGCATAGGTGGAGAACTTGTAGCCACGGCGATACTCGAACTTGTCGACGGCCTTCATCAGGCCGATATTGCCTTCCTGGATCAGATCAAGGAACTGCAGGCCGCGATTGGTATATTTTTTGGCGATCGAGATGACGAGCCGGAGGTTGGCTTCGGTCATTTCGCGCTTGGCGCGTCTGGCCTTGGCTTCGCCAGTCGACATCTGTTTGTTGATATCTTTCAATTCCTTGAGCGGAATTCCGATGCGGTCTTGCAGGGCCAGCAGCTTTTTCTGTTCTTCCTTGATGTTCGGCGCGTTGCGGGAAAGAACAGAGGCGTAAGGTTTGCTTGTTGAAGCTTCGAGTTCTCCGTCGACCCAGTCGAGGTTGAGTTCGTTGCCCGGGAAAACCTTGATGAAATGCGGGCGCGGCATGCGGACGGTGTCGACGCAAATGCGCTGGATTTTGCGTTCGCAAGCCCGTGCTTCCTCGACCATGTGGCGCACCGTATCGCACAGGCGCTCGATGGTCTTCGAGGTGAAGCGGATGCCCATCATCTCTTCGGAGATTTTCTCCTGGTGCTTCAGGTACGTTTTGTCCTGCGAGCCTTTCTTGATGAGCACCGCATGTGCCTTGGTGTAATGCGACTTGATCATGGCAAGCCGGGCCAGGCCTTCTTCCTTCAGCTTTTGGAGCGACGCAGCGGCTGCCGCACCTTCGCCACCGCCTTCGCCGTCTTCATCGCCTTCCTCGTCGCTTACGTCGTCCTCAGGGAGGGCGACTTCTTCCAAAACTTCTTCGGCGTTGGGGTCGATCAAGCCGTCGATCAGCTCGTCGATGCGCATTTCATCGCGTTCGATCTTGTCGGCACAGTCGACGATTTCGGCAATGGTGGTCGGACAGGCGGAGATGGCCTGGATCATGTGCTTGAGGCCGTCTTCGATGCGCTTGGCAATCTCGATTTCGCCTTCGCGGGTAAGCAGTTCCACCGATCCCATTTCGCGCATGTACATGCGCACCGGATCCGTGGTGCGGCCGAATTCCGAATCGACATTCGAGAGCGCCTGTTCGGCTTGCTCTTCGACGTCGGTATCGTCTTCGGCGGCTGCCGGAGCGTTGTCGGACATCAGCAAGGTCTCGGCGTCCGGCGCCTCGTCGTAGACCTGAATGCCCATGTCGTTGAAGGTGCTGATGATGCTTTCGATCTGTTCAGCGTCGACGACATCATCCGGCAGATGGTCGTTAACTTCAGCGTAGGTTAAAAAACCACGCTCCTTGCCCAGTTTGATCAGCGTCTTGAGTTGCGTCTTGCGCATCTCCTCGTCGGCGAGATTCGGCTGGTTGCCGATTTGGGCCAGAATGTCCGAGGCTTTTGCCTTGGCCGACTTGCTTGTGGTGGTTGCCTTTTCCCTTGCCATGACCATTTCCCGGTTAGGGTTATACTGGAAAAACCTGAAATATTATCACAACTTACGCGCTTCTGTCTTGACTCGGTCGAGTTGCGATGGCTTGAAGATAAGCCTGCTTTTCTTCGCTGCTTAAGCCGGAGACTCCGAGCTTGGAGACTTTTTGCTGAAGGGCGGCGAACGCCCTTCTTTTTTCTGCTTCGGTCAGGCGCTCGATTGCCCCGGCAAACTCGCTGTCGACGTCGTCTTCGGCAAACGGGTTTTGCATTAGTTCAGCGGCTGCTTCTCGTAGCGTGCCTTCTTCCGGTGATCCGCGCAGTTTTTCGAGGAGTGCTGGGTACCCAGCGGAAGGGAGCGGGTTTTGAATGATTGCGCGGCACAGGGTGGAGATTGCTTGTGCCTCGGCGGAGTTGGTGGGTAAAGCCTCCAGCGGGAGTTGTCTGGCCAGTTCCGGCTTTTGCAGAAGCAGGCGGAGCAGCGGGCGTAGCAGCGATGGGGCCTGGCGTGGCGCTCTGGCCAATGCGGGGCGGGTGATCGGCTGCAGGTCGCACAGCCGCTCGACTTCGCGTTGGTCGAAGCCACTGGCCTCGGCGAGGCGTTTGACGAGTTGTAGTCGCAGTAAAGGTGTTTGCAAGCGGCCAAGCAGTGGCTTGGCGTCGGAAACGAGTTTGGCGCGTCCCTCGGCGCTGGTCATGTCGCATCGTGATGCCAGTTCCCGGAGCAAAAATTCGGAGAGAGGCGTGGCTTGTTTGATCAGGCGTTCAAACGCTTCGCTGCCATGGTTTCTTACATAGCTGTCCGGGTCTTCGCCTTCGGGAAGGAAGGCGAAACCGATGCTCTTTTTTTCCGGCAGGGAGTCCAGGCTGTTTTCCAGTGCCCGCCATGCCGCTTTGCGACCTGCCGTGTCGCCGTCGAAGCAATAGACGATTTGGTCGACTTGGCGCAGCAGTTTTTGCACGTGCGTTGCGGTTGTTGCGGTTCCGAGCGTTGCGACGGCGTTGCCGATGCCGTGTTGGGCCAAGGCGACAACGTCCATGTAGCCTTCAACGACGATTGCGGTGTTCTTTTCGCGAAGCGCTAAGCGAGCTTGCGGCAGTCCGAAAATCTCCTTCCCTTTTTCGAATAGGGGAGTTTCCGGGGAGTTGAGGTATTTCGGTTCGCCGTTCCCCAGGACGCGGCCGCCAAATGCAATGATCTCGCCCTTTTGGCTGGCGATTGGAAACATGATGCGGTCGCGAAAGCGGTCGTATAGGCGGCTGTTTTCGTTTTTGATCACCAGTCCGGTGCTTTGCAGTTCGCTCGCGGTGTAGTCGTCGAAGGCCGCGCCAAGGTTCTGCCAGCCGTCAGGGGCGTAGCCGATGCCGAATTTCTGCGCGATTTCTCCGCTGACGCCACGTTGCTTTAGATAGTTGATGGCTTTTTCAGAGCGCTTGAGTTGCTCGTAGTAGTACTTGGCGGCGCGCGCCATGGCGTCGGTGAGCGTTGTTGTTCGATATTGCCCCTGCGGGGCGTTGGTATTCTCTTCCGGCATCGGCAAACCGGCGCGGCTGGAGAGTTCTTTTATCGCGTCAATAAAGCCGAGTCCTGAATATTCCATCAGGAAACCGATGGCTGTGCCGTGGGCGCCGCAGCCGAAGCAGTGATAGAACTGTTTGGCGGGGCTGACCGTGAATGAGGGGGTTTTTTCGTTGTGAAAAGGGCAGCAGGCGGCGAAGTTTGCTCCGGCCTTCTTGAGTGGAACGTAGCTGTCGATCAGTTCGACGATGTCGATTCTGTGCAGCAGTTCCTGAATGAAGGATTCGGGAATCATTGACCTGCCGTCTGCTTCTCGGAATTCGCGAGCGTGGCGCTTCCTCAGCCGGCGAGTGCGGCTTTGACGAGTTTCGAGACCTCGCTCATGTCGGCGCGTCCAGCCAGTCGTGGCTTGACGATGGCCATCACCTTGCCCATGTCGCCAGCGCCTGTTGCTCCGGTTTCCGTGACGGCGGCAGCAACGGCAAGCGCGATCTCTTCCGGCGACAGCCCGGCCGGCATGTAGCTGGTTAATAGGTCGGCTTCAAATTTTTCCGCGTCGGCCAAGTCCTGTCGCCCGGCGTTCTGGTATTGCGTAATGGAGTCTCGTCGCTGTTTGAGCATCTTGTCGATGACGGCGGTGACGGCTGCGTCATCGAGCGAGATCTGTTCGTCAACTTCCTTTTGCTTGATGGCGGCAAGTAGCAAGCGAATGGCAGCCAGTTTTGCGCTTTCTCTGGCGCGCATGGCGGCTTTCATGTCGTCGTTGATGCGTTCTTTCAGGTTCATCGCGCAGATCCTGTTGAGAAGTGTTGTGTAACGAGGGGTTACAAGTGCAAAAAGCCGCCTATCTGCTGACAGGCGGCTGCGTGGTAATCCGCGACCTCGTATTAGTAGAGCTTGGGCGGCAGCGTTTGGCTGCGCATGCGCTTGTGATGGCGCTTGACGGCGGCGGCAAGCTTGCGCTTGCGCTCTGCGGTGGGTTTTTCGTAGAACTCGCGGGCACGCAGTTCGGTCAGAAGACCGGTTTTTTCAACGGTGCGCTTGAAACGGCGAATGGCAACTTCGAACGGCTCGTTTTCCTTCAGACGGATAGCTGGCATTAATTTGATCCTGATTTCAAAATTCGACGGATTACAACCAAGCCGAGGATTATAAACAAACCTCGTTGAGTTTGTCCAAATTAGTTTGTTGAAAAAAATCGGAAGAGATCGACGATGCAGTTACTCGCTTCATGGCAAAAGGCCTCCGGAGGCTTGTCTGGGTGCGGTAAAATGCTGCCCATGCTGATCCTTGGAATCGAATCCTCTTGCGACGAAACCGGCGTCGCCCTTTACGAAACCGGAGCTGTCGCTGGCAATCCGGCGGGAAGGTTGCTCTCGCACGCCTTGTATTCGCAAGTGCAGATGCACCAAGCCTACGGTGGCGTTGTGCCCGAGTTGGCCTCGCGCGACCACGTCCGGCGAACGGTGCCGCTGCTGCGCAAAGTGCTTGCCGAGAGCGGGAAAAGCCTTGCGGACGTTGATGCGATTGCCTACACGCAGGGGCCCGGGCTTGCCGGTGCGTTGCTTGTCGGTTCTGCCTTTGCCGAGGGCTTGGCTGCCTCGCTGGGCCTACCGGTCGTCCCCTTGCATCACCTTGAGGGGCATCTTCTGTCGCCGTTGCTTTCCGCTCGGCCGCCCGTCATCCCCTTTGTGGCGCTCCTTGTTTCGGGTGGGCACAGCCAGCTAATGCGTGTTTCCGGGATCGGTCGCTACGAATTGCTGGGTGAGACTCTCGATGATGCGGCCGGTGAGGCGTTCGATAAAACGGCCAAGTTGCTTGGGCTGCCGTATCCCGGTGGGGCGGCGCTGTCTGAATTGGCCGAGCGCGGGCGCCCGGGCGTGGTCAGCCTGCCGCGACCGATGCTGAATTCCGGTGATCTTAATTTCAGTTTCAGCGGGCTGAAGACGGCGGTGTTGGTCAAGGTGCAGGAATTGGGGGGGCTGGACGACCAACAGCGCGCCGATGTGGCGCGTGCCTTTCAGGATGCAATCGTCGAGGTGCTGGTCAAAAAGTCGATGCGCGCGGTCAAGGCGACGGGATTTCGGCAGCTTGTAGTTGCCGGCGGGGTCGGTGCCAATCGCGAATTGCGCAGACAATTGGATGCTAAGGCCGCCAAGGCAGGGGTCGAGGTCTTTTACCCGGAGTTCGAATTTTGCACGGACAACGGCGCCATGATCGCGCTGGCCGGCGCGTTGCGTTTCCAGGCCGGCTTGTCGATCAAACCGGCTGGATCTTTCGCCGTCCGTCCACGCTGGCCGCTGGCTGATTTGCAGGGCGCCTAAGTACGCGCCCTGTCTCTGCGTCAGGTCTTCCTAGATTTCGAGGTTGTCGATCAGGCGTGGTTTGCCGAGGCGGCTGGCCGCCAGGATGACCAGTGGAATGTCCGCCGATTGCGGCGGCTGCAGGTCTGCCTGCTGGCGGATGGCGACGTAATCGGTCTGCCAGCCATGGCTGTCCAGTTCGGCGGCCGCCTCTTTTTCAAGTTTGGCAAAATCACGTTCGCCTTGCAGCACGGCGTCGCGGATTCGGGTCAGGACGCGGTGCAGGCGCGGAGCCTCGGCGCGTTCGTCCGGGCTGAGGTAGCCGTTGCGTGAGGACAAGGCGAGGCCGTCCTCCGCGCGCACGGTTTCGCCGCCGACGATTTCGATTGGCAGGGCGAGTTGGCGAGTCATGTTGCGCAACACCATCAACTGCTGGTAATCCTTTTTGCCGAAGAGGGCGACGGCCGGCTGGACAATGTTGAACAGTTTGAGGACGACCGTGGCCACGCCTTGGAAATGGCCGGGGCGGAATTCGCCTTCAAGGAGATTCTGGATGGCCGGCGGATCGACCACGTATTCCTGCGGCTCCGGGTAAAGATCCTTCACTGTCGGGGCAAACAGGATATCGACGCCGGCGGCCTCAAGCTTCTGGCAGTCGGCATCAAACGTGCGCGGATAGCTGTTGAAATCCTCGCTCGGCCCGAATTGCAGCGGATTTACGAAAATGCTGGCGACAACGGTGTCGCCATGGGCGCGCGCTTCTTTCATCAGGGAGATGTGACCGGCGTGCAGATTGCCCATCGTCGGAACGAAAACGATGCGGCCGCGGTTTTTGAGGGCGGCGCGCAATTCGGGGATGGAAGAGTAAATTTGCATGGCGTTCGTGAAAATGTTTTTCGAGGTCAGTAACAATGTTCCGGGGCCGGGAAGCTGCCATCCTTGACCGCGGCAACGTAGGCAGCGAGCGCGCCGCCGATCGAGGTTTGACCGTCCATGAAGTTGCGGACAAAGCGCGGCTTTTTGCTGTCGCTGACATTGAGCATGTCGTGCAGGACCAGCACCTGGCCGGAGCAGTCCTTGCCAGCGCCGATGCCGATGGTCGGGATATGGAGTTGCTGCGTCACTTCCGCGGCGAGCGCGGCCGGGATGGCTTCAAGAACGATCATCGAGGCGCCGGCTTCCTGCTGGGCGAGGGCGTCGGCCAGGACTTGCGCGGCGCCGGTTTCGTCCTTTCCCTGGATGCGGTAGCCGCCGAGTTGGTGCACCGATTGCGGCGTCAGGCCGACGTGGGCGCAGACCGGAATGCCCCGGCGGACAAGGAATTGCGTGGTTTCGGCCATGTCGATGCCGCCTTCGAGCTTGACCATCTGCGCGCCGGCAGCCATCAGCCGGACGGCGCTGTGGAAGGCTTGTTGCGGACTCGCTTGGAAGCTGCCGAAAGGCAAATCGGTAATGATCAGCGGCCGTTGGCTGCCGCGCACGACGGAGGCGGTGTGGTAGGCCATGTCGTCGAGGGTGACCGGCAGCGTCGAATCGTGCCCTTGGACGGTCATGCCAAGCGAGTCACCGATCAGCAAAGTGTCCACGCCGGCGCATTCGCAGGCGCGGGCAAAGCTAGCGTCGTAGCAGGTCAGCATCGTGATCTTGTCGTTGCTGGCGCGCATTTTGGCCATATCGGTGTTGGTCAGACGTCTTGCGGGTGCGTGTGCAGACACGGGTCAGCCTCCCCTGTTGAAATATTCGCGATGCCCGCGCATGGCTTCGATGCGCTGGACGAGTAACTGGAAATCATCGTCGCTGTCGACGAAATTGAGATGTTCTGAATTGACCACCATGACAGGCGCGGCGTCGTAGGCATGGAAGAAGCGGGTGTAACCCTCGCCAAGCAGGATCAGATAGTCGTCGCTGATGCGCCGCTCCATGTCGACGCCGCGTTTGCGGACGCGGGAAACCAGCGTTTCCGGACTTGCCTGCAGATAAATTACGAGGTCGGGCACCATCGCCACTTGGGGTGACATCAGGTCGTAAATTTGCCGATAGAGCTTGTGCTCGTCCTCCCCCAGTGTCAGGCCGGCGAAAAGCGGGTCTTTTTCGAGCAGGTAATCGCTGACTAGCGGGCAAGGATAGGCGTCAAGTGCCGGCAGGTCGCGCAACTGTTCGATGCGCTGGAAGAGGAAGCTCAACTGCGTCTGGAGTGCGTAGCGCTTTTGGTCCTGATAGAAGCGCGGCAGGAACGGGTTGAGTTCGGGCTGTTCGAGCAGCGTGTCGGCATGCAGGTGTGCGGCGAGACGGCGGGCGAGGCTCGTCTTGCCGACGCCGATCGGGCCTTCGATGACGATGTGCCGGGCGGATTCGAGAGGGCTTTTTTTCATGACCGGAATACGAAATAAACGGCGCCAAGAATACACAGTGCCGCCCAGAGATAGTCAAGCTTGAGCGGCTGCTGCATGTAGAAGACGACGAACGGGACGAACACGGCGAGCGTGATCACCTCCTGCAGTATTTTGAGTTGGGCAAGAGACAGTTCGGTGTGCCCGATGCGGTTGGCTGGCACCTGCAAGAGGTATTCGAAGAGTGCGATGCCCCACGAAAACAGGGCGGCGATCCACCAGGCGCGGCTGCTCAGGTTGCGCAGGTGCGAGTACCAGGCAAAGGTCATGAAAACGTTGGAGGCGGCCAGCAGCAGAACGGTCTGCCAGATGACCGGGAGGCCAAGGATGTTCACGCGGTTTGCCTTTCGGCATCCGGCGCCGGGTTGTCGAGTCGCTCGATGCGTTGCGTCCTCACGGCAGGCAACCAGGCGGCGACGGTTCCCCGGCCCGGAATAAGGCAGTCCGGGGCGATTTCGGTCAGCGGCGCCAGGACAAAGGCGCGCAGATGCAGGCGCGGATGGGGGACCTGCAGGCCGGGAAGGTCGATGACTTCGTCACCATAGAGCAGCAGGTCGAGGTCGAGCGTGCGCGGTGCGAAATGATAGTCGCGGCGTCGGCCGAAATGCTGCTCGATATCGAGCAGCGCGGTCAGCAGCGCCGCTGCGGGAAGCGGCGTGTCGATGGCAGCGACGGCATTGATGAAGTCGGGTTGGCCGTCGATGCCGACCGGTGCCGTTCGGTAGAGCGAAGAGGTGCGCAGCAGGCGCGTCCCGGGCAGTTGCGCGAGCGCTTCGAATGCGGTGCGAACCTGGGCCGTCGGGTCGTCGAGATTGGCGCCAAGGGCAATGAAGGCGATGGGCATGCGAGCTCAGGCTTTACAGCGGTTCAAGCGGTCTCGTGACTGGCGCTGTCGCTAGTCGCCCCGTTGCTTTTGCGCTTGCGCCGCCGCCGTTTCTTTTTCTCATCCGGTTTTTGCGGCAGCAGCATCGCGGCGCGGGCCTCGCCGTCGGCGTTGGCAAAATCGGTCCACCACTGCGCGAGTGTCTCATCCACTTCGCCGGAAGCGGCGCGCAGCAAGAGGAAATCGTAACCGGCACGGTAGCGCAGGTGTTCAAGCACGCTGTAGGGGCGTTTGCCGGAGCGCTGTTCGAAACGGGGTTGCAACGCCCAGATGTCCTTGATGTCGGTGGCGATGCGGCGCGTAATGGCGAGCTTCTCGGCTTGCACGTCGAGGACGCTGTCCATCGCCTGGAAGAGTGCCGGGATCGGCCGTTCGCCGCCCGCTTTGATTGCTTCCCACTTGGTCAGAACCTCGTGCCAGAGCAATGTTGCGAACAGGAAGCCGGACGAGATCCGTTTGCCTTGGCGCACCCGCTTGTCGGTATTTTCCAGCGCCAGCATGACGAACCGTTCGCCGAGCGGTTGTTCGAAGATGACATCCAGTAGCGGCAGCAGGCCGTGGTGCAGTCCTTCCTCGCGCAATTGCTGCACGCATTTGACGGCGTAGCCGGAGGTGAGCAGTTTGAGCATTTCATCGAACAGCCGCGACGGAGGCACGTTTTCGATCAGGTCGGCGAGCTCGCGGATCGGGCGGCGGGTCGCCGGGTCGATGACCAGATCGAGTTTTGCCGCCAGCCGCACGGCACGCAGCATGCGCACCGGGTCTTCGCGGTAACGGGTTTTCGGCTCACCGATCATGCGCAGCGTTTTCTGCTTGAGGTCGGCGACGCCATGGTGGTAGTCGATGATTGTTTCGCTGGTCGGGTCGAAATACAGCGCGTTGACCGTGAAATCACGCCGCGCGGCATCTTCCTGCTGGCTACCGAAGACGTTGTCGCGCAGCACGCGGCCTTGGGCGTCGGTCTGCGCCTTATGGTTGTCTTGGTCGCCATGGTGGCCGCGGAAGGTGGTGACTTCGATGGTTTCCGGCCCGGCCATGACATGCACGATCTGGAAGCGGCGGCCGATGATGCGTGAGCGGCGGAAGCTTTGGCGTACTTGCTCCGGAGTGGCGTTGGTGGCGACATCGAAATCCTTGGGCGGGATGCCAGCCAGCAGATCGCGCACGGCGCCGCCGACAATGAAGGCCTGATAGCCATGTTGCTGCAGGGTTTCGACGGTGCGGCGGCATCCGGCGCTGATGGCTTCGCGCCGGATGCCGTGCGTCTTGACGCCGATCACGGCCGGGGTGCCGGCGAGACTGGTTGTCTTGCGTCCAAGGACGCGACTGATGAATTTTCGGATCATCGTGTTCTTTTTAAAGTTTTAGAAGCGCTGGCTATTTGCGCTGGCTATTTGCGCAGGCTGAGCACCGGCCAGCTGGAAGCGCGGGCATGGGCGTCGAGGCGGTGGTCGGGGTCTACGGCAACCGGATCGGTGACCATCGACAGTAACGGCAGATCGTTGAACGAGTCGCTGTAGAACCAGCTGCGCTCGAAGTTGGCCCAGCACAAGCCCATTGCTTCGAGCCAGTCTTCGACGCGGGTGATTTTCCCTTCGCGGAACGACGGCATGCCGCGTGGCTTGCCGGTGAATTCACCTCTCTCCTGCGCCGGGACCGTCGCGATCAGATGCGGAATGTTGAACTCGCGGCAAATCGGCCCGGTGACGAAGCTGTTCGTGGCCGTGACGATGGCGCACAGGTCGCCGTTGGCGAGGTGCTTGTTTACCAGATCCCGCGCTGCCGTGCCGATGATCGGCTGGATGCGCGTATCCATGAACTCGCGGTGCCAGGTGTCGAGGAGCGTGCGCGGGTGGCGGGCCAGTGGCTGCAACTGGAAATCCAGGAACTCATGGATGTCGAGCGTGCCTTCCTTGTATTGCGCGTAGAAGCGCTCGTTTTCCGCCGCGTGGACTTCGGGGTCGAGGACGCCTTTCGCGATCAGGAACTGCGCCCATTCAAAGTCGCTGTCGCCTGTGAGCAAAGTGTTGTCGAGATCGAAAAGGGCAAGATTCATGGCGGTCATTGCAGTGATTGATCAAGGTGTCGGGTTGAGGTCGGGGCCGTGCAGGACTTCGCGCAGCAAGGGCAGGGTGATCGCGCGCTTGTGTTCCAGCGAGTAGCGGTCGAGCGCCGCGATCAGCGCCGACAGACTGCGCATGTCGCGCGGTGCGCGCAGCAGCAGGTAGTCGAGCGCCTCCTGCGGCAGACGCAGGCCGCGGGCAGTCGCCTGCGCCATGAGCGCATCGATCTTCTCGGCGTCGGTCAGCGGCTGCAGCCGGTAAATGAGGCCGGAGCCAAGTCGCGTCCGCAAATCCTCGCGCAGGACGAGCTGTTGTGGTGGACGGCTGGCTGCCGTCAGCAGGCGTTTGCCCGTAGCGCGCTGACGGTTGAAAAGGTTGAACAGGGCAATCTGGCCCGCTGGACTGAGTGCCTCGACGTTGTCGATGGCGTGCAGGGGACAGGTTTCCTCCGGATTTTCGCCGAGAAAGGATAGGTCCGGGTCGGCGGCACCATCACAGTAGAGTCCGCCGCTGGCCCGCAGGAGGTGTGTTTTGCCGGCGCCGCTTTCGCCCCACAGGAACAGCGAGGGTTCGCGGTTGCCCGGTTCGAGCCAGGCGGCGATGCCGGTCAGCACCTCGCCGTTGCTTCCAGCGACGAAGTTATCAAGGCCCGGCGGAGTTTCGGGCTGGAGTTCGAGGATCAGTTGGCGCATGGAGTGGTTGCAGGGCACCGCACTTGGTCGTGCAGGCAGCGCGCGGGGCGTCTATTTCGGATAAAATTCCGGCTTTTCGAAAAGAAGCGGCGGATTTTATCACCTTCGCGCTTCCTCAAGCCTTGTTTTGGACGATTAAACATGACTCAGCAATCGCAGCAATCACTTTCCTACCGTGACTCCGGTGTCGATATCGATGCCGGTGACGAACTGGTCGAGCGCATCAAGCCGTTTGCCAAAAAGACCTTGCGCGAAGGCGTGCTGGGTGGTCTGGGCGGGTTTGGCGCGCTTTTCGAGGTGCCAAAGCGTTACCGTGAGCCGGTGCTGGTCTCGGGAACCGATGGCGTTGGCACCAAGCTCAAGCTGGCTTTTGAACTCAAGCGCCACGATACGGTCGGCATCGATCTCGTGGCCATGAGTGTCAACGACGTGCTCGTGCAGGGCGCCGAGCCGCTGTTTTTCCTTGATTATTTTGCTTGCGGCAAGCTCAACGTTGACACGGCCGCCGATGTCATCAAGGGCGTGGCCAAGGGCTGCGAATACGCCGGTTGCGCGCTGATCGGCGGCGAAACGGCGGAAATGCCGGGGATGTATCCGGAAGGCGAATACGATCTGGCGGGTTTCGCCGTCGGTGTCGTCGAGAAGTCGGGCATGATTACCGGTCGGGACATCATGCCGGGCGACGTGGTGCTCGGCCTGCCTTCTTCCGGCGCGCACTCCAATGGCTATTCGCTGGTGCGCAAGATCATTGCGCGCGCGAACCCCGATCTTGATGCGCCTTTCGATGGTGACCGGACGCTGGCCGATGCCATCATGGCGCCGACCCGCATCTACGTGAAGCCGATGCTGGCGCTGATGAAGGAGATGCCGGTCAAGGGCATGGCCCACATCACCGGCGGTGGCCTGACTGAAAACGTGCCGCGCGTGCTGCCCGAAAACGTGAAGGCCGTTATCGACCAGTCGAAGTGGCAGCGGCCGAAACTGTTCCAGTGGCTGCAGAGTGAAGGCAATGTGGCCGAGGGCGAAATGCACCGCGTGTTCAACTGTGGCATCGGCATGGTCGTCATCGTGGCGCGCGAGAATGCGGAAAAGGCGCTGGCTTCGTTGCAGGCTGCCGGAGAGAAGGCCGTCGAGATCGGCCGTATCGAAGCCCGTGCGGACGGTGAGGCGCAAACGATCGTTGTTTGATGCATAAAGCGGGATAAAGCCGCTGGGCCTTTTCGGGGGCGAGGGGCGTAGGGCGATGCAGGCGCTGTCAGGCGTGGGCATCGCCTTTTTCTTTTTCAGGCATGCTCAGGCTTTCAGGTCGATTGCCGGGAATGTCTGCGTCCGATCGGTTTTTCGCCGTCCCCGCGACAGGCGCGTATCGAGCAGTGTCGGCTCGCTGATTCGCCGTCGGTCATAACGGCGCCTTTCCTCTCCGGTGTAAGCCGTGTTTTCCGGTTCTGCCGGGCGGCGGTTGTTTCGCGAGTCGGTGGCGTTGGCCGGCGTGTTCGGTTTTTCCCGGGCCGGCTGGTGTGGTGCCTCTGCCGGACTTTTGCGCAAATGCGCGGTTTCTTCCAGCGGTCCGGTGCGCTGTGGGTCGGCCGCGGGCCTGGCGAGCTGCTCTGCAAGATAGAGCGGAGGTGTTTCGGGCGGAATTTTCATGGTGTTGCCTCTTGAACAACGCTTGCATGGTTGATTTATCGGTGCTTTTCTCCCCGACTTGATCGGATGCAATACCAAATTAGAACGAAAACGCCGGCGAAAAATCCTGTCCAGTAGTCAGATAGCTCCGCTACACTTCTTTTTTTTGCTGACCGGCCGGTCATTAGCTTGTCGCGCGTACGCGGCGCCTTCCGGCTGTTCCTTTTTTTGTCGAGACGAGTGAAAGTCAGAGCGTTATGCCAAACAAGAAACATCATCCCTGGGTTTTGACGGTTGCCATTCTTGGTTTGCTGGGCGTGGCCTATTGGGCGCACTGGGCCAATTCCCGGCACGGCGGCCAACTCGTGACGCCGGCGCTATCCGGTGCAGCGGTGCCCGGCAAGCCGGCGGGAGGCATGCCGTTGCCGGTGGAGACGGTCAGGGCCGAAGCGGCTGAATTGACGCTTGATGCAACGGCAGTCGGTTCGTTGCGCTCGAACGAGTCGGTTATCCTGCGCCCGGAAACGGCTGGACGGATCGCGACGATCAATTTCCGTGATGGCACGGCGGTCGGACGCGGGAGCGTGCTGGTTGGCCTTGATGCGGCGATGCAGGGCGCCGAGTACGATCAGGCCAAGGCCAGCCTCGGCCTTGCGCAGATGAACGTGAAGCGTACGCGCGAATTGTTCGAGAAGAAATTCGTTAGCCAGCAGGCGCTCGACAATGCCGAGGCCGCGCTGAAGGTGCAGGAGGCGGCGCTGGCGCTGGCTGAGGCAAAACTGGAGAAGACCCGCCTCAAGGCGCCGTTCGCTGGCGTCGTCGGGATTCGCAACGTGAGTATTGGCGATTACGTCAAGGAAGGGCAGGAGCTCGTCAATATCGAGGATATCGGGACATTGAAAATTGATTTCCGCCTGCCGGAGTCGTACCTCGGCCAGCTCAAAACCGGGCAGATGCTGGAGGTGTCGACCGATGCGCTGCCGGGCCAAACTTTTGCGGCGCGGCTGGAGGCGATCAATCCGCTCGTCGATACGGCGGGGCGGGCGATTTCCTGCCGCGCCCAGCTCTCGAATGCGGAGGGTCGTCTGCGTCCCGGCATGTTCGTGCGCGTCCGCCTGATTTTCGAAACGCGCGGCAACGTGCTGATGGTGCCCGAGCAGGCCATCGTGCCGGACATGAAGTCACCGTTCGTCTATCGTGTCCGTGCCGGCAAGGCCGAGCGCGCGCCGGTCGTGGTCGTCGAAGTTCCGGTCGCGACGGAAAGCACAACGGGCGAGAAGCCAGCCGGGGCCGCGCGATGAAAATTTCCGACCTGTGCATCCGGCGCCCGGTGTTTGCCACCGTGCTGTCGCTGGCCGTCATGCTGATCGGCCTTGTCTCGTATACCCGTCTGCCGGTACGCGAGTACCCGAAAATCGACGAGCCGGTGGTGACCGTCGATACGACCTATCGCGGCGCGTCGGCCGAGATCGTCGAGTCGCAGATTACCAAGCCGCTTGAGGATTCGTTGGCCGGCATCGAAGGCGTCGATGTCATCACCTCGATTTCACGCCAGGAGAATAGCCAGATTTCGGTGCGCTTCCGGCTCGAGCGCAATCCGGATTCGGCGGCGTCCGACGTGCGCGACCGCGTCTCGCGTGTGCGCAACCGGTTGCCTGCCGATATCGACGAACCGGTGATCGCCAAGGTCGAAGCGGATGCCAGTCCGGTGATCTGGCTGGCGTTTGCCTCCGACCAGCATTCGCCGCTCGAAGTGACGGACATCGCCAACCGTTTCGTCAAGCCGCGCCTGCAGACGCTGCCCGGTGCGGCCGACGTGCGCATCTTCGGCGAGCGCAAGTTTGCCATGCGCATCTGGCTCGACCGCGACCGGCTGGCCGCGTTCAGCCTGACGCCGCAGGATGTCGAGGATGCCTTGCGCAGCCAGAACGTTGAAGTGCCGGCCGGGCGTATCGAGAGCGCCAGCCGCGAGTTTTCGGTGGTGGCCAAGACCGACCTGACACAGCCGGAACAGTTCGCCGACATCATCGTCAAGCAGGCGAGCGACGCCCGCGGCAGCTATCCGGTGCGCATCGGCGATCTCGGGCGCGTCGAGCTCGGTGCCGCGGCCGAGCGCAGTTCCGTGCGCTTCAAGGGTAAGCCGGCCGTGTCGCTGGGCGTGATCAAGCAGGCGACGGCTAATCCGCTCGATCTGTCGAAGGCGCTGCGCGCCGAACTGCCGCGCATCGAGAGCGAGTTGCCGAAAGGCATGAGCGTCGATATCGCCTACGATTCTTCGGTGTTCATCGACCGTTCGATTCAGTCGGTGTTCTCGACGATCGGCGAGGCGATCGTGCTGGTGCTGCTGATCATCTTCTTCTTTTTGCGCAATCTGCGCGCGACGCTGGTGCCGCTGGTGACGATCCCGGTATCGCTGGTCGGTTCGTTCGGCCTGATGTATGCGCTCGGTTTCTCGATCAATACGCTGACGCTGCTGGCGCTGGTGTTGGCCATCGGTCTTGTCGTCGATGACGCGATCGTCGTGCTGGAAAACATCTTTCGCCACATCGAGGACGGCATGCCGCGCCGCGAGGCGGCGTTCAAGGGCGCGCGCGAGATCGGTTTTGCCGTCGTCGCCATGACCATCACGCTGGCTGCCGTCTACGCGCCGGTGGCTTTCATGACCGGGCGCACCGGCAAGCTCTTCGTCGAGTTCGCGCTGACGCTGGCTGGCGCCGTGCTGGTGTCGGGGTTTGTCGCCCTGACGCTGTCGCCGATGATGTGCTCACTGATGCTGCGTCACGAGGCAAAGCACAACCAAGCCTACGTGCGCATCGAGAATTTCCTGAATTGGCTGACACAGGGCTATCGGCGCGTGCTGGCCAGACTGCTGGAACGGCGCTGGCTGGTCATGGCCGGTTTCGCCGTGGTTGCCGTGGCCAGCGTGGGGCTGCTGAAGACGCTCAAGTCCGAACTGGCGCCGGTCGAGGATCGCGGCGTCATTCTCGGTGTGTTCGTCGGTCCGGAAGGGGCGACGCTCGACTATACGGAAAAGTATGCCCATCAGCTTGAGGGTATCTATGGCAAGACCAAGGACGTCGACCGCTATTTCGTCGTTTCCGGCAATCCGACAGTCAATCAGGGAATTTCCTTTCTCGGCCTGGCCGACTGGAACGAGCGCTCGCGCAAGGCCGGCGACGTGGTCAAGGAACTGATGCCGCAATTCATGCGCATTCCCGGTGTTCTCGCCTTCCCGGTGCAGCCGCCGTCGCTCGGCCAGAGCCCGCGCGAGCGGCCGGTGAATTTCATGGTGGTGACTTCGGCGTCGTACCCGGAACTGCTCGAGGCGACCAACAAGATTCTGGCGGAAGTCGCCAAAAATCCCGGTCTGACCAACGTCGACACCGACCTCAAGCTGAACAAGCCGGAACTGTCCGTGTCGGTGAATCGCGACAAGTCGTCGGACACCGGCGTGCAGATCGAAACCGTTGGCCGTACGCTGGAAACGATGCTCGGTGGTCGGCAGGTGACGCGCTTCAAGCAGGATGGCGAGCAATACGACGTGATCGTGCAGGTGGCGAACACCGACCGCACGACGCCTTCCGACATCCGCGACATCTTCGTGCGCGCCAAGGATGGCAGCATGATTCCGCTCGCCAACCTGATCAAGGTCGATGAGACGGTCAGCCCGCGCGAGCTCAATCACTTCGGGCAGCGGCGTGCGGTGACCATCACCGCCAACCTCGCCCCCGGTTATACGCTCGGCGAAGCGCTGACTTTCATGGAGCAGACGGCCAACAAGGCGCTGCCGCCCGGCTTTGCCGTCGATTATTCCGGCCAGTCGCGCGAATTCAAGACCTCCAGCGCGTCGCTGGCGCTGACCTTCGTGCTGGCGCTGGCCTTCATCTATCTGGTGCTGGCCGCGCAGTTCGAGAGTTTTCGCGATCCGTTCATCATCATGCTGACCGTGCCGCTGTCGATGACCAGTGCGCTGCTGGCCCTGCTGCTCGGCGGAGGTACGCTCAACGTTTACAGTCAGATCGGGTTGGTGACGCTGGTCGGCCTGATCACCAAGCACGGCATCCTGATCGTCGAGTTCGCCAACCAGTTGCAGGAAAAAGGTGTCGGCATCAAGCAGGCGGTGATCGAAGCGTCCGAGCTGCGGCTGCGGCCGATCCTGATGACGACCGGTGCGATGGTGCTTGGCGCCGTCCCGCTGGCGCTGGCGCACGGCGCAGGGGCCGAGAGTCGTCAGCAAATCGGTTGGGTCATCGTCGGCGGACTGTTGCTTGGTACGTTCCTGACGCTGTTTGTGGTCCCGGTGGTCTATACCTTGGTCGCCCGACGCAAGGCGGCGTCATAACGGGGTAAGGCCCGTCTCGCCGTGTGTTCCGCGCGGTGCTCTTTCTGGCTTTTTCCGCGCTATTGGCTATATTGGAAATGTGCTGTGATCAGCGGCAAATCCAGCATGTAGTGGTAGTTGGTGGTGGCAGTGCAGCCGTATTTGCGGGAGACTCGATGGGAAATCATTACAGGTATCGCTTGCGGATGATTGTGTAGCACCCAGACGGCGTTGAGCCGCATACTCCGGCCAGGAGTGCCGGAGGCGAAGTCCCGGAAGCCCATGCACAAAGTTGCATGGGCTTTTTATGTGTGTCGAGCTCTTACGGACAGGAAGGCATCGACACGCTGGCCGATCTGTTGGCAAAGGTCGGTGGCCAGGCAGTCGAAAGTTTCCGGTTTGAGCGTGTTGGCGAGCCAGGTGATCTGGCGCTTGGCAAGCTGGCGCGTGGCATAGATGCCTCGATCGCGCATTTCTCCGTAGGGGGAGATGCCGTCCTGTGCTTCCCAGACCTGCCGGTAGCCGACGCAGCGCATCGATGGCAGGTCGAGTGAGAGTGCGTATTTGTACCGAAGTGCGTCGACCTCCTCTTCCAGCCCCGCGTCGAGCATGGCATCGAAGCGCTCGGCGATGCGGGCGTGCAGGACGGCGCGGTCCGATGGCAGAAGGCCGATTGACAGATAGTCGTAGGCATCGTTTTGCTGGCGGCGGGTTTCGGCGATCAATGCCGACATGGGCCGCCCGGTCAATCGGCAAACCTCAAGCGCACGTTGCAGACGCTGCGAGTCAGTCGGGTGTAGGCGCGCCGCCGTGACGGGATCAAGCTTGGCGAGCTCGGCATGCACGGCGGGCCAGCCATGCGCGGCGGCAAACGCATCGATCTCGGCCCGGAGTTCCGGGTTGGCGTGCGGTAAATCCGAGAGGCCTTCGAGCAAAGCCTTGAAGTACAGCATGGTGCCGCCGACCAGCACGGGGATCTTGCCGCGCGCGGTGATCTCGGCCATCACGGCGAGTGCGTCGCGGCGGAAACAGGCCGCCGAATAGGCTTCCTCCGGGCTGATGAGGTCGATCAGGTGGTGCGGGAAGGCTTTCAGCGTTTCGGCGTCGGGTTTTGCCGTGCCGATGTCCATGTCGCGAAAAACCTGTGCCGAATCGACGCTGATCAGTTCCACCGGATAGCGTTCGGCCAGCCATAGTGCGGCGGCGGTTTTCCCCGAGGCGGTCGGCCCCATGAGCAGGATGGCGGGAGGTCGTGTATTCATCGGCCGCGCAGGAAAAAGGAATCGAGTTCGTGCATCGAGAGCTGCGTCCAGGTGGGCCGCCCATGGTTGCACTGGTCGGCGCGTTCGGTTTCTTCCATCTGGCGCAGCAGGGCGTTCATTTCCGGCACCGAAAGCTGGCGGCGGGCGCGTACGGCGCCGTGGCAGGCCATCGTTGCCAGAAGTTCATTTCTTCGCTCGGTCATCAGTTGCGTCACGCCGTGCTCACGTAACTCGGTCAGCAAGGCGCGCACGAGCGAAGCCGGATCCGCCGCTTGCAGCAGGGCGGGGATGCTGCGCACGGCCAGTTGCGTCGGTCCCATCGCAGCAATCTCGAATCCCATGTCGTGCAGGGCGTTGGCGTGTTCTTCGGCGGTGGCGACCTCCAGGCCGTTGGCCGAAAAAACGGCCGGGATCAGCAGCGATTGAGTGGCGACAGACTGGTCATCAAAAGCGCTCTTCAGCTTCTCATAAACGATGCGCTCGTGTGCCGCGTGCATGTCGACAAGCACCAGCCCCTGCGCGTTCTGGGCAAGGATGTAGATGCCATGCAGTTGCGCCAGCGCGTAGCCAAGCGGCGGTATTTCGGGAGATGTGTCGACCGGGGAGGGTGCGAGCGGCGTGCCGGCGGTTGTCTGTGCGCCGAACTGTAGCCGCGCCGAAGTACCCGGAAGCGGCGAATGCGCCGCCCGGCTGAACGCGTAATAGGCGGCGGTTGCCGGTTCGCTGATGCTCAGCGATTGCTGGACCACTGGGGGTGCGTAGTTTGTTCTCGGTTCCGTGCGAGAGGTTGCCGGCAGAGAAGGCGCGGGCCGAGAGGTTGTGGCGCTTGCGTCCGTGCCCATTGGGGCTGACAGCGCCTTTTGAACGGCGTGGAAAACAAATTGATGCACCGCGCGGCTGTCGCGGAAGCGTACCTCGGTTTTGGCCGGGTGGACGTTGACATCCACCGCCGTGGGGTCGATTTCGAGAAACAGGCAATAGGCCGGATGGCGACTGCCGTGCAGCATGTCCTGATACGCTTCGCGCAAAGCATGACTTAACAGTTTGTCGCGCACGAAGCGGCCGTTAACGTAGCAGTACTGGCCGTCGCTGCGCGCCCGCGAGTGTGCTGGGATTGCGCAATGACCGGACACGCGCAGAAGGCCGGAGCCAGTGTCGACAGCGCGCGATTCGGCGAGAAAGGCTGGGCCGAGAATGGCGCCGGCGCGTCCCGCGGCGTCGCTTTTCGGCAGATGGAGGCCGGTGCGGCCGTTGTGGGTCAGGGTGAATGCGACCGAAGGGTGGGCCAGCGCGATGCGTCGGAAGGCGTCGGCGCAGTGGGCGAATTCGGTCGCTTCCGCTTTGAGGAATTTTCGTCGGGCCGGCGTGTTGTAGTAGAGGTCGCGCATCTCGATGACCGTTCCGGCGACCAGCGCGGCCGGTTCTGGTTCGGTGCCGGTTTCAGCCTGCAGCCGCCATGCGTGCGAGGCACCTGCTTGCCGGCTGGTAAGCGTCAGTCGGGCGACCGAAGCGACCGAAGCGAGCGCTTCTCCACGAAACCCGAGCGTGCCGACGCGCTCGAGGTCTTCCAGCGTGGCGATTTTCGACGTGGCATGGCGAGTGAGCGCCAACGCCAGTTGATCCTTGGCGATGCCGCAGCCATCGTCGCTGATGCGGATCAGTTTGACGCCACCTTCTTCCAGTTGGACGTGGATGGCGGTGCTGCCGGCATCAAGCGCGTTTTCGAGCAGTTCCTTGAGTACGGATGCCGGGCGTTCGACGACTTCACCGGCAGCAATCTGGCTGATGAGCAGATCGGGTAAAAGCTGGATGGCGGGGGTGGGGCGAGTGTTCTGGTGCATGCGCGGATTATACCGGCGGGGCTTCGGGTAAAATGCCGCTTTTGTGTGTGGCGCCGTCGAGATGGAATTTCTTACGCTTTTCGTGGATATGTTTGCGGGTTTTGCCGATGTTGTGCTGCATCTCGACAAGCACCTTGCGTTGCTTGTCCTGCAATATGGTGCCTGGATCTACGCCATTCTTTTCGTCATTGTTTTCAGCGAAACGGGGTTCGTGGTAACGCCGTTCCTGCCGGGAGATTCGCTGCTTTTTGTTGCCGGCGCGTTGGCCGCCCTTGGGCAAATGGATATTGCTTTGCTTGTTGGTGTGCTTCTGGTGGCAGCGGCCGTCGGCAACATGGTGAATTATCAGATCGGCCGTTTTCTTGGGCCGAAAGTGTTCCAGTGGGAAAACTCCCGCTTTTTCAATCGTGATGCGCTCGTCAAGACGCATGCCTTCTATGAACGGCACGGTGGAAAAACGTTGGTGTTGTCGCGCTTTCTCCCTTTGTTCAGAACCTTTGCGCCTTTCGTCGCCGGTATTGGATCGATGAGCTATCCACGCTTTTTGTTCTTCAACCTGGTGGGGGCGGTCGGCTGGGTGGTTTCGCTGACCTTGGCTGGATACTTTTTCGGCAACCTGCCTTGGGTTCAGAGAAACCTGAGTGCCGTGATCATCGGCATCATCTTCGTTTCTCTGGTGCCGGTCGCTATCGGCTGGTTTAAACAGCGTCAGGCCAGCGCCTGAGAAAGTCTTCTGGAACGGTCGGGCGGATTGAGCTATTCAACGCGCACGGCGTTTCTTGTCCATCAGCTGCATGATCATCGGGGTAAAAATGATCTGCATGGCCAGCTCCATTTTTCCACCGGGGCAGACGATGCTGTTCGGGCGTGACATGAACGAGTTGTCGAGCATGCTTAGCAGGTAGGGGAAGTCGATGCCCTTTGGGTTGCTGAAGCGAATAACGAGAAAACTCTCGTCCAAAGAGGGGATGTCGCGGGCAATCAGAGGGTTCGACGTGTCTACGGTCGGCACGCGCTGGAAGTTGACGTGGGTCTTCGAGAATTGCGGGCAGATGTAGTGCACGTAGTCGGGCATCCGGCGCAGGATCGTATCCATTACCGCTTCCGTCGAGTAACCTCGCAAGGCTTTGTCGCGATGGATCTTTTGTATCCATTCGAGGTTGATGATGGGAACGACGCCGACGCGCAGGTCGACATGGCTGCCGATGTCGACCTTGTTGGTCTTGATTACGCCATGCAGTCCTTCGTAAAAGAGCAGGTCGGTGTTTTCCGGAATGGGGTGCCATTCGGTAAAGGTGCCAGGCGCTGCGCCATACAGTTTTGCCTCTTCTTCGTCGTGAATGTAATGACGGCTCTTGCCGCGGCCGGTTGCTCCGTATTCACGGAATAGGCCTTCGAGATTCTCCAGCAGGTTGGCTTCGGGGCCAAAGTGGCTGAAGTTGTGATTTCCGGCCGCTGTCTCTTCGTCCATCTTGGCCTGCATTGCTCCGCGGTCATAGCGGTGAAAACTGTCCCCCTTGATGATTTCCGCGTTGATTTTTTCGCGCCGGAAAATATGCTGGAACGACTTGGTAATTGAAGTCGTTCCAGCGCCAGATGATCCGGTGACGGCAATGATGGGGTGTTTGATCGACATGAAGTGTTTCCTGTTTCCCGTTGCTGGCTATTCGATACGGAATAGGGAGCGTGTCCCGAAGAGCGGCGATGTGAAGGGCTTGTCTTCCCCGTTCTGGTATTCAACGTGGTATCGATTGATGCGTTCGACTTCATTGCGCGACCCAAGAATCGCGGGAACGCGCTGATGCAGTGATTCTGGCTTGACATCAACGACGGGGTCGTAGCCTGTTGAGGCAAGTCCGCCAGCCTGTTCGACAAGCATGGCCATCGGATTGGCCTTGTGCAGCAGCGCGATGCGGCCCGGGTCGCCGAGGTCTGCGTTGATGCGCGGGCAAATGAAGACGCCGCCGCGAATCAGCAGGCGATGGACGTCGGCAACCATTGAGGCGGCCCAGCGCATGTTGAAATCCTTGTGTCGTACGCCAGTTTGTCCGTCAAGGCATTCTTCCACGTAGCGCCGGATCGGAGGCTCCCAGAAGCGGTTTTTCGACGCGTTGATCGAAAAGATTTGAGTGTCGGCGGGAGCTTGCAAGTTTGGGTGGGTTAGCAAGAATTCCCCTATCTCCCTGTCCAGCGTAAAGCCGTGCGTGCCGGTGCCAACCGTCAGCACAAGCATCGTGGACGAGCCATAGAGCGCGTACCCCGCAGCTACTTGGTGTGAGCCAGTCTGAAAAAAATCGGCGGCCGAAACGGGGGCGTCCTCTTCGGGGCAGTACAAAATCGAGAAAATGGTGCCTACGGAGAGGTTGACGTCGAGGTTAGTCGCTCCATCAAGCGGATCGAACACCAATAGGTACTTTCCGCGCTGTCCGGCCTCCGATGCGACAAAAATATCATCCAAGTCCGCGGAAGACATGGCGGCGACGTGGCCGCCCCAGGCGCAATGCTGAATGATTGTTTGCTCGGCCAATGATTTGAGCGTTTTCGGGATTGCCTCAAGGGGGGTTGGAGTTGCGAACGAATGGCTCGAGAGAATGCCCCGCGAGACGGCCTGCGAGATTGCCTTGCAGGAACGTACAATGTCGCTTACCAGCATCGAGAAGTCGCCTTCGAGCATAGGGTTTCGGCGTTGTTCCTCGATCAGGAATTTGTTAACGTTGGTGCGTCCGAGTAGCATCAGGGGGCTTCCATCTGGTTGCAAAAAGTTCGGGGAGGTGAGGGTTGCAGTCGCGATTTTACTCGACTCTGTCTGTGTTTTTCGAGCAACGACGGGAGCTCTGGGGGTGGGGGGGTGAAAAAAACGATTGGAGAGATTTTTTCTTTTTGTACAGCAGATTGATTGACATGTTTGGCCGGTTTGTAATAGCATGACCGGCTTTCCGTTATCAGGCATACAAGGACGGCGTTTCAAATGAAGACTTTTTCCGCCAAATCGCATGAAGTAAAGCGCGAGTGGCTTGTGGTCGATGCCACCGACAAGGTGCTCGGTCGCCTTGCTACCGAAATCGCTCGCCGCTTGCGTGGTAAGCACAAACCAGAATTTACTCCTCACGTTGATACCGGCGATTTTATCGTTGTTACTAATGTCGAGAAGTTGCGCGTGACCGGCAATAAGGCGCAAGACAAAAAGTATTATCGCCATACCGGTTTTCCGGGCGGTATTTACGAAACGAGTTTTATCAAGATGCAGCAGCGTTTCCCGGCTCGTGTTCTTGAGAAGGCTGTCAAGGGGATGCTCCCGAAAGGGCCGCTCGGTTACGCCATGCTCAAGAAAATGAAGTGCTATGTGGGTGATGTGCATCCGCACGCGGCTCAGCAGCCGAAAGTTCTGGAACTTTAAGAGGTCGAAATGGCTGAAAATTATTTTTATGGCACGGGGCGTCGCAAAAGCGCCGTGGCTCGTGTCTTCATGAAGCGTGGCTCGGGAAATATCACCGTTAATGGAAAACCGGTTGATGAGTTCTTTTCCCGCGTTACCGGGCGCATGATTGTTCGCCAGCCGCTTGAGTTGGTCGAGCAGGCCGCCGGTTTTGATATTCTCGTCAATGTTTCCGGTGGTGGTGAGTCTGGCCAGGCCGGCGCTGTGCGTCATGGTATTACCCGTGCGTTGATCGAATACGATGCTCAGTTGAAGTCGGTTCTTTCCAAGGCGGGCTTTGTGACCCGTGATGCCCGCGAGGTTGAGCGTAAGAAGGTGGGTCTGCATAAGGCGCGTCGCCGTAAGCAGTTCTCCAAGCGCTAAAAATTTCTGTTCGCCAGCAAAAGCCGCCCATGGGGCGGCTTTTGTTTTTTTTGGTTGTCCGGACTATGATTGCGCACTTGCCTGGGTGGTGGTCGCAAAATGCGAATATTGTTTTTCGGTTCCCCGGTGAATGGTGTCGCAGATCGCCGTCCTTTTGTGGGTGTCGGCCGGAACTTCTTCGGTTGCATTGGGTTCGAATGCATGGTGCCAAGTGGGAGTGGCTCGCTCGGTGGTTTTTGTGTTAGTCGATGGTGTGTTCTTCGCCAACGCATTTTGTCATTTGAAAGGGTTTGTTATGGGCGCAGTTGCAGAGATGCCTTTGCCGTTTGTTTTTACTGATAGTGCTGCGAATAAGGTGAAGGATCTGATCGCGGAGGAGGGTAATCCGGATTTGAAGTTGCGGGTTTTTGTTACCGGAGGGGGGTGCTCAGGTTTTCAGTACGGGTTTACCTTTGATGAGGTTGCAAATGAAGACGATACGGCGCTTGAGAAAAATGGCGTAGTCCTTCTGGTTGATCCGATGAGTTATCAATATTTGGTTGGGGCGGAGATTGATTACACCGAGGGGTTGGAGGGGGCGCAGTTTGTGATCAAGAATCCGAATGCAAC
Source organism: Propionivibrio limicola (assembly GCF_009469695.1). GTDB lineage: Bacteria > Pseudomonadota > Gammaproteobacteria > Burkholderiales > Rhodocyclaceae > Propionivibrio > Propionivibrio limicola. The sequence goes on from NZ_SSSR01000003.1 coordinate 239,842, forward strand.
GTCCACTTGTGGGTGTGGTTCTTCGTTTTCTGCCTGAGAGTGTTTTTGGGCTTTAAAAAAGTGGCGATGGGTGTTGACATTCTTGTTAGTTTCTGTAGAATGCACGCCTTCGCTTCTGACGCGACGCGAAACGAAGCGGATGAAGAAGTGGTGATGAGTAGTTAGTTCTTTAAAAATTGGGTAATTGATAGGTGTGGGTTTTTGGTCGAGCGGTATCTGCGCAAGCGGATACGGCAAAAAGATTTGAAACTCGCACGATGTAA
>NZ_SSSR01000040.1 GCF_009469695.1 Propionivibrio limicola
GCGATTCAAAACTGACACACCCCGGACACTTCATTTGCGCTGATCGCGTTGCCGAGAGGGAGGGGCGAAGGCCCGACCGGAAGGCGGCGCGATCAGCGCGGCGCTCACGGGTTCGCCACCTCCTTCCGGATCTGAACCATGCCGGCCTGGCGCTGGTGCTTCAATCGGTAGCTTTCCCCGGCCATCGGCACGATTCGCGCATGATGCAGAAGGCGATCGAGCAAGGCGGCGGTCAGCGTCGCGTCTTGGGCGAAGGTCGCATCCCACTGCCCGAACGGCAGATTGCTGGTGACGATCAACGATCCCCGCTCATAGCGGGCGGCAATGACCTGGAAGAACAGATTGGCCTGTTCACGATTCATCGGCAGATAGCCGATCTCGTCGATGATCAACAATCGGTAGCCGTTGATCGCCCGTTGCATGACCGTCTTCAACTGGTTCTGCGCGTGCGCGACCGACAAGGTCATCAACAAATCCGCCGCCGTGGTGAACCGGGTCTTGATGCCGGCCTGGGTGGCACGGTAGCCCAGCGCAATCGCCAGATGCGTCTTGCCGACGCCGGACGGGCCGACCAGCACGACGTTCTCGTGCCGCTCGACAAAGCCCAGCCCCGCCAATTCGTCGATCTGACTCTTCTTGACGCCCGCGGCGAAGGCGAAGTCAAAGTCCTCCAGCGTCTTGATGGCGGGGAACCCGGCCAGACGGGTCATCATGCTTTGCTTTCTGACTTGCCGGCCGGCGGCTTCGGACTTCAGCAAAGATTCCAGAAAGTCGCTGTAGGGCGTTCCCGCCTCGGCCGCAGTCTGGGCGGCGCCGGCGTAGTCTTGGGCAACGAAGGGCAAGTTGAGGGTTTCACACAGAAACCGCAGGCGTTCGTGTTGCAGGTTCATTGCAGCACCACCGGTTCCGCCCGCCATTGGGTCAGGAGTTGCTCGTACACGGCCAGCGGATGTTGCGGCGGCAACGGGATGGCGAGGCGTTCGCCCACCCCGGTGGGCCGAGTCGTGCCCGGGGTGCCCTGTGCGTCCGGTGACGGCGGAGCGGCTTGCGGCCGGGCGGCCGCGATGTCTCCGCGCCACGCGGCGGGGATCGGCTGCAGGTGGGGGCGTTCTTCGATCAGTTGCTCACCGGGTTTGCGTTGGGTGGTGCCGTGGAGGCGCTCGTTGGCCACGTCCTTGAGCCAATGCCGGACTTCGCCATTGGCGGTGACGGCATCCAGAGGCAATCCGGCCTGCTTGAGCCTGGCCGCCAACGGGACGTAGAAGGATCGGCGCAGGTAGCCGTTGAAGCGTTCGACCTTGCCTTTGGTGCGCGCACGATACGGGCGGCAGAGTTTGATGACGAAGCCGCAGTGTTTGGCATAGTCCAGAAAGCCGGCGTGGTAGCGATGTTCTCCTGGCCCTGCGACATCGCGTTCCAGAACGACGGTCTTCATGTTGTCGTAAAGAATTCGCCGGGGCACGCCGCCCAAGGCGACAAAGGCATTCTGGTGGCAATCGATCAGCGTCGTGACCTTCATGTCGGTGACGAATTCAACGTGGCTGGCCCGGCTGTAGCCGAGCGTGGCGCAGAAGGCGTAGAGCGGTTGGCGACCCTTGCGGAACTCGACCCAGTCGACCTGCATTTGTTCGCCCGGCGCCGTTTCGAACCGGACCACCGGGTCGGGCCGGAGGGCCGGCTTGATCCGGCGCAGAAAACTGCGCAGTTGGCTCATCCCGCCCAGGTAGCCCCGCGCCGCAATCTCCCGGTACAGCACGGTCGCCGGTATCCAGTGCGGTTGCGCTGACGCCTGTCTTTCCCGCAGGTAGCCTTCATACGGCGACAACTTGCTTGGCCGCTTCTTCTGCCGCTCGTACTTCGGCTTCTCTCCCGTCGCCAGATGACTGCGCACCGTATTCACCGCACAGCCAACTTCCGCCGCTATTCGCCGAAGACTGAAGCCGTGTTTCCTCAAGACCTCGATTTCCATATACACCTCGTTCGTGATCACCGGCGCCTCAAAAACCGCCGATCTTCTCAGTTCGGTGTATCAACTTTCAATCGCTGGCCTGTGTCAATTTACAACCGCTGGTGACA
>NZ_SSSR01000041.1 GCF_009469695.1 Propionivibrio limicola
TCCGGGAAGAAGATCATCAGCAGCAGCACGATGGAGTGCGAGAGCAGGAACGGCGCGACGCCCTTGACGACTTTGGTCATGTCGCTCTTCGTCGCACCGGCCACAACGTTCAGCACGGTGCCCACCGGTGGGGTGATCAGACCGATCGAGCCGCAGACGATGAAGATCACGCCGAAGTAGATCTCGTTGATGCCAGCCTGCTTGGCGACCGGCAGCAGCACCGGCGTCAGGATCAGGATGATCGGCGACAGGTCCATGACGCAACCGACAGCGAACAGGATCGCGACGATGGCCAGCAGCAGCAGCGTCTGGCTGCCCATCAGCGGCGTCAGCAGTTCAACCATCTGCCCCGGCAAGTCGGCAATCGTGATCAGCCAGGCCGCGGCCAGTGCGGCGGCAACGAGGAACATGACGATGCCGGTGCTCTTGGTGGCCGTGACCAGCACGTGGTAAATCTCGGAGATCTTCAGTTCCTTATAGATGAAGACGGCGACGAACAGCGCATAAACGGCCGCAACCACAGCGGCTTCGGTCGGCGTGAAGATGCCGAACTTCAGACCGAAGATGATGATGCCTGGCAGCATCAGCGCCCAGATGCCTTCCTTGAGCGCGGAGGCAAATTCACCCGCCGAGGCTTTCTCACTGACTTGCAGATCGGAGTTGCGGTTGATGAACCACCAGGTGAAGGCCAGACCGCCGCCCATCAGGATGCCCGGCACGATACCGGCGAGGAACAGCTTGGAGATCGAGACGCCCCCGGCCACACCGAACAGGATGAACGGAATCGACGGCGGGATGATCGGGCCGATGATACCGCCCGCACACACCAGGCCGCACGACTGGCCTTGCGAGTGACCCGCGGCCATCATCATCGGTACGAGCAACGTGGCCAGCGCGGCCGCATCCGCCACGGCCGAGCCGGACAAGCTGGCGAGCAGCACCGAGGCGACGATGGCGACGTAGCCGAGACCGCCGCGCTTGTGGCCGACGAGGGCCAGCGCGACCTTGACGATGCGCTGCGAGAGGCCGCCGGCGTTCATGACTTCGCCGGCGAGCAGGAAGAACGGTACCGCCATCAGGGTGAACGAGGTCGTGCCGTTGATCAGGTTCTGCGCGATGATCTGCGCGTCGAACATGTCGAGGTGGAACATCAGGCCGACGGCGGCGCCCAGCAGGGCGAACGCAATCGGCATACCGATGATCATGCCGCCCATCAGGGCCGCCAGAAAAACAAGAATAGTCATTGTCTGTTGTCCTTACGGGATTAGTGCTTGAGGTGCTCGGTTTCGTGGAGCTCTTCAATTTCAGCCATGGCTTCGTCGGCTTCCGAGCTGAGCGTGTGCGTCAACTGGCCGGTAGCGATCTTGATCAGGTCGGCGAGCAGCACGAAGATGGCGCCCACGCTGAAGACGATGCCGATGCCGTACAACAGGCCCTGCGAGAGACCCGAGGCCGGAGCCATGTTTTCAAGGTTGATGATGGTCTGCTGCCAGCTGCCGTAGCCGAATATGGCCATGAAGCCGATCATGATGACCTGGGCGGCGCAAAGCAGAAGCTTTTGCACACCGGCCGGCATCTTTTTGAGAACGCCGTCGAAGCCGAGGTGGCCGTGGTCGCGCAGGGCGACGAGGCCAGCCGTGTAGGTCATCCAGGTCAGGCACCAGGACGATAGCTCTTCGGAGACGGTAATCCCCGAGTTAAACGCGTAACGCAGGACAACGTTGCCGAAAACCATCACGATCATCGCGACCAGAAACAGCGCGGCGAGGATTTTCAGCAGGTGGAACAACATATCTGCA
>NZ_SSSR01000042.1 GCF_009469695.1 Propionivibrio limicola
GAACAAGCCCGTGACGAACTGCTCGACTGGCACGGTTCGGGCATGTCGGTCATGGAGATGTCGCACCGCGGCAAGGAATACATGAGCATTCAGGCCGACGCCGAAGCCGACCTGCGCGAGCTGATGGGCATCCCGGCCAACTACAAGGTGCTGTTCCTGCAGGGCGGTGCGTCGACGCAGTTCGCGATGATCCCGATGAACCTGCTGCGCGGCAAAGCTTCCGCCGACTACCTGAACACCGGCGTCTGGTCGGCGAAGGCGATCAAGGAAGCGAAGAAATTCGGCGGCGTTAACGTGGTCGCCTCGTCCGAAGACAAGAGTTTCACCTATGCCCCGGCGCAGGAGGCCTGGAAGCTCGACCCGAACGCCGCCTACGTGCACTACACGACGAACGAGACGATCGGCGGCGTCGAACTGTTCTGGACGCCGGAAACCGGCGACGTGCCGCTGGTCGCCGACATGTCCTCGAACATCCTGTCGCGCCCGATCGATGTCTCGAAATTCGGGCTGATCTACGCGGGCGCGCAGAAGAACATCGGCCCGGCCGGTTTGACCATCGTCATCGTGCGTGACGACCTGCTCGGCCAGACGCTGCCCGGCACGCCGACGATGTTCGACTACAAGCTGCAGGCCGACAACGACTCGATGTACAACACGCCGCCGACCTACGCCATCTACATCGCCGGCCTCGTCTTCAAGTGGCTGAAAGCCCAAGGCGGCGTCGCGGCCGTCGAAAAGACGAACATCGCCAAGGCCCAGTTGCTGTACGACGCGCTCGACGCTTCCGGCCTCTTCGCCTCGCACGTCGCAAGAGAAAATCGTTCGCGCATGAACATCCCGTTCACGCTGAAGGATTCATCGCTCGACGGCGAATTCCTGAAGGGCGCCGAAGCGCGCGGCATGGTCCAGCTCAAGGGCCATCGTAGCGTCGGCGGCATGCGCGCCTCGATCTACAACGCGATGCCGGTTGAAGGCGTGCAGAAGCTGGTCGAGTACATGAAGGAATTCGAGAAAA
>NZ_SSSR01000043.1 GCF_009469695.1 Propionivibrio limicola
TTGAAACCGGAATCAGGCTGAAGCGTTGTCAGGCGAGGCGATCTGCGTTGCCACGGCCCAAGGCAGGAGTTCGTCGACACGATTGACCGGATGTTCGGCGATGCGCTCGATGACGAAACGCAGATAGGCTTCGGGGTCGAGGCCGTTGAGTTTGGCCGAACCGATCAGGCTATAAATTGCGGCGGCGCGTTCGCCGCCGGCATCGGAGCCGGCGAACAAGAAATTCTTTCGGCCCAGAGCGACCGTGCGCAACGCCCGCTCGGCGGCATTATTGTCGATCTCGACCAGGCCATTGCCCGTGTACCGAGTCAGCGCCGGCCACAACTTCAAAGCATAACGAATCGCCTCGGCCAAGGCCGACTTTCTCGACAGGCCGCGCAGGGTCTCCTGCAGCCAGTCGTGCAGACGGGTCAGCAGCGGGCTGGCGCGGGAGAGACGGGCGATCTGCCGCTCTGGCGGCGGTTGGCCCAGAATGTCTTTCTCGATCGCGTAGAGCGCGCCGATGCGTTTGAGCGCCTCCGCCGCCACCGGCGACGCATGCGCCTTGTGCAGATCGAAGAACTTGCGCCGCACATGCGCCCAGCACGCCGCCTCCTGGATCGTACCATCGGCGTACAAGGCATCGAACCCGCCATAGGCATCGGCTTGCAAGACGCCTTGGAAGGATTTCAGATGCGCCTGCGGATGCTCGCCGCGTCGATTCGGCGAGTAGGCAAACCAGACGGCCGGCGGGTCGTCGCTGCCCGCCGGACGATCATCCCGGACGTACGTCCAGAGACGACCGGTCTTTGTCTTGCCTTCGCCGGGAGCCAGCACTCGCACCGGCGTATCGTCGGCGTGAATCTTGGCGCCGGACAGGACATGGCGGTTCAGCGCCGCCACCAATGGCCGTAGCAGCGCACTGCACTGGCCGACCCAGCCGGCCAGCGT
>NZ_SSSR01000044.1 GCF_009469695.1 Propionivibrio limicola
CCGATCTAAGCAGTGGTATCAACGCAGAGTACATGGGGAAACCAGAAGACCAACACGCGGGCGACCGCGCGGGGGGGTCTGCGGCAACAGGAAGGTTCTCTTCCAAGGGCATTCTGAGCATCCGCGGACAGGGGAGACCCTGCAACCGGTCCCCCCCGAAAGCCAGGCCTCTCAAAGCTCCCCACGGGAAAGCCATGAGTTCTCGAGAAACTTTCCAAGGCCAGCCGCGACCGCTCAGCACCAGCCCTACGCACAGGCGTACTAGTGCGCGGGGTGGGCGCTCACCCGACGAAGAAGGGGGCTCTTGCCCCTCCTTCTCTCCTCGACCCCCCTCTCACGGGCTTCTCGGACACAAACGGGAAGGCACACAGCCAGACGGAGCACCGGAGGCACACCAGGGAATGGGAAGCGCCACCACCAGCTCAGAAGCAGGCACCTAGGAGACAAACCTGGAACGCTCCAGGAGCACCTCGACGCTTACAAGAAACAGCGCGTGCACACACCAGACGGGAAGGGTATGCAACGCCACCGGCCACATCCACCGACTCTGGGAACATGGTCAAGCGAGACACGACCAAAGTGAAACACGTGAGGGCACAACCGGGCGCCTCACCCCATGTACTCTGCGTTGATACCACTGCTT
>NZ_SSSR01000045.1 GCF_009469695.1 Propionivibrio limicola
CAGGGCAATCGCATCAAACCTACCCGAGTCCAAGGATGGACTCCCGGTAGGCATCAGAGGAGGCGGCGAGGATTCTGCGCGTATGAATGCCAGCCTTTCGAGAAGAGTCGAGACGAAAAAGGTTAAGGACGAGGCGTCGTAGGGTGGCAAGGTTGGCGCCGGCATTCTCAATGCGGGCGCGCATCTGGTCGTCGTTCAACGCTACGTCAAGGCACCAGTGGAGGCGATTCTCGATGCTCCAGTGCGCCCGTACGGTGTTGAGCAGCGTGTTTGCCTCCGGGGCAATGCTGCCGATATAAAAGCGTCGTTCGCAACTCGTTTTTCCATTGATCGTGCGCTCCGCCTCGATGACACCAAACATCCCGAGGTCTGGCCATTGCTGCGGGTCGGCCAGACAGTCGAGTTGATCAAAGGCCCAGCAGCGGCGAACCTCGATGCGGCCATGATCTTTCTCGACCGACTCGGTGTAGGAATGGCGAACGTTCTTCCAGTGTTCGGCCTGACCGATCGCGAAGAAGGTGGCGATCGATTCGGCCAGTTTGGGCTGGTTGTTCTTGACCGCGAGCACATAGTCAGCTTCCTTGTTACGGATGGCCTGGGCAATGTTGGCATGTGTTCCCATGGCGTCGATCGTGACAAT
>NZ_SSSR01000046.1 GCF_009469695.1 Propionivibrio limicola
AAACGTCTGGAGCATGGTCGCTTCCTCTGGCCGCAAGCCGCCGAAGGGGCCGTGCACCTGACGACGGCGCAGCTTTCCATGCTGCTCGAAGGGATCGACTGGCGCCGTCCGGTACGCACCTGGAACCCGGAACGCGCCGCGTAGAGAAGGCGTAAACCTTTGTAAACAGGGCTGTTCACAGGAGGCGGTTTCGCGTAAACTCCCGGCATGTTCTCGCCCGACGTCCTGCCCGACAACCCGGCCTTGCTCAAAGCGCTGGTCAGTGCTCAGCAGGCCGAGATCGAGCACCTCAAGTTTGTCATCGCCAAATTGCGACGCATGCAGTTCGGTCGTCGTTCCGAACAACTGGATGAGACGGTGGCTCAACTGGAACTGGCTCTGGAAGAACTCGAAAGCGGGCGCGGCGAACTGTCCGGCAACGAACCGGCCGAACCCGCCGAACCGGATGAGTCCGCACCGGCGACCGAACCGGAGCCGGCGGCTCCGGCAACATCCCGGCCAAGACGCAAACCCCTGCCCGAGCATCTGCCGCGGGATACCGTGGAGCACCTCCCCGCTGAATGCAGTTGCCCGGACTGCGGCGGACCCCT
>NZ_SSSR01000047.1 GCF_009469695.1 Propionivibrio limicola
GCGTTGATTTGTGTAGTTTTCTGTCTTTTTGGGTGGCGTATGGAGACGGAGAAAGCGGCTACGGCAAATCAACGAGTCTCGCTGACGGAGGTCTTTTCGGAGATACCGGATCCACGCGTGGCGGGACGCTCGAAGCATGACCTGGTAGAGATGCTGGTGATCTGTGTCTGTGCGCTGGTCTGCGGCATCGACGATTTTGTGGGGATTGAAGCGTGGGCCAATGAACGGATCGACTGGCTACGACGCTTTCTGAAGCTGGAGAACGGCATCCCGTCGCACGACACCCTGGGTCGATTGCTGGGCCTGCTGGACCGGAAAGCCGTCGAGAAGAGCTTCCGGCGCTGGGTTGGCGACGTTCTCCCGGCGTTGGCCGAAGGCGGCGTGGTGGCGATTGACGGCAAGAGCAGTCGTCGAAGCCGACAGGCCGGTCAGTCGGCCCTGCATCTGGTCAGCGCCTTTGCCGCACAAGCGGGGCTCGTATTGGGGCAAGAAGCCTGCGCGGAAAAGTCCAACGAACTGACGGCGATTCCTGTTCTGCTCGAAGCGTTGATGCTCAAGGGCGTGATTGT
>NZ_SSSR01000048.1 GCF_009469695.1 Propionivibrio limicola
GCCGAACATCCGGTCAATCGTGTCGACGAACTCCTGCCTTGGGCCGTGGCAACGCAGATCGCCTCGCCTGACAACGCTTCAGCCTGATTCCGGTTTCAATTTCAAGACGGCGTTGGCAGAACGCTTACGTCGATATGCGCTGGGGCATCGAACGACTGTCGTGCCATGTCCAGCAGGCGATCGGTCGTACGCCGTGCGATGGGACCGCCTACGCTTTTACCAATCGTCCGCGTTCCCGTCTCAAGTTGCTCGTTTGGGACGGCACCGGCGTCTGGCTCTATCAGCGCCGATTACACACCGGCCGTTTCCATTGGCCCAAGGCGGACGATACCGTCTGCGCATTGGAAACGGCCGCATGGCACTTGTCAACGGCGATTCAAAACTGATACAGATTTTTGTTGGGCAGCGATTCAAAACTGACACACCCCGGACACTTCATTTGCGCTGATCGCGTTGCCGAGAGGGAGGGGCGAAGGCCCGACCGGAAGGCGGCGCGATCAGCGC
>NZ_SSSR01000049.1 GCF_009469695.1 Propionivibrio limicola
GTCGGCGTGAATCTTGGCGCCGGACAGGACATGGCGGTTCAGCGCCGCCACCAATGGCCGTAGCAGCGCACTGCACTGGCCGACCCAGCCGGCCAGCGTCGAACGTTCCAGTTCCACGCCCTCGCGGGCATAGATGTCGCTCTGCCGATAGAGCGGCAGATGATCGCCGTACTTCGCGACCAGCACATGCGCCAGCAAGCCGGGGCCGGCCGCGCCCTTGGCGATCGGCCGATTCGGGGCGGCTGCCTGGACGATGCGGTCGCAGGCCGCACACGCGAGCTTCGGGCGAACATGGTGGATCACCCGGAAACTCGCCGGGACATACTCCAGCACTTCAGCGACATCCTCGCCGAGTTTCTTCAGGGGTCCGCCGCAGTCCGGGCAACTGCATTCAGCGGGGAGGTGCTCCACGGTATCCCGCGGCAGATGCTCGGGCAGGGGTTTGCGTCTTGGCCGGGAT
>NZ_SSSR01000004.1 GCF_009469695.1 Propionivibrio limicola
GCGCTGATCGCGCCGCCTTCCGGTCGGGCCTTCGCCCCTCCCTCTCGGCAACGCGATCAGCGCAAATGAAGTGTCCGGGGTGTGTCAGTTTTGAATCGCTGCCCAACAAAAATCTGTATCAGTTTTGAATCGCCGTTGACAAAGGGAGAGTGTGCGATTCGGGCAGAGTTTCCTTCATGAGAAATACCCGTGCAGGAACCAGCCGCCCGGCGTGCGGCATTCGCGATAGATCCACAGCCAGCGCTCGTCCGGCGCCTGCGCGATGAAGTAGTCGCGGCGGATGTCGGCGTTGTCATCGCCGTTCCTTTCTTCCCCTTCGCCTATTTCCCACCAGCCCGATTCGATGCGTTCCGGCCCGGCCAGTAGTTCAAGCGGCCCCTGTCGATACGGTCGGCCGTCGACTTCGCGCAGCGCTTCCGGCGCCGCCAGCAGCCAGAGCGGGCGCGGCAGCTCAGGAATCTCGGGCGCTGGCAATTTTTCCTGCAACGTCGACCGGCGCGTGGCGCGTTCAGGGCGGTGATCGGCGCATACGGCCAGCCGGTAGACCTGCGCATCGCCCAACCGCGCGCGCAGGCGTTCGAGCAAAACGCCCATGCTCCCCTGTTCGGCGCAGACGTCGTTGAACAGCGTGCCGTCCTGTGCCGTCAGCGGCGCCACGTCGGTCGCTTCGAGGCATAGCGAATCGACCGGCGCCATCAGTTCAAGCCGCTCCAGCCGTTCACGCAGAACGCGTTCGAAGCGCTCGCCATCGGCGGTGAGGTCGGAAAAATTCAGCGGCAGCGGCGTTTCGTCCCGTTCGTGGCGCAAGCGGAGGATGACTTCCCGCACTCCGGATTGCCGCGCCGCCAGCCAGCCGGCGAGAGCCGAAGTCAGCCGACGCGCGGCGAAGACAAGCGCCGTCGCGCTATCGACGGTGGACGGCAATTGCAGCGGCAGGGAAAAACGTTCGGGAAAGACGAAATCCGGGCGCAGATCAGCCGCCTCGCCGAAGGCTTGCGCCAGCCGTTGCAGGCTCTCGGCGCCGATGCGCCGCGCCAGCTGGGCCGACGGCAAACAACGCACCTCGGCCAGCGTCGATGCACCAAAACGACGCAACGCGACGGCGGCTTTCGCTGGCAGCACCTCCACCGGCAATCGCCCCAGATGCTGGCGCATGCGCTCAAGATCGATATAGAACGCCGGCTCGCCCTGCTGCGCCAGCCACTGCGCGGCCAGCGGAGTCGGCGCGGCAGCCAGCGCCAGCGTGAAACTCAGCGGCTCAGCGCTCTCGCGCAAGGTATCCACAAGACTTTTCAGGCCGCCGAACAGGCGCAGGCAACTGCCCACTTCGAGCAGCAAGGTGTCGGGCGTCAAACTGACGCGCGGCGTGAAGCGGCCGGCCCAGCAGGCCAGCGTCTGCAACGCGGCGGACTCGCGCGAAGGATCGCGCGCCAGCAACGTAAGACCCGGCGCCAGCGCGCGCGCCGCCGCAACGCCAATGCCCGACTCGATGCCGGCCTGCCGCGCTGCCTCGTCGCCGAGCAGAATGCGGCCGCGCTCGACCACCGCGCTAGGCGACGGACAGGACGCGTTGGCTTCGAGCGGGAGATACGGCAGATGGAGCGCGAGCCAGACCGGCGACGGAACCATGATCTTCACGACCTGCGTGCTGCGCCGGCAGGCGCGGCACTTCGAGTTACAGCGTGCGGCGGCACGGCGGACCGCGCCGCTTGAGCAGTTGAACGCCAAGCCGGCCATGTGCCGTTGCGGCCAACTGCAGACGCAGCGGCGCCGCCGACGATTCGCCAGCGGCACGACTCGGACGGAACAAAAAAGCGAGGCTGGAACTTCCCGCCGCGGCAACCTGCAGCCGCCGTACTTGGCCAGCGTCGATGCGCGCCGCCCAGCACACCACCGCGCCGGGCGCACCGCTGGCCAGCGCCTGCTCCGCCGCCCAGAGGGCGTCGCGTGCGTTGTCCGGCGCGACAACAACGAGCCGCGACAGGTCGATGCGCGCCAGCGCCAAAGCCGGGGCATGTGCGGCGTGCGGCGGCGCGACCAGAACGATCCACTTGCCCTCAGCTTGCACGGTCGTCAGTGCCGGAAAAAGAACGGAACATTCACCGTGCCCGGCGCTATCAGTCAGCAATTCGGCCAATGAGCCACGCGCCCAGCCGCCGCCCGGCAACTCGGCATCGAGCGCCGCAAATCCACTGGCCACCGCCGGCAGACCAGCTTCGGCCAAGTGGTCGCCCCGCCAGACATCGGTACGGGCGATGACTTCATCGAGGGAGACGGCGTTCATCCTGAAAACCTTTGTCGAAACCACTTTCTGCATAGAGAAGAAAATAATACTGTAATTATATACAGCATTTGCGGCGCAACAAGTTTGTTCCAGGCAATGATCAACCGCTGTTACGCACGGAGAAAACTCCGAAAACCGACGAAAGCCAAGCCCCACGAGTGGGCGGCCGATCAAACTTTCTGGCTTTTCTGCGGCTTTTCGGGCAAACGAATCGATGGCCGTCGGCCGTCGAGAAGGTGGAGGATGCCGAGAATGGGATGCCGTTTCAGCATCCGCGGACCTGTCCAGCGCATGACGATGCGCATTTGTTCGCGCAAATCGGCGCTGTAGCAATGGACAAGGCAGTTGGCGCACGTCGGCTTGGCGTCGCCGAAAATGCAACGCTCAAGTCGGCGCGTTGCGTAGTCGAGCAAGCGGGCACAGTCCGGGCACAAATCGTGGTCTGCCCCATGCCCGTGGGCGTGGCAATACATGCGCAACATGGCGGCGATAGTCCTCTGTTCGCGCGCACGCCGCACATAGCGGGGATCGGTAATGAAATCGATGACCTGTTTGGACACGATCCGAAAAGTGGAAATTTGGGCAGAAAAAACCGCTACGCCCAGTCACTGGCCGTAGCGGTGGCAGTAAAACGCTGGTCTTACTCGGGGCGCATCTGCGGGAACAGGATTACATCCCGGATGTTGGCCGAATCGGTCAGCAGCATGACGAGGCGGTCGATGCCGATGCCGCAGCCGCCCGTCGGGGGCAGGCCGTATTCGAGTGCCCGGATGTAGTCGGCGTCGTAATACATGGCTTCCTCGTCGCCGGCGTCCTTGGCCTTGACCTGTTGCATGAAGCGGTCGGCCTGATCTTCCGGATCGTTCAGCTCCGAGAAGCCGTTGGCGATCTCGCGGCCGACGATGAACAGCTCGAAACGCTCGGTGATCTCCGGGTTGGTGTCGCTGCTGCGCGCCAGCGGGCTGATTTCGGCCGGGTAGTCGACGATGAAGGTCGGGTTCCACAGCAGCGCTTCGGTCGTCTCTTCGAACATCAGCAGTTGCAGCGTGCCCAGTCCGACGCCCGGTTTCGGCTCATCGGTCATCTTGATGAGCTTCTGGCGCAGCCAGTCGGCGTCGTTCAGCTGTTCGAGCGTGTATTCCGGATGGTACTTGCGGATCGCTTCGACCATCGTCAGGCGGTCGAACGGCTTCGACAGGTCGAGCGCACGGCCCTGATATTCGAACACTTCCGTGCCAAGCGCTTCGCGGGCCGCGTGACGGAGCAGACCTTCGGTGAAGTCCATCAGCTTGCGGTATTCCGAATACGCTTCGTAGAACTCCATCATGGTGAATTCGGGGTTGTGCCGCGGACTCATGCCTTCGTTGCGGAAGTTGCGGTTCATCTCGAACACCTTTTCGAAACCGCCGACCACCAGCTTCTTCAGGTACAGCTCCGGCGCGATGCGCAGGTAAAGATCGACATCCAGCGCGTTGTGGTGCGTCATGAACGGACGTGCCGATGCGCCGCCGGGGATCGGATGCATCATCGGCGTTTCGACTTCGAGGAAGCCGTGACCGCACATGTAATTGCGGATCGACTGCACCATGCGGCTGCGTGCCGTGAACGTGAAGCGCGACTGCTCGTTCATGATGAGATCGAGGTAGCGCAGGCGGTACTTCTGCTCCTGATCGGTCAGACCGTGGTACTTCTCGGGCAGCGGACGCAACGATTTGGTCAGCAGACGGATTTCCGAGCACTGCACGGTCAGTTCGTTAGTTTTGGTGCGGAACAGCGTGCCGACGGCTCCGACGATGTCGCCGATATCCCAGCGCTTGAACGCGGCGTAGGTTTCCTCGCCGACCTTGTCGCGCGCCACGTAAAACTGGATGCGGCCCGACAGGTCGGAAATAGTGATGAACGAGGCCTTGCCCATGACGCGCTTCAACATGATGCGGCCGGCCACCTTGACTTCGACCGGCGAAGCTTCGAGCTCTTCGCCCGATTTGGCGTCATAGACTTCGATGATCTTGCCGGCGGTGTTTTCGCGCGAAAAATCGTTCGGGAAGGCGCGGCCCGTAGCGCGCCATTCGGCCAGCTTGGCGCGGCGTTCGGCGATGATGTGGTTTTCGTCTTGCTCGGGCGCGTTGGCCGGTGCGTTGTTCACACTGGTTTGTTCGGACATGGTGTTGTGTCTCGCAATCGATAAGTGATGATGTTTTTCTCGGCAGCGCGGCGGTCAGACGCCCTGCTTCAGGCTCGCCTCGATGAACTGGTCGAGATCGCCGTCGAGCACGCTTTGCGTGTTGCCGACTTCGACGTTGGTCCGCAGATCCTTGATCCGCGACTGGTCGAGCACGTAGGAACGAATCTGGTGGCCCCAGCCGATATCCGTCTTCGAGTCTTCGAGCTTTTGCTGCTCGGCCTGGCGCTTGCGCAGTTCTGCCTCATACAGGCGCGATTTCAGCATGGCCATCGCCTCGGCGCGGTTGCGGTGCTGCGAACGGTCGTTCTGGCACTGCACGACGATGCCGGACGGGATGTGCGTGATCCGCACCGCCGAATCGGTCTTGTTGATGTGCTGACCGCCGGCGCCGGATGCGCGGTAGGTGTCGATGCGCAGATCGGCCGGATTGACCTCGATCTCGAACGAATCGTCGATTTCCGGATAGACGAATACCGAGGCAAAGCTGGTGTGGCGGCGGGCGTTGGAATCGAACGGCGACTTGCGAACGAGGCGGTGAATCCCGGTTTCCGAGCGCAACATGCCGAAGCAGTAGTCGCCGGAGAGCTTGATCGTCGCCGTCTTGATGCCGGCCACGTCGCCCTCGGATTCTTCGAGCACTTCGACCGCATAGCCCTTGCGCTCGCCGTATTTGACGTACATGCGCAGCAGGATGGAAGCCCAGTCCTGCGCTTCGGTACCGCCGGCGCCGGCCTGAATATCGAGGAAGCAGTTGAGCGGATCGGCCGGGTTGTTGAACATGCGACGGAATTCGAGCGAGCCAACCTTCTTTTCGACGCCGTCGATGTCGTCCACCACGGCATGCAGCGTATCGTCGTCGTTTTCCTCGCGCGCCATGTCGAACAGTTCCTGCGCATCCTTCAGGCTGGCGGCGACCTCATCGAGCGTCAAAACGACGTTTTCGAGCGATTTCTTTTCTTTAGAGAGTTCTTGCGCGCGCTCGGCGTTGTCCCAGACTTTCGGGTCTTCGAGTTCGCGGCTAACGGCGCTTAGTTGATCGAATTTCTGATCGTAGTCAAAGATACCTCCGTAGCTCGGTGGCCCGCTGAGCGAGATCCACGAGCCGGTTGGAGATGATATTGAGCTGTTCTGCTTCCATGGCAATCCGGAGTAAATGTAAAACGCGGAATTATATACGCTGGCGCCCCCATCATTAAGCCTCAATTGCCAGATTACGCGGCTAACCAATTGACAACACCGCCAGTTACCAGGAGATGCACAAACAACCCGCCACCGAGCATGAGCGGTCTTATTCCGGCTTTCCTGACGCGCGACAGGTTGGTATCGACACCAAGCGCCGCCATCGCGGCAGTCAGCAGTAGGATCCCCATTAAACGCAGCATATCGACCAATTCCGGCGGCAAGAGGCGCAGTGAGTTGACGATCGCTAGAACAACGAACATCACGGCAAACCACGGCACCTGAAGTTTCGCCCCACCCTCACCCCGTCCGGAGGATTGCGCAACCAACAGCAGGAATGGCACAAGAAGCATGACGCGAATCATCTTGACGATTACCGCACTACGCGCCACCCCATCACCGATGGCACTGCCGATGGCGACGACCTGAGCGACTTCATGCACCGTCGATCCAACATAGACCCCGAAATCGAACAGGCCGCCGAACCACCTGAAGAGCAGTGGATAAACAAGCATTGCCAGCGAGCCGAACAGAACGACCGAAGCGACCGCCACAGTACTTTTCTCTGCCGCAGATTCATCGTTGCTGCAACGCAGCATCGGCACCGTAGCTACCACCGCTGCGGCACCGCAGATAGCGCTACCGGCTGCGGTCAGCAGAACGGTCTCGCGATCCATTCCCAACCATCGCCGCCCGATCAGCCACCCCACGGCCAAAGTCGACGTCACCATGACCACATCCACAACGATGCCGGTACTTCCGACCTCGACGATTTGTTGAAAGCTCAAATTGAAGCCATAAAGTGCCACGCCAGCACGCAACAGACGACGTTGGGCGAACTGCAGCCCAGGACGAAACGCGCCGTGCCCAAAGCGCGGCACCAAATTTCCCAACGCGGCGCCACACACCAATGCCAGCGTAAGCGAACTGGAACCGTAATGCCGCACCACTTCCCACCGCGCCAGAGCGAATCCGGCCGCAGCCATCACGACCACTAACAGAATGCCCGGAGACAACCGATCTTCGTTCGCCATACATCCTCCTCAACCCAAGAAATATGACGAACCGTACCGCGCGGCAGTAGAATCCGTAAAACAGATTGTTTTTATACTATTAATCTATTTATTAAATGAAGATCACATTAAGGCAGCTGGAAATCTTCATTGCAATTGCCAGCCATGGACATGTGACGCGCGCGGCCGAAGCGATCGCCATGACGCAATCGGCCGCCAGCACGGCGCTCGCCGAACTTGAACAGCAATTGGGGCAAACGCTGTTCGACCGGATCGGCCGTCAGCTCCTCCTCAATGAATCGGGACGAAGACTGCTACCCAAAGCCATCGACGTACTTGATCGGGTACGGGATATCGAAGCAATGGCGAAGGGAACTGATGCGGCATTTGACCTGCACCTCGGCGCGAGCCTGACGATTGGCAATTACCTCTTACCGCCGTTGCTCGCCGAGCTAGGCGAGCGACACCCGCGTGCGGAAATAAAACTGTCGTTAAAAAACACGGAACAGACGATAGCAGACATCGTGAATTATCGAATCGACCTCGGTTTCATCGAAGGTCCGACTCAGGATGATCGCCTGCAGCGTTTCACCTGGCACCAGGACCGCCTCGCCGTCTTTGTCGCCGCAGATCATCCGCTGGCGGGGAAAACGGTTACGCACGACGAGCTGAAGAGCGTGCGCTGGGTGCTACGCGAAAAAGGGTCGGGCACGCGGGAGATGTTCGAACGCGCCCTGAGCAACGCCGCGCTCCCCTGTCAGGTGCTTTTCGGGCTTGAGCAGCCGGAAGCGATTCGCCAGTGCGTACGCAACGGATTAGGCATCGGCTGCCTCTCCGAACTTGAACTCCGCGATGCCTTCCGGGGTGGATGGCTGGCGCCGGTCAACACCCCTTTTCTCAATCTCGAACGCCAGTTTCAGATCGTTGTGCATCGCAACAAACATCTGAGCAACGGACTCAGCGCGATTCTCTCGCTCTGCGGCGTCGATGGCGTCTAGCCGTTTCCAGGCTTTAACTTTCCTGCGGCATTTCGCCGCCCAGCGCTTCGATCAGGTGATCGAACAGTTGCGCCAGTTCGCCGGTCATCAGCGTGAAGTCGATATCGAGGCGTTCTTCCTCGTTTTCGGCCAGACCCTCGGCTTGTTCCTGCAAGACGTCGAGAAAGCCAAGGCGCTTGAGCTGCAGGCCCTCGTTGAGCACGAATGAAATCTTGTCGTTCCACGTCATCGCCAGACGAGTCACCACCTTGCCGTTCATGATGTGCTGGCGGATCTCATCGCCGTCGAGGGAATGCTTGGCATAACGCACCATGGCGTTCTCCGAGGAACGCAGTTCAAGATCCTGATCGATCGTGAATGCGCCGGAAATGCTGCCATCGGCCACCCACGCCGTCATTGCACCGGACGGCGATTGCTGAACTTTCACCGGGCGAACGGCAAAGCCGTCGACGACCTTGTACAGGCATTCGAGAAATTCCTCGGCCTTGGCGGGCGACGAGGCATCGACGGCCAGCCAGCCGTGCTCCGGGTCGATCCAGCCGAACGTCGTCCTTTTTCGCACGAATGCGCGCGGCAGAAGCTCCTGCGTCATCGCCTCGCGCAATTCGCGCATCTCTTTGCGGCCGACGCGGCGACCTTCGGACTCTTCGATTGCCTTGGCGCGGTCGTTGGCGAACTGCTTGACCACCGACGCCGGCAACAGCTTCTGTTCAGCGCCCAGCGCCAGCAACCATTGCCGGTTGACGGAATGAACAAGCGGGCCGCCCTCGCGCGGCGGAATCCAGCCAATGCTCTGCTCGTCGGAAGCGTTGCAGGGTTGCAAGGTCAGGCGGGCGAGTTGATCCTCGAATTCCGTGATTTCGAACGTCCGGTTCTTCGGAAGACGGTACAGCTGAATGTTCTTGAACCACATAGGTCGTCCCTGAATCGAAAAAGCGGTTGATTATAGAACCGATCCTGCGGTTTCCCGAGGTTAGGCCTTTCGTGGTATAAACCGGGCTCGATAAAAAGAGCGGTACCGGTTTTCATGCCCTTCGGCTTCTATATCATCATGGCGGCGCAATTTTTTTCCGCGCTTGCCGACAACGCCCTCCTCATCGTAGCCATCTCAGCCTTACGGGACATGCAGGCTCCGCCAGCCTATGAGCCGCTGCTGAAGACCTTTTTTACCGTCTCCTACGTCGTTCTGGCTGCCTTCGTTGGCGCCTTTGCCGATTCGATGCCCAAATGGCGCGTCATGTTCATCAGCAACGCGATCAAGATCATCGGCTGTGGCCTGATGTTCTTCTCGGTTCACCCGCTGTTCGCCTACGCCATCGTCGGCCTTGGCGCCGCCGCCTACTCGCCGGCCAAGTACGGCATCCTCACCGAATATCTGCCGCATCGCCTGCTCGTTGTCGCCAACGGCTGGATTGAAGGGCTGACCGTCGGCGCAATCATCCTGGGCGTCGTTGTCGGTGGCACGCTGATTCAGCCAGCCTTCGCCCAGCATCTGCTGGCTTTCGACCTGCCGCTTGTCGATTCGGGCATCGACACCATCAGCGAAATGTCGCTCGGCGTCGTTGGGGTTTTCTACCTGCTGGCCTCGATATTCAATCTCTACGTTCCCGATACCGGCGTCGATCACAAGGTTCTGCACAAAAATCCGGTGTATCTCGTCCGCGAATTTGCTCATTGTCTGGTGCTGCTTTGGCGTGACAGGCTCGGCCAGGTCTCTCTTGCCGTCACAACCCTCTTCTGGGGAGCCGGCGCCACGCTGCAGTTCATCGTGATCAAATGGGCGGAAGAAGCCCTCAATCTCGACCTGTCGCAATCGAGTATGCTGCAGGGCGTCGTTGCCATCGGTGTCGCCATTGGCGCCGTCGCCGCTGCCAAGACGATCACCCTGCGCAAGTCGTTGAAAGTCATCCCGCTCGGTATCGCCATGGGCTTGATCGTGCTGGTGATGAATTTTGTGCAGGATATGTGGCTGGTTATTCCCCTGCTGATCGCTGTGGGCGCGGTTTCCGGTTATTTTGTCGTGCCGATGAATGCCCTGCTCCAGCACCGCGGCCACATCCTGATGGGCGCCGGCCACTCGATCGCGGTGCAGAATTTCAACGAAAACCTGTCGATTCTCGTCATGACCGGCCTGTACTTCCTGATGGTCGAGGCCGAGCTGTCGATCTACAGCGTCATTACCCTGTTCGCCCTGTTCGTCAGCGCCAGCATGTTGCTCGTCAAACGCCGCCACGAAGCGAATCAGCGCGCTTACGACGACGTGATCCATCTGGACGACACGGGGCACTGATTCCCCGCCCTGGCGATCCGTTGTTCGTCAGGCCAGGCGGTCGCGCTTCGCCAAAGAGGGGAAGAGTCTGAGCCACAGCGCGGCCACCAGAATTGTGCCTGTACCGCCGAAAACGACGGAGCCGACAGGGCCGAACCACTCGGCCGTCGCTCCCGATTCGAATTCCCCCAGCTGATTCGAAGCGCCGATAAAAATCGAATTGACCGCACCGACGCGGCCGCGCATGTCGTCCGGTGTTTCGAGTTGCGCCAGCGTCTGGCGTACGACAACGCTGACATTGTCAGCCGCACCGGAGACGGAAAGCGCCACGAACGAGAGCAGGAAGTTTGACGAGAGCCCGAAAATCAGCATCGCCAAGCCAAAAACCGCCACGCCAACCAGCAGAATCTTGCCGACCTGGCGCTCCAGAGGCCAACGGGTCAGCACGAGCGACATCAGTAGTGCACCGATAGCCGGCGCCGAGCGCAGGATGCCGAGCCCGACCGGGCCGGTCTGAAGAATATCGCGGGCAAAAATAGGCAGGAGCGCCGTGGCGCCGCCCAGCAAAACGGCGAACAGGTCGATCGACGTCGCCCCGAGAAGGACTTTGTGCCTCCATACAAAGACAACACCGGAAAACATCCCTCGCCAGCCGGGCGGTGCCGACGAGCCCTGTCGTTGATAACGAATGCCAAGCGTCAAGGCGAACGAGGCGACAAACAAAGCGGCACCGCACGCATAAACGACGGCAGGTCCGGCGACATAGAGCAAGCCGCCGAGCGCCGGGCCGCCGATGACGGCGATCTGAATACCGCTTGAGGCGGCAGCCACGGCGCGCGGCAGGATTTCCAGTGCCACGAGTTGCGGAATCAGGGCCTGCTGCGCCGGCATCTGGAACGCACGCGACACACCGAACAAAACCGATAGCCCCAGAATCAACTCCCGCGAGATGAATCCCGTGAGCGTCGCCACAATGAGGACAGCGGCGATGAGCGCCTGCAGGAACAGGCTGGCGGCAAAAACCCGGCCACGGTGCAAGCGGTCGACGACCTGTCCGGCGGGCAAGGTCATCAGCAAGGCGGGAACGAACTGATACAGGCCGACCAGGCCGAGATCCCAGGCACTGTCGGTCAAGTCATACATCTGCCAGGCCACGGCCACCATGAGCATCTGGTTGGCAGCAGTGGCGCCCAAGCGCGCCAGCCAGAAACGGACAAACTGACGATAGGAAAGAAGACCGGAAAACGTATTGTCGATCATGGATTCAGGCGTTACGGGCGCAAATGGTCAAACAAAACACAGCGATTAAAGTCACCGCCGAAGTCGAAACCAACTCAGCCTTCGGCCTTTGCCGCCCGCATCAAACGGCGCGCCCTGCACAAGTCTTCCCAAGCCTTGGCCTTGTCCGGCAGGTTGCGCAGCAGGTAGGCCGGGTGATAGGTGACGATGACCGGAATCTCCCGGCCGCCGCTCAGCTCATCGCGGTAAGTCAGCGTCCGGCCGCGCAGGCTGGCCAGCGAACTTTCGTCGCGCAGCACAGAATTGACGGCCGCGCGGCCGAGCAGGACGAGCAGCCGCGGCTGGATCAGCGCGATCTGGCGCCGCAGATACGGGAAACAGGTCGCCATTTCCGCAGCATCCGGCGTCCGGTTGTTCGGCGGACGGCATTTCACGGCATTGGCGATATACACATCGTCGCCCCGTTCAAGGTCAATGGCCTCCAGCATCGCATCGAGCAACTTGCCGGCCTGGCCGACGAATGGCTCGCCGCGCGCATCCTCCTCGGCTCCCGGTCCTTCGCCGATGAACAGCCAGTCGGCGTTTTGGTCGCCGACGCCGGGCACGGCCTGTTGCCGGTTCGCGCACAACCCGCAGGCGCGGCACGCCGCGATGCTCTCATGCAGTTCCGGCCAGTCCATGCCGGCAATACGGGCGGTACGGTCGTCGGTGGTGTCTTGAGACGTGGCGGGTGGCTCGGACTCAAGATGATGCTGTTCCGGTGGCGGCACGAACAACGGCTCTTCCGGAAATTCGGGTGCCGAAGCGGGCCCGGCATCCGGCACCGTCGGGCCGGTCACCGGCGCGACATCTTGCGCGGACGCCTCGACCGGCGGCTGGCGCAGCTTCCAGACGGGGCCGAGTCCCATTTCCTCGAGAATCTGCTCACGGGTAAGCGTCATGTCGTCAGCTCCGCGAGCGGGTAAGTCATGACCAGCGCGTCCTCGCGGCCATTTTCGGCCGGATAGTAATTACGCCGCACGCCAATCTGCTTGAAGCCGAAATGCCGGTACAGCGACACGGCTTTGGCATTGGATGGCCGGACTTCGAGAAGAAAGGTTTGCGCGCCCTGCTCGCGTCCGACATGCATGGCATGCCGCAACAAACGGGCACCGAATCCCTTGCCCTGCCATTTATCGGCGACACCGATGGTCAGCAGATGGGCATCGTCAACGGCGAGCATCACGACAAAGTAGCCGACCAGTTCGCCACCGATGCGGCAAACCCGGCAGCTGTAGCCGCTCTGGAGGCAGTCTTTGAAATTGCCGGGGCCCCAAGGGAATGGGCAAACGCCAAGTTCGATGGCGAAAACGTCGTCGATGTCGGTAGCGGACATCGGCAGGATTTCGACCGGCAGCTCAATCGCTCCCGGCATCAGGCTTTGCCTCCTTCGGCCAGACGCTCGGCGACGGTCTTGGCCACCTTGTTGCGCACATAGAGCGGCGCGGCATCGGCCGGATCGATTTGCTCGCCACGCGCCAGACGCGGCGCGGCGAGCCGAACGACAAACGCGGCGTCAGGCATGATTTCGGGCTTCCAGACATCGACAACTGGAGCCAGCCTTTCGCGCAGCACAGGATAAGCAGCCAGCCCATTACCGCAGGCAAGCCAGCCGCCCGTTTCGGGAAGCGGTACCGATTCCGGGGCATAAACGCCGATCTCGCCGCGCAGTTCACCGTGCTCGAACACACCGACATACACCTCCCCCATGCGGGCATCGAGCGCCACGATGACGCGCTCGCCACCGCTCGCCAAGGCCATCGCCTCTAGCGTGCCGATGCCGATAAGGGGAACATCGCGCGCGACGGAGAGGCCTTGGGCGACACCGCAAGACACACGCAGACCGGTAAATGACCCCGGTCCCATGCCGAAGGCGATTCCGTCCAGATCGGCGAAACCGAGTCCGGCTTCTTTCAAGGTCGCTTCGGCAACGGGCAGCAAGGTAGCCGAATTCGACTGCCCGTCGGGGCAGCTTCGCGCGATCACATTTCCATCCTGCCAAAGGGCGATGGACCCCGGATCGGAGGCGGTTTCGAGAGCGAGGATTTTCATGGGCGGCTATTTTACCCGCACAACCGTCAATCGTCGCCGGACAACCAAGCACCATGCCTCCGATGTGCACTGGCTAAGACAAGCGAGTGCGCCATGTTGTGTCATATAAAAACCGTATAAAAGACATTCATTATTCGAATAAACACTATCGCGTATCGGTAATTGAATTCGACTTTTCACTACACGCATACTCGCGCCCGGCTCGCATGGGGGGTTTGAGAGCCTTAAGCCTTTCGATTCTGGGACGGTTCGTCCTTTCAAAGGATTCGAATGGCGTTGCTTTTTTCACTTATAAGGGATCAGTACTGTGTCAAATGTTGCAGTAGCCGCAGTCGCGCCAATCGGCAAGGACTGGCAGGCAAACACTCTGGATGTACATAAATTTCTGAGTCACAGACACGTCGGAGCGACTCAGTGGCAAGTAGGGATACTCGCCTTCATTGTCCTCATCCTCGACGGGTTCGACGTCGTATCGTTCGGTTTCATCATCCCGGCCTTGCTTGAATCATGGCAGGTCTCGCGCGAGGCGATGGGTCCGGTTCTCGTGTCTGGTCTGGTCGGTCTGGCCATCGGCGCGTTTTCCGGCGGCCCGCTCGCCGACATCTTCGGCCGCCGCAAGGTCATCATCGGTTCGGTGCTGTTGTTCGGCATCATGAGCCTGATTTCCGCTTTTTCACCGAACCTGACCGTCCTCGTCATACTCCGGTTTTTGACCGGTCTCGGCCTTGGTGCATCGCAACCGAACACGGGAACGCTTGTCTCGGAATATGCACCGGCGCGCCACCGTTCGATCTTCGTTACGCTGACCTATTGCGGCTTCACCGTTGGCGCAGCCGCCGGCGGCTTCCTCAGCGCTGCGTTGCTGGCCAACTACGGTTGGGAGTCTATCCTGATTGTCGGCGGCATCGTGCCGATGCTGTTTGCCGGTATCTGCTACTTCCTGTTGCCCGAATCGCCAAGCTATCTCGCCTTGCACCCCGCCCGCCGCGCCAGATTAGCCGCAATTCTCAACAAAATCGAACCGGGCGTCGCCGACAAGGATACGCAATTCATTTCGGCCGAAGCTACGCACCATCAGTCGGGCAAGGCGCCGTTCCTGCAGATCCTGTCGAAGACGCACTTGCCAGTCACGCTCATGCTGTGGCTCGGTACTCTTCAGTACGATGCTGACCGTCTATCTGATGAATAGCTGGCTGCCAACGCTGGTCAAGGATGTCGGTTTCAGTATCGAGAAGGCGGCGATGATCGGCGCCATGATGCAACTCGGCGGCGTCGTCGGAAACATCATGATCGGCTGGGCCATGGACCGATGGGAATCGCACAAAGTCGTGGTGGCCGCACTGGTGATGGCTGGCGTGTTCGCGGTGGCGATCGGTTCGGCGACCTCGGATGCCAATATCAACATCACGACCATGACGATATTGATTTTCTGTCTCGGTCTGACCACGAACTGCGCGAACACGACGTGGGTACCGCTGGCCACCGGTTACTATTCGACGAAGGTGCGCGCCACCGGCACCGGCTGGATGACCGCCGTTGGCCGCCTTGGCGCGATTTCGGGGGCTTCGATGGGGGCTGTCCTTCTGTCCTTCCATCTGACCATGGGGCAGATCTTCTACTGCCTGTGCGTACCGGTCGGCCTCGGCATCATTGCCGCACTTGGCAAGCTCCGTTTATCGAAAGGCAGCAAGGCGGTCTCCTCGCTGGCGCACTGAGCATCGCCGTGCCGGATTCGTCCGGCCGGCCGGTTCATCGGCAACGTAAAAGTTTCGGCGTCCGCGGCCAAACCGGGGCGCCGAACATCAAGGAAAATTCAGCGTAAAGCGCGTTTCCCCACCGCCGGAGCATTTTCCGGCGGCTCTCTCCGAAGTAATCACAATCTTCCCGCCGTGGGCCTCCATGATCGATTTGGCGATGGCCAGTCCCAGCCCGGAGCGCATTCCATCTCCGCCCCGCGCGGAATCGGCACGGTAAAAACGATCGAAGAGACGTGGCAAATGCTCGGCCGGAATCGTCTCCCCGGAATTGATGACGTCGATGGACACACCACTGGCCGTTGCGTTCTTGATGATGACGCTCACCTGTCCGCCCGACGGCGTGTGCCGGATCGCGTTCGACAACAGGTTGCTGATGGCGCGGCGAATCATCAAGGAATCGCCCTCGATTTCTCCTTTTCCCGAGCAACTCACCGTCACCCCCTTTTCCTCGGCCGCGATGCGATAAAACTCGACGAGGTTGTCGATCAACGGCGCCAGATCAAGCTTTTCCCGTGACGGAATCAGCTGACCTTCGTCGGCTTTGGCGAGGAACAGCATGTCGGCCACCATGCGCGACAGGCGTTCGTATTCCTCGACGTTCGAAGCCAGTACCTCGCGGTATTCCTCGGGGGAGCGCGAACGCGACAGCGTGACCTGCGTTTGCGTCAGCAGGTTGCTGATCGGCGTGCGGAATTCGTGCGCGAGGTCGGAAGAAAAATCGGACAGGCGCCGGAACGAGGCTTCCAGCCGCGCCAGCATGGCGTTGAGCGTCTGCGCCAGATCGGCGAGTTCGGCCGGCACCGCTTCAGCGTCGAGGCGGGCGTCGAGCCGTTGCGCGGTGATACCCGACGCCTTCTGCCGCATGGCCTGCAACGGCGCCAGCCCGCGCCGCACGGCCAGCCAGCCGAGCACGCCGGTCAGCAAGGCAGCGAGTACGACGAACGACCACAAGGTCCGGCGGAAGCCGTCCATGAACTGCTCGTGGTGCGAAATATCGGTCGCCACGCCGACGATGGCCGGCAGCGCATCGGGGATGCCGGTCGGCACTGGCGCGGAAATGCCGCGCAGCGGCGTACTGCGCGCGGTCCGCCAAACGTACGGATGCCGGCCATTGCCATGCACCTGCCTCACCAGCAGCGCTTCCGGAAATTCGGCGCCGCTCGTAGCAAACAACGTCTCGCCATTCGGCGCCTTCACCACCACGGCCAGCCCCGAATGGCCGATCAGGGCATCGTCAAGGTGCTGCGGGATCGCATCCAGATCGGCTTGCGAGGTCACTTTCGCCAGCGCCTGCCGGGCCAACTGCAGCTTGCCGTTCAGCACGGCGAGATCCTGCTCCTCGAAATGCTGCTCAACGGCGGTGCCAATCAGGTAGCCGAGCGCCAACAGTACCGCCGTCGATGCCGCGGCGAACAGCGCCGTCAGCCGCCGGGCAATCGAAGCACGCGACGCACGGCGGTCGCTCAATCGCACGCCGCATCCTCCAGCACGTAGCCCATGCCGCGCACGGTACGGATCAGCTTCGGCTCAAAGTCGTCGTCGACCTTTGCGCGCAGGCGGCGCACGGCGACTTCGACGACGTTGGTGTCGCTATCGAAATTCATGTCCCAGACCTGCGAGGCGATCAGCGAACGCGGCAGCACTTCGCCCTGCCGGCGCAACAACAGTTCGATCAACGCGAATTCCTTGGCCGTCAAGTCGATGCGCCGACCGGCACGGGTGACGCGCCGCCGCAGCAGATCGAGTTCGAGGTCGGCCGCACGCAAGAGCATGGGTTCCGACTCCTTGCTCTTGTTGCCGCGCCGAAGCAGGGTGCGCACGCGGGCCAGCAGTTCGGCAAAGGCAAACGGCTTGACGAGATAATCGTCGGCGCCGAGTTCGAGCCCGCGCACCCGGTCGTCGACCTGATCGCGCGCCGTCAGAAACAGCACCGGCATCTCCTTGCCGGCCCGGCGAATGCCTTGCAGAATCTGCCAGCCATCGATACCCGGCAGCATCACGTCGAGGATTGCCAGATCGTAGGCCTCGGTCAGTGCCTGATGCAGGCCGTCGAAGCCGTCACGTGCCAGATCGACGACGAACCCCGCCTCACCCAGCCCCTGCTTCAGGTAATCGCCGGTTTTCGGCTCGTCTTCGACCACCAGAATTTTCATGGTTTTCCGCCGGATTCAATCCGTTTGAGCATCCGGTCAAAATCGCTTTCAAACAGGCGATCCTGCAGGATGCGATATTTTTCGAATTCGCTTTCGGCATGGGCCTTGGCGATTTCCGCGGTGACCTTGCCGGCGTCCTGCAAAACTTCCCGGTCAGTCGCCTCGATGAAGCGGTTCAGGCGCGTTTCCCAATCCTGCATGGTCATCGGAATTTTGCGCAGCGCCATGTCCTCGGCGACATCCAGATAGGCGGACACCAACCGTTCCAATTGTGCCATTTCGTGTTCGGTCAGGTAGTTCTTGGCCACAACCACATCGAATTTCAGGATCTTCCCGAGTGGAGAATCCTTCCAAGCGGTCAGGCCCATGTTGTCTTTCCCGGCATTGGCGCGGTTGTAAATAACCTCAGCCGCCGTCTGTCCGTGAATGGCCCAGTGCAACTTGTTTTGCACGGTGGCAAAAAAGCGCTTGGTAGCTTGGTAAAGCCTTTGACGGTGAATTCTTCGATGATGCGGGTAGCCCACTTGCGAAACTGTACCGCGCGCTCGGAATTAACCTTGTAGCCCACCGCGATGATGGCCGCCAGGCTGTAGTGCTGGGTGTCATACGTCTTGCCGTCAGCAGCAGTTATCCGAAATTTTCGGATAACTGAATCCGCCTCCAATTCACTGTCGGAAAACACTTTTTTCAGGTGATAGTTCACGGTGCGTACGTCTACGTCATAGAGCACCCCCATCATCTTCTGGGTCAGCCAGATGCTCTCGTCGGCATGCACTGCCTCCACACCGCCTTGGCCGCTGGCGGCGACAGAGGTCAGGTATTCGGCAGCGGAGGAGCGAACAATGGAGGACATGGCCCCCCGGGCAGACTGCTGCTGTGCGCCATCCGTGATGCGGCTGGTTCTGCCTCTCTTGCTGGCGGTCATGCGATTCCTTTCACCTTATTCGCTCGTCCAAATGCATTCACAACGGGGTCGAAGATTACAGCAATGTAATTTTCCGGTCAGCTTCCCGCCGGCCACCTGATGCCATACTGCACACACCATCAAGCACTGATTCGATTGAGGACTGAACATGAAAAACACCCTTGCCATTTCGATTGCCGCCCTTTTCGCACTGCTCTCCCCGGCCGCACAGTCGGCGGGTGGACACAACACCCATAGCGGGCACGGTGCCATGCACTCCGCCGTGGAAGGCGGCATGGTCGACGGCGTCGTCAAGAAAATCGACACGGCGGCGGGCAAGGTCACCGTCAGCCACGGGCCGCTGACCAATCTCGACATGCCGGCGATGACCATGGTTTTCCGCGTCAAGGACGCCACCTGGCTCGACCAGATACAGGTGGGCAGCAAGATCCGCTTCGTCGCCGACAACCTCAATAACGCGCTGACCATCGTCCGCTTCGAGTTGGCCAAATGAAAACCGGCACCCCGCTCAGGTTGTCGGCAATCGTCGTACTGCTCCTGACGCTCGGCCACGCGGTGCCGGCGGCCGCGCAGAACGCACCGTCGCCCGGCGTTATTGACGCTATTCCCGGCCGCACCGTCGACAGCCTGCTCGACTACGCCCGCCACAACAACCCGGAATACGCCGCGATGCGCTTCGAGGCCGACGCGGCAAGCGAGCGCATCACGCCGGCCGGCGCCCTGCCCGACCCGAAGTTCCGGATGGAACTGATGGACATCACCAAAATGGGCGAGCAGAACGCCACGCTTTCACCCAGCCGGGTTGGCAGCACCAAGTACACGCTGATGCAGGACCTGCCCTGGTATGGCAAGCGCGACCTCAAGCGCGGCATCGCCGAACTCGAAGCCGAGAGCGCGCAAGGCCGTGCCCGCGGCACCTGGGCCGAAATCGCCGCCCGCCTGAAAACGGCGCACGCCCAGTTGTTCACCCTGTATCAGAACGAAAAACTGGCGCGCGAAATCCTCGACCTGATGGTCAGGCTGGAGAAGATCGCGCAGGTGCGCTACGCCGGCGGACTGGCCGCGCAGCAGGACGTGATCCGCGCGCAGGTCGAGCAGACCGGCATGCGCAACGATCTGATCATGCTGACGAACGATGGCAACATGCTGCGGGCGCGCATCAATGGGCTGCTCGCCCGCCCGGCCCCCGCCCCCATCGCCAACCCGGAAGCGCTGCGGCCGATTCCCGCGCCGGCCAGGCTCGATTACGCGACGCTGGAAGACCGCGTGCGCGGCCGCAATCCGCAGCTGTTCGCCGAAGAGGCGCGCATCCAGGCCGCCGAGAAAAACCGCGAGCTAACCTACAAGAACCGCTATCCCGACTTCACGCTCGGCGTCACGCCGGTCCAGTACGAAAATTCGGTCAAGGAATGGGAAGTGATGCTCGAATTCAACATCCCGCTGCAGCAATCGTCGCGCCGGTCGATGGAGCGCGAGTCCGAGTCGATGCTCGCCGCCGCCCGCTCGCGCAAGGACGCCGCCGCCCATCAGGTGCTCACTGAACTCGCCGAGAACCTGTCCGGCATCGAAGCCGCCCGCCGCACCGAGACGCTGACGACCAGCAGCCTGTTGCCGCAGGCCGAGCTTTCCTTCAAGTCGGCGCTGGCTGGCTACGAAAACGGCAAGGTCGACTTCATGACCCTGATCGAAGCGCAAAAACAGATCCGTCAGGCCAGACAAAACCAGATCAAGGCGCAGGCCGACGCACAGATGCGTCTGGCGGAAATCGAAAAGCTATTGGGAGAAGATTTATGAAACAGGGTCAGGCTCTTGGCATCGGACTCGTGACAGTCGCACTGGCGACCGGCGGCGGTTACTGGTTCGGCAGCCGCACCAGCGCTCCGGGGAATACCACGATTTCGTCTGCCGGAAGCGACGACTCGGGTGTTAAGAAGGAGCGCAAACTCCTCTACTACCGCAATCCGATGGGCCTGCCCGACACCTCGCCGACGCCCAAGAAAGACCCGATGGGCATGAATTACATTCCGGTCTATGAGGGCGAAGACACCGGTGAAAGCGACGCAGCCGGCACGATCACGGTCAGCACCGAGAAAGTCCAGAAACTCGGTGTCAGAACCGAAGCTGCACAACGCCGCGTGCTCGACCGGATCGTGCGCGCCGCCGGCCGCGTCGAGCCGGATGAACGCCGCCTCTACGCCATTGCCCCGAAATTCGAGGGCTACGTCGAGCGCCTGCACGTCAACGTCACCGGCCAGCCGGTCGGCAAGGGGCAGCCGTTGTTCGAGGTGTACAGCCCGGAACTCGTCTCGGCGCAACGCGAATACGCGATTGCCGCGCAGGGCGTCGACGCGCTGAAGGGCGCCGGCGGCGAGGCACAGGACGGCATGCGGCAACTGGCCGAGTCGAGCCTGTTGCGGCTGAAGAACTGGGACATTCCGGAAGCCCAGGTCAAGGCGATGGCCAAGTCCGGCCAGACCCGGCGCACGCTGACCTTCCACTCGCCTGTCGCCGGCATCGTCACCGAGAAGAAGGCGCTGCAAGGCATGCGCTTCATGCCGGGCGAAATGCTCTATCAGGTGGCCGATCTGTCGTCGGTGTGGGTCGTCGCCGACGTCTTCGAACAGGATATCGGGCTGCTAAAACCGGGCGCCAAGGCCACGGTGCGCATCAACGCTTACCCGGACAAGATTTTCGAAGGCAAGGTGAGCTACGTGTATCCGACGCTCAACCCGGACACGCGCACCGTGCCGGTGCGGGTCGAACTCGCCAACCCCGGCCTGCTGCTGAAGCCGGCGATGTTCGCGCAGGTGGAGCTGCCGGTGGCGGCACAGAAAAATGGCATGGCCAACGTCGTCACCGTGCCGGTTTCCGCGATCATCGACAGCGGCAAGCGCCAGATTGCGCTGGTGCAACTCGGGAAAGACGAGAAGGCGGGCCGTTTTGAACCGCGCGAAGTCAAACTCGGCGCGCGCAGCGACAACTACGTGGAAGTCATCGAAGGCATCAAGGAAGGCGAACAGGTCGTCGTTGCCGCCAATTTCCTGATCGACGCGGAAAGCAATCTCAAGGCAGCCGTGGGCGGTTTCGGCGCGGCGCCCACCGAAGGCGCCGGCAAGCTAGCCGCCACCGTCGGCCATCAGGCAAGCGGCACGATCGAGAGCGTCGATGCCGCAACCGGCATGGTCAGCATCGAACACGGCCCGGTCGCCAGCCTCAAGTGGCCGGCCATGACCATGGAGTTCAAACCGGCCAACGCGGCGCTGATGAAGGGCCTGCAACCGGGCGCCGCCATCGACTTCGAGTTCGTCGAACGTGGTCAGGGCGAATGGGTGATTACGGGAATCAAACCGGCCAATCACAAACAACACTAAGGACTTGACCACCAAGTCACCAAGAACACAAAGATTCACCAAGAAAATCAAAAGATTAAGCGGCTCTTCTTGGTGCGACTTGGTGCCCTTGGTGTCTTGGTGGTTCGCAGTTAAGTCAATAACTGATCGCAACTGAAAGAGTCGCCTCATGCTCGCCAACATCATCGACTGGTCCGCCCGCAACCGTGTTCTCGTCCTGCTGGCAACGCTGTTCATCGTCATCGCCGGTGTTTATGCCGTGCTACGCACGCCGATCGACGCCCTGCCCGACCTCTCCGACGTGCAGGTCATTGTCTACACCGAGGCGCCGGGACAGGCGCCGCAGGTGGTCGAGGACCAGATCACTTACCCGCTGACCACGGCCATGCTCTCGGTGCCGAAATCGAAGGTCGTGCGCGGCTTCTCGTTCTTCGGCGCCTCCTTCGTCTACATCATTTTCGAGGACGGCACCGACATCTACTGGGCGCGTTCGCGCGTGCTCGAATACCTCAACTTCGCCGCTGGCCGCCTGCCCAATGGGGTGACGCCGCAGATCGGGCCGGATGCTTCGGGCGTCGGCTGGGTCTATCAGTACGCCCTGCTCGCCAAGGACAAAACGCTGGCCGAACTGCGCTCGATTCAGGACTGGTTCGTCCGCTACCAGCTGACCAAGGCGCACGGCGTCGCCGAAGTCGCTTCGATCGGCGGCTTCGTGCAGACCTATCAGGTGACGGTCGATCCGGTGAAGCTGCGTTCCTACGGCATTCCGCTGATGAAGGTGGCGCAGGTGATCCGCGATTCGAACCGCGACGTCGGCGGCCGCACTGTGGAAATGGCCGAAACCGAATACATGGTGCGCGGCAAGGGTTATCTGCGCGGTGCCAGCGACATCGAGCAGCTGGTGGTGAAGGCCACAGCTGGAAAAGGCGGGGGAACGCCGGTGCTGATCCGCGACGTCGCCCGTGTCGAGATCGTGCCGGACGAGCGGCGCGGCATCACCGAGCTGAACGGCGAAGGCGAGGTCGTCTCCGGCATCGCCATCGCCCGCTTCGGTGAAAACGCGCTGGAAGTCATCCACAACCTGAAGGAGAAGGTGGCCGAGATCACGCCCGGTTTGCCGGAAGGTGTCACCATCGAGCCGGTCTACGACCGCTCCGAGTTGATCCATCGCGCCATCGACACGCTGAAGAACACGCTGATCGAGGAATTGCTGATCGTCGCCGCCGTCTGCTTCATTTTCCTGCTGCACCTGCGCAGCGCGCTGGTCGCCGTCATCATGCTGCCGATCGCTATCCTGATGTCCTTCATCGCCATGCGCTGGCTGGGCATGAGCTCCAATCTGATGAGTCTGGGCGGTATCGCCATCGCCATCGGGGAGATGGTCGACGCCTCGGTAGTGATGATCGAGAACGCGCACAAGCATCTCGAAGCACTTGACCGCAAAATCCCCCGTCATTCCGGCGAAAGCCGGGATCCAGAGGATGACCAAGAAACCTGGATTCCGGCTTCCGCCGGAATGACGGCCCGGGCCAAGGCCATCATCGCCGCCTGCAAGGAGGTCGGCCCGTCGCTCTTTTACTCGCTGCTCATCGTCACCGTCTCTTTCCTGCCCGTTTTCGCACTCGAAGGCCAGGAAGGCCGCCTTTTCTCGCCGCTGGCCTGGACCAAGACCCTGGCGATGGCCGCTGCGGCCATCCTCTCGGTCACGCTGGTCCCTGCGCTAATGGTGATCTTCGTGCGCGGCAAGATCATGCCGGAAGCGAAGAATCCGGTGAACCGCTTCCTGATCTGGCTCTACCGCCCGGTCATCGCTGGCGTGATGCGCTGGAAGAAGACGACCATCGCCATCGCCTTGCTGACCCTGTTCGCCTCCTTCTATCCGGCGTCGAAGCTCGGCTCCGAATTCATGCCGACACTGAACGAAGGCACGCTGTTCTACATGCCCGCCTCGCTGCCCGGCATGTCGATCACCAAAGCCGCCGAAGTGCTGCAGACACAGAACAAGATCATCAAGAGCTTCCCGGAAGTCGCCTCGGTCTACGGCAAGGCCGGCCGAGCCAACACGGCCACCGACCCGGCGCCGACCGAGATGTTCGAGACCGTGATCAACCTGAAGCCCGAATCCGAATGGCGCGCCGGCATGAACATCGACAAGTTGATCGCCGAGATGGACAAGGCGCTGCAGTTCCCCGGCATCTCGAACTCCTGGACGATGCCGATCAAGGCACGCATCGACATGCTTTCGACCGGCATCCGCACGCCGATCGGCATCAAGGTCTTCGGCAAGGATCTCGATGAAATGGAGAAGCTGGCGCGGCAGATCGAAACCGTGGTCAAGAACGTACCCGGCACGTCGAGCGCCTTCGCCGAGCGCATCACCGGCGGCTTCTACCTCAACATCGAGCCGGATCGCACGCAACTGGCGCGCTACGGCCTGTCGGTTGGCGAAGTGCAGGACGTGATCGGCACAGCGCTCGGCGGCGAGATGGTCACGACGACCGTCGAAGGCCGCGAACGCTACGGCGTGACGGTGCGCTATCCGCGTGAACTCCGCTCCGACCCGCAGCAGATCGCCCGCGAAGTGCTGGTGCCGACGATGGACGGGGCGATGATTCCATTGGGGCAACTCGCCAAGGTCGAAATCGCCAAGGGCGCCCCGGCCATCCGTACCGAAAACGCCCTGCTCTCGGCCTATATCTACGTTGACATCCGTGAGCGCGACATCGGCAGCTACGTCGCCGAGGCGAAGAAGGCCGTGGCCGACAACGTGCAGTTTCCACCCGGTTACTATGCGACGTGGAGCGGCCAGTTCGAGAACATGGAGCGCGCCATCGAGAAGATGAAGGTCGTCGTGCCGGTGACGCTGCTGATCATTTTCCTGCTGCTCTACCTCAACTTCCGGCGCATCACGGAAACCCTGATCGTCATGCTTTCGGTGCCCTTCGCGCTGGTCGGCGGCATCTGGCTGATGTGGGCGCTCGGCTACAACATGAGCGTCGCCGTCGCCATCGGTTTCATCGCACTCGCCGGCGTCGCCGCCGAAACCGGCGTCGTCATGCTGATCTACCTCGATCAGGCCTGGGAAGAAATCAAGGCGAAACGCCGCGCCGCAGGCCAAGAGCCGACCGCCAGCGACCTCTACGCGGCGGTGATGGAAGGCGCCGTAGAGCGCGTGCGGCCGAAGATGATGACCGTCGTCTCGACCATGGCCGGCCTGCTGCCGATCATGTGGGTCGCCGGCACCGGTTCGGAGGTAATGCGCCGGATCGGCGCGCCGATGGTCGGCGGGATGGTGTCGTCGACGATACTGACGCTGGTGGTGATTCCGGCGATTTACGCTCTGGTGAAGCAGTGGGGGGTTGGGAAAGGGCGGGAATTCGGGGGGCTCTGAGCTGCGGTTCCCCTCTACTGCAAACTCACCACCAGCGAAGCCACCATCTTGTGCCAGCGCAAGGGCAGGATGTAGGCCTTGACGGTGCTCGGAACCTGAATCGACTTGGCAGTTCCTTCGACAACGACGGGCACGGAAATCATGAAATCCGGCCCGAAGTGGCGGCGCGCGTTGCCGGAAATGATGTTGGCGACTTCACCGACCAGATCGCCGAGGTTCTTGTCGGAAACGTCCGATTCGCCGACATGCAGCAGCAATTGGCGTAACAAGTCGCGCCGGGCGGTGAAATAGACGCAGCCCTGCCGCTGGCCGGAGATGCCGATCACGCCGGTAAAGTCGTAAATAGGCAAGGCGCTACGTTCGCCGAGATACGGGCTGCCGAGTTCCGGTAGCTTGCCCGTCTGGCTCTCAAAGTAATGGCTGACGATATCGAGGAAAATGTGCAGTTCGCGCTCATCCATTTGAAGTCCCTCCCAGCAGTTCGTCCATCGCTTCGGTCAGATCGGTTTCCGAAAACGGCTTGCACAGGAATCCCTGTGCCCCCTCCTTCAGCGCCTGAATCGCCGTCGCTTTGTCGGCCAGCGCCGAGACGACGAGGATCAACACCTTCGAATTGATCCGACGCAACGCCCGGATGCATTCGATGCCGTCCATGCGCGGCATCGTGATGTCCATGGTCACCAGGTCGGGTTTTGTCCTGGCGAACTGGGCGACGGCTTCCTCGCCATTGGCCGCCGTTGCCACCACCTCCATGTGGTGCTCGCCAAGCGTGCGTGTTATTTTGCTGCGGATGATGTTCGAGTCATCCACGATCATCAGTTTGATACTCATCAGGCGGCCTCCCCGATCAGCGCGTTGCCCAGTTCATGCTTCGACTCGTGTTTTGCCGCTTTGCCCGCCGCGCTCGCCTCGGCATCCAGCTTGAGTGGCAGTTGCACACGCAAATGGCAGTACTCGCCGCGTGTTGATCCGATGCGGATGCGACCGCCCTGTCGACTGATCATTTCCTTTACGGCATCGAGGCCAACGCCGCGTCCGGCATCCTCGTTCGCCTCTTCCTGCGTCGATAGCCACGGCTCGAAGATCATCATCGTCAGCCTCCGCGTATCGAGCGATTGCGCCGCTTCGGCGGTGAAGCGGCCGGAACGGACAGCGGCCTGGCGGACTTTTTCGAGATTGATGCCGGCCCCGTCGTCGCGGAAACTCAATTCGACGAAACCATCGCCCTGATCGGAAACATAAACCGCCAGATGCGCCGCTTCGGACTTGCCGCGCAACTTGCGCTCGGACGGCGTTTCGACGCCATGCACGATCGCATTCCTGACGAACTGATTGACTGTCGTGTTCAGTGTTTCGCGCAGTGAAGAAGCCAGCGTCGAAAGCTCAAGCCCTTGATAGGTCAGATCGACTTTCTTGTGATGGCGCGTGGCAAGCTGGTTGGCGAAAGCATTCCACTGCCGAACCATCGGCTGTACCGCATCTTCACCCGATTCACGCGGTGGGCGCGCCGGTTCGACGCTGACGATGCCGCGTATCTGACCGATTTTCGCGATCACGTCGCGAATGGCCGCAATCTCCGAAAACAGCGCCTTGACGCGCACGGTGACCGGCAACAGGTCTTCTGAGGTACGTTTCGTCTTCTCGCGCAGTTCGCGCAAGACCGACTCGAAACCGTGGAAAGACTGCGTGATGGCGTCGAGTTGCAGCGCCGCCGCGTCACCCTTGAGTTGATGCGCTGTTCTCGCAATCGCATCGATACAGCGCGTCTCGATCCCGGTCGTTGGGTTGCTCGTTCGAAGCATCTCGTTGATTTCGTTGAGGCCGTGGGTGGCGCTCGCGAGAAATTCCTGCAGCAGACGCGGATCGGCCTGCAGGATGTAGACCATCATCGTCATCTGATCCTGCACGCGGCGCTCGCTCTCGCGCAGTTCGCGTTCCAGACGGACCTGACGGCTGATGTTGTTGGCCGTGACCAGCAGGTGTGTCACCTTGCCGTTCTTGAACACGCGGTTGAAACGGATTTGCAGGAAGCGGGATTCAACGATGCCGTTCGGGCGCAATGAGCTGATTTCGACGCAGTCGAGCGGATTGAGGCTGGCGACGAGCTTTTCCTTCACGTCATGGCGCAACAGCAGTTCGATGTATTCCTTCGCCGTATCAAACGTCTTGGGCGATACCGAGGGTTTGAGCAGATCAAGGAAGTAATCGCCAGGTTTCACCTCAAAGCCGAGAACGCGGGTCAGCGCTTTGGATGTCTGCGCGCCCATGCGCAGCTCGTGGTTGAGCAGGAATAGGCCGTCTTGCGTCGTGCGGAAAATATCCTCGATTTCACGGTGAGACGCTTCGACACGCACCGAAAAGAAGAGACCGACACCCAGCAGCGCAATGCCGACAATACCAACGCCGATAACGAGATAGTCCATCTGGCTAGCCAGCGCCAGCATTGGGTCGGCAGAACCGTAGTCGATCCCGACGAACACAGCCCCGCGCGTGCCATCCTGAAAGGAAACCGGCAGGTAGGTGGACATGTGCCGCCGGTCGAACAGGGTGATTTGTCCGGAATACTCTTTCCCTGCCTTCAGTGCTTTGGCTGCATCCGAATTCGGGTCAAGCACCGAGCCGACCGCCTGCGCGCCGTCCGCCTTTTTCAGGGTAGTTCTGGCGCGAACATAGTCACCGTGCTTGAACAGAAACATCGTCACCACCGTCTTGCCGTCGTTGGTAAAGGCATCGAGCAGCTTGGCGCGGGAAAGATAGTCCTCCGTCCAGTGTTCGGGCGACGCATGGATACCCTTCAGCGAGTGGGCCAGCGCGCTCGTCTGGTTTTCGAGCGCCCGGTTCGTCATCTGGGGAATGATCGAGAGTTTGATGAACGCCACGATGGCCACGATGACGAGAACGGCTGTCAGGCAGGAAGCGAAAAGCAGCTTGGTGGCGATGGATTTCGACTTGAAGCTCATGGTGTGTCACCTCTTCAAAAGCGATCCGAATGCTGACGACTGCATTTGCAACGTATTCCGACATCGCTTCTATCCGGAAAGTCATAGATTGCGCATGTCATGTTGCGACGGCCATAGTTTCAAAAAAACAGTGACTTGTGCACTCGTAGAAACCGCAATAAAAAGCGGTAATTACGGACCTGCCGCCGCGAAGCAGGAAGGGCATGACGCGCCAAAGCCAGCGCTGGCCGGCCCGTCGGCGAGGTTACAATTGCGCCGATTCGACTATCGCTGAGCGTGACCTGCATGCCTCCTACTGTTTCTCCGCGCACCACGGCTTCTACCGCTCTTTCCGATGCGGTCGTTGCCAATGCCTCATCCGCGCCGGAGGCAATTCCGACCGCCGAACCCCTGCAACGCGTCGTCAAGATCAGGCGCGACTACAACACGTGGGTCGTCAACGAGACGCTCGAGGATTACGCGCTGCGCTTCACGCCGCACAGCTTCCGCAAGCTGTCCGAATGGCAGGTGGCGAACACGGCCTTCGGCGCCTCGTCGTTTCTCGTGCTGGAAGCGGTCGGCGCGACGATGCTGGTCAATAGCGGCTTCCTCAATGCCTTCTGGGCGATTCTCGCCACTGGGCTGATCATTTTCCTGATCGGTCTACCAATCAGCCATGCGGCGGCCCGCTACGGGCTGGACATGGATCTGCTGACACGCGGCGCCGGCTTCGGCTACATCGGCTCGACGATCACCTCGCTGATCTACGCCTCGTTCACCTTCTTGTTCTTCGCGCTCGAAGCGGCGATCATGGCCTACGCGCTCGAACTGGCCTTCGGCATCCCGCCAGCCTGGGGCTACCTGATCAGCGCGCTCGCCGTCATTCCGCTGGTCACGCACGGCGTCACCGCGATCAGCCGCTTGCAGACATGGACGCAGCCGCTCTGGCTCGGCCTGCTGGTGCTGCCGTTCGCCTTCATTCTCGTGCAGGAGCCGGCGGTGCTCGGCGGGCTGCTGAACTACCCCGGCCAGCACGGCAATGGCGCCGCCTTTTCGATGCCACTGTTCGGCGCGGCGCTCACCGTCGGCATCGCGCTCGTCACGCAGATGGGCGAACAGGCCGATTACCTGCGCTTCATGCCCGCCCGCACCGACAAGAACCACCGCCGCTGGTGGGCCTGCATGATCCTCGGCGGCCCCGGCTGGGTCATTCCCGGCATCGCCAAGATGCTCGGCGGCGCCCTGCTCGCCTACCTCGCCCTGCGCAACGCGGTGCCGCTGGAAAAGGCCGTCGATCCGAACCAGATGTACCTGATCGGCTTCTCGCATGTCTTTGACAACACCTCGCTGGCAATTGGCGCAACGGTGCTCTTCGTCGTCATCTCGCAGCTCAAGATCAACGTCACCAACGCCTACGCCGGTTCGCTCGCCTGGTCGAACTTCTTCGCGCGGCTGACGCACAGCCATCCGGGGCGCGTCGTCTGGGTGGTGTTCAACACGCTGATCGCCCTGCTGCTGATGGAACTCGACGTTTTTCAGGCGCTCGGGCAGGTGCTCGGTCTCTATTCGAACATCGCCATTTCGTGGATGACGGCCGTCGTCGCCGATCTCGTCATCAACAAGCCGCTCGGGCTATCGCCGAAACACATCGAATTCAAGCGCAGCCACCTGTACGACATCAACCCGGTCGGAGTCGGCGCCATGGGCATCGCCTCGCTGCTGTCGATCTCGACCTACCTCGGCCTCTTCGGCGGCGCGATGCAGCCCTATGCCTCCTTCGTCGCGCTCGGCGCCGCCTTTGTCACCGCACCGCTAATCGCTTGGTGGACGGGCGGCAAGTACTATCTCGTCCGCCGCGACGCACCGGCGCACCAGCACAAGCATCAGTGCTGCATCTGCGAACGCGAGTACGAAAGCGAGGACACCGCGCACTGCCCCGCCTACAACGGCCACATCTGTTCGCTGTGTTGTTCGCTCGATGCACGCTGCCACGACCTCTGCAAGCCCGGCGCCAATCTCGCCGCGCAGTGGAACCGCCTGCTGCAACGGCTTCTGCCGGCGTCGCTGCACTCGTATCTCGACGCCGGGCTGATGCACTACCTGCTGCTGATGGGCTGCATCGTGCCGTTGCTGGCCGGATTGCTCGGATTGCTCTACACGCACGAGGTGCTCGCCATCGGCGCCAGCCAGCCGGAACTGGTGCCACATCTGCGGCAGGTGTTCATCAAGACCTTCTCGGCGCTGCTGCTTTTTTCCGGCATCGTTGCCTGGTGGATGGTGCTGACGCACAAAAGCCGCAAAGTGGCGCAGGAGGAATCGAACCGGCAGACACACCTGCTGATGCAGGAAATCGACTCGCACCAGCGCACCGACGAGCAGTTGCAGAAGGCCAAGCAGGCGGCCGATCAGGCCAATCAGGCGAAGAGCCGCTACATCACGGCGATCAGCCACGAATTGCGCACGCCGCTCAACAGCATCCTCGGCTACGCGCAGATTCTCGATGGCGACGAGACGATTCCCGCCAACCGCCGGCAGGCGATCAGCGTCATCCGCAAGAGCGGCGACCACCTGCTGACGGTGATCGAAGGCACGCTCGACATCGCCCGCATTGAGGGCGGCAAGCTGACGCTGACGGTCAAGCCCTGCGACTTCGCCGACTTCCTGCAGCAGATCGTCGGCATGTTCGAGCTGCAGGCGCGCAACAAGGGACTCGATTTCCGCTACGACGCACCCGCCGAACTGCCGGGCATCGTGCGCGCCGACCAGCACCGGCTGCGCCAGATCCTGATCAATGTGCTCGGCAACGCCGTCAAATTCACCGCAAAGGGGGGCGTCGATTTCCGTATCGACTACCGGCGCGACATGGCCACCTTCGACATCCGCGACAGCGGCCCCGGCATTCCGTCCGACGACATCGAGCGCATTTTCGAGCCCTTCGTGCGTGGCCGTACGGCACAGGCCGGCGGCAGCGGCGTCGGCCTGACCATCGCCCGCATGCTGACCGACCTGATGGGCGGCGAAATGACCGTGAGCAGCCAGCCGGGCGAAGGCAGCGTGTTCCGCATCCGCCTCTTTCTGCCGCAGGTGCATTCGCTGCAGGAAGCGCGTGCCCTGCCGCGCCTCAACCGCATCGGCTATGTCGGCATTCGCCGCCGCATTCTCGTCGTCGATAACGAGAAGGTCGACCGCGACATGCTGCAAAGCGTACTCGACCCGCTCGGCTTTCAGGTCGAACAGGCGGCAAGCGGCGAGGAATGCCTGGCCGTGCTGCCGCGCTTTGCGCCGCACCTCGTCTTCATGGATCTGGCCATGCCGGGCATCGACGGCTGGGAGACGATCCGCCGCATCCGCGCCCAGCATCTCACCGACGCCCATATCGCCATCCTCTCGGCCAACGCCTTCGACAAGGGACTGGACAACGACGTCGGTCTGCCGCCCGACGATTTCATCGTCAAGCCGCTGCGCGTCGATGAATTGCTCGACTGGATCGGCAAAAAACTCGATCTCGAATGGGTCACCGCCAGCGACGCCCCGGCGCCGGTTCAGCCCTCCCCCCAGCCGCCCGCGCTCGTCCCGCCCGGCGAAGACGCCCTGCGCGCGCTCGACGAGCTGATCGGCCTCGGCTACGTGCGCGGCCTCCTCAACAAGCTCGGCGAAATCGAACGCGAGAAGCCGGAGTGCGAAGAATTCGTCAAAGTGCTGCGCACCCTGGCGCGCCAATTCCAGTTCGATGCCGTGCAGGAAGTTTTAAGG
Organism: Propionivibrio limicola; assembly: GCF_009469695.1. Lineage (GTDB taxonomy): Bacteria > Pseudomonadota > Gammaproteobacteria > Burkholderiales > Rhodocyclaceae > Propionivibrio > Propionivibrio limicola. Next base: position 31,527 of record NZ_SSSR01000004.1, read on the forward strand.
AAAGTCCGCAATGTCAGCACTGTCGCCTGAAAACCATGCCGCCGTCGCCGAACGCGACATTTCCAATATCGTCCTCATCGTCGACGACATCCCGGAAAACCTCTCCCTGCTGCACGATGCGCTCGACGAAACCGGCTACACCGTGCTCGTCGCCACCAACGGCGAATCGGCCCTGCAACGCGCCCGCCAGAGCCTGCCCGACGTCATCCTGCTCGATGCGATGATGCCGGGAATGGACGGTTTCGAGGTCGCTCGTCGCCTGAAAGCCGATTTCGCCACGCACTCGATCCCGATCGTCTTCATGACCGGGCTGACCGAAACGGAACACGTCGTCGCCGCCTTTGCCGCCGGCGGCGCCGACTACGTGACCAAGCCGATTCGCCCGGCTGAAGTACTGGCCCGCATCGCCGCCCACATGCAGAACGCCCGCCAGATGAAACAGGCCCGCTCGGCGCTTGATGCCTTCGGTCAGGGCACGCTTGCCGTGCGCGCCCGCGACGGCAAGCTGGTCTGGCAGACACAACTGTCGCGCACGCTGCTCAAGGACTATTTCGCGCTCGCCGACGACCTGTCACCGCCCCGCCTGCTCGCATGGATCGGCGAAGCGATCGAAGCCCGCCAAACCGGCCGCGAGCCGAACCCACTGCTCGTCGCCGAGGGCAACAAGCGCCTGCTCGCCTCCTTCCACGACCAGACCGGCGACGACGAATGGCTCGTCGTCCTGCGCGAAGAAAACGACGCCTCCGCCATCGAATCGCTGATCGCCGCCTTCCGCCTGACCCAGCGCGAAGCGGAAGTGCTCTACTGGGTCACGCTCGGCAAGACCAGCAAGGACATCGGCGACATCCTCGGCAGCAGCCCGCGCACGGTGAACAAGCACCTCGAACACGTCTTCGAAAAACTCGGCGTCGAAACACGGACGGCGGCGGCCAATCTGGCGACGAGCAAGATGCGGGGGGCGTAAAATTTTTCCGCACGAATGAAGGGTCGTGAAAGCCTGAGCAATAAGACTATAGCAATAGCCTTTTTAATAACGGAAGCGCCTATACTTCGTCTATTGCAATGAGCGTATCGTCTAACATCATGCGTTCGATCATCGAAATTCATCAAAACGGAAACTGGATACCAGCGGCGGAGTTCGTACCGGCTGGCGCTCGATATTGCGGGACGTTCGGCTATTTGCCTGACTATGTATTCGGCGATGCGCCGACGCCGATCTCGTTTGCGCAGCCCGTTTCAATGGAGTACTACGGGATTGATATCGACAAGGGATACCAGCCGCTCCCGGCCTTCCTGCTCGACCTCGTCCCGCAGGGGCGCGGGCGGACGTACCTGGCCCGCGAACTCGGAATTGCCGATGGCGACGATGCCGATCTGCTTCTGGCGCAACACGGCGCGTTCAATCCGATTGGCAACCTTCGGCTGAATACCGCCGTCGAATTCTACGAATCACACAAAAAAGAGCATCCGGAAGGCAATCCGCCGGGCTACGCAATTGAGGACATCGCCGCGCGGCAGTCCGCCTTTCTCGAACACATCTGGCTCCATGCCATGCTCACCGCCGGCACAACCGGCGTTCAGGGCGCCGCCCCCAAATTCCTGCTCACGCAAAACCACGACGGACTCTGGTTTGCCGACGCCGCATTGCCCGATGCCGACCAAGCAAGGCATTGGCTCGTAAAACTGCCGCGCGGTTCCCACGAAACGGATTACGCGGTGCTGCGCAATGAAGCCGCCTACCTCCGCGTCGCGCAACACTGTGGATTGCGTGTCGCTGGCGAGCCGATGCTCCTGCGCGACATGCTGTTCGCGCCGCGCTTCGACCGTGCCGTCGATCAGGCCGGGCTGCATCGCCTGTCTCAGGAAACCCTCGCCTCGCTGGCCGGAATTCGCGCCTTTGGCGTTCCTGTACCGCTCTTCGAACTCGTCCGGGCATTTCAGCCCCATGTGGACGACCCCGTTGGCGAAATCGTCGAGTTCATTCGGCGCGACATTCTGAACATGGCCATGCGCAACACCGACAACCATGCGCGCAACACGTCCGTCCAACGCCTGCCGGACGGCAGGGTTCAACTCACTCCGGTCTACGATTTCGCGCCCATGTACCTCGACCGGGAATTCGTCGTGCGCGGCTGCAAATGGCGGCACGAACGGCACCATGGCCGCGAACTCGTTGAATGGAACGACATCGTCGACCTCTTGACGCTTTCGGAAGATGACAAGGAAAGCGTACGCGCCGGCCTTCGCTATTTCGCCAAAACCGTCGCAACGCTCCCCGCCATCATGCAAGACTGCGGCGTCGACGACTTCGTGATCGACGACTGCAAACCGACGATTGCCGAGCAGGCCGAACGCCTGAACAGGGTGTAAGCCATGGACAAACGCCGCAAGCACATCGACCCGGACGCCGAAAGGCAACTTCGCGAACAGTTCTTCGCCGACATCCGGGCCGGCCAACTCTCCCTCCCGGACGCCATCAAGACCATGCGCCGGATCAGCCGCCTCACCCAGCCAGAATTTGCCAGACACCGCGGCATCAGCCTCGGCGCGCTCAAGCAACTCGAAGCGGGCAAAGGCAACCCGAAGATCGAGACACTGCAGAAACTCGGCGAGATTTTCGGGCTTGAAGTCGGCTTTGTCTTGAGGCAGCGGACCGATTAGACCGCACTTCGCGCCGTAGCCAAATAGTTACGCAGAGGAATGCTCGTTTGGTAAATTGCCTCCTGAATTAGGAGATGAGCAGGCCATATAACAATCTGTTGGTTGAACCACGCAAGATCTTCGTCAGAAACGCCGCTGATCTCCCGACCAAGAACCTTTCGGTCAAGAGATTCAATGAATATGGTTGGAATAACCTCCTGGCGTTCAGAGTCTTTTTCGAGAACCGTGACAGGAAAATCCCTGCCGAAACCACGCACATGAACTGAATGGACTGCGAAATCACGTATTTTTTTGAAGATTGCGACAAGCGGATGAAAATCGAGCGCTTCCTTAAAGCGGCTGCGCTCCCATTGCTTTGAAAGTCCTGCAGCCTTTAAGTCAGCAGGCAATAGGTCGAACATTGACCGAAATTCAGATAACGCACCTCGAAAGTACCAGCGAGCGACTTCTGAATTGCCCTCTCGTGCATGGGAGTCAATTAAGCGTGCGAAATAAAGCCCTGGACGTAGTCGCCAGAAATGACCTGAATGTTCGAAAGAGGCATGGTGCAGTCTTACTTCTAACTATTAAGGAACCCCCCTAAAAGATGGAAAAGGAGGCTGTCTTGTTGAAATTTCATAAAAAACATTGAGCCCCCCAAAAACTAGGCATCCTAATGCTTTCGTGACATCGTCATTCGATTGCAATCAACAAAAACGTTGGATCGCACTCGTAAGCACAGCAGGTCAAGCACCGTAGCATACGAAGGGGCGAGGTTTATGTCCAGAATGCGGACGCTGCGCTTTTTCCATCGCAAGCCACTTCCTTCGACCTTCCCCACTACGCAATCTGACGTATTCCCGCATCAATCAGGCTTCCTTAATCTGGCATGGCGCTGTGGTGAATGCCGCAGCAATCGGTAACCCAAAGACCTGCCACGATTTTCATTTCAAGGAGCCTCCACGATGACATCCCGCCGTTCCTTCATCAAAGCCAGCGTGCTTGCCGCATCGCTTGCCACCATGGGACTGACGTCCCTTTCCGCTTTCGCCGCCGATACGATCAAGGTCGGCATCCTGCATTCGCTTTCCGGCACGATGGCGATTTCCGAAACGGCGCTGAAAGAAACGGCGCTGATGACCATCGACGAAATCAACAAGGCCGGCGGTGTCATGGGCAAGAAGCTGGAACCGGTCGTCGTCGATCCGGCCTCCAATTGGCCACTGTTCGCCGAAAAGGCCCGCCAGCTGCTGACCAAGGACAAGGTCGCCGTCACCTTCGGCTGCTGGACTTCGGTTTCCCGCAAGTCCGTGCTGCCGGTTTACAAGGAATTGAACGGCCTGCTCTTCTACCCGGTGCAGTACGAAGGCGAAGAGCTGGAGAAAAACGTCTTCTACACCGGTGCCGCGCCTAACCAGCAGGCCATCCCGGCGGTGGAATACCTGATGAGCAAGGACGGCGGCGAAGCCAAGCGCTTCGTGCTGCTCGGCACCGACTACGTCTATCCGCGCACCACCAACAAGATCCTGCGCGCTTTCCTCAAGTCCAAGGGCGTGGCTGACGCGGACATCATGGAAGAGTACACGCCGTTCGGCCACAGCGATTACCAGACGATCATCGCCAAGATCAAGAAATTCGCTGGCGAAGGCAAGAAAACCGCTGTCGTGTCGACCATCAACGGCGACTCCAACGTGCCGTTCTACAAGGAGCTCGGGAATGCGGGCCTGAAGGCCACCGATGTGCCGGTCGTCGCCTTCTCGGTCGGAGAAGAAGAACTGCGCGGCGTCGATACCAAGCCGCTGGTCGGCCACTTGGCTGCATGGAACTATTTCCAGTCGCTGAAGAACGCCGAGAACACCAAGTTCATCAAGATGTACAAGGACTGGGCGGCCAAGCAGAAGCTGCCGAACGCCAAGACCGTCGTAACCAACGACCCGATGGAAGCGACCTACATCGGCATCCATATGTGGAAGCAGGCCGTCGAGAAGGCCAAGTCGACCGACACCGACAAGGTCATCGCCGCCATGGCCGGCCAGACCTTCAAGGCGCCGAGCGGCATCCTCTCGAAGATGGACGAGAAGAATCACCACCTGCACAAGTCGGTATTCATCGGCGAAGTGAAGGGCGACGGTCAGTTCAACGTCGTCTGGAAGACGCCCGGCCCGGTCAAGGCCCAGCCGTGGAGCCCGTACATTCCGGGCAACGACAAGAAGAAGGACGAGCCGGAAGGCAAATAATCCTTGCGGAAGTGCTGATAAAACCAGAAATTGTCATTCCGGCGGAAGCCGGAATCCAGGAAAAGCACTGAACTGGACCTCGGCCTTCGCCGGGGTGACGAGCAAATCTGCGTTTGCTCAATTTCTCAACACGCAACGGGAGCTTCGGCTCCCGTTTTTCCATTGGAGAACTTTCTCCCTGTGATGAGAGTCGTATGCACCATTCAAAAGGAGGTGCAATGTCGACAAAGGCAATGGACGAACATGTCGATGTAGTGATGATTGGCGGCGGGATCGCCAGTGCGACGATGGCCGGGTTGATGAACGAGTTGATGCCCGACGTTTCCATCCGCGTTTTCGAACGCCTCGGCGACACGGCCATCGAGGCCAGCCAGGTGATGAACAACGCCGGGACCGGCCACGCCGCGAACTGCGAGTTGAACTACACGCCGGAAAAGCCGGATGGCTCGGTCGATATCTCCAAGGCGTTGGCGATCAACGAATCGTTCGAAATTTCGCTCCAGTTCTGGGCGCGTCTGGTCGAAGCCGGACGTTTGCCCGATCCGACCGCGTTCCTGAACCCCGTCCCCCATATCAGCTTCGTCGAAGGCGAAAACGACGTCCGCTTCCTGCGCGCGCGCTACGAGCGCATGTCGGCGCACCCGATGTTTGCTGACATGGAATACACGACGGACCGCGGCCAGCTCGCCGAATGGGCGCCGCTGGTCATGGAAGGACGCGCCAGCAGCGACACGGTGGCCGCCACCCGCGTGCGTCGCGGTACCGACCTCGACTTCGGCATTCTGGCCGGGCTTCTTTTCGACGGCCTCAAGAACCGCAGCAACTTCGCTCTGCATCTCAACCATCACGTGCACGGACTCAAGCGCGAGAAAGGCCACGGCAAGGGCTGGCGTGTTTTCGTCAAGAACCAGCTGACCGGGGAAACGAGCGAGGTTCGAACACGCATCGTGATCGTCGGCGCCGGTGGCGGCGCGTTATTGTTGTTGCAGAAGGCCGGTATCCCCGAGGCCAAAGGCTACGGCGGCTTCCCGGTCAGCGGCCAGTGGCTGCTGTGCCAGAACCCCGAAGTCATCGCCCGGCATCGGGCCAAGGTTTATGGCAAGGCGCCGGTCGGCGCGCCGCCGATGTCGGTCCCCCATCTCGATACCCGTATCTGGAACGGCCAAAGCGGTCTCCTCTTCGGCCCCTTTGCCGGCTTCACCACCAAATATCTCAAGGAAGGCTCGTACCTCGACCTCCCCCGCTCGTTGCGCCTCGACAACCTGAAGCCGATGCTGGCCGTCGCCCGCGACAACTGGGATCTGACCCGCTACCTGTTCGGACAGGTCGTCCAGTCGCCGGAGCAACGATTGGCCGACCTGCAAAAATACATGCCGGGCGCACGCCTTGAGGACTGGAAGTTGCAAAGCGCCGGCAAGCGCGTGCAGATCGTCAAGCGCGACGCGCTGCGCGGCGGGAGACTGGAATTCGGCACCGAAATCGTTGCCTCGGACGACAACACGCTCGTTTCCATGCTCGGCGCTTCTCCCGGCGCGTCAACTGCCGCCGCGACGATGCTCGGCACGATCTTCCGCTGCTTCCCCGACCGGGCCGCGACGCCCGAATTCCAGGCCAACCTGCAACGCATGCTTCCCTCCTACGGCCACCGCCTGACGGAAGAACCTGAGACGATGCGCAGAACCCGCGACCGCGTTAACACCATCCTCGGGCTGGAAGAGTAACAATCATCGCCAAGCAATGGGCGGCCCGCAAAGGCGGCCCATTGCCTGCTGACTTCCAGTATTCCCCCCTTGATTCGACGGCTACTTCTGAAATTGAATCGCGCCTTGTGGGAAAACATCCTCAGGTGACTCTTCGCAACAATTCCTGCGACGCAACGACGATGGATTGACGCCCGTATGCTGGCGAAACACTCGCGAAAAATGGGTATGGCTATAGAAGCCCAGGTCCAGCGCAATATCTGCCAAGGTGCGGGACGATAGAGTCAATTGCTTCCGGGCGGCTTCTATGCGGCGTTGCAGGATGTATCGGTGAGGTGGCGTACCGAACGATGCCGTGAAGCAACGCGCAAAATGATGGGGACTCAGTCCCACTTCTTCAGCCATCACGGTAACGCTCAGTTCGTCCCCCAGATGCGCCTCGATGTAATCAATCATGCGTTGCCGGTTAACCGGGGAAAGCCCGCCTGACGGTTGGCCATAGTCCTTCCGGTGGCCGTGTTCCCGGCCCAGATAGGCGATCAGCGCACACGACAGACTCTCCGCATAGAGCGGTCCTTCAGGCGCGCCGCGTTGTGCTTCGCTGAGCAATTCGTGCATGAACCATTCGATTTTTGGGTCAAAAAACTCAAATGTTGTGGCCACATCGAAATCGGAGACACCTTTGACCAGACGCTCCACGATCGACGGCGTGAATTTGACGCCGGCGGTCAAACCCGGCGTTCCATCCCATCGGGCCCATTCCCGCTGATAGTCGTGCCCTTTCAGCTCGATGCCGCCGGGCTTGGTTTCGAGATTGATGATATTGGTGTTGTAGCGGTAGCAACGCTGGCTATGGCCGCTCAACACGAGGAAAAGCATCGGGTCCACGGCGTGCGAGGCACCGCGTTCCTCGTTGGAGGGGAGCGGATAAATATTGAGAGGAAGCCCGCCCCAATTGGCCGGCAGGATCAGTAACGGTGCTTGTTTTTCGTCTTTCGCCACAGCGGAAGCGGTGGCGATCTCGGTTGATTCCTTGACTGTCATGGCGCCTCCCCTGATGAGTGACCAACAGTTCTTTGTAATAAGTGCCAACTCGCGAACCGCCCTCCCGATTGCCGCAAGACAGCGGGCCGGAGTTGGCTGCGCGAACGCCGACTATTCTATCTTGGCCTTGGCTCGAAGCTCGTCGAGCATTTTGCTGACGAGCTGACCTTGTGCCTGCTGAACCAGGCGCGGTTTGAGTTCATCGAACGAAGGCGGCGCCACTGGCCGGGAGTCTTCCAGCTTGATGACGTGGAGGCCGAATGGCGTCTTGACGGGCGTTTCGGTGTATTTGCCTTTGCCCAGATGGGTCATCGCGTTGGCAAACGGTTCGGCGTACCTTTCAGGGCGTGACCAGCCCAGATCGCCGCCGTTTACCTTCGAGGCCGGATCGATCGATTGGGAGGCCAGCGTCTCGAACTTGGCGCCTTTTTTCAGTTTCGCAATGATGGCCTTGGCGTCCTCTTCGCTCTTGAGCAAGATGTGGCGCGCCCGGTATTCGGTACCGCTCTGATTCGCCTTGATGACGTCGTAGGTCGATTTCAGCTGGGCGTCGGTGATCGGGTTTTTCTTGAGATAGTCCTGCAGATAGATGCCGATGATGACGGCCTGCTTCGCCGCCTCGACCTGTGCCGTTACCTCGGTCCGTTTGTCGGTCCCCGCCTTCTGCGCCGCTTGCATGAGCAGTTCCCGACGGATCAGCTCCTCGCGCACGCTCGCCTGCAATTCCGGCGTATCGGGAACGCCTCTGGCTTTCTGTTCGGAGATAAATGCATCGGCCGTGGTTTGCGCGACGCTTTTTCCATTGACGGTGACAAACGCCTTGCCGGCGGCGATTGCGGGCGTTGTTGCAATCAATCCGCCAAGCAGCAATGCCGTAACGTTGAGAAATCGCTGCATGGTTCGTAATTCCTGTTTTGCGTGGCCAATCGTAACGGTGCCGGTCCTTGGCGAACCGGCACCGCAAGTGGTTTTATTGCTGGTCGAAGCCTTACTTACACGTGTAGCTGGCGGCGGCTTTCACGTTGCCGGTGCCGTTGTAAGTGGCTTTTAGCGGATAGACGCAGATCGGCATGCTGATCGAGCTGTCGGCCGAGCTAACTTCGATCCGGTCTGGAGCGGTACCGCTTTCGACCCAGTTCATCATCGCCGTGAACAATTCGTCGCGGCCTGCCGAAGGTTGCGGCAGCGGCACCTTGTTCTTGACCGGGTATTCCGCGCTCGGATCGATCTGGCCGCTACGCGAGAAGGTCGAATCGTGTGCGTAACCGGGGATCATGTAGAGGCGGTTGAACTTTTGCAACTCCGCTTTCCCGCCCATGTAACCGGCCACCCGTTCCCAGTAGTTGATCGAACCGGCCGGGGCGATGACTTCGTCGTTCCAGCCGTGGTAGTGCAGAATCTTGCGATTACTGTCACGCGCGGCGCTCAGATCAGGGTCGTCGGTATTGGCCTGGCTGAAGTACAGGTCGTTCATCGCCAGCGCCTTGTCGTAGGCGTAGGCGAAGCTTGCGTAGTTCAACTCCAGGAACTTGCTTTGACCATTACCGGTTGCATTGGTGAAGTTTGTCCAGCCATAGGCCGGGTTCTCCATCACGAGTGCGAGATAGTCGGTGGCCAGCGTCGCGGGCGAGTTGTCCGGCTTGAACACGGCGAGTTGCGGACCGCTCGGTACCGTCCCGCCTTCCTTGATGCCGGTCAGGTTCGTACCGCGCGTGATGCCGTACCACAACTGGCCTTTGTCGGCGGCCAGGGCGGTCGCCATGCCGTTACCGTAGGTGGTGGGATCGGGAACGCTGCCGTCGCGGGTCCAGCCGTACCAGATCTTGTTGTAGGCGTTGGCTTCGGCCAGGGTGACGCACTTGCCGGTGTCGCTATTGGTGCCAGTGACGCCGTTGCCCGCCACGCCGTTACACAACGCCGCCGCATCCTTGGTCGGGTCGTACTTGCACGACAGCGGGTCGATGACGAGATCAATGCCGGTGCCGGAGCACGCCTTCACGGCTTGGGCGCTGATGAAGTTGGATTTTGCGGCAGGGAAAATCGTGCTGCCAAATTCCACGTTCGCCACAACTTGCGGCCAGAGATGTTCCAGCTGCATCTTGCTCTGGTTGATGGCCGGCGCGCCGATCAGGTAGCCGTCGAAATCGGTCGGATATTTCTGGACGAGCTTGTAGCCCTGGCGTCCGCCCATCGACTGGCCGTCCCAGTAGGCGTATTTCTGCTCTTTGCCGTAATACGCCTTGGTCAGCGCCTTGGTCGTGATTGCCTGCACATGCATGCTGCGTTCGGAATAGTCTTTCCAGAGGACGGTGTTGGGAGTGCCGTCGACCTTCATTGCCCAGGTCAGCGTTCCACCCGTGAAGTTGCCCAGCGAGCCGCCGACGTGACCGGCATCGGAGTGGCTGACGACATAGCCTTTGCCGGCGGCGGCTACGTGGAAAGAATTGCCTTCACCACGGTTCGGCCCGAGTTTGGTGATATCGGTATGGAAACCGCCACCGGCACCGCCGGTCCCGTAAGCGCGAATGCGCTCGTTCCAGGCCGATTTTTCCGGTAGCCAGACTTCGATGCCTATGCCTTGCGACCATGAGGGCGCGGTAGTCGGTTCCGATGTCAAGCCGGGACCGACCACGAGCTTGACCAGACACATGTCGGCCGGCGCCGTCAGCGGCGTAACTCCGGAGGCGAGCGACGAGTTGGGCAGCACCAGCTCGTCGCCCTTCTTGAACTGCTTGACCAGCAACACCTTCGTGTCGCCGCCAAGCGCGGAGGCGTCTTGCGTAAAGCTGGTCTTGAGACTGTCGTCGCAGCTGAGTGTCGTTGTGGCAGTCGTCGTCGTTGCATCATCATCGTCACCGCCGCTGCAGGCGGAAAGCAATGCCGTAGCGCCGAGCACGCCGCACAGCGCCATCAGGCGCAAGCTCGTTTTCAGCCGAAAACGCCCCTCGGTGACTTCGTCCCTGTCGAATGGTTGAAACATGGTTGATCCTCCTTTTTTGATTGGACGGTCATTCATCGATAACCGTGAAAAGGAGAATAACGATCAGCCAAATTCCACGCTCCCACGAAACGGACGTCGAACTGCTACAAAAACGCCGTATGGGTACCGAGTCGAATTACCGGGTGAGCTAACGGAATCGAGTTGGCGTCAGAGCGCCAGCGCTGTCTCCGACAAACAATGCTCGGCCCCCCGAAGCGCCGACCGGGACGCCAACATCGCCCCTTCGCCCTGAGTCTTGTCAGGAATGGTCGGCACCAGCCGGGCAGCGATCCGATCGACGCCGAGAACGACGAGCAGGGTTTCCTTCTCGGGAACGTCGGTCATTACGATGGAATCGGCCAGCAGGTTTCCCCCGGCCAAAAGGTCGGGCAGTGCTTGCAGCCGGCTCGCGCAGACTTCCGGAATCTCGCCGAGCCCATCGACCAGGATGCCGAAATGGGAGTTTTCGCCTTTCTTGAGTACGACGACCTGCGAATCAACGCCGGAGCATGGCGGACCGGCATCGACAATACGCCGGATGTCGAAAACAGGGATCGGCACGCCGCCGTACATCAGATACCCGGCAAAATCGCTGCCAGCCCCCGGCACGCCGGTCATGCCGCCGAAATCGACGGCCTCGGCAATCTGGCTCGAACGCAGACCGAACCACTTGTTTCCGACCAGAAAGGTAGCGATTTCAACGGTTTCGCTGTCGACGGCGCGATCGGAGCGAACAACGGGTGGCTTGATTTCGGCCGATGAGCGGGCTTCAACCGACTGGCACAGCGGAACGAAAATCAACGCCAGCACATCATTGACGTAGGCGTCCCCTTCCCCCTTGTACTCCCGGTAGCCCGAAGACATGCGCGCACCGACGGCGTAGCAGGAATTCCCCAGCTGGACGATGCCCGCCCTGCCCTCGCCTTTGGCCAAGCTGAAAAAGGACGCTTCGAGCGGCAAACGGTCGCCCGGCTTCCGCTCGGGATCGGTGGTGGCGATGATTCGCCCGTTGCCTTCAACAAAGGCGGCAAATGCGCCTTTGGTCACCTCGCCCGCCTCGTTGCGCGGCAGCGCATCACGGAGCATGGCAACGAATTGCGGTTCTGAATCAAAGACGATGCCAACGCCACCGACAATCCGGTTCTCGCCGGGCGCGCTAATCGCGGCTCCGTAAACGTAGGTGTGACGGTTGCGATATAGCGGCGTCGCGGAAAAACTCGAAACGGCGTAGCCCTGCGAATCAGGCAGGGTCAGCACATTGCGCACCCATTCTTCCTGAATCACCTTGCCGACCAGCCCGGATTCGTCCGGCTGGGAGACGGCGACGACGCGGCCTTGGCTGTCGAAAACGATCAGGTTCGAGTAGACCGTATAGAGGCTATTGATCGTCTGCAGTATGGAGGTCATACGCTCCAATGCGCTGGCGGAACGATCATTCGAGGCGAGAAGATCGCGGAAGTCCGAGGTCAGCGCCCACCAGCGGCAGTCGTTGGCCCGCTCGTAGAGGTTGCGATCCATGATGTCGACGGCCAGCGAGGCCAGAAAACGGCTGTCCTGCAGGATCGAAGACACGACGGTTTCGTGCAGATTGGCAATCGATCGGGCAAAGACATCCTTTGTCCGGCTACCGGTATTGCTGATTTCCCAGAGCAGTATTTTGGAAAACGACGGATTGAGCGCCCGTCTCGACGAGCTTTGGTGGACGTTGCCGTTCCACACCGAGCGGTTGAGATCGCGCTGGATGCGATTGGCCTGAAGCGGAATGTTGCGCAGCTCGTCACCGAACAGCGATGGGCTGTCCATGACCATGCGCAGAAGCGCCGCATCGATTTCCTTCAGCATTTCCGAGGAATCCTTGTTGAAGGCATGCTGGACGGGCAGCATCACGTGGCCCACCCATCCCGGCCCCAAGTAGCCCTGATACCCCTGCGTGGCGCAGCTTGTCGCAAGATACTCCCGTCCGGCAAAGCGGACCACCCGGTACTCGTCTCCCAGCACCGGATCGAGTCGCGCTCCGACTGGAATGTGGAAGGCGTCGGAACTGGCGATGACGGTTCCGTTCGCATCGAGCAGCGCGATCACGGACCAGTCGTCGGGAGCGCTCAGATTGCCGAAAATGCGCGCCATTTCGTTTTCGAAACGGAAACATAGGCAGAGCACTCCGGTTGGTTTCCCGTCACCATTCGTTACCCGGTAGGAATAGATCAGGGCGCGCTCGCAATCGGGCAATAAATCGATTTTTCCGAACGACTCGACGTAGGACGCCGTGGTTTCCAGCGATTCGGCTAACAGAGAATGATTTGTTCTGGAGACATCGACACGGCTATCCAGCCGCCCCAGCACGCTTCCCGATGTGTCGAGAAGAACAATGTCGAAATAAACCGAATACTTGGCCACGTACTCGGCGAAACGGGCGCGCAGGCATTCCCGCTCGGCGTCGAGGTCGATTCCGGCCGACGGATCGGCGGCTTTTTCATTACAAAGACCGATGAAGCGGCAGACATCCTCGTCCGTCGCCAGAAAGCCGATATCGGCCGTGCGTTCAAAGAGATTCCGGACAAGGATATCGATCGCCACCTGCGCTTTCGCGGCCATTTCCTGAACGCACTTGTTCAGCGTTTCGGCGCCGAGCTGGTTGAGCAGATTTCCGGTCAGTTGATTGAAGGCCTGACGCGTGCTGCTCATGTCGGTGCCGGTGCCGGACATCTGCCCGAGCAGGGTCAGGTTATCCCACACCGTCTGCAACCCCTGGAGTACCTCCCGATACTCCTCGACCGTATTCATGCAACGAATCACCCCGGCCAGTCTGGCATCAAGCTCGATATTCTTGTAACGCGCCATGCTTCATCCCCCTGATAGTTATGATGGACGGCGCCCGCTCAGAATCACGTCGACGTGCCGTTGCCATATGCACAAGATTTTGATTCCATGCAATTTTCATTCCGTTTTTGGCGCGCCCCGACGAACAAACCGTCGGCCAGGCATCGGTGCAAGGAATTACAAGCCGTAAGCGACTACAGCGTCCCGATTTTTTTCATCGCCTCTCGCGATTGACTCGCCGTACACAAGAGATTGGCACGGGAATTTGCATGCTTCCCTCCAATACGCCCACGCAATTTGTCGTCTTTCTTCCACCCAACACGACCGCAAGCTTCATCGCCGATTTCGGCATCCTGCTTTTCGACGGACTCAAGCGTGAGAGTGGTAGTGGTAACCAGCAGGGTTTAGTAAAAGACGGGAGTCAGGCCGCCCTGTAAAAATCAAGAGCTTTGCTCAGTGAACGATTTGTTGGATAACGTAAGCCGCAAGAACTGCCAGAAGCGCATAGGAGCCACAGGCCAGAGAAATATATTTGCTTAGACTGATATTCATTTGGACGATCTTTCTTCGAGTGGAGTGAAGGTAAATATGCTTTTAGTCTAAACAGATGATGTGAATTACACGTTACAGAGCCGTTTGGCATTTGATAAGCAGTCTCCTTCGTGACACCTGATGCCGGGCGCGTCATCTGGAAAAGCTGCTGCCGGAACGAAATTCCGCACTACGCAATTTGTCGTATTTCCTCCGTTGAACGCCGTCCGTAAGCTTCGCCTCAAGTATTCAAACTGCGGACGGACCGTTCATGTTCAAAACACTTCTCACCCTGCTTTTTGCCGTTTGCGCCCTGTCGGCGCAGGCAGCCCCCGATCCGGCACTGGTGCGCCAGCTGGCCGACGAGGATTCCAGCCAGAAAGTGGCGGCGATCCAGCAACTGACGCAGACCGCCGACCCGGACACGCTGCGCGTGCTCAAGGCGATGTCGGAAGACAGCCTGTATCTGGCGGGCGACAAGGTCGTCGTCATCGATGGCGACGCGGCTTTCGATGCCGCCTCCGGCGCCGCCATCAAGAAACCGGAGACGGCCGACGCGGTCACCGTCAACAACCGTCTGCGCGGCGAGCTGGCCAACGCGCTGGCGGCGCTCAAGCTGTTCGACGCCGATCCGGCCGTGCGCCTGGCCTCGGCGCAGAAACTGCAAAGCAGCGTCAGTCCGGCAATGGTGCCGCTGCTCGCCCGCGCCCTCGCGCAGGAAAGCGACGAGAAGATCAAATCGCTGCTGACGCTGGCCCATGCGCAAGCCAATCTCGGCAACAGAGACCCGGCCGCCCGGCTGGCCGCCGTGCGGGCGCTGGCCAAGACTTCCTCGCCGGCGATCAAAACGGCGCTGCTGCCGCTGACCGACAAGGCCAACGAGGCCGACAGCCGGGTGCGCTATGCGGCGATCTCGGCGGTCAAGGCCATTGACAGCAATCTGTCCCGCACAGAGAAGATCGGCCAGATATTTTCCGGCCTCTCGCTCGGCAGCATCCTGCTGCTCGGCGCGCTCGGGCTGGCGATTACCTACGGCGTCATGGGCATCATCAACATGGCGCACGGCGAATTGCTGATGGTCGGCGCCTATTCGGCCTACGCCATGCAGAGCCTCTTCCGCAGCTATTTCCCGGAAGCCATCGACTGGTATCTGCTGGCGGCCGTGCCGGTTGGCTTCTTCGCGGCAGCGCTGGTCGGCGTGGTCATGGAGCGCACCGTCATCCGCTGGCTCTACGGCCGTACGCTGGAAACGCTGCTCGCCACTTGGGGGCTGTCGCTGGTGATGATTCAGGGCGCACGTCTGCTGTTCGGCGCACAAAACGTCGAGGTCGCCAATCCGTCGTGGATGTCGAGCGGCATCGAACTGCTGCCGAATCTGGTCCTGCCCTGGAACCGGCTGATCATCATCGGTTTCGCGCTGTTCGTGCTGGCGCTCGTCTGGGTGCTGATGAACAAAACGCGGCTCGGCATGTTCGTCCGCGCCGTCACCCAGAACCGCCAGATGGCCGGCTGCGTCGGCGTGCCGACCTCGCGCATCGACACGCTGGCCTTCGCGCTCGGTGCCGGCATCGCCGGGCTGGGCGGCGTGGCGCTGTCGCAGATTTCCAACGTCGGCCCGGACATGGGTCAGGGCTACATCGTCGATGCCTTCATGGTCGTCGTGCTCGGCGGCGTCGGGCAACTGGCCGGTGCTGTCTGGGCCGCGCTCGGCCTCGGCGTCGTCACCAAGCTGCTTGAAGGCTGGGCCGGCGCCGTCATCGCCAAGATCGTCGCCCTCGTCTTCATCATCATCTTCATCCAGAAGCGTCCGCAGGGTCTGTTTGCCCTCAAGGGCCGCTTCGTCGAATGAGTCCAATCATGCATACGCCATTCACCCTGCGTTTTCTTTCCTCCATCGACCGCAAGAGCGGCATCGCGCTCGCCGTCTTTCTGGCCGTCGCCCTGCTCGCCGTGCCCCTGCTGCACAGCGCGTTTCCGCCGGAAAGCCTCTTCCACGTCTCGACTTACGCCATCACGCTCGTCGGCAAGATCATGTGCTACGCGATTGTGGCGATAGCGATGGATCTGATCTGGGGCTACGGTGGCATCCTGTCGCTCGGCCACGGGCTGTTTTTCGCGCTCGGCGGCTACACCTTCGGCATGTACCTGATGCGCCAGATCGGCCGCGACGGCAGCTACGGCGCCGACCTGCCCGACTTCATGGTCTTCCTCGACTGGAAGGAGCTGCCCTGGTACTGGCACGGCAGCGACAGCTTCCTGTGGGTGGCGCTGCTGGTCGTGCTGGTGCCGGCGCTGGTCGCCTGCATCTTCGGCTTCTTCGCCTTCCGCTCGCGCATCAAGGGCGTCTATTTCTCGATCATCACACAGGCGCTGACCTACGCCGCGATGCTGCTCTTCTTCCGCAACGAAACGGGCTTCGGCGGCAATAACGGCTTCACCGACTTCAAGCGCATCCTCGGCTACAGCATCACCGCGCCGGAAACGCGGCTGGTCCTGTTCGGCCTGACGGCGCTGCTGCTGGCCGCCACCTTCGTCTTTGCCAAATGGCTGGTCGGCTCGAAGTACGGCCGCGTGCTGACGGCGATCCGCGACGCCGAATCGCGCGTCATGTTCATCGGCTACAACCCGCTCTGGTTCAAGCTCTTCGTCTGGACCGTCTCGGCCGTCCTGTGCGGCATCGCCGGCGCGCTCTACGTGCCGCAGGTCGGCATCATCAACCCCTCCGAAATGGGCGTCGCCAACTCGATCGAAATCGCCATCTGGGTCGCCGTCGGCGGACGCGGCACGCTGATCGGGCCGATCATCGGCGCCTTTGTCGTCAATCTGGCCAAGAGCTGGTTCACCGTTTCGTTCCCCGAATACTGGCTGTTCTTTCTCGGGCTGCTGTTCATCGTCGTCACGCTACTGCTGCCGCAAGGGCTGATCGGCCTGTGGAAATCGCTACGTCAGGCACGCGCCGGCAAAGGAGGAAAAGCATGAGCACCCGCGAAGTGATGCGCAAAATTTTCGGCATCGAGGACGATGAAGATAACGGCTTCGGCTACCCGGACCGGCAAACCCGGCTCGATCTCTCGCACAACGTCATCCTGTACCTGGAAGACATTACCGTCAGCTTCGACGGCTTTCGGGCGCTCAACAAGCTGAATCTGGCCATCGACGCCGGCGAGCTGCGCTGCATCATCGGCCCGAACGGTGCCGGCAAAACGACGATGATGGACGTCATCACCGGCAAGACGCGCCCCGATTCCGGCCGCGCCTTCTTCGGCCAGACCATCGACCTGACGCGCCTGACCGAACCGCAGATCGCCCACACCGGCATCGGCCGCAAGTTCCAGAAACCGACGATCTTCGAGCAGCACAGCGCCTTCGAAAACCTCGAACTGGCGATGAAGACCGACAAGCGCGTCAGCAAAAGCCTGTTCGCCACCCTGCGCGACGAGCAGCGCGACCGCATCGCCGCCACCCTCACCCAGATCGGCCTCGGCCACGAAGCCGACCGCCCCGCCGGCCTGCTCTCGCACGGCCAGAAGCAATGGCTCGAAATCGGCATGCTGCTGATGCAGGAACCGCAACTGCTGCTGCTCGACGAACCGGTCGCCGGCATGACCGACGACGAGACGGTGAAGACGGCGGAGTTGTTTCTCTCGCTCGCCGGCAAGCACTCGCTCGTCGTCGTCGAACACGACATGAGCTTCATCGAACGCCTCGGCGGCAAGGTGACGGTGCTGCATGAAGGGTCGGTGTTGATGGAGGGGGATCTGGCGACGGTGCAGAATGATCAGCGGGTGATTGAAGTGTATTTGGGGCGCTGAGATGAGGGGTGTTACTGAACCGCTTTTTTCCGCGCCTGACGCGCGGGCATACTTTCTTTTGCTTCGCCAAAAGAAAGTAGCCAAAGAAAAGGCGACCCCACGTTACGCGGTCGGCTACGCCGACTCCCCTGCGCTACTCGTCAAGCCGGGCGGCTGCGCAACTCGGGGCGATGCCCCTCAAACAGTGCTCGCCGACTTCCCCCGGCTCGCCTCCGTTGCTCGGCGCTGCACGAGGGGGAGCTTAAAACCATCTGATTTTTACCGCAGGAGGCAAAAAATCCGCTCGGTTGTCCTGTTGCCCTTTGCGTCGTCGAGCAGCGCAGGGCGCAACGGGAAAAAGGGCGAGGACTGTCTGAGGGCCGCAGGCCCGAGTTCCGCAGCCCCCCGTTGCGCACGAGCAGCGCAGAGAACCCGGCGCAGCCGGGCGACGCAGCGGGCGTGCCTTTTCTTTGGGCACTTTCTTTTGGCAAAACAAAAGAAAGTGCCTCGCCGGTCAGCGGCGAAACCCAGCCTCTCACCAAACACCCAAGCTTGAGGAACCAAAAAATGCTCAAAACCGAAAACCTCAACCAATACTACGGCGGCAGCCACATCCTCCGCGGCCTCTCCTTCGACGTCGAACCCGGCAAAGTCACCAGCCTGCTCGGCCGCAACGGCGTCGGCAAGACGACGCTGATGAAATGCCTGATGGGCCTCGTCAAGGTCAAATCCGGCAGCATCACCTTCAACGGCAAGGACATCACCAACGCCGCCCCGCACGAGCGCGTCAAGGCCGGCATCGCCTACGTCCCGCAAGGCCGCGAAATCTTCCCGCGCCTCACCGTCGAAGAAAACCTGCTGATGGGCATGGCCACAAAACCCGGCAGCGCCAAAATCCCGGCGCAGATTTTCGAACTTTTCCCGGTCCTCAAAAGCATGCTCAACCGGCGCGGCGGCGACCTCTCGGGCGGCCAGCAACAGCAACTCGCCATCGGCCGCGCGCTGGCCATGGACCCGCAACTGCTCATCCTCGACGAACCGACCGAAGGCATCCAGCCCTCGATCATCAAGGACATCGGCCACGCCATCCGCGTCGTCGCCCAGCGCCCGGTGCAGAAGCCCGTCACCGCCTCCGGCGAAGAGCGCGCCGAGGTCAAGGACGCCATCCGCAAGGTCGCCGAAACCGGCAAAGTCGCCATCCTGCTCGTCGAGCAATACTACGACTTCGCCCGCGACCTCGCCGACCACTACCTGCTCATGGAACGCGGAGAATTCATCATGCGCGGGCTGGGCGCGGATATGGACAAGGACGGGGTAAGGGAGGCGCTGGCGGTGTAGATGTCGGCGGTCTGGTGCGGAATCATCGATCCGAACCCGCTTTCAGACTCATCCACCCCCGACAAACCGCTTCATCGCAATCTCCGACTTTTTCAGAATCAGAAACCCCAATGTTCTTGTCAAAGGAAGTTCAATCGGGGGCCGCAGATTTCTGGCTACCCGGCAAATTTCGAGATTGAAGAAACGGATCTCGGTCTCTCGATTTCCCCGAATGTCCTGGAGCGTCGAGATCAGTTGCCCGGATGACCGCTTGCTGATGGCGAGGATCTGCTCAAGAATTTCCTCGACCTCGATTGAAATATTGATCTTTTTGGCCACCGGCACGCACTCTTTCACCAGACATTCGGCCATCGCCATGGCATCGGCGTCACGTTCAAAGACCCCGTTATCCGTGTCCAGCAAAGGGCACACCGAATTGAACACCGTGTTAATGATCCCCTTTTTCCAGACTTCCCGGTCAATGTGGCCCTCCCGGTAAAATGCCAACGCCGTGGTCGTCAGCAGATCGACCAGACACTCAAGGCGCTCATCGCTGGCGCCATTGACATTGCCGATTGGAGAGGGCTTCACCATTCGGGCGGTGTAAAAGCAATCAGCCACTCGTTCGGCGGTGATATAGACCACACACCGCGACAGACTGCGAAACCCCTTGCCGATGAACGGGCCTTCGACGCCGATCCCGTTCTGCATAACGACCAGGTCGATCGTCGATGCGTTATCGGATAGCCTTGTGGCTATTTTTTCATTCGCGGTGGCTTTGGTTGCCAGCACGAGCACACCGTCAATTTTCCCTTGGGCAGATAACGGCTTCGACAAGACCTCCTGCGTCAGCAACGTTCCATCGCCCGACTGCACAGTGATCGTCTGTACGCGCTCTTCTGCGGCGCCCTCCCCGGCCCGGAGAATGACGACACGTCGCCCCGCCGCTTTGAGATGGGCGGCGAGAGAAAATCCGATAGCCCCACCGCCGAGCACATAAATATCGCTGTTTCTATTCAACGGACACATCCTGACTCCTGAAAAAATCCAGTGGATAGCGCGAGAAGCACCGGTTTGAGGCGGATGGCCGGGACGGAGCACGGTTTGCTGCGGTTTCCGGCAACGGCGGCCCGCCCCCTGTTGATTGCCCTCTTCATTCGAACCCCCTCATTCAAGCCCCACGGTGATTGTGATGGTTAGCGGGCGATCTGCTCGGCCAACAGGAAAAGCGCGATTGCCACCATCGCCGCGCCAGAAAATCGGCTGACGATCCGGGCGGCTCGCGGCCGTGTCTGCAGCACGGCCTGGGCGCCAAAACCGACCAGCAGATACACCACGCCACAACTGAAAACATGGATCAGTCCGAGCGCGACGATCTGCACCGGCACGGACCAGGAGCCGGCCGGATCGGTGAATTGGGGCAGCAGCGCCAGAAAGAGCAGGAAGACCTTGGGATTCAGGCCACTCACGCCGGCGCCTTTGAGGGTCCAGCGCGCCCATGCGCCAGCGTCCTGTGTTTCGCCAGCGCGAGGCACGGCGGGATGGATGAGCATGTTGATCCCCAGCCACAACAAATACGCCGCCCCGACAACGGTGAGCACCGTCAGCGCCATCGGTTTGCCGGCAACGAAAGCGCCGACGCCGGCCGCCACGATCACCGTCGCCAGCAAATGTCCGAGCAGCAAACCGGCCACCGCCGGCACAACGACCCGCCCGCGCATTCCCGCCGAGATCGCGTACGCCCAATCGACGCCGGGGGTGATTACGAACAGAAAGGACACCGCCCAGAAGGCAGCGAAAATACCGAAACTCATGAAGATTCTTCCGAAAGTAAAAATGACCAAAGGCCACCAAGACCGAGGAAAGAATATCCAATATTCGCTAGAATTTGATTGCTATTCTTTTACCATAAACGCTAAACACAGGGAGCTTATTCTTGATGGACAAGATTGATCGCAAGATTCTTGCCGAGCTTCAATCAGACGGGCGCCTATCCGTCACCGAGCTGGCCGAGCGAATCGGACTCAGCCTCTCGCCCTGCCACCGCCGCGTGCGCGCCCTGGAGCAATCCGGCGTGATCAGCGGCTATCGCACCCAGCTCAACCCGGGCGCCCTCGGCCTGAATTTTTCCGCACTCGTTTTTGTCACGCTACGCGAAGGCGATCGCCATGCGGTCGCCGCCTTCGAGGCCGCCGTCGTCGATATCCCGCAGGTCATCGAAGCGCAACGGCTCTTCGGCGACCCCGACTATCTGCTCCACGTCATCACCCGCGACCTGACCGCCTTCCAGCAGTTATACGACGAGCAACTTTCAGCTCTACCCAGCGTCCAGCGCCTCACCTCGACCCTGGTCATGAAGAGCGTCGTCAAAGACCGCCCGCTTCCATTGCCGCAAGCGTAGATGGGCAATAGATCGCAGCGATGCGCCTGCATCAGCCACCTGCGCACTTTCCGGGAAACGAACCCGGGCGCTGAGCAAGCCTTGAAATCATGGTTCGACGAAGTGAAGAAAGCTGACTGGAGCCAGCCGGCGGACATCAAAGCGCAGTACCGCAGCGCCAGTATCCTCAAGAACCGTCGGGTCGTCTTCAATATCAAAGGCAATGATTACCGCCTGGTGGTTTCGGTGGCGTATCGCTTCCAGGCTGTTTACGTGAAATTCATTGGCACGCACACCGAATACGATGCGATTGATGCCGAAACCGTTGAAATGGAGCACTGACATGGAAATCCGCCCAATTCATACCGAAGCCGACTACAAAGCCGCGCTACAAGTGGTTTCGGCCTATTTCGACAACGAACCGGAACCCGGCACGCCAGACGGAGACCGCTTCGAGGTACTACTCACACTGGTAGAAGCCTACGAGGCCAAACACTACCCCGTAGAGCTTCCCGATCCGATAGAAGCCATCAAATTCCGCATGGAACAGGGTGGGCTGACGCCAAAAGACCTGGTTCCAGCCATCGGTCGCCTGAATCGCGTCTATGAAATTCTTGCTCGCAAGCGCCCGTTGACGCTCGCCATGATCTGGCGGCTGCATGAGAAATTCGGAATTCCCGCTGAAAGCCTGATTCGCCCGAGCAAGCTGACGGTGGCCGCCTAATCAGTTGAGGAACAATGAGGATAAACCACGGTTTTATAAGTCTGACGAATAGCAGAACCGTGGTCTGTTCCCTGTTTTGCCGTCGGACAATTTGAACTCCTTGAATATGGTGCCTAACGTTGGAAATCAACCGCCCTCTTTAGCGGGTCGGCTGCATTGAGTTGTTAATTGCCGCCACGCAAATGGGAAGGAAGTATCAGCTTCGACTCACTTGTGGCTTCTGCAGCGTCAATGCCTGTCGGTAAAATGGAGTCACCTTTCCATCTCGACTCTTGGACAATACGTTTTATTGTTGTTTCGCCACGAAGTAAAGCGACAACAACATCAAAATATCCTTTAAGAATATGCTTAATTTCGTGCTGAATTTCGTCGGGGTGCACTAGAGTAGCGGTCGGGTGTTGCTCAAAAACAGATTTTTGCACCTCCCCCCAATCACCTTGCAAATCGAAATACAGCACAGGGAAGTGATAATCTTTGATGCTTGGAACTACATATCTAACTCCATTGTGACTGGCTTTCACCTGCAAGCCAGCGGGCTTTGCTCCTACACCGTTAGTCGGACTAATACACAGGAGTTGATTATCAGTATTATCCCTTTCCACCCAAATTATATCTCTCTGCGTATCGCATGGATTGTAGTGCTGAGGGAAATCATTTTTTGCTCTCATTGAGCCTGTTGCTACTGCTACGTAGGCATCTAGTTTCTTATGAGGACGTTGGCCAAACCGAGCATACATCCCTAGGGTTCTGTTCACTTCTGGATAAGAATTGCATAAGTTAACCACTAAAGATTCTGCAATGCTTCCAATTAACCGTGTTGCATCAGCTTGCGCATCACCAGTAAAAATATTTTTTAGAACCAAATCCTCTGAAATATATGATTCTCCAATTAAAACATCTAACAACGTGCTGCCATATATTGACATCTGCAATTCTATAGATGGCTTTCTAAAATAGTCAGACAAGCCTTGTGAGTGCCTCACCTCCCCACGCTCATTCTCAACGATCACTTTTATGTTTGGAGGTATAAATATTGTCAAAATTATCTCTCGCAACTTCCTGAGGGGTAACTATTAGGCAACTAACATTTAGAGTCACTCATGACGGAATGTTTCCCGTCATGACGTATAAAACAATGAATGCTTTTTTAAAAACATACGGTCAAAAAAAGCAGCTTTCGCCCCCCCTAAGCGACCTGCTTTGTCGTCGTCCGCCATGCTAGCACAAGAGCATGACTGGAGGCTTTGGCGGGGAAATGCAAATCGGCCCGCCCTCTGGCTCTGTAGGGCAGAAACTTTTCGCTTTGTTTCTTTCCCTTTTCATCGATTGGCAACTCCTGAGCGATAGCCTCCCCGCCCTTGTTCGATTTGGTGCATCGAAGCACAAAATCGCCATCAAAACGCCCCGTTCTCGCGCATCCAACCTCGCACTCCAGTCGTAAATCCTCCACAGATTCCCGGTAAAACAAGGCTTCCCGCCCGCTGGCACGCGCATTGCTAATTGTCTCCTCGTAACTGGTCTGACCAGTTGTACCAGTCTTAGAGGAAGAGAAAATCGCCATGCCAAGTCTTTCCAATGTCGCCGCGCAGAATCTGCAACGCCTGATTGCCAACGGGACGTATGCCCGCAACGCGGCCCTGCCTTCGCAGCGCGAGCTGGCCGAGAATCTGGGGATCAGCCGCACCTGTCTGCGCGAGGCGATTTCGATGCTCGAAGCGCTGGGGCTGGTGCGTTCGCACCCCGGCAAGGGCGTTTTCGTCACCGCCGGCAATGGGCGCGATGCGGGCGATCTGCCGGCGAATCCGGCGGGGATGCGGCCGGAGGCGATCTTTCAGTTCCGCTTCGTGCTCGAACCCGCCGCCGCCAGCATGGTGGCCGCCGATCCGAAGGCGAGCGCCGACGAGCTGATCGAGATCCAGACCAAGATGGAAGCCGCGCTCCACGATTTCGATCTGGTCATGGCCGCCGAGTGGGACATGACCTTCCATCACTGCATCGCCCGCCTCTCCGGCAACGAGGCGTTTGCCGCCGTGCTCAAGCAATACGAGACGCAGGTGGCTTACAGCCTGCAACTGCCCTTCGCCAATCCCAAAAGCATCTGGGAGCCGGCTGACGAACACAAGGCGGTGATCGAGGCCATCGCCAGCCACGACCCGGCGGCCGCCCGCCAGGCCATGCAAACCCATTTGCTGCGCGCCGCCGCGCGCGTCGGCATCCGTTTTTTCCAACCGTGAAGTCAAGGAGAATCACCGTGAAACCCAGTCGTCTCTTCCGTTCCCTGGCACTGCTCGGCGCTATCGCGCTCGGTTCGGTCGCGCCCGTTGTTCAGGCCGACGTGCTCGCCAACATTACGAAGTCCGGCACGATCAAGATCGCCGTGCCGCAGGACTTTCCGCCCTTCGGCAGCGTCGGTTCCGACATGAAGCCGGCCGGCTACGACATCGATGTCGCCAACCTGATCGGCAAGGAGTTGGGTGCCAAGGTTGAACTGGTGCCGGTGTCCAGCGCCAACCGGATTCCGTTCCTGACCACCGGCAAGGTCGATCTGGTCATTTCGAGCATGGGCAAAAGTCCGGAACGCGAGAAGGTGATCGATTTCTCGACGGCCTACGCGCCGTTCTTCAACGGCGTCTTCGGGCCGGCCGATCAGAAGGTCGCCAAGGCCGACGATCTCGCCGGCAAGACGATCTCGGTGACGCGCGGTTCGATCGAGGATCTGGAACTGTCGAAGATCGCCCCGGCCAGCGCCACGATCAAGCGTTTCGAGGACAACAATTCGACAATCGCCGCCTACCTTTCCGGCCAGACGCAACTGATCGCGACCGGCAACGTCGTCGCCGCCGCCGTCAATGAGCGGAGCAAGCTGCGTTCGCTGACGGTGAAATTCCTGGTCAAGAACTCGCCGTGCTACGTCGGCCTCGCCAAGGGCGAAACGGCGCTGCAGGGCAAGGTCAACGAGATCGTCCAGAAGGCGAAGAAATCCGGCGCCCTCAACGAGATTTCGCAACGCTGGCTGCACATCGCGCTGCCGGCCGATCTTTGAGCGGTACGCTATTGATCGACCCGCAAATGCATGAAGTCGTCACCCCGGCGAAGGCCGGGGTCCAGCAGGTGAATCCGCGCCAGTGCTGGATACCGGCCTTCGCCGGTATGACGGAAGTTGCATACCTCATCGGGCCGAAGCAATTGTTTGCCGTCACCTCGCTTCAGTAATCCTTAACACGCGTCGCTCCGCCTGCGGGCGGAATGACCAAAGCAACGCCGGGAGCCCCTCATGGCCTACCAGTTCGACTTCACTTTCATTCCCGACTACGCCGGCATGCTCGGCCAGGGCGTCGCCTACACGCTCGGGCTGACGGTCTTTGGCGGCGTGCTCGGCATTGCGATCGGCATCGGCGGCGCGATCAGCCGCCTGTGGAAAATTCGCCCGTTCGACGGCCTGTACCAGTGCTACGTCGAGCTGTTCCGCAACACGCCGTTTCTGGTGCAACTGTTCCTGATCTTTTTCGGGCTGCCCTCGCTCGGCATCAAGCTCGTCGAATGGCAGGCGGCGATGCTGGCGATGGTGCTCAACCTCGGCGCCTACAGCACCGAGATCATCCGAGCCGGTTTGCAGGCAACGCCGAAAGGCCAGCTCGAGGCCGCCGAATCGCTGGCCTTCACGCGCCGCGAAACCTTCTTCTACGTCATGCTGCGCCCGGCACTGCTCAAGGTCTGGCCGGCGCTTTCCAGCCAGTTGGTGATCAGCATGCTCGGCTCGTCTGTGTGTTCCCAGATTTCCGCCGAGGAGCTGACCTTCGTCGCCAACTTCATCCAGTCGCGCAACTTCCGCGCCTTCGAAACCTATTTTCTGACGACGGCGATCTACTTCGGGCTGGCGGTCATGATTCGCCAGTTGCTCGGCGCCATCGGCCGCTACGCTATCGCCCGGAGGGCTGCATCATGATGACGTTTTCGCTGTGGGACATCCTGCGCAACCTGCTCAACGGCGCCGCCCTGACCGCCGTGCTTTCGATCACCGCCTTCGTGCTCGGCAGCCTCGCCGGTCTGGCGATCCTGTTCGCCCGCATCAGCAAATACCGGGCGCCGCGCGCCTTCGCCAAGCTCTATATCGAAGCCTTTCAGGGCACGCCGCTGCTGCTGCAACTGTTCATGCTCTTCTTCGGCCTCTCGCTGTTCGGGCTCGACGTGCCGGCTTGGCTGGCCGCCTGCCTGGGGCTGATGCTCTTCACCAGTGCCTTCCTCGCCGAAATCTGGCGCGGCTGCGTCGAATCCGTCCCGCGCGGCCAGTGGGAAGCCAGCGCCAGCCTCGCCTTGACGTACGGCGAGCAGATGCGCCACGTCATCCTGCCGCAGGCGATGCGCGTGGCCATCGCGCCGACTGTCGGCTTCGCGGTGCAGGTGGTGAAGGGGACGGCCGTCACCTCGATCATCGGCTTCGCCGAACTGACGAAAACCGGCTCGATGATCGCCAACGCGACCTACCAGCCTTTCCTCGTCTATGTGCTCGTCGCCCTCGGTTATTTCGCCCTTTGCTATCCGCTCTCCTGGTATGCCCAACGTCTGGAAAGGAAATTCCATGCCCCTCGTACAAACTAACCGCCTGCACAAGTTCTACGGCACCAACCACGTCCTCAAGGGCATCAAGCTCGACGTCGAGGAAGGCGAAGTCGTCACCATCATCGGCCGCAGCGGCTCCGGCAAAAGCACGCTGCTGCGCACGCTGAACGGGCTGGAAAGCATCGACGACGGCACCATCGAGGTCGACGGCACGGCGCTCGTCGCCGGCGAAGGCGATCTGCGCGCGCTGCGCCAGAAAGTCGGCATGGTTTTCCAGCAGTTCAACCTGTTTCCACACCTCTCGGCCGGGCAGAACGTCATGCTGGCGCCGCAGGTGGTGAAGGGAACGAACAAGCGCGAAGCCGCCGAAATCGCCCGCGAGATGCTGGCCCGCGTCGGCCTCGACCAGAAATTCGACGCCTTTCCCGACCAGCTTTCGGGCGGCCAGCAGCAGCGCGTCGCCATCGCCCGCGCACTGGCCATGTCGCCGAAAGTGCTGCTCTGCGACGAGATCACCTCGGCGCTCGACCCGGAACTGGTCAACGAGGTGCTGACCGTCGTCCGCCGGCTCGCCAGCGAGGGCATGACGCTGATCATGGTCACGCACGAAATGCGCTTCGCCCGCGAAGTCAGCGACAAGCTGGTGTTCATGCACGAAGGGCGCGTCCACGAGTCCGGCCATCCGCAGGAAATGTTCGCCCAGCCGGCGACGCCCGAATTCGCCAATTTCATCCGCTCACTGCACTGAGGTTTCCCGCATGACGACTCCGCTCATCGCCCCCGCCGCCCCGCTCCCCGCGTGGGCAATCAAGGCTATCAACCTCGCCGACCCGCGCCTCGGCGCCGAGGCCGTGGCCTGCTCCGACGACTTCTTCGCGCCGATGGCGCGGATGCTCAACCCGGCGCCGGCCAGCTTCGTGCCCGGCCTCTACGACGACAACGGCAAGTGGATGGACGGCTGGGAGAGCCGGCGCAAGCGCGTCGCCGGCCACGACTGGTGCATCGTCCGCCTTGGCTGCCCCGGCAGCATCGCCGGCTTCGACCTCGATACCAGCTTCTTCACCGGCAACTACCCGCCCGCCGCTACCGTCGAAGGCTGCCTGGCCGGAGACGATCCGGCTACGGCGGTCTGGTTGCCGCTGACCGGCATGGTGCCGCTCGCGGGCAACCAGCATCATTTTGTGGCCAGCAACGCCCGCCCCGAGCAGGTCTTTTCGCATTTGCGGATCAATATTTATCCGGATGGCGGGCTGGCGCGGCTGCGCGTTTACGGCCAACCGGTCAGCACCGCCTTCGAAACGTCCGCCGACGGCCTGATCGACCTCGCCGCCATGCGCCACGGCGGCCGTGCCGTCGCTTGGAACGACGCGCACTTCGGCGTCGCCAGCAACCTGCTGCTACCGGGACGCGGCATCAACATGGGCGAAGGCTGGGAAACGCGGCGCCGCCGCGAACCCGGCCACGACTGGTGTCTGATCGCGCTCGGCATTCCCGGCGAAATCGTGCGCGTCGAAGTCGATACGGCGCATTTCAAGGGCAATTTCCCGGACCGATGCTCGTTGCAAGCGGCCTATGTGCCCGATCTGGACGAGTCCGCCCTGCCCGCCCAGTCGCAATTCTGGGCAACGCTGCTGCCGGAAAGCCGTCTTGCCGCCGACAGTATTCTGAGCTTCGACGCCGAAAAACTCGGCCCGGTCAGCCATCTGCGCTTCAACCTGCATCCCGACGGCGGCGTATCCCGCCTGCGCGTCTGGGGCCGGCCAAAGCAGAAAGGCGCCGCATGAGCCTCGCCGCTGCCCCCCTTCGCGTCGAGCCGCTCACCCGCGAGGCATTCGCGCCGTTCGGCGAGGTCATCGAGGCGGACAAGCAGCACCTGTCGTTTCCGATCAATGCGGGCACCTCGCAGCGTTTTCACGACCTCGCCCGCCTCGATCCGGGGCAGGACGGGCGGCTGATCGTCAGCATCTTCCGCGCCCAGCCGCGCCCGCTGCCATTCACGATTGCCCTGCTCGAACGCCATCCGCTCGCTTCGCAAGCCTTCATGCCGCTCAACGGCACGCCATTCCTCGTCGTCGTCGCGCCGCGCGGCGAATCCGTCGTACCGGACACGGTCCGCGCCTTCCTGGCGCAGGGCCATCAGGGCATCAACTTCGCGCCGGGCGTCTGGCACCACCCGCTGCTGGCCATCGGCCAGATGAGCGACTTCCTCGTCATCGACCGCGACGAACAGGCGGGAAACTGTGAGGAACGCCGGCTCAACCGGCCGTTGCTGCTACACGTAGAGCCGAACCTGGCCAGCGAGGCGGCCGCATGAACCGCTCCGAACGAAGAGGCCGTCTGACGCGCCGTTGCTGGATTCCGGCTTGCGCCGGAATGACGGGGCACGCCACCGGCCTCCATTTCCAAACCCGTCGTCCCGGCGAAAGCCGGGACCCAGAACCCAAGGCGACAAGGCGCCCAGCCTTCATCGTCGAAGACCAAAGGTACGCCCCATGCTGATCGGATTCCTGCAACTACTGGCCTTCCTGCTGGCCGGCGAAGCCATTGTTTTTATCGCCGCCATCCCGCTGCCGGCACCGGTCGTCGGCATGGCCCTGCTGCTCGGCTGGCTGCTCTGGCGCAGCGGAAAAACCCCGAAACCGCCGGAATCGCTGGAGCAGGCGACGCAAGGCATCCTGCAATTTCTCTCGCTGCTGTTCGTGCCGGCCGGGGTCGGCATCATCCTGCATCTTGAACGCCTGCAGCGCGAATGGGCGGCGATTCTCGGCCCGGTGCTATTCGGCACGCTGATCAGCATCGGCCTCACGGCGCTGTTGCTGAACCGGCTCGCCGCAGGAAAAAAACATGACTGACCGACTGATTCACCTGTGGGCGCATCTCCAGACGCTGCCCGTTTTCTGGCTGACGCTGACGCTCGCCGTCTTTCATCTGGCCACGCTGATCGCCAAACGCAGCGGCGGCTTCCCGCTCGCCAACCCGGTCGGCCTGAGCATTCTGACGCTGGTGCTCGTGCTGTTCTGCATCGGCACACCGTACGCCACCTATTTCGCCGGCGGCCAGTGGATTCATCTGCTGCTGGCGCCCGCCACCGTGGCGCTGGCCGTGCCGCTCTACCTGCAGCGCGAGCGCATCCGCCGCCTGCTGGCGCCCTTGCTGATAACGCTCGGCGGCGGTTCGCTGCTGGCCATCGTCAGTTCGACCGGCATCGGCTGGCTGCTCGGCGCCAGTTCGTCGAGCCTGCTGTCGCTGGCGCCCAAATCGGCGACGGCGCCGGTCGCCATGGGCATCGTCGAAAAACTCGGCGGCATTCCGTCGCTGACCGCTGCCGTCGTCATCCTCACCGGCATCACCGGCGCCGTGGCCGGGCCATGGCTGCTCGACCGTCTGCGCATCGAATCACCCGCCGTGCGCGGCTTTTCGCTCGGCGTCGTCAGCCACGGCATCGGCACCGCCCGCGCCTTCCAGGAAAGCAGCGAAGCCGGCGCCTTCGCCGGTCTCGGCATGGGATTGAACGCGCTGATGACCTCGCTGCTGGTGCCGGTGCTGTACCGCCTTGTGTCGTGAGATGGAGGGTAATGTGATGGAAGAAAGGCTTGAAACCGCTTTCGACGCAAAGTACACAGAGAGCGCAGAGTTCGCAGAGAAAAACCAGAAAGCAAGAGCGAGTAAAACCTCGTTTTTTCTCTGCGCTCTCTGTACCTCTGCGATCTCTGCGTTGAAAGAGGTTCGTGCGCAACGCATCACGAAAGCGAGTGCGCAATTCTGCGTATTATCGGTTCCGCTCCCTCCGGCGATAATGTCCGCATGAATCCGCATTCCGTCCTCCAGCCGCCGACGCCCCCCACGCTATCGCCGGTCTGGCACGCCAAGCTACACCTTGGTTTCGTAAGCAGCGATGGCCGCACCGTGCTGCGCGAGAACCGGCACGCCGGCCCCTTGCGCGTGCAGAAGGCGCTGCATCCGGAGGGCGAGGCGGTGTGTCAGGCGATTGTGCTGCATCCGCCGTCGGGCATTGCCGGGGGCGACCAGTTGCTGATCAACGTCCATGTCGGCCCTCAGGCCCACGCGCAACTCACCACGCCGGGCGCGGGCAAGTGGTATCGCTCGGGCGGTGCCGATGCCTCGCAAACACTCGATTTCACCGTCGCCGATCAGGCCATTCTCGAATGGCTGCCGCAGGAGACGATTGTGTTCGACGGTGCCAAAAGCCGCATGGAAACGAAGGTGCTGCTCGGCGAGGGCAGCCGCTATCTCGGCTGGGAAATCCTCTGCCTTGGCCGCAGCGCCTCCGGGGAACGTTTCGACCACGGCCACATCGGCCTGCACACGCGCATTGAGCGCCATGGCCAGCCGCTGTGGCTGGAACGCGGCCGCATCGAAGGAGCTGACCCGATGCTCGCCAGCGTCGCCGGCTGGGCCGGGGCGAGCGTCGGCGGCACGCTGCTAGCGACCTTGCAGCCTGGCGACGAGATCGCCGCGCTGCTGGAAACCTGCCGCTCCATCGCCCCCGCCGACGGAGCCGAACACGCGCTGACCGCCTTGCCGAATCTGCTCGTCGCCCGCTATCTTGGACATAACAGCGAGGCGGCGCGCCTGTGGTTCGCCGCGCTCTGGCAAAGCCTTCGCCCGGCCCTGCTCGGCCGCCCCGCCCTGACACCCCGCATCTGGAACACCTGAATTTCCCTCACAAGGAGCCCGTATGGAACTCACCCCCCGCGAAAAAGACAAGCTGCTCATTTTCACCGCCGGCCTGCTCGCCGAACGGCGCCGTGCGCGCGGCTTGAAACTCAACTACCCAGAAGCCATCGCGCTGATCACCTGCGCGATCATGGAAGGCGCCCGCGACGGCAAGAGCGTCGCCGAGCTGATGAGCGAGGGCACGAAAGTGCTGAGCCGCGCCGACGTGATGGACGGCATCGCCGAGATGATTCCGGAGATTCAGGTCGAAGCCACCTTCCCCGACGGCACCAAGCTCGTCACCGTTCACCACCCTATCGTCTGACCCGAGGAGTTCATCATGTCCAAACGCTTCCTTCCCCTGCTGCTTGCCGCCCTGCCGCTCGCCGCTTTTGCCCACACCGGCCACGGCGATCACGGTTTCGTGGATGGTTTCGCCCATCCCTTCCTCGGCCTCGATCACCTGCTGGCGATGCTGCTCGTCGGCGTCTGGAGCGTCATGCATGCGAAGACGGCACGGCAGGTCTGGCAAGCACCGGCAACCTTCATCGCCCTGCTCGCCACCGGCGCCATGCTCGGCCAGCACGGCATCGTCGTGCCGCAACTCGAACCGCTCGTCGCCGCTTCGGTGCTGGTGCTCGGCGTGATGCTGGCGGCGCCGTTCCGCATGCACGCCTCCGCCGCTCTCGCGGTCATCGGCGGCTTCGCGCTCTTTCACGGCATGGCGCACGGCGGCGAACTGCAACAAGGCTCGACGATCATGGCCGGCATCGTGCTCGGCTCGGCCGTGCTGCACGGCATCGGCATGGGCTTCGCCCACGTCGTACTGAAAAACCGTCCGACACTGGCGCTGCGTCTCGGCCAACTCGTTGCCGTGATTGGCGGCGGGCTCGTTCTCTCCACTGTTCTGTGAGGCCGAAAATGATCCCCGGAGAAATGCTCGTCGAAGCCGGCGAACTCGAACTCAACGCCGGCCGCCCGACGCTGACGCTGGTCGTCGCCAACACCGGAGACCGGCCGATCCAGGTCGGTTCGCACTACCACTTCTTTGAAACCAACGCCGCGCTGTCCTTCGACCGCGAAGCCGCCAGAGGCTTCCGGCTCGACATCGCCGCCGGCACCGCCGTGCGCTTCGAACCGGGCCAGACGCGCACCATCCAACTCGTCGCGCTGGCTGGCGAACGCCAGGTCTACGGCTTTCGGGGCATGATTCAGGGGGCCTTATGAGCGCAAAAATTTCGCGGCAAGCCTATGCCGAAATGTTCGGCCCCACCGTCGGCGACAGGTTGCGCCTCGCCGATACCGACCTGATCGTCGAAGTCGAAAAGGACTACACGATCTACGGTGAGGAAGTGAAGTTCGGCGGCGGCAAGGTGATCCGCGACGGCATGGGCCAGAGCCAGCGCGTGTCAAAGGACACGGTTGATACCGTGATCACCAACGCACTGATCATCGACGCCGTCACCGGCATCATCAAGGCCGACATCGGTCTCAAAGACGGCCACATCGCTGCCATCGGCAAGGCCGGCAATCCGGACATCCAGCCGGGCATCACCATCGTTGTCGGCCCCGGCACCGAGGTCATCGCCGGCGAAGGCATGATCGTCACCGCCGGCGGCATCGACAGCCACATCCACTTCATCTGTCCGCAGCAGATCGAGGAGGCGCTGATGTCCGGCGTGACCACGATGCTCGGCGGCGGCACCGGCCCGGCGACCGGCACTTTCGCCACCACCTGCACGCCGGGGCCATGGCACATGCACCGCATGCTCGAAGCGGCCGAGGCCTTTCCGATGAACCTCGGTTTTCTCGGCAAGGGCAACGCCAGCCTGCCGGACGCACTACGCGAGCAGGTCGAAGCTGGCGCGATGGGCCTCAAGCTGCACGAGGACTGGGGCACGACGCCGGCCGCCATCGACTGCTGCCTGACCGTCGCCGACGAAATGGACGTGCAGGTCGCCATCCACACCGACACGCTCAACGAATCGGGCTTCGTCGAAGCCACCATCGACGCCTTCAAGGGCCGCACCATCCACACCTTCCACACCGAAGGCGCCGGCGGCGGCCATGCGCCGGACATCATCCGCGCGGCCGGCCTGCCCAACGTGCTGCCCAGCTCGACCAACCCGACGATGCCCTACACGGTGAATACCATCGACGAGCACCTCGACATGCTGATGGTCTGCCACCACCTCGACCCGTCGATCGCCGAGGACATCGCCTTTGCCGAGTCACGCATTCGACGCGAAACAATCGCCGCCGAAGACATCCTGCACGATCTGGGCGCTTTCTCGATGATGAGTTCCGATTCCCAGGCCATGGGCCGCGTCGGCGAAGTCATCATCCGCACCTGGCAGGCCGCGCACAAAATGAAGGTACAGCGCGGCGCATTACCCGGCGACACGTCGCGCAACGACAACCAGCGCATCAAACGCTACATCGCCAAATACACGATCAATCCGGCGCTGACGCACGGCATCGCGCACACCGTCGGCTCGGTCGAAGTCGGCAAGCTCGCCGATCTGGTGCTGTGGCGGCCGGCCTTCTTCGGCGTCAAGCCCTCGCTGATCCTGAAAAGCGGCATGATCGCCGCCGCCGCGATGGGCGACCCGAACGCCTCGATCCCGACGCCGCAACCGGTACATTACCGCCCGATGTTCGGCAGCTTCGGCAAGGCGCTGAAAACCTCGGTCACCTTCGTCTCGCAGGCCGCGTTGCAGAATCCGGCCATCGCCGCGCTCGGGCTGCAGAAGCCGCTGATTGCCGTCGCCGGCACGCGCACACTGAAAAAATCCGACATGGTGCACAACGGTGCGACGCCGAAAATCGATGTCGATCCCGAAACCTACGTCGTGCGCGCCGACGGCGAGCTGCTGGTCTGCGAACCAGCCGCCTCGCTGCCGCTCACCCAACGCTACTTCCTGTTCTGAATGATCCATCTCATGCTGATCCTCAACCACCGCACCCAACTGCCGGCGACCGATTCGGTATCGCTGGCGTACGACGAACGCAAACGCAGCCGCCTCAAAGTAACGCTCGCCTCAGGCAAGGAGGCCGGGATTTTTCTCGAGCGCGGCGACCACCTGCACGGCGGCGACCGGCTGCAGGCCGAGGACTCGACCGTCGTTGTCGAAATTCTCGCCGCCCAGGAAAAGCTGATCGAAGCCACCGCCGATACGCCGCTGCTCTTCGCCCGCGCCGCCTACCACCTCGGCAACCGGCATGTGCCGGTGCAGATTCTGCCGAACACGAACGGCGGCACGCTGCGCTTCCAGACCGACCACGTACTGGCCGAAATGGTCAAGGGGCTGGGCTGCACGGTGGCCGAAACCGAAGCGCCGTTTCAGCCGGAATCAGGCGCCTATGGTTCGCAAGGAGGCCATCACCATGGTCACGGCCACGATCATGGTGACGAACATGCGCATCACAGCGAGGAGCACGCCCGCCTGCACAACCCCGGCCACGGCCCGCACCGCTCAATGCCGAAGATCCACGAGTTCAACAATTTCAAACCGGCGAAGTCGTGACCACATTGTCGTCTCTGGCACTGATTCGCCTCATGCAACTGGTCAGCCCGGCCCTGCCGGTCGGCGCCTACACCTATTCGCAAGGCTTGGAATGGGCCGTCGAGTCCGGGCGCATCCGCGACGAAACGGGCGCCGGCGCGTGGATCGGCGATCTCATGCGGCACGGCATCGGCCGCTTCGAGGCGCCGCTGGTGGCAGCGCTGATACGCCATTGGTCCGTTGGCAACTCCGCTGAAATCGCCCGCCTCAACGCCGACTTTCTGGCCAGCCGCGAATCCGCCGAACTGCGCGCCGAAACGCTGCAGATGGGCTTTTCGCTCAACCGCCTGCTGGCCGACCTGCGCGACCCGGCGCTGGACAACTTGCGCAGCGGCCTTGCCGACTTGCCCGAAATCGCCTTCCCGACCGTCTGGTCCGGCCTCGCCGCCGCCTGGCAGATCGACCGGCAGACGGCCGTTGTCGGTTATCTCTGGGCCTGGGCCGAAAACCAGGTGATGGCCGCGCTCAAGGCCGTGCCGCTCGGCCAGGCATCCGGCCAGCGTCTGCTGGCCGAACTCGGGCAAGCGGTGCCGCCGATTGCGGCCACGGCCCTCACGCTGCCCGAAAGCGACTGGTCAAACCTGACCCCGGCGTTCGCGCTCTGCTGCGCCCGTCACGAAACCCAATATTCCCGACTTTTCCGATCGTAATCACATGAACACAAAAACCACTTCCCGCACTTCCCCCTTGCGCGTCGGCATCGGCGGCCCCGTCGGCTCCGGCAAGACCGCGCTGACACTGGCCCTCTGCCAGGCGCTGCGCGACCAGATCGACATGGCCGTCGTCACCAACGACATCTACACTGCCGAAGACGCCAAGTTCCTCGTTAACCACTCGGCGCTGCCGCCCGAGCGCATCATGGGCGTCGAAACCGGTGGCTGCCCGCACACAGCGATCCGCGAGGACGCTTCGATCAACCTCGAAGCCATCGACCGTCTGCAACGCGCTTTCCCCAACGTACAGCTGATCCTCGTCGAATCGGGCGGCGACAACCTCGCGGCCACCTTCTCGCCCGAGTTGTCCGATTTGACGATTTACGTCATCGACGTCGCCGCCGGCGAGAAAATCCCGCGCAAGGGCGGCCCCGGCATCACCAAATCCGACCTGCTGGTGATCAACAAGATCGACCTCGCGCCGATGGTCGGCGCCTCGCTGGAGGTCATGGCGCAGGATGCCAAGGCGCAGCGCGGCACGCGGCCGTTCGTTTTCTCCAATCTGAAAACCGGCGAAGGGCTCGACAAGATCATCGCCTTCATCCGCGAACGCGGCATGCTCGACTAAAAACTCAGTCGCGATCGAGCCAGATCATCGACGCCATGCGGCCGGTCTGGCCGTCGCGCCGGTAGGAGAAGAAGCGTTCGCGGTCGGTGACGGTGCAAAAATCGCCACCGAATACTTTCCGCACGCCTTGTTGCGCCAGCCTTTGCCGCGCCAGCAGGTAAATATCGGCCAGCCATTTTCCGTCGCCGCCTTCGGACGACGGCCGAAAAGCCACAGCGGCCTCGGGCGTTCGCGCCATGAACGCTGCCCGCACTTCGCTGCCAACTTCAAAGGCGTCCGGCCCGATCGCCGGCCCAAGGTAGGCCAGAATCTCGCCCGCAGGAACGCGCATGGCGGCGATCGTTTCTTCCAGAATGCCGGCGAGCAGGCCCCGCCAGCCGGCATGTGCGGCCGCAACGACCGTTCCCGCCGTGTCACAAAAAAGCACCGGCAGGCAGTCGGCCGTCATTGCCGTGCAGACAACGCTGGGCGCACGCGCCCAAGCAGCATCGGCCTCGGGCGGCACAACCGCCGCCAGGTGGATCGCCGCATCGACAACGCTTGTCCCATGCACCTGATTGAGCCAGACGGGAGGCGCGCCAACGGCTTCGGCGACGAGCACGCGATTGGCCGCCACGGCGCGGGGGTCATCGCCCACATGGTCGCCGAGGTTGAGGCTGGCATAGGGCCCCGTGCTCACACCGCCGCGCCGCGTCGTGATCAGGCTGCGCACGCCCGACGGGGCCGGCCACGCCGGGATAATCAGCGCGTCCGGCGCCGGCGCGTTAGTCGACATCGTCCTCATCCTCGCCGCTGTCGCCGTAGGCGTAGATGATTTCCGGGCCGTCTTCAAATTCGTCGTCCCAATCCTCATCCTCTTCTTCGGCCAACGCCTTGGCCTCGAAGGCCAGCATCCGCGCCATCTCGATAATCTCAGCCATGTCTTCGGGCAAACTGGACCGCCAGAGCATCGGCTTTCCGGTCAACGGATGCACGAATCCGAGCCGACGGGCATGCAGCGCCTGCCTCGGGAACTCCGGGCCGATCGGCACGCGGCTCGCGCCACCGCCGTAGACGGGATCGCCGACGAGCGGATGACCGATCGACGTCATATGCACGCGAATCTGGTGCGTGCGTCCGGTTTCCAGCGCGCATTCGACGAGCGTGCAGTCAATGAAGCGCTCGACGACGCGATAATGCGTCCGCGCGGGTTTCCCCGACTTGACGACGGCCATTTTCGTCCGCTGCGTCGAATGGCGGCCAATCGGCGCATCGACGGTGCCGCCCCTTTCAACCGCCCCGCGCACCAGCGCCTGGTAGTAGCGCTTGACGGTCCGCGCCTGCAACTGGCGGACAAGGTCGGTCTGCGCTTCCAGCGTCTTGGCGACGACCATCAGGCCGGTCGTGTCCTTGTCGAGCCGGTGCACAATGCCGGCGCGCGGCACCCTTTCCAGCGCTGGTGCATGATGCAACAGGGCGTTGAGCAGCGTGCCGCTCCAGTTGCCGCTGCCCGGATGGACGACCAGACCGGCCGGCTTGTCGATGATCAGGATCGCTTCGTCCTCATGCACGACGTTGAGCGGGATGTCTTCCGGCCGGGACGACAGGCTATGCTCGTCCAGCGCCTCGACCACCTCGATGGTTTCGCCGCCCCACAACTTGTGCTTCGTCTCGGTCACCGCTTCGCCATTCACGAAAACCCGGCCTTCGCGGACCCACCCTTGCAGACGGCTGCGCGAATGTTGCGGGCATAGCTGCGCCAGCCCCTGATCAAGCCGCCGCCCGCCCCAATCGGGCGGAACGTTCAGAGTTAGCCTGGGGCTTGCGCTATAATCGGTGCGCTTGTTTTGCGCATCGGCGCTCCCGCCATTACTGCCGGTCGCCTCGATATCAATTTTCTTTTGTGGATTTTTCATCATGCGTAGTTTAGCGGTTATTGCGGCGCTTTTCCTCGCCACGCTCATGGCGGGCTGCGGACTTCTTCCCGAAGTGAAGGATGAAACGATTGGCTGGTCGGCCAACAAGCTCTATACCTCGGCCAAGGATTCGCTGAATGAAGGTTCCTACGAAACAGCAATCACCTATTACGAAAAACTCGAATCGCGCTATCCCTATGGCCGCTTCGCCCAGCAGGCGCAAATCGACATCGCTTACGCCTACTGGAAATCCGACGAACGCGAGTCGGCGATTGCCGCCTGCGACCGCTTCATCAAACTGCATCCGAACCACCCGAATGTCGATTACGTTTACTACCTGCGCGGCTTGGTCAACTTCAACGAGGATCTCGGACTGCTCGGGCAAATCAGCCAGCAAGACATGACCGAGCGCGACCCGAAAACCGCCCGCGAATCGTTCGAGGCCTTCCGCGAGTTGATCACCCGTTTTCCGGACAGCAAGTACACGCCCGACGCCAGATTGCGCATGACCTACCTCGTCAACGCGCTGGCTTCACTTGAAGTCCACGTCGCCCGCTACTACATGAAACGGGGCGCTTATCTGGCCGCTGTGAATCGCGCCCAGTACGTCGTCAAGAGCTACCCGGACGTTCCGGCCACCGAGGAAGCGTTGTTCATCATGGTCAAGGCCTACGACCTGCTCGGCATGAACGATCTGCGCGATGACGCTGAACGCGTCATGCGCAAGAACTTCCCGGACAGCGTTTATTACACCCGCGGACTGAATCGTCCGGAACCGTGGTGGAAGCTCTGGTAAGAAGAGCGAAGCAAACAACACGGGCGGCCACGGTCGCCCGTTGTCTTTATCGCCCCCTTTCCATCACCCCGACTGCTTGATCGCCAGCAACGCCTGATTGCGGAGCGTTCGCAGCAGTGAAAGCTCCTTTTCCGGAATGACGATTTCGCTGGCGTTGTCGCAATCAGCGTAAATCATGGCGACCGGATTTCCCTTGATGCACAACGGGAAAATCACGAAGGTGCCGGCATTCACACCTCGCCGGAACCAGTCCGGGATGCGCCCGACGATCTTCGGATCATCGGTATCGGTAATCAGGATATCGACGTTTTTCGACAGCGCCGCGTGGAAAATATCTGGAGCGAAGGCCAGCGAGAAATTGAAGCGCTTGGCAATTTCCTGCGCATCCGGCCCGAAACCGAAACGTCCCACCATCGCGTTCTTCTTGGCGTCGCGAACGCACAGAACGACACGCTTGAATCCTTTGGCCCGGTACATGGTTTCGAGGATGATGCGCAGCACATCGTTGAGCTTGAAGTTTTCCTCGACCAAGGTGTTACTGATGTCCTGAATACCGGCCATCAGGATGGCTTCAGGGTTGCCGGTTGCGGTGGGCGTGGCCTCGTCCTCCCCGCCCGGGAGCGGTGGGCTACCTGGCGCACCGGCCGGCACCGCTTCACTCAGGATGGTTCCGGCGGTATGGGTTATGACCGGTGCGCCGCCCGCCTCGCCCGGAGCATTTTCCTTTGCCGCCTTTCCGCCCCAGGCGCGCATTTGCCGGGCAAACGATGACTGCTTCAGATTCAGGCCGATGATCCCGGCGAATTGGGAAACTTCCTGGAACGAACTCTCCATCGTCTCGCGCAACACTTGCTCGCTGAGCAGGACATTCTCGCCGTAGCGCGCGATGGCCTTTTGCAATGCCTTGGTCTGCAGATCCGGTGGCACATCCGAAATCAGCGCACACAATTCATTCGAAAAAGCCGACAGCACGCGCATTTTCTCCTCGCTCGTCGCCGCCTTGCGGACGGTTCCGGACGGCAGCCGGCGCATGCTGTTCACGATCAGGCCGGGAAACCCCCAGGTACGCGCAATCGCGATGCCCAGTTCTTCGAACGAAATTCCGAGCACCTGCAGCGTGGCGGCTTCCTCACTGCACGACTTTTGCTCGACGACACGCCGGATTTCATCGCTCTCTTCGGGAAAGTAATACTGGCAAAGCAGGCGGCCGAGATTGTGGAACATCGAGCAGATGAAAAGCTGCTCGGCATCGCGGGTGCCGGACTTGACGCTGATGTCTTTGGCCAGGATGCCCGCCAGATTGGCACGCAGGAATTCTTCCTTGAGCTGATTGGCGTTCCCCTTGTTTTGCAGATGCTCGAACAGCAGGACGGTTACGGCGATATTGCGCACCGCATCGAATCCGAGCACGAGCACGGCGCGCGAAATCGTGCTGATATTGCCGCCACCGGCCTGGCGATAATAGGCCGAATTGACGAGACGCAAGATCTTGTTGGTCAGCGAGAAATCTCTCAGGATCGAGCTCGACAGATTGGCGATGCTCTCCTTTTCCGAACCGGCAATTTTGTTGATCGTGCTGACCGACTCGGACAGCGCCGGAAAATCGCTCTTGTGCCGCATGCGCCGGAGCAGGAAATCAATCGTGCTCTGTTTCGCATCGGCCGAGGCTGCGACTTCCCCATCCCGCGCAAGGTAATGATCAATCGCATCGCGCATTTGCCCGATGGTCGCAAAGCGTTGTTCGGGATCGCGGGCAATTGCCTTGTAGAGCAGGCTTGCCAGTTCATCGTCGAGTTCGATGCCCGATTTTTCGGGAATCCGGATGTCTTTGTCGGTAATCCGGCGCATCGATTCGTGAATGTCTTTCCCTTGCACGGCGCGCTGCCCGGTCAGCAGTTCGTAGAAGACGAGGCCCACCGAAAAGACATCCGAGCCTTCGGTATTTTCACGCTGGGTGATGTACTCCGGTGCCATATAGGCCGGCGTTCCCATGAATTCCTTGCTGTTCGCCTGCGCTTCCGTCCGCGCCGCGATGCCGAAATCCATGACGCGTGGCATGCCGGCGTCGTCGATGAGAATGTTGCTCGGCTTGATGTCGCGATGGATGATTCCCGCCGCGTGGGCATGAGCAATCGCATCGAGCACCGGCCGCAGGATGGCAATGGCTTTGACCGTCGTCAGGCGGCCGCTTTCCCTGAGGTAATCAACCAGGTTCTTGCCGGGCACGTACTCGAAAACGAGATAAAGATCCCCCCGTTCTTCGCCCGCCTCGAAAATCGGCACGATATTCGGATGACGCAACTGGCTGACCATGCGCGCCTCCGCAAGAAGTTGCTGGTTCTTTTGCCGGTCAGGGTTGGAAAAATGCAGCGTCTTGATCGCCACTTCCCGCTCGAGGTGCGGGTCGCGTGCAAGATAAACAACGCTTTGCGCCCCTCTGCCGAGTTCCCGAATGATCCCGAAGCGCCCGATGTGTTTGCCCATTCTATGTTTCTATCAATTGAGTCCGAGTATTTCCTGTGGCCGATATCCGCCCTTCTTTTGATGCGAAAGATCGGTACGTCCGAGGCAAGGCCGCGATAGTAACTATTTTCCGGAACGCATTGCACGTATCTGCGTTTGAATGTAAGAATTTGTTCAGAAATTTCCGTACCGGTTATTTTTGCTTCGAGTCTGCCAGGTTCGAGTTTTCAACCTAAGAAGGATCGCCATGAAGAACGTCACAATCGCTCAACGAATCCTGCTCTTGATCGCCACTTCGGTCATTTCACTGCTGCTGGTCGGAGG
The DNA here is from genome assembly GCF_009469695.1 of Propionivibrio limicola. Classification (GTDB taxonomy): domain Bacteria; phylum Pseudomonadota; class Gammaproteobacteria; order Burkholderiales; family Rhodocyclaceae; genus Propionivibrio; species Propionivibrio limicola. Next base: position 73,253 of record NZ_SSSR01000004.1, read on the forward strand.
CGCCGGCCTCTATGTTGCGAATAAGCAGGCAGAAGGAATAAAGATCATCGTCGAAGACAGTCTGACCAGCATTCAAACTCTGGGCGAAGCCCGACAAATGTTCATGGCGCTGCGGCTCAGTGTCTATGGCCACGTAATGAGCACCGACCCGATGACCAAACTGGGCGTTGAAAGCATGGTCAATTTCAACCGGGAAGAAGTCGAAAAGTTTCTCAAGGAATACGAAAAACTGTTGAGCAATGACGAGGACAAGAAATTGCTCGAAGCGGATGTCAGCAGCTTCAAGGCCTATATCGATCTTGTAAACAACGAGGTGCTCCCGAAGTCACGCCAGAATGACAGTAGCGCGGGCGATATGGTGATTACCGAGCTCTCGGCGCTCGGTTTCAAAACTCTTGAAAACCTGAACGCCCATATGGAGTTCAACAGAGGCAACGCCGAGAAATACACGCAAGAAGCCATGCAGACCTCTGCGCAAGGGAAAATAACCTCGTTGATCGTCATTGCCCTCGGCATCGCATTTGCCGCCGGCTTGGGGCTCTTTACACTGCGCTCGATCAAATCGTCGTTGAGCCAGATTCAATCAAGCGTGAACCTGATTGAACGCGATCTCGACTTCACGGTACGCGCCCGAGTCGCCGCCAATGATGAAATCGGACAAACCACCGTCTCGCTGAATCGGCTCCTCGACAAATTGCAGAACAACCTGAAATCGATTTCCCAGAGCGCACAATCGGTAGCGACGGCCGCTGGCCAAATGGCAAGCACGTCGAACCAAGTGGCTACCGCGTCCCACCAGCAAAGTGAAGCGGCTTCCGATATGGCGGCTACCGTCGAAGAAATGACGGTCAGCGTCAATCATGTCGCCGATCGGGCGCTGGAAGCCGATCGAATTTCCGATGAGTCAGGGCAACTGGCGATCTCGGGCGAAAAGGTGATCGGCCAGACCGTCAACGACATTCAGGACATTGCTTCGACTGTCCATGAGGCTGCCCGTCTCATTCAGGGACTGGAAGAGCACAGCCAGCAGATTTCCAAGGTCGTCACCGTCATCAAGGAAGTCGCCGACCAGACCAACCTGCTCGCGCTCAACGCCGCCATCGAAGCCGCACGCGCCGGCGAACAGGGGCGTGGATTTGCCGTCGTGGCGGATGAGGTGCGCAAACTGGCTGAACGCACATCATCATCGACGCAGGAAATCTCAACCACGATCGATGCCATCCGGATCAGCGCCGGCGACGCTGTGGCGAGCATGCAAGGCGTCGTCAGCAAGGTTTCGCAGGGCGTCGACCGGGCGCAGGAAGCCAGCGAGTCGATCAAGCAAATCGGCGAAGGCAGCCGCCACGCGGTCGCCATGGTCGAAGAAATCGCGTCTGCGATCCGCGAACAGGGCGCGGCCACCAACAACATCGCAACGCAGGTCGAACGGATCGCCCAGATGTCGGAAGAAAGCAGCGCGGCGGCCACCAACAGCGCCAGTGTCGCCAATGATCTCGACCGTCTGGCAACGGACATGCAGCGTATCGTCAGCGCCTATCGTCTGTGATTTATTGGCGCATGTACCCTCGCCCGGTGGCAACCTCGTTCCCACCGGGCTTTTTATCTCAAGCGATTCATTCAGCCCCAGACCAGACGTGGCGCCGACCCGACCTCGCCGTACACGCACGCCGCCTGGGAAAACTCGACCAGCAGTTTTTTCGCGTCTTCTGCACTGACCTGAAGCAGCAGGTAACCCGGTTCGTCCGGCCAGGAAGAATCGTCGGCGATGTTGCAGGCCGCGAAAGTTGGCCAATCGTGCCCGGCAACGTACCGATCAAGACGCTCCTGACGCATCGGATTTTCGTTGTCGCTCCGCTTACCGCCCGGATTGCAGGCGGTCACGATGCACCACGTAGCAGCGCCTTGCTGCCGTAAAAAGGCGTCGAAAGCCGGGTTCCGGCGGCCAATTCTCAGGTCGAAAACGCCACCGGATGTAGATACGCGATAGGTGGTTGCGCGAAAAGCCGCTTCAAGCGTTTTCGATGCCACGAGTTCAAACTGGAGCGTCGGCTTCGCCCGCCGCTTCGATTTCTTCCAGAGCACCTAATCTCACCTGCGCTTCGTTGACCGGGAGCGCCTCGACGCCTTTGAGCTTGCGTTCGATCTGCCGCGTCCGAACGCCGGCCGACTCGATGCTCTTCGTGGCTTGTTCAAGCTTCTTGCGCGTCGATTCGAGCGCCTCGCCGAACTTGCCGAATTCGGTCTTCACCGCGCCAAGAACAGCCCAGACTTCGGACGAGCGCTGCTCGATGGCGAGCGTGCGGAAACCCATTTGCAAGCTATTGAGCAGTGCCGCGAGCGTCGTCGGCCCAGCCAGATTGACTCGATAGTCGCGCTGCAGCGTTTCCGCCAGGCCGGGGCGACGCAACACCTCGGCATACAGACCTTCGGTCGGCAAATAGAGAATGGCGAAATCGGTCGTGTGCGGCGGTTCCACGTACTTGTCGCGAATTTTCTTCGCCTCGTCGCGCAAGCGCGTTTCCAGCGCTTTCGACGCCTGTTCGACGGCGGCCGACTCGGCACGCTCCTGCGCTTCCACCAACCGTTGATAATCTTCGACGGGGAACTTGGCGTCGATTGGCAACCAGACGGGTTTTCCGGCCCCCTTCCCTGCTTCCTTGCCCTGACCCGGCAGGCGAATGGCAAACTCGACGCGTTCGTTCCCCGTCGAGCGCGTCACGACGTTCTTCTCGTACTGCTCGGCCGTCAGCACCTGATCGAGCAAGGCTTCCAGCTGGACCTCGCCCCACGTCCCGCGCGTTTTGACGTTGGTCAGCACTTTTTTCAGGTCACCAACGCCCGCCGCCAGATTCTGCATTTCGCCCAAGCCCTTGTGGACCTGTTCCAGGCGTTCGCTGACCAGCTTGAAGGAATCACCGAGGCGCTGTTCGAGCGTTGCATGCAACTTCTCGTCGACGGTTTTGCGCATTTCCTCAAGCTTGTTGGCGTTGTCGGCCTGAATCGCACCGAGGCGCGTCTCCACCGACTGGCGCAACTGTTCGAAGCGTTGCTCATTGCTCTGCGTCAGCCGCGCCAGTTGCTGGGCAAAAGCTTCCAATTGCTGCCCCTGCAAGGTGCCGAGTTGGCCGACGTGCGCCGCCAGCGCTTTGGCCAGGCGATCAAGTGACTGCGACTGCTCCTCGCGATCGCCGCGAGCCAACGCCGTCGCCTCCTGACGGCTACGCGCCATCTCTTCGCGCAGCTCGCGCTCGACCCGCGTCAAACCGTTTTCCAAGGCGCTGCCTAATGCGTTGAAATAAGGTTCGATGGAATCGTCAGTGCGGTTAGCACGTCGCCAGAGCGAAAAAACAAAAAACAATACGAGAACACCTGCAAGCAGCAGCGCGATCAAGACAAATTCAGTCATGCAAGTCCTTCATTCTTATTGAAAACAGGTCGGCAAAATGTTCGCCCTGACCGTTCCTGAGTGAAAACATTCATTTCAAGGAAAAGTCGGCGCGACTTGCCTTGCCTTTCGATTCTTCGCCTACCGCGGCTTCGGGCGCTTCCAGACGACTCGGCCGCAGAAATACACGTTCGGCTGGCACTTCGTGGGCAAGAAACCAGTCACGAACAGCCTTGGCTCGGCGGTCACCCAGCCTGAGAAGATCGTCTTCGTCGATCGTGGTGTTGGCCAGCATGAGTTTTTCCATTTCCTCCACCGGCAAGCGTTTGACCATTCCAATCATATTGCGCGGTTTCGGGAATTTTTCCGAACGATAGACGCGTTCCAGCAGGGATGGATATTCCTGTGGTGTCACGTCGATGCCGGACGTGCCCCCGGTCTCTATTCCCTTCTTCGTCATATCTTCGCGCTTCGCGGCCCGGACGAGCCGATCGATGCGTGCCCGTTTCAGCCCTTCACGGTCATTTTCGGGATCGATGCGGCCCTCGATTTCAAGCTTGAGGCTCGGTCTGTCGATCAGCGCCTTGGCCAGATTCTCCAGCCGCTTTTCCGCCTCTGGCGTAATCGCCGCACGCCCATAGGCGAACTCGATATTCGACAATTCCTCGCCACCGCCAAAAACCGAACCGAGTAGCGCAAATGGCGACGTCACGGCTTTGGCGATCAGATTGACGAAAACCCTGACGATCAGGCCACCGACACTGAATTCAGGATCGTTCAGTGAGCCGGAAATCGGCAGGTTGACGTCGATTTCTCCGTTGCGGTTCTTGAGCAGCGCCACCGCCAGTGTCACCGGCAACTTCGTGGCCTCCGGACTATCGACCGGTTCACCGAACGTCAGCTGATCAAGGAACACCCGGTTTTCGGCTTCCAGTTGATCATTCTCGATTTTGTATTTGACGAACAGGGAGAGCTTGCCTTTCTCGATGGCGTACCCGGCGTACTTGCCGGAATACGTCGAGAATGAGGTCATTTCGATGCCCTTGACCTCGGCCTGCAGATCGAGATACGGCTTGGCCAGCAGCGGATTGATCTTGGCTGTGATGGTAAGTGGCGCGACGTTGTCGTAGGCGCCTCGCAGGTCGAGATTGGCGACTGTGCCCGGTTCCGAGGACAGGCCCGAAACGCGGCCACCAACCTTTCGCAGATTCGCCGTGTAGTTTGGCTTTACGAAGTTGTCGGTAAAGCGGACGCTGCCGCCCTGCAAAGTGATCTTGCCGATCTTGACCGGCGTTGCTGGTCCCTTGCTGGTCTCGAGCGGCACCGCCGCCTTGCCCTCTGCGGCTTGGTTGGCGACCGATCCCGGCCCACTCGGATCGGATACAGAGGATGGCGCTTTACCTGCTTCGCGAACCTTCTGCTCCGGCTGGCGGACAATCTGCATGAGATTGAGTTTACCCTCCGGGCTGACGATGACCCGTGCAAAGAAATCGGACAGCGCAACTTCACCGATCGAAACCGAATCCGGATTCATGCGGACATCGACATTGCCCAGGTGGAACGATTTCCAACGCAGGAAATCCGCCGAGTTCAACTTGTCCACCGAATAGAAATCACCGATGGTCACATCGCCGTTAAAGGCGCTCTGGAAACTTGGAGCGGATTCGCTTTTAGCTTGGCTCTGACGAAGCTGCACTCCCCCCTTTAGCGTAACCAGTCCTTGAGTGACGTCGATGTTGAGCTTCTCTGAAAAATACGGCTGCAACGGCAGCAGCTCGATGGTTTTTGCATCGACGTTCAGCCGCGCCTCCAACGGTGCCGGCTTTACCGTTCCATCGAATGCCAGAACGCCACGCTTGTTCAGATTGAACCTCGTCTTGACCTTTGCCGTTTGCGCCGGATCGGTTGACAGATCAAGCACTTCGAACGAGAGGCCGTTGATCGTCTGCAGGGCTGCCGGGGACACCGCCTTATCCTCGAAACGCAGGCCGATCTTGTCGCCCACATAGCGCTTTACGGTAATTTTCCAAGGGGCGGAAGTATCTTTACGGGCCGCTTCGGCGACCCGCAGCGCCGGCGGTTTTATCCAGTCGATCCGGCCATCGGCAAGACGTCGAATCAGGCCGCTGCCCCCATTCACGTTCACATCTCCGAGAACGATTTCATGCCGTGCCAGATCGAGCTGGCCGCCTTTCACGGTGAATTGGTCGATCTTCAGCCATTCACCGGCCGCCACCCGCCAGGACAGATCAAAGCCGGCCTTTTCCTTGTTTTCCTTATTCGGACTGGACAGTTTTTGCGCCCCGAACTCAATGGCATCGATGCTGGCCTTGAACGGTGCTCCGTGTGATTCGTCAAGCCAGCGCAACGCGCCGCCGCTGATCTTCGCGTGACCAATCGACCATTCGATCGCCTCCTTTCCATTGCCTGCCTTTTTCTCGGATGGAGGACTGTTCGCGCCATTCTGTCGCGGCAACAGGGCAAGCCAGTTGATCGCCCCTCGCTTATCGACATGGGCGCTAACCTCTGGCGAATCAACCAGAATATTGTCAATAACGAATTTGCCCGCCACCAAATCTGCCGATTCGACGGCAAGATCAAGACGCTTCATTGAAACCAGGGGCGAACCGCCCTCGTCGTCGATTTCAATGTCTTTGAGCGCCGATGTTCCGGAAAGCAGGACCGATGGCTGATTGTCAGCCTCCAGGCGGAAGGTGATCTTCAGGCCGGTATCCAGCGTTCCCGAGACCACCTTGATTGGCAGTCGAAGCGGCGCATAGCCGAGGTACTTCGCCAGCTCCAGATCCGTCAAATCGAGGTCGATCTCGCTCTCAAGCGATTGGGCAAAAGGCTTGCTGCGCCCCTTGATCGCCAGCGGCGCCCCATTGAAATTCGCCGAGAAAGCCGGTTCAACAAAAATATCCGCCGCGTACGCCATGCTCGATACGAACGGGATACTCAGATTGATGTCGCTGGCGACATGCTTTTCCCCAACGGTCTGATCGTCGAATTCGACACGCCCCCCCTGCAATTGAATGTTGTTGAGCGAAAAAGACGGCGTTGGATCGTCATTCTTTGGCCGAGCCATGAACTCGTCCAGAAGATCCGAAAAGTTGTAGCTCCCATCAGGATGACGTACCAGCTTCAGTGCGGGATTCACCAGGCGAATCTCGTTAATGACGGGACCTCCCCGCAGCAGGGAACTGGCCTCGACATTCAGGTAAAGGCTGTCGAAACCGGCAAAGGAACCCCCTCCGTCACGTTCGCCGATACTGACCCCGTCAACGGTCACCGACAAGGCATAAGGGTTGATGCGTATCTTTTCCACCGATACGTTGCGGTGCAAAACCTCGCCCAAGGTGTCGAGCAGCAACGACTTCACAATCGGCGGCAGGACAAAAAAGCCAAGAATCCCGACCGTAACAACCGCAATGAGGAAACGCACGCCATATTTGCGCGTTCGCGGAGACTGAATCAGCGTCGCCATTTTTTTCGAGTCGATCATAGTGGGCTGTCCGCAAGGCAAGTTGGATATCTGGATGGCAAATTTATCATGAACAGTCGCCCCTCTTGCCCAAAATGCAAACAAGCCGAGCGACAGCAGAGCCGCTTGATTCATGCATTCAACCCATAGTGAACGGCCCGGAATACCGTCTTTCGGGCTAAAATCCCGCCCAGCCCTTTCCCCATGCCCCTCCATGAAAACCTTGGTTATTGAAGACAGCAGAACGACGCTCAAGATCCTCTGCAGCCATCTTGAACGAATGGGCATTACTCCGATTCCGGCAGAAACCGGACTCTCGGGCATCGATCTTTTCCAGAAAGAACGACCGGACCTCGTACTGCTCGATATCGTGATGCCAGACGTCGACGGTTTCGAGGTGGCCAGGAAAATTCGTCAGCTGGAATTACAAGGTCAATGGACGCCCATCATTTTTCTCAGTGCGCTGACAAAGGATCAGGATATTGAGAGAGGCATCGCGGCAGGAGGCGACGACTATATCCTCAAGCCGGTGAGTGAAATCGTCCTTGGGGCAAAAATCCGGGCCATGTTGCGCATTATCCAGATGCGCCAATCACTACTCGTCCTGACCCAAAAGCTGGATGCCGCGAATCAGGAACTGCGACGTCTTACCTCGCTTGACGGTTTGACCGGCATCGCCAACCGGCGGCATTTCGACAACATCCTCACGCGGGAATGGCAACGCGCCATGCGTCGTGGCGACGAAGTGGCAATCCTGATGTGCGATATCGACTTCTTCAAGTTGTTCAACGATACGTATGGCCATCAGAACGGCGACGCCTGCCTGATCAAGACGGCCCACGCACTGACAGCGTGCATTGAGCGCGGTGGCGACCTCGTGGCTCGTTATGGCGGCGAGGAATTCGTTGCCATCCTGCCTGGTACAACGTTGGAAGGTGCCGTCCATATCGCAGACCAGATGCGGTTAGCCGTTCAGAATTTGTCCATTCCACACCCCTCATCCCCCTTCGGATTCGTAACCGCAAGCCTGGGAGTGGCTTCTGGGGTGGCCATGCCTGAAACATCGCCGAATGATTTGATTCACGCGGCCGATCAGGCACTATACAAAGCAAAACACGGGGGAAGAAACCGCGTCTGCCAGACCGCGGCTCTTGCCCCCGAAAGCTAAGAGACAAACGGGAATCAAATGGAACACGGCAGTGCCAAGGTGTTAATTGTCGATGACAATGATTTGATGCGCACATTGCTGCGCGGGATTCTTCGCAACGAGGATTGCTTCATTGCAGGAGAAGCCAAAAACGGCCTGCAGGCGCTCGAATTTATAGAACGCAATCCGCCCGACATCGTTTTCATGGACGTGATGATGCCGCTGATGGACGGCCTGGAAGCATTGCAGAACATCAAAAAGAAATACCCGGACATCGTTGTCGTCATGATTACCGGCAATCCAAGCGTCGACAACGTGCATGAATCGATCGACAACGGCGCCAACGGTTTCATAGTCAAACCTTTTAACTCCGCCAAAGTCATCGACACCCTGCACCGCGTGTGGCCAAAGAAACAGACCTGCATAGCCTGACCAAGAAACCGGGCGCTAGAAACTGTTTTTCCACTCACGCAAGGCCGCAAATACCGTACGCGGATCACTCGCGCCAGGAATCCGGTTCTGCACGGACGCAATCACTTCCGGCATGGCACAACGCAAGAATGGGTTTGTCGCCTTTTCGAGAGCAAGCGTCGAGGGTACCGTCGGCAACGATTGCGCACGCGCGAGCGAAACATCCGCCGCGCGCTTCCTTAATAGGAGATTCCCCGGTTCGACGGCCAATGCAAAGCGCAGGTTAGCTTCCGTATATTCGTGAGCGCAGTAGATACGTGTGTCATCCGGCAACGCCGCCAATTTGAGCAGCGAGTCGTACATCTGATTGGGCGTGCCTTCAAAAATCCGTCCGCAACCGGCACCAAACAATGTGTCGCCGCAAAACAGGCAGTTATCGGCGTAAAAAGCCAGATGCCCGGCCGTATGCCCCGGCACCGACAACACTTCAAATTCGACATCACCCAAACCAGGGAAAATACGCTCGCCACCATATAAAGGATGCGTCATGGCTGTGATAGACTCCGCGCCCGACCCATACACCTCAGGCTGGCAATGCACCACCAGACCGGTAACGCCGCCCTGATGGTCCGAATGATGATGGGTGACGAAAATCGACCTTAATTTCAGTTCGCCCCGCATGAGAACATCCAGCACCGGACGTGATTCACCAGGGTCTACAACAACCACCGAGCCGCCTTTGCGGATCAGCCAGATGTAGTTATCCTTGAAAGCAGGAATTCCGATTACTTCAAACATTGGTTGATTTTGGAAGAACGGCGGAAAATGTCAATTCCCGAATTCGATGCATGGTTGCAAACTCCACTCGGACGCTACGTCATGGCTTGGGAGCGAACCAAGGTCAACGCGCTTGTTGTCGACCTGTTCGGCTACAACGCTCTTCAAATCGGGCTGCCGCAATATAACCTGCTCGCACAGAATCGCATTCCGCTGCGCAAAGTCATTGGCGAATCGGGTGATGTCGATGTCTTTTGCGATCCGCGTGAACTACCTTTCGCCGCAAACAGCATTGACCTCATCGTGATGCCCCATGCGTTCGAATTCAGCACCAACCCGCACCAGATCTTGCGGGAAGTCGAGCGCGTGTTAATTCCCGAGGGGCAACTCGTTATTACCGGATTCAACCCGATCTCACTCTGGGGAGTGCGTCAGTATCTGGGAAAAATCACCGCCACGGGCAATGATTTCCCTCTCAACGGACACTATATTTCCGTGCTACGACTGAAGGACTGGTTGCAATTGCTCGGGTTCGACGTCGACCGGGGTAATTTCGGCTGTTACGCGCCGCCGTGCAACGATCAGCGCTGGCTTAAACGATGCCGCTTCATGGAAGCCGCCGGAGATCGTTGGTGGAGCTTTGCCGGCGGCGTCTATTTGCTGCGCGCCGTAAAACGTGTGCGGGGAATGCGCCTCATCATGCCTGAGTGGGGACCGAAACAGGCGGCGGTCAATGGATTAACCGCGATTACACACAAGGAATTTGATCAACGTGGTCAGCGAAACTAGCGTTAATATCTTTACCGACGGCGGTTGCCGCGGCAACCCCGGCCCCGGCGGCTGGGGCGTCCTCCTGCGAGCAGGCACCGCCGAAAAGGAACTCTGGGGGGGCGAAGCGGAGACCACAAACAACCGGATGGAACTCACCGCCGTTATCCGCGCCCTTGAGGCTCTCAAACGCCCCGTCTCCGTCAGTATCCACACCGATTCCCAATACGTGCAAAAAGGCATCAGCGAATGGATACACAACTGGAAGCGTAACGGCTGGAAAACGGCCGATCGAAAACCGGTCAAAAACGCCGACCTCTGGCAAGAACTCGATAGCCTCGTCAAGCATCACCAAATCCGCTGGGTCTGGGTCAAGGGCCATGCCGGACACGAAGGCAATGAACGAGCTGACCAGCTAGCCAATCGCGGTATCGATGAAGTGCTCGGCATTACCCAGCGATAGCCAAATCATTCAGCCGCCCTCTCAAACAACACAAGGCACTACAGCTTATGCGCCAAATATTTCTCGATACCGAAACAACCGGCCTTGAGCATAAACTCGGCCATCGCATTATTGAAATTGGCTGCGTTGAGATGCGCAATCGACGCCTGACGCACAAGCACTTTCACCGCTACCTGAACCCGGACCGCGATATTGACGCGGGCGCGCTCGCAGTTCACGGCATCAGCCTCGAATTTCTTCAGGACAAGCCGCGCTTTAACGAAATAGCCGAGGAATTCCTCGATTTTATTCGCGGCGCTGAACTCATCATTCATAACGCCCCCTTCGATGTCGGCTTTCTGAACGCCGAACTGGCCCGGCTTGACCTGGCCCCCATTAACACGGTGTGCCATGGCATCGTGGACACCCTGCGTCTTGCCAAAGAGATGTTTCCGGGCAAACGAAACAATCTTGATGCGCTGTGCGATCGCTACGGAATCGACAATTCGCATCGAACCCTGCACGGCGCGTTGCTTGACTCGGAGATTTTGGCCGAAGTCTATGTCGCCATGACCCGTGGCCAAGAAAGCCTGGACATGGGGATTTCAAGCGATGCCCCTGCCCCATCCGATATCAACATTGCCCCAATAAGCCTGTCGACAAGCGGAAAACAGCGAATAATCAGAGCCTCCGAGACCGAACTCGCCGAGCATCACAACGTGCTACAGACGATTCAGAAGGAGGCCAAGGGAAAATGCCTCTGGCTTCCTACGGAAACCATAGACCGAGCAGACGCCTGACCGTGCCGTGTGCGCAAAGCGCCATGACGGTAACCGTACCTGACAGTGGACGTGTTACGTCATATCGCCTTCACTTGCTCTTGGATTTCGACGGACACAACCGGAGTTGCACGAACACAAAAAAGACCAGCCCCCACTTGAATTAGTCGGTTTCTGGCCTTTGATGGATTAGCTTCGACTTTCAGATGGTGCCGGAACCGGAATCGAACACGCGCATTAACTAATTGATTAAAAGAACTAATATATTTCTATGTTTTTTTGTTACCGTCAAAGTTACTGTCAAAAAAATTTGCTGTTCGCTTTTTTCCAATTCCACCGTCTGATGTCTGAGCTTCATGGAGCTTCGTTATCACGAACAAACGCGGTTAAAGCGGGGCGTCAAAGGGCGATGTCCTCGTGACTCATGAAAACAACCACACCGCCATAGTCGGCCGGCAACCCCGCCCGCTGTAAGGCTTCTTCTTCGGACTCGCCGTCATCACGCCGGACGACTACGAAACCGGGCTGACCGCGCCTTCTCGCGGCCTCGACAAGTGCGATGCGTCGTTCCAATCGGGTCATTTGGATTTCTCCTCCAAGGCGGCGATACGGGTTTCCAATTCAATCGTTTCGAGCGCTTTCCGTTGCGCTTCGATCAGGCCCGACAACGTAGTGGCTTCGCCCAGTAGCAACTGACCGTCGGCGACGGCCTTGAAAATTGCCTGCTGCGCGGCGCTGATGCCGGCGATGGTCGAGGTCTCGGGCAGTTCGAGTGATATCGGCCGTTCTCGTGCCGGGGGGCAAAGCCGGTCGAGTACCAGCCGGGCGGCGCTCAGGTCGCCTGCCTTGGCCGCCTCGATAACCGCTTCGGTGATTTCCTTGGCGCCGTTCTCCATTAACGTCAAGAGCATCGTCGTCGCCTTGTTACGCGTTCCGGCCGGCTTCCCCTTCGGATTTCCCGACTGTCCGGGTTTCCATGCCTGAGGCGGTGCTTTTCGCTGTTCGGTCATTGTTCTGCCTCTGTAAAATCAGAGAATTCCATCTTAAACAGTATGTCGCGCGCACCAGCATTTTTGCGTGTGCTCAACATGAGAAAACCGCGCTTCAAGTTAAAATTGGTTGTCTCTATCGCGTTGAACGGCAGCTTTTTCTGTTTGGCGAACTCACACTACCGCCCCTATCCCGACTTTCTTTGTTTCGCTGCCCCGACGGCAGGTTGCGGAGTTGCCCAGTCGTTCTGAGCCGGGACCGACCGAGAACTACTCGGCCACAGCAGACCTTGGGCATCTGGCCAGACTCGGGCTGCAATGCGCCGGTTACCGGCCGCTCAGCATCTAATGGCGATCAATGACATCTTGCTGTTCGATGAACTTGAACTCCCGACCCGCCGCTGACGGTCGATTGGTCTGGGGCCAAGGGAAGGTATGGAGTAGAACAGTCGCGCGAGGAGGCCTCTCAAGGGCAAACCAACCAGCCTTTGCCGACGTTCCACGGCTAGTCCGATTGGTCGGCGTAGGGCTTGATAGGCAGCCCCTCCATGGCGGCTTGGAGCGCTGACCGCGTGATTAGCCATTCGTCATCCGCAGAGGGCACAGTCGCATCAAGAGCACGCAACAGGGCTGGCCTTTACGAAATCTTGATAAACCTGGCCCCAATCTTGTCACTGTTTTGACAGTCATCCTCCTAGCATGAAAGCGTCACCTAAAGGAGTTCTGTCATGACGATCATCAGTTCTGTTTTGACTCTTGCCACGAATCCGTTGCTAATTTTCGCTGTTCTAGTCGCGATTGCGGTCGCCATCGTTCTGGTGGCGCAGGTTATTGCCGGGCAACTGTTCGGGCGACCTCAGCCTGCGCAGCGTGTATTGGGGAGCGAGACTGCGCATGAGGAGCCGCGCTCAGTAATTTTTGTAGAGCAATTCTGGTAAGCACACCGGCCGCTTTTATGTCTTCTTGATAGCGAGAATCTGTTTCTTGTCAGCATTTTGACAGGCACTTTTCTAGTATGAGTTTGTCGCGTAACCGGTATGGAGTCCCACCATGGATATGGTCTATTTCACGCTTATAGGGTTGTTGTTCGCTCTGATGTTTGCTTTTGCTGCCGGCTGCGCCCGGCTCGGAGGAATCAAATGATCTGGCTCTACATTCTCAGTGGCTTGGTTGCTGCCGGACTGTTTGTCTATCTGGTTGCGGCGCTGCTTAACCCGGAGAATTTCTCATGAACTCGCATGCATGGGAACTTCTTGTTCTCTACCTGACCGTTCTTTTGCTCACGGTCAAACCGATGGGCATATACCTCGCTATGGTGATGGAGGGCGAGTTTGCCTTCGTCCGGAAAACCGAGCGCCCGCTCTATCGCCTGTGTGGCATCCGTGCCGAAGAGGAAATGGGCTGGCTCAAATACACCTTCGCCATCCTGCTCTTCAATGCACTCGGCGTTCTCGCGGTCTACGCGTTGCAGCGGCTGCAGGCCTGGTTGCCGCTCAATCCGCAGGGGATGACCAACGTTAGTCCGGACTCGGCGTTCAACACGGCCGTCAGCTTCGCCTCGAACACCAACTGGCAAGGCTACGGCGGCGAGTCGACGATGAGCTACCTGACGCAGATGCTGGCGCTGACCGTGCAGAATTTCCTTTCCGCGGCCACCGGCATCGTCGTCGTCATCGCGCTGATCCGCGGCTTCGCCCGCCACACGGCGGCGAGCATCGGCAACGCCTGGGTCGACCTCACGCGCATCACGCTGTACGTCCTGCTGCCGATCTCCATCGTCTATGCCGTGTTCCTGGTCGGCCAGGGATCGATCCAGAACTTTGATGCGTACAAGGACGTAACGACGATGGAAGTCACCAAGTACGACACGCCCAAGCTCGACGCCGCCGGTCAGCTGGTCAAGAACGAAAAAGGCGTAGTCGTCACCGAGCCCACCGAAGCGAAAACCCAGACGCTGGCCATGGGTCCGGTCGCCTCACAGGAAGCGATCAAGATGCTCGGCACCAACGGCGGCGGTTTCTTCAACGCCAACTCGGCGCACCCCTTTGAAAACCCGACGCCGCTTTCCAACTTCGTCCAGATGCTGTCGATCTCCCTGATTCCCGGTGCGCTGTGCTTCACCTTCGGGCGCATGGTCGGCGACACCCGCCAGGGCTGGGCCGTGCTGGCGGCGATGACGATCCTGTTCATCGGCCTGGCGATTGCGGCCATGGCCTTCGAGCAGCAGGCCAACCCGCTGCTGACCCAACTCGGCGTCGACCCGGCGCTCGGCAACATGGAAGGCAAGGAGGCGCGTTTCGGCATCGCCGAGTCCGGCCTGTTCGCCACGATCACCACCTCGGCGTCCTGCGGCGCAGTCATTGCCATGCACGACTCGTTCATGCCGCTGGGCGGCCTGATTCCGCTGATCGGCATGCACCTCGGCGAGGTGGTCTTCGGCGGCGTCGGCACGGGCCTGTACGGCATGCTGGTATTCGCCATCCTGGCGGTGTTCATTTCCGGCCTGATGATCGGGCGTACGCCGGAATACCTGGGCAAGAAGATCGAGACCTACGAGATGAAGATGACCTCGATCGCCATCTTGGTGACGCCGCTGCTGGTGCTGGTCGGCACGGCCATCGCGGTGATCGCCGCCGACGGGCGCGCGGGCATCGCCAACCCCGGCGCACACGGCTTCTCGGAAATTCTCTACGCCTTCTCGTCGGCCGCCAACAACAACGGCAGCGCTTTTGCCGGCCTCTCGGCCAACACGCCGTTCTACAACACGCTGCTCGGGCTGGCCATGTGGTTCGGCCGCTTCGGCGTGATCGTGCCGGTGCTGGCCATCGCCGGCTCGCTGGCCGCCAAGAAGCGCCTGGCCGTCACCGAAGGCACGCTGCCGACGCACAGCCCGCTGTTCGTCGTACTTCTGGTCGGCATCGTGCTGCTGGTCGGTCTGCTCAACTACGTGCCGGCGCTGGCGCTCGGGCCGGTCATCGAGCAATTGATGCTCTTTGCCGCGCACTGATTGGAGACAAAATGACGCGCAAGACTTTTACCCTCTTCGATCCGGAACTGGCCGTCCCGGCCGTCACCGACGCGTTCCGGAAACTCTCCCCGGCGGTGCAGTGGCGCAATCCGGTGATGTTCGTCGTATATATCGGCAGCATCCTGACCTCGGTGCTCTGGATTCAGGCGCTGGGCGGCCAGGGCGAGGCACGAGTGGTGGAAAACCCGGGTTTCATCCTGGCCATCGCCCTGTGGCTGTGGTTCACGGTGCTCTTCGCCAACTTCGCCGAAGCGCTGGCCGAAGGCCGCAGCAAGGCGCAGGCCGCTTCGCTGCGCGGCCTGAAGAAGGAGACCTTGGCCAAGAAGCTCCATGAACCGCACCTCGAATCGAAATGGCAGATGGTCCCGGCCACCGACCTGCGCAAGGGCGACGTGGTGCTCATCGCCGCGCACGAGTTCATCCCGGCCGACGGCGAAGTCATCGAAGGCGTCGCCTCGGTCGACGAATCGGCGATCACCGGCGAATCGGCGCCGGTCATCCGCGAATCCGGCGGCGATTTTTCCTCGGTCACCGGCGGCACACGCGTGCTGTCCGACTGGATCATCGTGCGCGTCACGGTCAATCCCGGCGAGACCTTCGTCGACCGCATGATCGCCATGGTCGAGAACGCCAAGCGCCAGAAGACGCCGAACGAGATCGCGCTGACCATCCTGCTCGTCGCGTTGACCATCGTCTTCCTCGCCGTGACGGTCACGCTGCTGCCGTACTCGATGTTCAGCGTCGACGTCGCCGGAGCCGGCACGCCGGTCAGCATCACCGTGCTGATCGCGCTACTCGTCTGCCTGATCCCGACCACGATCGCCGGGCTGCTCTCGGCCATCGGCGTGGCCGGCATGAGCCGCATGATGCAGGCCAACGTCATCGCCACCTCCGGACGCGCGGTCGAGGCGGCCGGCGACGTCGACGTGCTGCTGCTCGACAAGACCGGCACCATTACCCTCGGCAACCGCCAGGCTTCGGCCTTCCTGCCGGCCGACGGCGTCACCGAGGCCGAACTCGCCGACGCCGCGCAACTCGCCTCGCTCGCCGACGAAACGCCGGAAGGGCGCAGCATCGTCGTCCTCGCCAAGCAGCGCTTCAAGCTGCGTGAACGCGACATCCACGCGCTCGACGCCCACTTCGTGCATTTCACGGCACAGATGCGCATGAGCGGCGTCAATCTCGGCGAGCGGCAGATCCGCAAGGGCGCGGCGGAAGCCATCAAAGCCTTCGTCGAAGCCGAGGGCGGCAGCTTCCACAAATCGGTGAGCGGCAAGGTCGACGACGTCGCCCGCCGCGGCAGCACGCCGCTGGTCGTCGCCGAATCAAGCCAAGGCAAGGTGCGCGTCCTCGGCGTGATCGAACTGAAAGACATCGTCAAGGGCGGCATCAAGGAGCGTTTCGCGGAACTGCGCCAGATGGGCATCAAGACGGTGATGGTCACCGGCGACAACCGCGTGACAGCCGCCGCGATCGCCGCCGAGGCCGGCGTCGACGACTTCCTTGCCGAGGCCACGCCGGAAGCCAAGCTCAAGCTGATCCGCCAGTACCAGTCGGAAGGCCGCCTGGTGGCGATGACCGGCGACGGCACCAACGATGCGCCGGCGCTGGCCCAGGCCGACGTCGCCGTGGCCATGAACACCGGCACGCAGGCGGCCAAGGAGGCCGGCAACATGGTCGACCTCGACTCCAACCCGACCAAGCTGATCGAGGTCGTCGAGACCGGCAAGCAGATGCTGATGACGCGCGGGTCGCTGACGACGTTTTCCATCGCCAACGACATCGCCAAGTACTTCGCGATCATTCCGGCAGCCTTCGTCAGCACCTACCCGCAGCTTTCCGCGCTCAACGTCATGGGCCTGGCCAGCCCGTCGTCGGCGATCCTCTCGGCGGTGATCTTCAACGCGCTGATCATCGTCTTCCTGATCCCGCTGGCCTTGAAGGGCGTCAAATACCGCCCGCTCGGCGCGGCCACGCTGCTGCGCCAGAACCTGGCGATCTACGGCCTCGGCGGCATCGTCGCCCCCTTCCTCGGCATCAAGCTGATCGACGTGCTGATCGCCGCGGCTGGTCTAGCCTGAACAACAGGAGAAATCAATGAAAACCCTGCTCCGTCCCGCCCTCAGCCTGTTCGTCTTGCTGAGCCTCATCACCGGCCTTGCTTATCCGTTCCTGGTGACCGGCCTCGCCAAAACCGCCTTCCCGGAGAAAGCGAGCGGTAGCCTGATCGTCAAGGATGGCAAGACGGTCGGTTCCCGCCTGATCGGCCAGAACTTCAGTGACCCGAAATACTTCTGGGGCCGTCCCTCGGCCACCGGACCGATGCCGTACAACGCCGCCGCCTCGGGTGGCTCAAACCAAGGGCCGCTCAACCCGGCGCTGGTCGACGCGGTCAAGGGCCGGATCGAGGCGCTGAAGGCCGCCGATCCCGACAACACTCGGCCGATCCCGGCCGATCTGGTCACCGCTTCGGCCAGCGGGCTCGACCCGCACATAAGCCCGGCCGCGGCGGCCTATCAGGCCGGCCGCATCGCCCGCTTGCGCGGGATCGAACCGGCGGCGCTCGACGCCCTCGTCGCGCAACACACCGAAGGTCGCCAATGGAGTATCTTCGGCGAACCTCGAGTGAGTGTGCTGGAACTCAATCTTGCCCTCGACGCCTACCGGTAGCCCGAACAAGAGAATGCGAGCATGGACATCGAACGTCCCAATCCCGACCAACTGCTGAGCCAGGTCACTGCCGAGGAGGCCAAGGCCAAACGGGGAAAGTTGAAGATTTTCTTCGGTGCTTCGGCGGGCGTCGGCAAGACCTACGCGATGCTGAGCGAGGCGCGGCAGCAACTTCTGCAGGATGTGGACATCGTCATCGGCGTCGTCGAGACGCATGGCCGCATCGAAACCGAAGTCATGACCGACGGCATGGAACGGATTCCGTTGCACGAGACTCCTTACCGCGACCATGCGCTGAAGGAATTCGACCTCGATGCTGCACTGGCCCGCAAGCCGGCCATCATCCTGATGGACGAGCTGGCGCACTCGAACGTCGTTGGGTCGCGGCATCCGAAACGCTGGCAGGACGTGCAGGAACTGCTCGACGCCGGCATCGACGTATATACGACGGTCAACGTCCAGCATCTCGAAAGCCTCAACGACATCATCAATGGCATTACCGGTATCAAGGTCTGGGAAACCGTGCCCGACCGCGTTTTCGACGAGGCGGACGAGGTTGTCGTCGTCGATTTCCCACCCGATGAACTGATCGAGCGCTTGCGGCAGGGCAAGGTGTATCTGCCGGAACAAGCGAAGCTGGCAGCGAAGAATTTTTTCCGCAAGGGCAATCTGCTCGCGTTACGCGAACTGTCGCTGCGCCGTACAGCCGACCGCGTCGACGGCGAAATGCAGGCGTATCGCCGCCGCACCCTCATGGCACGCGTCTGGCCGACGCGCGAATCGCTGCTGGCCTGTGTCGCCGCCGGCGAACATGGCGAAAAAATCGTCCGTACCTGCGCTCGTCTGGCCGCCCAACTCGACGTACCGTGGCATGCCGTCCATGTTGAACCCTCGTCGCCTTCCGGCGAGAGCGAACGTGCGCGCCAAGAAATTCTGCGCGTTCTGAAGTTGGCCCAGGATCTCGGCGCTACCACTGCTGTCCTGCCTGCTCCTGCGGTTGCCTCTGCGCTGGTGCGTTATGCGCGGGAACATAATTTGTCGCGTCTCGTGATGGGGCGTCCATCGCGGCGCAGGCCATGGCGGCGGCCCCTTGGAGATGCGATCGAGGCTGAGGTCGACGATCTGGATATCCTGCGCGTATCGCTGGCAAAAAGCACTCCGCAAAAAGCGTCAGAACCAGTTCGCCCCCTTGCTCGAACCCCGATCCGCTGGAACGATTATCTGGCCGCACTCGCTGCGTGTGGCACAACCGCGTTACTGGCAACACCCCTGCTCGGCGTGCTCGAACTCTCGAACATCGTCATGCTGTTCCTGCTCGCGGTGGTCGGCGTGGCGCTGCGCTTTGGCCGAGGACCGGCGGTGGCGGCGGCCTTTGTTGGCGTTGGGCTGTTCGACCTTTTCTTCGTGCCGCCGCGCTTTTCTTTTGCCGTCAGCGATTTCCAGTATCTCGTCACCTTTGCCGTCATGCTCGTGGTGGCGCTAGTCGTCGGGCAACTGACCGCGGGCCTGAAAGTGCAGGTCGAGGCCGTCACCGAACGGGAGCGGCGCGTCACCGGGCTTTACGAAATGTCGCGCGACCTGTCGGCGGCCCTGATGGCGGAGCAGGTCGCCGAGATCGGCTCACGCTTTCTCGCGACGGAATTCGGTTTCAAGTCGGCCATCCTGCTGGCCGACGAGAAGGACCGTCTTCGAGTGATGCCGGGCGCTGCGTGCGATGTCGATATGGGCGTTGCGCAATGGTCTTTCGATCGGGGCGAGGCGGCCGGCCGTAGCACCGATACGCTGCCAGCCAGCAAATGTCTGGTCGTGCCTCTCAAAGCCACGATGCGCCTGCGCGGCGTACTGGCGATCGAACTGGAAGGCATCGATCTGCTTCGACCGGAACAGCGGCGCCTGATCGACACCTGCGCTTTGCTGATGGCGATCTCGTTCGAGCGCATTCACTATATCGAGGTAGCACAGCGGACCATTGTGCAAATGGAATCCGAGCGACTGCGCAACTCGCTTCTGTCCGCGATTTCGCATGATCTGCGTACGCCGTTGGCGTCGCTGGTTGGAGTAGCCGATACGTTGCAGATGACGAAGCCGGCTCCGACCAGCCAGCAGCTGGAATTGATTCAGACGATGCGCAATTCGGCGATGCGCATGAACGCCTTGGTCGGCAATCTGCTCGACATGGCGCGTCTGGAATCTGGTGCCGTGCATCTGAACCAGCAGTGGCAGCCACTCGAGGAAGTCGTCGGCAGCGCGCTCGCCAGCGGTGCGGCGATGCTGGAGGGACGGCCATTGAAGGTAGATCTGGCGCCAGATCTACCGCTCCTACACCTTGATGCCGTCTTGATTGAGCGCGTCCTATTCAACGTGCTGGAAAACGCTTGCAAATTCACCCCCGCCCTTTCGCCGATCGAAATCGAAGGCCGGGCCGACAGCCAGCAGGTGATCGTTACGATTAGTGACCACGGGCCGGGGTTGCCTCCCGGCCGCGAGGAAGCCATCTTCGAGAAATTCGAGCGGGGCAGCAAGGAAAGCGCGACCCCCGGCGTTGGCTTAGGACTCGCCATCTGTCGCGCCATCATGCAGGCCCACGGAGGAACAATTCACGGCGCGACACGCGCAACGGGCGGCGCGCAGTTTATTCTCGCGTTCCCGCGCGGGGAGCCGCCCAGCGATGATGGAACAGCCGTTGAGAATCCAGAGGAGCCGGGCCATGAGTGAAATTCGCGCCAAGATATTGATTGTTGAGGACGAGGCCGATATTCGCCGGTTCGTGCGCATGGCCTTGGAAAGCGAGGGGCACGAGGCTTTTGAGGCAGACTGTCTCAAGCGCGGACTCATCGAAGCGGGAACGCGACGCCCTGATCTGATCGTGCTTGATCTTGGGTTGCCCGATGGCGATGGGGTGGATTTCATCCGCGATCTGCGCGGCTGGTCCAACTCGCCGGTCGTCGTGCTTTCCGCGCGTAGCGGCGAGAACGACAAGATCGCCGCGCTCGATGCCGGCGCTGACGACTATCTGGTTAAACCATTTGGCGCGGGGGAACTGATGGCACGCGTGCGCGCTCAGTTAAGGCGTCGGGCGCAACAGGCAACGCCCGGCGAGCCGATGATCCGCTTTGACGATATCTGCCTCGACTTGAGTCGCCGCGTTGTCGAGCGCAACGGCGAACCGTTACACCTGACTCCGATCGAATACCGCCTGCTGGCCTGCGTGGCCACGCAACCCAATCGCGTCATTACGCACCGACAATTGTTGAAACTCGTCTGGGGACCGGGGCACATCGAAGATACCCATTACGTACGTGTGCACATGGCCAATCTGCGCAAGAAAATCGAGCGCGATGCATCGATGCCGAAGCACATAGTCACGGAGTCTGGAATCGGCTATCGTTTCGTCTTGTGAGGCGGTTATTTTCTCAAAAGACGAGGTGCTGATCATCGCGCGCGGCGACTCAGAGTTTTGTCGCAAGCGACTGCCCCGGGAAAACACCTCTCTTGGCGTGGCCGAGTGACGGCTTGCCATTGCATACGTACCGTTTCGGTCAGGCAGGCGGGCTGCAAAGGCCGAACACTTCTCAGTCAGCCCCTGCTCTGTAAGACGGCTCCCTCCAGAAATGGCGTAGGCTGGAAATCAAAGAGTCCACCGTTTTGTAGAATTTGCCAAACGGAGGACAGAGATGGAACGCATCCCGAACGGGGTATATACGCCGGAATTTCGGTCAGAGGCCGTCAAGCTGGTAGAGCAGGAAGGCTTGTCGGTCGATCAGGCCGCGAAGCGGCTCTCGGTGCCCAAAAGCAGTCTGGGCAACTGGGTCAGAGCGGCCCGGTTAGGCAAGTTGCCGAAGGCTGGACAAGGGCAGCGGCCGCCCACGGAGACGGAAATGGAATTGGCGCGGTTACGCAAAGAGTTGGCAGAAGTCAAACTGGAGCGTGATTTGCTAAAAAAGTGTGCGGCGTATTTCGCGAAGGAGTCGCGGTGAAATACGAGCGGATCGAACAATTGCGACATCAGCACCCTGTGGCGGTCTTGTGCCGAGTATTGGACGTATCGGAGAGCGGCTATCACGCCTGGCGTAAGCGCCCACCGTCGGCGCGTCAGCAAGAGGCTGTCCGTTTGGAAACCGAAATCCGTGCCGCGCATCAGCGGACGCGGGAAACCTACGGCCCCAAACGCTTGCAATCCGATCTGGCCGATCATGGCGTCGCAGCCAGTGTCGATCGCATCAAACGGATTCGCCGAAGGCTGGGGCTGCGTTGCAAGCAGAAACGAAAGTTCAAGGCGACAACTGATTCGCGGCACGCCTTGCCGCTGGCCCCCAACCGACTGAATCGGCAATTTGCCGTCGAGGCGCCAAACCAGGCCTGGGTAACGGACATCACCTACATTGCGACGGATGAGGGCTGGCTCTATCTGGCGGGCGTCAAGGATCTGTTCAGCGGCGAGCTGGTGGGCTACGCCATGTCAAAGCGCATGACCACGCCTCTGGTCATGCAAGCGTTGTTCCGGGCCGTCGCTGCCAAGCGACCAAAGGAAGGGCTGCTTCACCACTCGGATCGCGGCAGTCAGTATTGCGCTCATGCTTACCAGAAGCTGCTACGTCAATTCGACATGCACGCGTCCATGAGCCGTAAAGGGAACTGTTGGGACAACGCCCCGATGGAAAGCTTCTGGGGAACCTTGAAAACCGAACTCGTGCATCACCGACGTTTCTCCTCCCGCGAACAGGCGCAACGAGAAATCACCGAATACATTGAGATCTTTTATAACCGCATCCGCAAGCAGGCGCGTCTTGGCTATCTTTCTCCTGCTGCGTTCAACCAAAAATACTATGCAGAAAAGATAGCTGCTTAACACGGTGGACTCTTTGGTTGACGACCTATGCCAAACCGTCAACTGCGTTTTTTCGCATCCGCCCCAGATCCGGGTGTAACGAGTAATCGCTGCAAATAGGGAGGGCTTTTTTGTTAGTAAAGGGAGGGGGCAGCGCGGCCAACTTTCTAGGCGGCGCTTCCTCGAAGAGTCAACACATCTGCGCCCGCTTTAAGCTTGTCGAGGTAGTCAGCCCATAGTTGCATCATCGCTTTGCGCTCTTTCAGGAACCTCGTCCGGTTGTACGCCGTACCGAGGGCATCAGGAACCGAGTGCGCCAGTTGGTGCTCGATCACTTCCGGTTTCTGGTGCAGTTCTTCATGCAGGATTGTCCGCGCCATCGCGCGGAAGCCGTGTCCTGATATTTCGGTCCGCGTGTCATAGCCCATGCGGCGCAGGGAGGCGTTGATGGCCGCGTCAGACATGGGCCTTTTCGGATCGCGGCCGGGAAAGACGTACTGTCCTTGACCGGTCAGCGCATAAAGCTCTCTCAAAATCGCTACGGCTTGCGAGGCCAGCGGAACCAAATGGTCGGTATCGGTTTTTGTAACCAAATAGCGCCACTCCGCTTTGTTCAAGTCGAAATCTGCCCATTGAGCCTTCCTAAGCTCGCCCGGTCGGACAAACAGCATTGGTGCCAGCCGAAGCGCGCAGTGAACGACGAAGGTGCCACGAAAGCCGTCGATAGCGCGGAGCAGCTCGGCAGCTTCTCTGGGCGTTGTAATTGCCGCGAAGTGTTCGCCGCGAGCCGGAGGAAGGGCGCCTCTAAGATCGGGGCATGGGTCACGTGTTGCCCGGCCGGTTGCAATCGCATAGCGGAAGCATTGGCTGATTTCGCTTCGTATCTTGTGGGCCGTGTAACGTGCGCCGCGTTCGTCGACGCGACGCATTACGGAGAGAATCTCTGGGGCGGTAATCGCCGAAATCGGCCTTTCGCCAAGCCATGGGAAGACGTCGTTTGTCAGGCGGGCAAGCGCCTTTTTGTACTGGGCTTCTTCGACAACGGCGCGCTTATGCTCAAGCCATTCCCGGCAAATGATTTCAAAGGAATTGCTGGCGCGCGCCTCTGTCGCCGCCTTCGTTGCCTTTCTGTGTTCCCCCGGGTCGATCCCGGCTGCAATCTGTTCGCGTGCCGTATCGCGTTTCTCGCGAGCGGCTTTCAGGCCCACATCCGGATAAACACCCATTGATAGTGTTTTGCGTTTGCCGGCAAAACGGTAGTCCATGCGCCACCAGCGCGAACCGTTGGGCGTGACGAGCAGGTACAACCCCTTGTCGTCGGAAAGTCGGACTGGCTTTTCCGCAGGCTTTGCGCTGCGAACCGCGATATCAGTAAGTGCCATGACAGTAACTCCTTTTGAGAGGGATCCTGTTACTGTCAAAGTTACTGCCTTTTTTGCCGGCTTTCAAGGTATTTTGTTGGACTGCAGCGGACGCAAAAAAGGCCAGAAACCTTGTATTTACTGGGTTTTCTGGCCTAAATCGGACGGCTTTGGACTTGTTTATGGTGCCCGGAACCGGGATCGAACCGGTACAGCCTTGCGGCCGAGAGATTTTAAGTCTCTTGTGTCTACCAATTTCACCATCCGGGCTACAGAATATCTTACGGCAACGGGAAGCCAACAAAAAAAGGAAATGCCAAAGCATTTCCTTTTTTAAACTGGAGCGGCAGAAGAGTCTCGAACTCTCGACCTATACCTTGGCAAGGTATCGCTCTACCAACTGAGCTACTGCCGCATCTCTTGGCAAATCCCCTACAGGACCTACACAAGCTATAACCTTTTCAAACCCAGATAAATTAAACTCTAGGCCTTTGATATTACTGGAGGCGCGAGCCGGAGTCGAACCGACCTACACGGATTTGCAATCCGGTGCATAACCGCTTTGCTATCGCGCCGCACCTAGCCGACGTAGTACCGCAACCTACGCGGCCCCAACAAACTGGAGCGGGAGACGAGTCTCGAACTCGCGACCTCAACCTTGGCAAGGTTGCGCTCTACCAACTGAGCTACTCCCGCGTGAAGCGAGTGCGCATTATATAGCACGGGCAAACGGTGTCAATATTTTTATTGTTTTTGCGCCACCAAGCAAGACGCAAAAAAACACACCATTGGTTTATTCCGCATACCCCAATGCCATGCGCCATTTTTACGCGGAAAGATTCGCTAAAGGGGATCGTTTTCTAATCGCACTGAGCAATCCGTAGCTCGCATCCTCAACCATGTCCAACACTCGGTCAAACCCCTGAGCCCCCCCGTAATACGGATCAGGCACCTCGACTTCGACGTGGCGACTCGAATACTCCATGAACAGATTGATTCGGGTGGAGGATTCAGGGGGGCACAGCGTCTTTAGCGCAGCCAGGTTATTGCGATCCATCGCCAAAATCAGATCGAATTCCTGGAAATCTTGCGAACAAACCTGTCGCGCCCGCAGCAGCCCGATATTGTATCCACGCTTTATGGCCGCCTCTTGAGCACGGGGGTCGGGCGCTTCGCCAACGTGATAGCCATGCGTTCCCGCAGAATCGACCGCCACCAAATGGAGAAGATTATTCGCTGCCAGTACATGCCGAAACACTCCCTCAGCTGTCGGCGACCGACAGATATTGCCCATGCAGACGAAGAGGACTTTTATCATGGATGAACTTGCCAATTATTGAGGATGATCGGGAACCACCGTACCGAACAGTCTTTCTTTCAGGCGCAACAATTCATCGCGCGTGGCGGCTGCCTTCTCGAATTCAAGATTTTTTGCAAACGCGGCCATCTCTTTCTCAAGCCGTTTGACTTCCTGAGTCAATTGTTTCTCACTCAGGGCGTTGTAGCCTGCATGCGATTCTGCGGCCTTAAGTTCGCGTTGCGCCGCATTCGAATCGTAAACGCCATCAATAATATCCTTGATTCGCTTGGTCACCCCTCTGGGGGTTATGTTATGCGCTTTGTTGTAACTGATTTGTTTGATGCGTCGCCGTTCGGTTTCCGCGATAGCACGTTGCATTGAGCCCGTAACCCGGTCGGCGTAAAGAATGGCCGTGCCGTTGAGGTGGCGGGCTGCGCGGCCAATCGTCTGAATCAGAGAGCGTTCCGATCGCAGGAACCCCTCCTTGTCGGCGTCAAGAATGGCGACCAAAGAGACTTCAGGTATATCCAACCCCTCGCGCAGCAGGTTGATGCCGACAAGCACATCAAACTTGCCGAGGCGCAGGTCGCGAATGATTTCGACGCGCTCAACGGTATCGATGTCCGAATGGAGATAGCGGACGCGGGCACCGTTCTCCCCGAGAAAATCGGTCAACTCCTCCGACATTCTTTTGGTTAACGTGGTGACCAAGACGCGTTCATCACGCGCCACCCTCAGCCGTATCTCGGAAAGCAGGTCGTCAACCTGCGTCATTGCCGGCCTGATGATGATCTCGGGGTCCACCAATCCTGTCGGACGGACAACTTGCTCAACCACCTGCCCCTGGTGTTGATTCTCGTACTCACCCGGTGTTGCTGATACGAAAATGGTTTGCCGGGAGAATGCTTCGTATTCTTCGAATTTCAACGGTCGGTTATCCAGCGCCGAAGGAAGGCGAAAACCGTAATTAACCAGATTTTCCTTCCGCGACCGGTCGCCTTTGTACATCGAGCCGATTTGCGAAATCGCTACATGCGACTCGTCAATAAACATCAGCGCGTCGGACGGCAAATAGTCGAGAAGGGTCGGCGGCGGCTCTCCCGTCTTGCGCCCCGACAAGTGACGCGAGTAATTTTCGATACCTTTGCAAAAGCCAAGCTGATCGAGCATTTCAAGATCGAAACGCGTGCGTTGCTCGATACGCTGCGCTTCAACCAGGCGCCCCTCCCTGTTGAAAAAGTCCGCGCGCTGTCGCAACTCTTCCTTAATCGCTTCAATCGCGCGCAGCACTGTCGCACGAGGCGTCACGTAGTGCGAAGACGGGAAGACGGTGAAACGGGCCAGCTTGGCCTCCAAGTGACCGGTCAGCGGATCGAACAACTGCAACCCGTCGATTTCATCGTCGAACAGCGAGATACGAATAGCGTGTTCGGCATGTTCCGCCGGAAAAACGTCGATAACATCGCCCCGGACACGAAAGGTCCCACGATGAAAATCAAGTTCATTACGTTCGTATTGCATCTCCGCAAGGCGCTTGATGACAGCACGTTGCCCCATCCGGTCGCCGACTCGCATGGTCAGAATCATCTGATGGTATTCGTCACGATCACCGATGCCATAAATACATGATACGGTAGCCACGATCACGCAGTCACGTCGCTCCAACAGGCTCTTGGTTGCCGAAAGCCGCATCTGTTCGATGTGTTCGTTGATTGCCGAATCCTTCTCGATGAACAGGTCGCGCGCCGGAACATAAGCTTCGGGCTGATAGTAATCGTAGTAGGAGACGAAGTATTCGACGGCATTGTCCGGTAGAAACTCCCGGAACTCGGAATACAACTGCGCCGCCAGCGTTTTATTCGGCGCCAACACGAGCGCCGGTCGCCCTGTTCGGGCGATCACGTTGGCCATCGTAAAAGTCTTGCCTGACCCGGTCACACCGAGCAACGTCTGATAGGACAGCCCGTCATCCAGCCCCTCAACAAGCCGGGCGATCGCCTCAGGCTGATCGCCCGCCGGCTCGAACGGTTGATAGAGCCTGAAAGGACTTCCTTCAAAAGTGACAAAATCGGGCTTATCCGGCTTTTTCGGAGACGTCATCATGCTAGAATTTTACGTTGAATTTTGACGACTGCCGTGGCTTTCGAATAAGCCAACGGCACCAATTTTCCCTTCATTTACAACCGTCGATGGCGCATCCCGACCCCGACATTCCTTCCGTCGATCGGCTACGTCATGCCTACTACTTACGGAGTACCCGACATGTCTTCCTCGATTTTTTCTGCCGTTGAAATGGCACCGCGCGACCCGATTCTTGGGCTGAACGAAGCTTATAACGCCGACTCGCGTTCGACCAAGGTCAATCTGGGCGTTGGCGTTTATTTCGACGATAACGGAAAAATCCCCCTGCTCAACGCTGTCAAGGTTGCAGAAAAAGTTCGCCTGGATAGCATGCCGGCACGAGGTTACCAGCCAATCGAGGGACTTGCGGCCTACAATCAAGCCGTGCAGGTAATGCTGTTTGGCAAGGAATCTCCGCTCCTCACCGAAAGCAAAGTGGTCACGGTTGAGGCCCTGGGTGGCACCGGCGCCCTCAAAGTTGGCGCTGATTACCTGAAACGTCTCATGCCCGACTCCAAGGTTTACATCAGTGATCCCAGCTGGGAAAACCATCGCGGCATTTTCGAGAGTGCGGGCTTCCCGGTCGAAACCTATCCCTACTACGACGCAGAAACCCGTGGCGTAAACTTTGACGCCATGAAAGCAAGGCTTGATGCATTGGCGCCTCAATCGATCATTGTCTTGCACGCCTGCTGCCACAACCCGACCGGAGCCGACCTGACGGAAGATCAATGGCGCCAAGTCATTGACATCATCCGCTCACGTAGTTTGATTGCGTTTATCGACATGGCCTACCAAGGCTTTGCCGAAGGCCTTGAGAAAGATGCAACGGCGCTGAATCTTTTTGCCGCTTCGGGTCTGCAGTTCTTTATCTCGACCTCCTATTCGAAGTCGTTTTCGCTTTACGGCGAGCGCGTTGGCGCATTGTCGGTCGTTACGGACTCCAAAGACGAGGCCGCGCGCGTCATGTCACAAGTCAAGCGCGTCATTCGTACCAATTATTCGAACCCGCCGACGCACGGCGGAGCGATTGTGGCAGCCGTCCTCTCGAATCCTGAATTGCGCCAAATGTGGGAAAACGAACTTGCCGGCATGCGCGACCGTATCCGCACCATGCGCAGCAGCCTGGCCGAGAAACTGAATGCCAAAGGCGTCGCCCAGGATTTTTCGTTCATCACCAAACAGCGCGGGATGTTCTCCTACACAGGGCTGACCGCCGAACGGGTCGCTCGCATGCAGAGCGAATTCGGCGTCTATGCGGTAAGCACCGGCCGTGTCTGCATGGCCGCGCTGAACTCGAAAAATATTGATTACGTCGCTGACGCGATCGCGGCTGTTCTGTAAGGGTTTTCCCTTCGCTTTACGCCAGCCGCAATAGGCGGCTGGCGTTTGTTTACCGCAACCAAAACACTACGACGATCGATGACCCGCTTGCACGATCGGCGACCGAAGATTCCCGCCTATGTTGATGGGCACCTGCATCCGGCTGGCAGTCCCCATGATTTGCAGTTCCAGGTGGCCATTTACGTTCAGATCGTTATCGACAGCCAGATGGCCGGTCGAACGCATACGCCCGGAGTCGATGACCAACCCCGTGAGTTGATAACCTCTCGATGAGACTCTTACCTTCCCGGTCAGTTCTTCGAATGCCGTCGCTCCGCCTTGCACAGGCGTGCCGGCGACACGACGCGCTGCTTCGGCCAGGTCGATTCCGGAAATCACGCCGCGCCGAACTGCAATATCGCCTTCTGTATTTAACGTCCTAAGGATTTTTTCCCAAGAGCCTGTCGCTGCGGAAAAGCGGATTTTTCCTGTCAGCTCTCCCGAAAACTGCTGACCAAGGCCGATTGCCGGACCGAATGTCGACAAGTTGATCCGTTCAAAAGACAGGGCACCCGAGATATCCGCAGGTACTTGCCGGTTTGGCGACACAATAGCCAGCCCCCCCTGGACCCGGCCACCAAAAATGCGCAGATCCATGGCATCGACATTTAATACCCCCTCGACCACGCGCCCATGCACCGAGACTGAGTCGAAGCGGTGACGCGAACCATCTGGCACCTTCCAGCCGACCCCCTCCATGGTGAAATCAATGGTACGCCCTTCTTGTTTCAGACGTAGCGACAAGTCCTTATCGGCCGTACTGAGCAAAAGGGAATCCAGCTGTTTGGATGACGTTAGCCTAACCTCGCCTGCCATCCCGGATATTTTCACTCCCCCATAAGCGATACTGACATCTTCAATGCCCATCTTGCCAACCGGCGACGCACTCACGGACGCGACAATTGAGGCAAATGTGCCGGTCTGTTCTGGTCCCAACTCGATTCCTTGCACCACGACGTCTGAAACCAATTCGCCGCGACCAAATGATGAAGAAATATTGGGTAGCAACCTGACCTGATCGACCTGAAGCCCGTGCTTTCCGGCCATTTCTTTTGCGCCGGCCCCGACCTTCACCTCTTTGAGAATAAGTCGTGGCGTCGGAAAAAAAGCCACTTGAATTTGACTTACATTGACTGGCAATCCAGTCAATCGAGAGATCGACGCTTCAAACGCTGCCAAGTGGTTGTTGTAGGGATAGAGAACCGCCACGACGGGCGCTAGAACTATCACGCCGATCAATATCGAAAAGAATGCGCGAAGTCTTGAGCCCCGTTTCGCCGTTTCGTGCGAAAAACCCGGAATGCGCGTTTGGGGCCGAGCACAGGGTTTATCAGCTTTGCCCCGCTGAAATAACCCCGCAAGCGTTTTCAGGGCTCCCCTGATTTTCAGGCCTACGCCGGACGATTCACTTGCCTGAGGAGGCTCATCGGGGATTGGTGCAGGCCGGGATTGGGGGGCAAGGGACAGAGGCGCCCCGCCACCTCCCAGCGAAGCATTCCGAATTCCTCTTTCAAAATGAGACACCGACAGCATCGTGATGGACATATCCGACGCTTGCATGGAATCTTTTTCGCGCTGCCCGTACGCCGGAATTTCAGAGGTTCGTGAACGTTGAGCAAACAACACTTCATCATCGCTGCGCCCTACTGCTTCGCGGATTGCCTTTGCGACGCTCTTCCCCTCCGCCCAGATCGGGTCCTGATCGATTTTCGGAGCGGTTTGAATAAATCCGCCTTTCTCAAGTTCAAGCAGGGTGTTTTCAGTCAGCTGAGGATTGCCGGTTTTCCCGCAAAGGCCAGCAAATGAGGTTTTCCCATCGACCAAAATCAAAATCATGCGCATGTTTCGCTGAACGAGGCGTGTCCGCTGCCGCATTGCTTCTTCGCCAGCACTCGTTTTTACGTAGACAACATTCGGTTCCATAGCAGGGATCTATCTTGTTTAGCCAAAGGGAGCCAGGTTGGCGCGCATTGGCAGGCGGTTATCAATGAGAGATAGGGCCGGCAATGCCAATACGAATTGGTTGACATGATAGTCGTCACAGCCTAGAATGACGACTTCTTTATTCCCCGATAGCTCAGTTGGTAGAGCGCCGGACTGTTAATCCGTAGGTCCCTGGTTCGAGCCCAGGTCGGGGAGCCAAAAATATCAAAAAAGCCAATCTTGCTGATTGGCTTTTTGCTTTTGGTGACCAATTTTTACTGCCTGATTTTTAACCCGCCTCAGCCTGCCTCACAAGGGTCGGATCAAATAATTTCCCCGGATTCATTAATCCTTTCGGATCAAGCGCCTGTTTGATCTCAAGCATCATCTTCATCTCGACCGAACTCTTGTAGCGTAGCAACTCGCTACGTTTCAACTGTCCTATGCCATGCTCGGCGCTAATCGTGCCCCCTAGCGAATGCACGATGTCATAGACAATTCTGTTGACCTGCGATTGGGCTGCGAGAAAGGCAGTGTTTTCACCTGCTTCCGGCTTTGACTGGTTGTAATGCAGATTACCGTCACCGACGTGCCCGAAAGCGACGATCCGGATTCCCGGGAAGGCATTTTCGAGCGCCGCGCCAGCACGCGCCAGAAATTCGCCGATACGCGAAACGGGCACGGCGATATCGTGTTTGATACTAAACCCTTCGATCTTCTGTGCCTCACTGATATTTTCCCGCAGGGTCCACAAGCGTTTTGCCTGTTCAATGTTTTGCGCAATAACCGCATCAGTGACGTCACCACGCTCGAACGCCTTCTCCAAGAACGCTTCCAAGGCAGCCGCCAGAGTACCCTCATCGTTCGACGACGAGATTTCGACGAGCAGATACCACGGACTGCCGGGCAATGGCGCCTGAGCGTCACGGATGTGTTTGAGAACAAGGCCGAGAGAAACATCCGACACCAACTCACACGCAGTCAGCGATGTATCAAAGTCTGCCTGCAACGAACCAAGGACCTTGACGGCAACATGAGGGGAATCAATCGCCAACCACGCGGTTGCCGTTGCGCGAGGTAGGGGGAATAGCTTCAGCACTGCGGCGGTAATGATTCCCAGCGTTCCTTCAGCGCCGATGAAAAGCTGCTTGAGATCATAACCTGTGTTGTCTTTACGCAAACCGCGCAATCCGTTCCAGATATCGCCATTCGGTAACACGACTTCCAGGCCGAGAGTCAATTCGCGGGCATTGCCATAACGTAGAACCTGCACGCCACCCGCGTTTGTGGAAAGATTCCCGCCGATTTCGCACGTCCCCTCGGCGGCCAGCGAAAGCGGAAAAAGGCGCTCCGCATTGAAGGCGGCGTCTTTTACTGCCTGAAGAACACACCCTGCTTCGACGGTGATTGTGTTGTTGGCCGGATCAATGTCGCGAATTCTATTCAGGCGAGAGACGTTGATAAGCACCGCCTCACCCTGCTGATCAGGAATCCCGGCACCGCACAGACTGGTATTCCCGCCTTGAGGAACCATGGGAACGCCCGCCTCCGCACACAAACGGACAACAGCCGCCACTTCTTCCACCGAACCCGGCCGCACGACGCAACGGGCAGCCCCTTGGTAACGCCCCCGCCAATCTTTCAGGAAGGGGGACATACCATCGGTATCGGTCAGCACATAATTGCCACCAACGATCGCGGCCAAGCGCTCGATGAGCGACATTTCAAACGCCTAACGGTTGATAAGGCAATCTTCGAGACGGCCACCCGCCTCAAGAAGCGAGCGAACCCATTTGGGCTTGGGACCCTTGCCGCCGTGCCACGTTTCGGCCGGATTGTTGGGATTCTGGTATTTCGCTTCCTTGGTCGCCGATTGCGCTTTTTTGGAGGAAACGGCTGCCGTCAAACCGAGTTCCTGAGCAGTAAAGCCGTACAACCGGACGTTGCTGCGGGTAAGCTCAAGCGCTTCCTGGCGCTGGCCATCCAGGATCGCCTTTTTCTTAGCCTGCAATTCGGCAATTTGCTGTTCAAGTACTTGGATTTCGTTGCTCATTGGTTCCTCCAGATCGATTATGGTTGTGTGATTACTGGGTAATGATTTCTGCGTACAGATCGTGTTCGTCAGCATCGACAATGCTCACCTGCAAAAAGTCGCCAGGCTCGGCATCGAAGTAACCGTCGACGAAGACAAGACCGTCGATTTCCGGCGCGTCAGCCGACGATCGGGCAATCACGCCTTCCTCATCAACTTCGTCAACGAGCACGGCGATCTCGCGCCCGATCTTGGCGGCCAGCAGTTCGGCGGAGATGTCTTCCTGCACATCCATCAGACGGCGGCGACGCTCCTCGCGCACCTCATCCGGCACCGCGCCCGGCAGTTCGTTGGCGGCAGCGCCGTGGACCGGCGAGTACGGGAAGCAGCCGACGCGGTCGAGCCGTGCTTCTTCGAGAAATTCCAGCAGTTCCTCGAATTCGGCCTCGGTCTCGCCGGGGAAGCCGGTGATGAAGGTGCTGCGGATGGTGAGATCCGGACAGATCGCACGCCAGGCTTTGATGCGCTCGAGATTGTTTTCGGCGCTGGCCGGCCGTTTCATCGCCTTGAGAATACGAGGGTTCGCATGCTGGAACGGCACGTCGAGGTACGGCAGTATTTTGCCCTCGGCCATCAGCGGAATCAGTTCGTCGACGCTCGGATACGGATAGACGTAGTGCAGGCGCACCCAGATGCCGAACTCGGCCAGCGCCTCGCACAGCTCCTTCAGCCGCGTTTTGACCGGCCGACCGCCGACGAAGCCGGTGCGGTACTTCACATCGACGCCGTAGGCGCTGGTGTCCTGCGAGATGACCAGCAGTTCGCGCACGCCGGCCTCGGCGAGATTCTTTGCCTCCTGCAGCACATCGCCGATCGGCCGGCTGACCAGCGGCCCGCGCAGCGACGGAATGATGCAGAACGTGCAACCGTGATTGCAGCCTTCGGAAATCTTGAGATAAGCGAAGTGCTGCGGCGTCAGTTTGATGCCCTGCGGCGGAACAAGGCTGGTAAACGGATCGTGCGGCTGCGGCAGGTAAGCGTGCACGTTCTGCAAGACCTCGTCGGCGGCATGCGGCCCGGTAATCGCCAGCACCTTCGGATGCGTCTCGCGCACCAGATCCTGCTTTGCGCCTAGGCAACCGGTGACAATCACCTTCCCGTTGGCCTCCAAGGCCTCGCCGATCGCTTCGAGCGACTCCTCAACCGCCGCGTCGATAAAACCGCAGGTATTGACGATCACCAGATCGGCACCTTCGTAGGAGGGAGAAAGGATGTAACCTTCGGCGCGAAGCTTGGTGAGAATCTGCTCAGAATCGACCAAAGCCTTCGGGCACCCCAGGCTGACCAACCCAATCGTCGGGATTTTTTCACTAATATTCAAAACGTTGATCTCGACAACAAAAAATTTTGGCGATCATACCGCAGTTGACGTCGCACTTGGCGGGTTAGCCGCTTAATTACCTGTTCCCAAACAATTCAACATCAGGCCATGGACCCATCTGACGAGCACGCCGATATTTGCCCGGAAGCGGAAGAACTTTTTTTTGCAGGCGTCTGCCTGACCGAAAGCGGAGATGTGGCAGGAGCGCAAGACGCCTACCGCAAGGCACTGGCAATCAGCCCGGATTTTGCTGAGGCACACGCCAATCTGGGTTTGCTGCTCGAACGTAACGCGCAATTCGACGCGGCAGAGCACCATCAACGGCGAGCCGTCGAGATCAATCCTCAACAACCCCAGTTTCTGATTAACCTTGGCGCCCTGCTTATCCGTCTGAAGCGTTTTGACGAAGCTGAATTGATTTGTCGCCAAGCCCTGCTTCAGGCGCCGTTGTCAGCGTCGGCGTGGACCAACCTTGGTGTTCTGCAAACCTGTACCTTCCAGGACGCCGAAGCCGAACAATGCCACCGGACGGCTATCGCGCTCGACGCGGAGAACTTGTCGGCACCGACCAACCTCGCGCATCTATTGCTTCGCCAGGGCCGCTATGAAGAGGGCTGGCGCTATTACGAGCAACGCAAAACATACGAACAACTCGAACGCCTGTTTACTTTCCCGCGCTGGCAAGGCGATCCGCTTCACGGAAAAAAACTGCTGATCGGTATCGAGATGGGGCACGGCGACATGATCCAGTTCAGCCGTTATGCCCGCATCGCCAAGGAACATGGCGCTTCACGCGTTGGCATTCTGTGCCATCCCGGGCTCAAACGATTATTTGAGAGCCTTGCGGGCGTTGATGAAATCATTGCCGCGAACGAAACCGTCCCCCGCGAGGGCTGGGATTACTGGACGCCACCGATGAGTTTTCCCTACTTCTTCAAAACACGCCTCGACTCGATCCCGGCACAGATTCCTTATCTGTCGGCAAAACCGGATCAAATTCGTCGCTGGGCACAAGCCATCGGGAGTGAAGAAAAGGGAAAACGAATCGGAATTGTCTGGCGCGGCAACCCCCGCTTTGAAAACGACGCGGACCGGTCCATCCACGACATGGCGCTACTCGCATCATTGGGAGACATCGCGGGCACCCGGTTTTTCAACCTGCAGAAAGGTTTGACCGCTGACGAGGCGAACGAATTGTCGACCCACCTGCCTTGCGACGACCTCGGCCCCCAACTTGACGACTTTGCCGACACCGCCGCCGTCGTCGAAAATCTCGACCTCGTCATCACCGTGGACTCGGCCGTCGCCCACCTCGCCGGCGCGCTCGAACGCCCGTGCTGGGTTCTATTGCCGGCTTTCAAGACCGACTGGCGCTGGTTGCTGAATCGCGACGATTCGCCCTGGTATCCGGCAGGAATGCGGCTTTTTCGGCAAGACAAGCCGGGCGACTGGGCGACGGTGTTGGGCAAGGTCAGAAAGGCGCTGGAAGGTTTGGTTACCGCCAACTGACGATTGGTTGCACGTCGCTCAACATCACACTTCGTCAACTCATGTGCATGCCACCGTTGATCGAAAGATCGGCGCCGGTCATGTAAGCGGCGGCGTCCGAGACGAGATAGGCGACAAGCGCGGCGATTTCGTCCGGCGAGCCAAGGCGCCCGACCGGAATCTGCGGCAACACCTTCGAGGTCATGATTTCGGTGGGAATAACCGACGTCATCGGCGTCTCGATATAGCCCGGCGACACCGTATTCACCGTCACGCCATAACGTGCCACCTCCAACGCCAGCGCTTTCGTAAAACCGTGCATCCCCGCCTTGGCCGCCGCGTAGTTGGTTTGCCCGAACGCGCCTTTTTGCGCATTGACCGAGGAAACGTTGATCACCCTCCCCCACTTGCGCTCGACCATACCGTCAATGACTTGCCGGGTCATGTTGAAAACCGACCCCAGATTGGTGTCGATGACCGCATCCCAATCGGCGCGGGTCATGCGCCGGAAGGTCATGTCACGCGTAATGCCGGCGTTGTTGACCAGCACATCGACCGGCCCAACCTCGCGTTCAACGGTTTCTACGCACGCCCGACAAGAATCGTAGTCAGCCACATCGCACGGGATGGCGAAACCCGTGAAGCCTGCCCCGCCACCCATCTTCTCCCGCATAAAGTCCTGCCAGGCGGAAACCTTCGCATTGCCCGGCGTATGCGTCGCGACAACCTTGAAACCGAGCATCGCCAGCTGCCCACACACAGCCTGACCGATTCCGCCCATTCCTCCAGTGACCAGCGCTACCTTCTGCATTTCGCTCCTTTTCGTCTGAAAACGGTAAAAAAGCGCCCACTATCCAGATTCAGCGCCGCAAGTCAAAGCGAAAAAGCCTCCTCACTTTTCCTTGCGCAACGGGCATTTTTTGCACTGCGGCGTTTTCTTGCAGCATTTCTTGCTTTTGCTCATGACGATCTCCTTCACGAAACCAAAGGCCATTCAGGGAGACTCGGGCGGCGCGGACGGCTCCGCCCGAATTTCCATTTTCCCGGCCTGACTGACAACGCGCCCGAAGCTGGAAAGCCCGGTGTTTTTAACAAACATGCAGGGTTTACCGGTTCGTTTGCACTGTTCTTTCACCCGCCAATAGGCGTTATGACTGATGCAGCCGACTTGGCAAATCACAATATCGGCGGCCGCCAAGGCGCCGTCGATGCGATGCAAATTTTCCTCCCGCCCTCCGTCGTGATGCATAAACCGGCCACCATTGCCTTCGACGACTTCGCGGTAGGAGTTGATGGCACCGGAACGCCCGCCGACACAAAGGACACATTTCCCGGAAAGCGTTTCCGCCTCACCGTCGATCCGCATCAGCCCGTCGGCTGGCGGGGCGGGCCAATCCTCAGTTCCGACACCTTCACTTTCCTGCGTCAGCACTTCGATCGTTTCTTCGGCATATTTTGCGAATTGGCGCAGCCGAACCACTTCCAGCTCCAGTTCCTTCTCCCGCAGACGCAGCGCATCGAGACGGGCTTCGGCATCAAGCAAGCGCTGGGCGAGTCGCTGGCGCTCTTCCAGGAAGGGAATCTCGCGACGCAAAACCGCCATTTCGTTATTGAGCCGCTCATTGACAGCACCACGGGCCACAACATCGGCTTTCAGATCTGTCACCTGCAGCCTGAGTTCGAGAATCACGCGAGCCTCTTCGGTGCGCTGACGGCCGCTTTTCTCACGCAACGACTCATTTTCCTGCCGCAATTCCGCGCACTTCTGTTTCAGAGCCTGTATCGCATGATGGTCGGCGCGCGCCCCAGCCCCGACCTGGTGCTGCAGCATATGGATATCGGCATGCACATCCTGTTCCAGGACGGCGTCGCACGCGGGATGCGTGCACACGGCCCAGAGCACGCCCGGAACTTCAATGTTGTCGCGCGATGCTTCACGCCACGCCAGCCTCAATTCACTCGCTGTTTTGAAGGCGGAAAACTTCTTGATGATCAGGGCGTTGCGGCGATCCAGAATCCTGTTCATCTTTTCCGACAACGGGCAGCGCTCGCTGCATACACCAACCGCGATGGTATGCCAAACGTAATCGGTTGTTGTCGTAGGATATTGGAGCTGTTTGCCAATGATCTGGCGCAGTTCCGCCACATCGAAACACACGCCGACAACCGGGCAGTGATATTTCTCCGATAACTCCCAGAGCTTCCGCCGGCGTTGGGATGCGGAGCGGACAACCGGAGCAGGCGGCTCGGTGACGGACGGCGGCGAAAAAATCCCCATCCATTGGCGCTCACTGAGTTTATCCCCCGCCAATGGCGGGACGGCCAATGCATTGAAACCACTGTTTGCTGACATTCCTTACCTCCGCAAGCTTAGTCGTTCAGCGGCGCGCGCCGGTCGGCGAGGTTAGCCAATTCGGCGGCCAATTGATCGCGCTCGGCAGCAATTCGACTGCACTCCGCGTGCGCATCATGCAAGTTCTTTTCCAGCGTCCATACCTGACAGGCTGTGTTGGCGAGCCTTTCGTTGTCTTCACTCAACAGCATCAACCGACGGCCCATCTCGACCATGGCAACACCAGATTCCAGTCTTTGGATTCGCTCACGATAAACATGGTTCAGTGATTCGAGACGGGATACATCGCCCATTAGCCGCGAAATGCGTTTCGTGCTTTCCAGCGCACCCCGATGCAATCGCCGCCGACAGTCGCGCAATGCTTCGACGAGAACCTGAACCTGTTCCGATGCCACGTCCTGCCTCACGGCGGGGGCAAAGCTCAGTTCACACACATCGTCGACGCAACCTTTCGTTTCGACGGGGATTAGCATGATGTCTTCTCCTTGCAGGTTATGGAACGCCGCAGTGCATCGGCAATTACGGAGCCATGATCGAAGCTCGCACCGCGCTATTGCGAACCATTCTCACATAGAGGGCAGGAAACGGTCAATCCTATTGCGACACATTCTCATCGAAAAGAGCGGAGTAAAAAAATGGGCCGCAACAGCGGCCCGCTCGGGATAGCTTGAAACGCCGAACGAAGGGTGCGGGCGATTGGACTATTATCGGCAATTTCCAGCATGCGCTAGGGTGACCGGCAGATCAAAAACGAAGACACGAACGCCGGCCAGAATGGTCTGCTGGTAGCGCACCTGACCACTCTCGGTCACCGTCACCGGGTGCAAGATGTGTTCGTTGCCTGAACATCAAATTGATCCGTTTCGTAATTCCGTAGAGAGGGAACGAAAAATTTATTGCAACAACGGCGCCAGACCTTGCCAGACGTTCTCCAGCAAGAGCGGTTGCGCCTCGGCCGTCGGGTGCAAATTGTCGGCCTGAAAAAGGCGTCGATCGGTCACCACACCGTCGAGGAGAAAATCGACATGGGCCGTCTTTCGCAGCCGAGCCACATCGCCGAACACGGCGTGGAACTGCTCGGCGTAAGCACCATAGTTGGGCGGCAAACGCTGCCCGACAATCACGACCTTCGCCTTTATCCGGAGCGCCGTGTCGGTCATTGCCAGCAGGTTGTCGCGTATCGTCTCGACAGGCAAACCGCGCAGTCCATCGTTGGAACCGAGCGCGACGATCACGATCTGAGGATTGTGCTTGCGAAGTGCCGGATCGATCCGGGAACGACCGCCGCTGGTCGTTTCGCCGGAGATGCTGACATTGACGACGTTATAATCGAGCCTCTTTTCCTGCAGGCGCTTGCCCAGGAGACTTGGCCAAGCGGCGTCCTTGCGGATGCCATACCCGGCCGACAGTGAATCTCCAAGAACAAGGATGGTGCTGGCGGCATGCACGGCTGGCGCCAGCACAACGCAAGCGGCGACCGACAACCAATAGATGAATGGAATGCAACGCATGGCAACGGAAATCCCGATAGTGGTTAACGTCAGCCACCTGACAAAAACCGTGGACAACGGCGGCGAACCTCTAACCATTCTGCACGAGAATTCCTTTTCCGTCGCGGCGGGGGATACGGTAGCCATCG
Source organism: Propionivibrio limicola (assembly GCF_009469695.1). Classification (GTDB taxonomy): domain Bacteria; phylum Pseudomonadota; class Gammaproteobacteria; order Burkholderiales; family Rhodocyclaceae; genus Propionivibrio; species Propionivibrio limicola. The sequence continues at coordinate 112,942 of NZ_SSSR01000004.1, forward strand.
TCGGCGCCTCCGGTTCCGGCAAATCGACCCTGCTCGGGCTGCTTGCCGGACTCGATCTGCCGAGCAGTGGCTCCGTCACGCTCGACGGCCAATCGCTCACCAAACTCGACGAAGATGCGCGCGCCGTTCTGCGCGGTCGCCTGCTCGGTTTCGTCTTCCAGTCATTCCAACTGCTGCCGTCGCTGAATGCGCTCGAAAACGTCATGCTGCCGCTCGAACTCGCCGGCACGGCCAACGCCCGGGCCGAGGCGGAATACTGGCTGGAGCGCGTCGGCCTCGCCCACCGCCTGCGCCATTATCCGAAGCACCTGTCCGGCGGCGAACAACAACGCGTCGCCCTCGCCCGCGCCTTCGCGCCAGCCCCCAAGCTTGTGCTCGCCGACGAACCGACCGGCAATCTCGACGCGACCACCGGGCATCAGATCGTGGAATTGATGTTCGCCCTGAATGCCGAACGCGGCACGACGCTGATTCTCGTCACGCATGATGAAGAAATCGCCGCCCGCTGCCGTCGCCGTCTGCGCATGAACGCCGGCAAGATTGAAGAAATTGAGTGAACAAATCATCGTAATCTATTGATATAAAGGAAAATGTATATGAAGTTCACGTATTCAAATCCGACCGCGCTTTATTTCGGTCAGGGCAAAATCGCGGCGATTGCCAAGGCCATCGATCCGGCGAAAAAAGTTCTCGTTATCTACGGCGGCGGCTCGATCAAGGCGAACGGCGTCTATGACCAGGTCGCCGCCGCGCTCGACGGCCGGCAATGGCTGGAGTTTTCCGGCGTCGAACCCAACCCGACGGTCGAGACGCTCGACAAGGCCGTGGCGCTGATCCGCAAGGAAGGCGTTGACTTCATCCTCGCCGTCGGCGGCGGCTCAGTCATCGACGGCAGCAAATACGTAGCCGCCGCTGCGTGTTACGACGGCGACGGCTGGGACATTCTGACCGGCCGCCACCGCGTCAGCCAAGCCTTGCCGCTCGGCGCCGTGCTGACGCTACCGGCAACCGGCTCGGAATCGAATGGCGGCGCCGTCATCACCCGCAAGACAACGAAAGAAAAACTCGTTTTCTCCTCCGATGCCGTTTTCCCGCGCTTTGCCGTGCTCGATCCGGACGTTATCAAGTCGTTGCCGGAACGACAAATCGCCAACGGCATCGTCGATGCATTCGTCCATGTCTGCGAGCAATACCTGACTTACCCGGCAAAAGCATGGGTGCAGGACGGCTACGCGGAAGTGCTGTTGCGCAATCTCGCCAACCTCGCCACCCAGTTCAAGGAACGCGACAGCGATTCCTGGCGCGCAAATTTCATGTGGACGGCCAACCAAGCGTTGAATGGCCTGATCGGTGCCGGCGTGCCGCAGGACTGGGCAACGCACATGATCGGCCACGAACTCACCGCCCGTTACGGCCTCGACCATGCGCGCACGCTGGCCATCGTCCTCCCCTCGTTGTTGCGCAACCAGATTGAAAACAAACGCGTCAAACTCGCCCAGATGGGGCGCAACGTGTTCGGCCTCATTCCCGGCCTCGATCTCTCCGAGCGCGCCATCGCATCGATTGAAGACTTGTTCCGTAGTCTGGATGTTCCTGTGCGACTCAGCGAGGCTGGCATTAACGATCCCGAAGCCGCCGACGCCATCTCCGCCGCACTCCGGACACACGGCATGGAGAAGCTCGGCGAACGCGGCGCCGTTACACTGGAAGTGGTCCGCGACATCCTCGTTGGGGCCGCCTGATTCTTGCTGTTCTGGCATCGAGGCTGGGGCGAATTCAAAAGGGAAGCGAACTTGAAAACGCTTCCCCCATCCTCCATATTGGATTCACACGGGACACCCCGGTGATTTGCAAGGAGGAAAAAATGGCCAATATTTCGCGCTACAACCCCACCGACGATGCATTTGACGATCTCTTTCGCGGCTTCTTCCTGCGTCCGGTACGCGTCGGTCTTGAAGGGCAACCTGACGTTCAGATCAAGCTTGATGTGAACGAAGACGACAAGGCTTATACCGTTCACGCGGAAATTCCCGGCGTGAAAAAGGAAGACATTCACGTCACGGTGGAAGGGGGCATGGTCGCCATCACTGCCGAAGTGAAGAAGGAAAAAGAGGAAAAGGACAAGGAAGGCAAGAAAGTGCTGCGCAGCGAACGGTATTTCGGCAAGGTTTCGCGTTCGTTCTCACTCGGACAGGATGTTGATGAATCGGCCGTAACGGCCAAATACACGGACGGCGTCCTTGAATTGACGTTGCCGAAGCGCGCCGAGTCGAAATCGAAACGGATTGAAATCCAGTAGTCCTTCACCTGGCATTCAACACACAGGGGCACGGAGAAAGCATTCTCCGCGCCCTTCGTATTTTCGGACTTGACGCGCCAAGGAAGTCAGCCCGGCGCGCGGTGGTTGAATACCTGGCGCAAATACGCAAGGAAGGTTTCGTTTTCGCACAGCGTCTTGCCGGGCGAATCGGACAGTTTGGCGACCGGCTGGCCGTTGCATGACAGAATCTTCATGACGATATTCAGCGCTGCATGCGGCGTATCGTTGGTCAGCGCGGTACCGATGCCGAACGCCGTTTGCACACGGCCTTTGAAGTGCTGATAGAGCTCGACAGCACGCGGAATGGTCAACGCGTCAGAAAAAACGAGACGTTTGGTCTTCGGTTCCAGGTTCAACGATTTGTAGTGCGCGATGGCCTTCTCGCCCCACACGAACGGGTCGCCGGAGTCGTGCCGCAACCCGTCGAAGAGCTTGGCAAAGTAGAGATCGAAATCGGCGAGAAACGCATCCATGCCGACCACGTCGGTCAGCGCCACGCCAAGGTCGCCGCGGTACTCCTGCACCCATCCCTCCAGCGCCGCCTTCTGGAAATCGCGCAGTCGAAAACCGAAGGACTGGTAGGCCTGCAGATATTCGTGGGCCATCGTGCCGACGGGTGTAACGTCGAATTTCCGGGCGAGATAGACGTCCGAGGTGCCGCGAAAATGCTCCGGCACTTCCTCGACGAGCGTGCGAATGACTTCTTCATGCCATGCGCCGGAATATCGCCTCCGAAGACCGAAGTCGAAGAAAACGAACTTCTCTTGCCCGGAAATCAGTTCGTCACGACGCGCACGAAGAAAATCGATCTTTTCCCGCAGCCGCCGGCGCGCCTCTTCCAATACGGAAGTATCGTGCGGTAGCCGCCGAAAATACAGTTCATTGACGATGTAAAGAACGAAAATCTCGAACGCCATGACATGCACCAGCGGTCCCTTGACCGTGATGCGCAGGTTTCCCCCCGCGGCGCTGACCTCGATGAAGTGCCGCTGAAAACGGAACAGCGTCAGAAAATCGACGAAATCGCTCTTGATGAAGCGCAGGCCACGCAGGTAATCGAGTTCGCCGGCCGTAAAGCTCAGCGTGCAGAGGTGATCTAGCTGGGCATTAACCTCGTCCTTCAATTCGGCCAGCGGAAAAGCCATCCGGTTCCGGCAGACAAACGCATATTCGGCCTGCGCGCCGGGATGGCTGTGCAGCAAAGCCTGCCACATGGTGAATTTGTAGAGATCGTTCTCCAGCAGACTGTGAACGACCGGTTCTCGACAAAGGCTCATTATTGTTCTCCGATTCGGCCGAATACGGCGCACGCCGGCTCTCCGGCAATATCCGGTTCTTTCCGCCCAGGACTCAGGGCAGCATTTTGGAATGGTGCTGGGCATCGCCGCAAATCAGGCGACGCGAGATGTCGCGAAATATCTCTGAGTATCCGATGAATCAGCTATCGGACGACAACCCCGCACTCAATGCCGGTCAGCCAGCCGCATTTGCCAGCAACTCCGGCAGCACGTCACTCGAACGCGCAATCCGCACGCCACGCAACCGCATGGCGTCAATGAAAGACTCATACTCCGATTCGAAACCACTGACCGGGCTCATGCAATCGGTCAACAGCACCAGCTTTCCGGCCTCCGCCGCCGGAAAGTTCTCGACGATATGCTCAACGGTTGCCTTGACGCAGTGGCTCCCCGCCTCACCCGCGATCAGGATCGTATCGGCCATTTTCAGCTGTTCGATGAAAGCCGTGTTGAGCTGCGTCGCCGGATCATCGTCCAACGGCACTTCGGCTTTGATCGCGCTGTAGTGTTCCGTCCACGGATTCGTGCCTTTGATCAGCTTGCCGACCACACGCCCGAATTTCTCTTCCCAGCGATTGTAGGCATGGCGCACGTCAGCGTGCACGTTGTTGCCCCATGTGCCGATTTCGCAATGCACCGGCCAGACCATGTGAACATAGCGGCCGTTCGCTTCCAGCACCTCAAGATAGGCCAGCACCCGCGGCGCCGCGGCCTTGTCCCGCGGGCGGAAACGACCATTGCAGACATCGGCCGCGCGGATCTGGGTAAACGGCGCCACCGCCGCGCCATCGCTCGTCAGCCAGAACGGCGGATGCGCAATATCGACGCGATGGTGCGAGTCGAGTGTGACGGTGATGGCCGTCAGCCCATCACCGCCCTGATCGATCAGCGTAGCGAGCCGCTGCATGTCGGCATGCGCCCCCGAAACAGGAAGGGCCGGCGTCTCATACTCATGGGGCTTGCCTGGAAGTGCCGGACAGTAATCCGACGGCAGATCGCAAAAGTCGTTTTGCGGATCGATGATAACGAGATGGATTGATTTACCGGCCATTGCAAATCTCCAGATGCAGACGGCTTATCATATCCCGCGCTTTCGGTTTTTCGCAGTTTTGTTCTTTGGGTTGCCCCCAAATTGCCCGGCAGGAGCAGAGTTGCCTAGAATCCGGGCTTGTCCGATATCGCTATCCCCGAGCAAAGGAATCCATCATGGTTCAGTCGCACATCAAGCAACGCATGACGCCCTCCGAGGCGTTTGTCGAAACCCTCGTCGCGCACGGCGTGACTGACGTCTTCGGGATCGTCGGCTCGGCATTCATGGATGCGCACGATCTCTTTCCGCTTGCCGGCATCCGCTTCATTTCCGTAGCTCACGAACAAAACGCCGCGCACATGGCCGACGGCTACGCCCGCGCCAGTGGCAAGGCGGGCGTCTGCATCGGGCAAAATGGGCCGGGGATTACCAATTTCGTAACCGCCGTCGGCGCTGCCTACTGGGCGCATTCGCCAGTGGTGGCAATCACCCCGGAGGCAAGCAGTCTGAACATGGGCCTTGGCGGTTTTCAGGAAACGGAACAGTTGCCGATCTTCTCGAAGATCACCAAATGGCAGGGCCACGTCGCCAACCCGGCGCGCATCGCCGAACTGACCGGTCGCGCCTTCCACTATGCGTTGCACGAACGCGGCCCGACGCAACTCAACATCCCGCGCGACTTTTTCTACGGCGAGATTGAAACGTCCATCCCCCGGCCTGTCACGATCGGACGCGGCCCCGGCGACAGCGAGGCCATCCGCGCTGCCGCCCGACTGCTCGCCGACGCGAAATTTCCCGTCATTCTCGCCGGCGGTGGCATCGGTGTCGCCAACGGCATGGAAGAACTCAAGCGTCTCGCCGAACAGCTGACGGCGCCGGTCGCCAATTCCTACCTGCACAACGACACCTTCCCGGCCAGCCATCCGCTTGCCGCCGGACCATTGGGCCATCAGGGTTCGAAAGCCGCAATGCGACTGATCGCCAAGGCCGACATCGTGCTGGCCCTCGGTTCGCGCCTGAGCCCGCTCGGCGCCATTCCGCAGTACGACCTAGACTACTGGCCGACGGAAGCGAAAGTAATCCAGGTCGACGCCGACTTCCGCGCCCTCGGTCTGGTCAGACCGGTCGATATCGCCATCCACGGCGACGCCCGCGCCACCGCCGTGGCACTGATGGATGAACTCGTCAAAAGCGACGGATGCCGCGCCCCCGATACGACGCGCCTTGCCGAAATCACCCGCATCAAGGCCGAATGGGCGCAGGAACTGGCCTCAATGGTTGGAGAAAATCAAGAAGGTCGCATCGACCCGCGCCGGGCGCTGACCGCATTGGCCAAGGCGATGCCTGCCAACGCCATGGTCACAACCGACATCGGCAACGTCTGCTCGATCGCCAACAGCTACCTGAAGTTCGAGGCGCCAAACTCCTTTTTCGGTGCCATGGCCTTCGGCAATTGCGGTTATGCACTACCGACGGCGATGGGCGCCAAGATTGCCCGCCCTGACCGCCCATCGATCGCCTACGTCGGCGACGGCGCCTGGGGGATGAGCCTCAACGAAGTAATGACCGCCGTGCGCGAGAACATCCCGGTCGTCGCCGTTGTTTTCGAAAATGCGCAATGGGGCGCCGAGAAGAAAATCCAGATCGAGAACTTCGGTAATCGCATCCAGAGCACCGAACTGGCCAACCCGGACTACGCTGAACTGGCACGCGTCATGGGCGCCGATGGCATCGTCGTTTCCGAAGAAGACGAGGTTGGCGACGCGCTCAGAACCGCCGTAGCCTCCGGCCGCCCCACGGTCATCAATCTGAAGCTGACGAAAGCACTCGGAAATCTTTTCCAGCGCAATGCCGTCAAGTCCCCCGTTCGGTTGCTCGAAAAATACGCCGCGCACAGCAGATAACGAAACCGGGCGCTCTCGAAAACTGAACGGCCAAAACAAAACAGCCCGAGGAAATTCCCGGGCTGTTGCTATCACCTATTCACCACCATTCCACAATGGGCGTGGCAAAAAACTTATTCGGCCGAATTATCAGGCGCCGGTTTCGGCGCTGCAGAAACCTCGGCGGTGGCGCCTCCGGAATTCGATGAATCATTTTGCTGACCAGTTGGCCTCTCGCCCATCGGCTTTTTCGGACGACGATGCTGGCGTTTCGGATGGCGCGCTTCCTGTTTGGGATTGGCGCCATCACCTTGGGGACGCGCATCCTGACGTGGGCCGCTGTTATTGACGGAAGGCCTGGCGTTTTGGTTGCGGTCCTGGCGACGTCCCTGCCCGGAATTTCCCTGCCGTTTATCCTGCGTTCGTTCCGAGTACCGGTTGCTGTTTTCCCGATTTCCAGGCGCTGTCTGGATCTCAAGCTCATTAAGCTCGTCCCATTCCGCATCGGTACGATCCCGATCAGGAATGGCAAGGAGTTCGCGAATTCGACGACGCAAATCGTTTAGCTGTGAATCATTCATCGATGCATTATGTACCACACAATGTCAGTGATTCAATACCGGGCGGAAAAGCACACAAGGAGGACTTATTGCGAACAAGTCCAGACCGGGGAGCTATAACCCCGGAATCAATTCAATTGCTTTGATTACGCATTTGCAATTGCAACCGCTTGGCGACTTTTTCGGCTAACAAGCGGTTAAGGCTGGGTTAAGGTGGCGAGCCTTACCCCCGGCACTCACAGTAAATGGCTGTGGCTGCTTCCTTCCGGACCTGACCAGGTTCACCACCCTGCAATGCGGGGAGACCCGCCGGCGCGAATAGTATCACAACACAGTCCGCATGGCAGATGGTTTCGGACTATTTGAAACGCTACGCTTTGTGACTCAGCGCGTCCGAGACCCGCATCAGCGACAACCGACCGGAAAAACCGCCGCGAAACCACCACCACGCGTGCGAAAATTGGTCGTTTGACCTTGATAGAGACGTGCCGAGACGAGTTGCACGGCATCGCGATACACATAGTTGCGCAGATCCAGCTTGAGCCGGTGTTCGACGCCATCAACAAGCAGGTGGCGCTCCGATGGCGGCACCAACGCCTGCGCGATGAAGCCGCCTTGGGCGATTTCATCGAACACGCGCTTCGTGACTTTGTCGCCCCGGTAGGCGCCCTTGCTGCCGTAGCCGGCGCATGGCTTGAAGAACCACTGCTTGCGCGTCGCCCAGAAAGAGACGGCATTTTCCGGCGTCACTTCCGACGTCGCGGGGACGCCAAGCTTGATAAGCTGCCGGTCGGCTGCGCTGACGCCGATGGCGGCAAGCCACGCGTCATCGGACAGGGCGACCAGATTGCGTTTGTCGGCATACAGCGCGTGCGCCCGCGGATGCGGGGTCAGCACCACTGCACCGGCCAGATACGCGGCCTGTAACGCGGCGTTACCCGGTTCTTCAAGGGCGAAATCGGTCAGGCGGTTATAAACGAGATCGATGACCTGCCCATCATGCCGCAGAAATTGCCCGTCAAACTCCAGCTCACTCGGCGACAGCACACGTGTCGCGATCCCGTGAGCCTCGAACAGTTGACGGAAAAGTTCGAATTCCGGGGAGAGGAATTGTTCCTCCGGCGATTCGTCGACAATGGCTATGCAGTTGAGCGGCGTATTTCCGCGCTCAAGCCGCCATTCTTCGAAAAACATCGCAGCAAAACTCTCCTCGACGCCGTGCCGGGTCGCGCAGGCGGCATCGAACGAAGGGCAACACGCCTGTTGTGCGCCGAGCAGACGCGCAACCAGCATCCCGCCGCCGGCGTTGGTGTTGATCTCGATCAAGCGAGGACCATCGTCGCCAAGATGAAAGTCAAACCCCAAAAATGCGCCGGCCGCCTTGGGTTCGAAGCAACGCGCATTCTCGGGCGCGTAGGCCAGAACGCGCTTCTGCCACGCGGGCAAGGCAACAACACGCCCGATGGCCTTGATCAATCCGGCCATGAAATCAAGGTGCGTTTGCGCGACATAGACGCGCGTATCGGCAAAGAGATGGGGGCGCGAGGCCAGCAGTTCCTGATAGGAAAACCCTTCCCACTCGAACGCCCGCTGGAGTGCGGCATGATCGACTGTCCGGCAGAAGCAATCCTGGTTGAGGATTGCCGCGGCTTCCCGGCAATCCGGTGGCAAATCGGCCCGGTTGATTAATTTCGGTCGATGCGCCGTCATCGTCATGCTGTCCGGAAGAACGCCAGCACGTCATCGAGCACGCGCGTCCGCTTCATCGGCGGCAGGCTGCGCCAGACACGCTTGCCGTAGGGTTTGTCGATCAGGCGCGGGTCGCAGATCATCAGGACGCCGCGGTCAGCCTCATCGCGGATCAGCCGCCCCGCGCCCTGCTTGACGTTGATAACCGCGCGCGGCAACTGGTACTCCATGAACGCATTGCGGCCGTCCTGCTTCATGCGATCGATGCGCGCAGACAAAACTGGATCGTCGGGCGGCGCAAACGGCAGCTTGTCGATGACCACCAGCGACAGCGCCTCGCCGCGCACATCGACGCCTTCCCAGAAGCTCTGGCTGCCGACCAGAATCGCATTGCCGAGGCGACGAAAACGCTCCAGCAATTCGTTCTTGCTGCCCTCCCCTTGCATCAACAACGGCAGCTTGAGTCCGGCGCGTTCCAGTTGTTCCTCAAGCAATTCGCGGGTCCGGCGCATGGCGCGCAGTGAGGTACAGAGGAAAAAGGCCCGCCCACCGCTCGCCTGCACAACCGGAAACGCGGCTTTGACCACGGCTTCGGTGTAGGTGTAAGTATTCGGGTCCGGCATGCCGGTCGGTACGTAGAGAACGGCCTGCTGGCCATAGTCGAACGGGCTTTCCCACGAAGCCGATTCGGCATCGACCAGCCCCATTTCGGCGCAGTAGTGGCCGAAATCCTGTAGCACGGCGAGTGTCGCGGAGGTGAAAACCCACGCCCGCGGATGGCCGCTCATCTGCTTCTGCATGATGCTGGCGATGACGAGCGGCGTCGCATTGAGTTGCAGCGAATGCGTGTAAGTCTCGCCCCAGCGCACGTACTCCTTGTCGGCGCCGGTTTGCCAGCGCCGCAGCTGGGCCAACAGTTCGCCGGTACGCCGCCAGCAGTTTTCCAGCCCCTCGGAACGCTGCGCCTGTGTTTCCAGCAACGCCGCGAGCACGTCAAGTTCGCGGATCAGGCCGACCAGGTTATTGTCGAAGCCCGCACGTTCCTCAAGCTGGGCGAGCGAAAACCGCGCCGGGTCGACCGGCAGCGTCAGGCGCAAATCCTTGGCCGCCTTTTCGACGATGCCGCAGATCTTCGGCAGATCGAGACAATCGCGCGCTGAAGCGAGCCCTTCGACCTTGGTATCGCGGACAAGATCGAGAACCTGCGCCGTCGATACGTTGTTGCCGAAAAAGAGACTGGCGGTTTCGGGCAACTGGTGCGCCTCGTCAAAAATCACGGTGTTGCAGGCGGGCAAAAGCTCGGCCGTGCCTTCGTCACGCAGCATCACGTCGGCAAAGAAAAGGTGGTGATTGACGACAACGAGATCGGCGGCCAGCGCCTCGCGCCGTGCGGCGAGTACAAAACATTCCTTGTGGTGCGGACACTCCTGGCCGAGACAGTTTTCCCGCGTCGACGTCACCATCCCCCAGACCGGCGATGTTTCGGAGACTTCGCCGCATTCGGCTTTGTCGCCGGTTTTGGTCTGTTTGGCGAAACGGGCGATGCGCGCCGCGTCGGCGGCATCCTCGCGCGTGAAAAACCGCCCGTCGCCTTGCGCCTTCTCCAGATGGTAGTGGCACAAATAGTTGGCACGCCCCTTGAGTAGCGCCACCTGCACTGGCGCGCCGAGCACGTCGCGCACCATCGGGATATCTTTGGAGAAAAGCTGATCCTGCAGGTTCTTGGTGCCAGTCGAAACGATCACCTTGCCACCGGAAAGTAGCGCCGGCACGAGGTAGGCAAAGGTTTTGCCGGTACCGGTGCCGGCCTCGGCGACAAGCACCTTGTTGGCCGTGATCGCCGCTTCGATGCGTTCGGCCATTTCGAGCTGTTGCGGGCGCAGGCGATAGCCGGAAATACGCTTCGCCAGCAAGCCGTCGGGGGAAAAAACTTCGGTCAGCGACGGCACTAGAGCATGCTCTCCAGAAAGGCCCGCGTGCGCGGGTGCTGCGGCGAGGCGAAAAATTCGCGCGCGGGCTGTTCCTCGACGATAGCGCCATCGGCCATGAAGATGACGCGACTCGCCACTTCGCGGGCAAATCCCATTTCGTGTGTAACGACGACCATCGTCATGTGCTCGTCGGCCAGTCCGCGCATCGTGCGCAGTACTTCGCCGGTCAGTTCCGGATCGAGCGCCGAGGTCGGCTCGTCAAACAGCATGATGTCCGGCTCCATCGCCAACGCCCGGGCAATCGCCACGCGCTGCTTCTGCCCACCGGAGAGGCGCGACGGGTAACTATCGCGCTTGTCGAACAGGCCAACCTTCTTCAGCAACGCTTCGGCCTTGGGCACAACCTCGTCACGGCGCAGACCTTTGACGGTCATCGGCGCCTCGATGATGTTCTGCAGCACGGTGAGATGCGGAAACAGGTTGAAGTGCTGGAAGACCATGCCCATCTTGCCGCAGACGCGGCGAATCGACGCCTCGGAAACGTAACGGCAAGCCCCGCTGCCATCGGTCGTGACCAATGGCTCGCCTTCGATCTCGATGCTGCCGCGATGGATCGTTTCGAGGTGAATCAAGCAGCGCAGGAACGTGCTCTTGCCCGACCCCGACGGGCCGATGACGGCAACCACCTCTCCTTTGCCCACTTCAAGCGAAACGCCCTTGAGTACCTCGACCGGACCGAAGTGCTTGTGGATGTCGACAGCGCGAATCATCGGTGCAATTGAAGAAGTCTCAATCATAGACAGCGTATTTCTTTTCCAGGCGCTGGAAGCCGTAGGTCAGCACGAGGGTCATGATCAGATAGAAGGCGGCGGCGACGACAAACGGCGAGATCGTGAAATCGCGCTGAACGATGCCGCGCGCGGCACGCAGGAGATCGTTCATCGCCAGCACGTAAATCAACGACGTGTCCTTGACGAGCGTGATCGTCTCGTTGCTCATCGGAGGCAGGATGCGCTTGACGACCTGCGGCAGCACGATGCGGCGCATGGTCTGCGGATAAGTCAACCCAAGCACGCGTGCGCCTTCATATTGGCCGCGATCGATTGACTGGATGCCGGCACGGAAAATCTCGGCGAAATAGGCCGCGTAATTGAGCGTAAAGGCGAGAATCGCCGCCGGAAAATCCGGCAACCGAATGCCGATGACCGGCACGAACGGCAAGGCAAAATAGATGAACAACATCTGCAGCATCAACGGCGTACCGCGCATCAGCCAGATGTAGCCGTTAACCACACCACCGAGCACGCGAAAACGCGAGAGGCGGACCAAGGCCAGCGCCAGCCCAAGCGGCACCGACAAGAGCAGCGTGATAATGAAAACTTGCAAGGTCACCCCGGTTCCCTGCAACAGGGGGGGCATGATATCGAACACGTAGTTCATTGATGAGAGCAGAAAAAATCCGGCCCGGCAGGCCAGCGAAAAAACGCGAGTCTACCGGAAGGCCGGATGGTTCAGGCAAATCTTAGGAGATTGCCCGTCTATTTTTTGATGATGTCGCTACCGAACCATTTGGTCGAAATGGCACCGGCTGCACCGTCGGCCTTCATGTCGTTCAGAACTTTCTCCAGTTCGGCCATCAGCTCCAGATCATCGGTACGAGTGCCAACGCCGTAGTCCTCGGTACCGAAATTTTCGTCGAGCACGCGATACTCGCCGGGCTTTTTGGCGATGTAATAGCGGCCGACAATTTCGTCGACGACCAGCGCATCAAGGCGGCCGGCCGACAAATCCATCAGCGCTGTCACGTTGTCGCCGAACTTCTTCAGTTCCTTGATCGACTTGGCCGCGTCAACATCTTTCTGGACCGCATCGACGGCGCTGCTGCCGTCCTGTACGCCAAGTACCTTGCCGGCCAGATCGGCCTTGGCCTTGATCGGCGACTTCTCGGTCACGATCACGATCTGGTGATTTTCAAGATACGGTGCCGTGAACAGGATATTGGCCTTGCGCTCTTCGGTAATCGTCAAGCCGTTCCACAAGACGTCGATGCGCTTGCCCTTAAGCTCCGCTTCCTTGGCATTCCAGTCGATCGGCTTGAAGGTCACCTCGGCGCCGAGCCGCTTGCCTGTCTCTTTCGCGAGATCGATATCGAAACCAACCAGTTCGCCCTTCTCGTCGCGGAACCCCATTGGCGCGAAATTGTCATCGAGACCGATCACGATTGTTCGAGCCGCTGCAGTTGCCGGCGCCGCAGCGACGGGCGTTTCATCCTTCTTGCTGCACGCCCCCAGCAGGGCCACTGCCATCAGCCCGGCAATCACAATAAAAAATTGTTTCTTCATATATTTTTCGAGCTCATATAAAAACGTGAGGAATGCTATATTCGTCGCCGTCATTGCTTCAGTCAAATTTAACGATAAAAAGGGGGTCTCATGACTATCGCACAACGCCTGATTGCTCTAATCGTTGCTTCGATCACCGCCTTGGTCCTGTTGTCAGGGGTCAGCTATTTTCAGACGGACAAAGTCTACCGACAGGCCAATTACGGCAACGAGAACACGGTACCCAGTATCGAAACGCTGCATAGTGCCTCGCTCGCCTTTTATCAGATAAGAACCCTGGTGCTCTATCACATACTCACGACCCACATGGGCACACAAAATTCGAGCATCAAGGCGGAGTTCGACGCCAAAATTGCCGAAAAGGCCACTGAAGTCGAGAAAGAGTTGCAGAACTACGAGAAGCTCGTCTCGAACGATGAGGACAGACGCCTGCTCGATGCCGAAAAAGCGGCATTTGCCGACTACAAGAAATTCCTGGAGCCAGCACTTGCCGCCTCCCGCGAATTCCGGACTGAAGCGGCGATGGAAGAAATAGCCAGGAACCCTGAACTCCCAAAGAAAGTGGCAAATGCTCTCGAGGCACACATGCACTTCAACGAAGATTTGGGGAACAAAGAGGCTGAAGCTGCCACCGCCGAAAAAAGCAGCGCCAACACCCAATCAATCGCCATCTCGCTGATCGCGCTGGCCATCATCGGTGCAATCAGTTTTACGACCCTGCGCAGCCTGACCCAGCGCATTGCTCTGGCCAATCAGGCGACCAACCAAATCGCATCGGGTGACCTGCGCGCCTCCGAAACGTTACGGAGCGTCTCGAACGACGAAATTGGCCAGCTGCTCCGCTCGCTCGACAGGATGCGCCTTGATCTGGCGACGACAATCAGCGACGTCGTAGCCAATGCAGAGAACGTCGCCAACTCGGCCACACAGCTCTCAACGTCGGCCCAGCAGGTCTCGACCAGTACCGAGAGTCAGACTTCGTCGACGGCTGCGGCCGCATCTGCCGTAGAAGAAATGACAGTCAGCATCGACCACATCGGAAGCAGTGCCACCGAAGCCAGCCAGCGAGCCACTGAGGCGGGCGAAAAAGCCGCGGAGAGCGAGAAAAACGTAGACTCCGCGTCGGCACAAATTGCCCTGGTCGCCGATCAAGTCGAACACACGTCGGGTCAGATGCAGCAACTCTCCGAACAGGTCCAGCAGATCGGATCGATTACCGTGGTTATCCGCGAAGTGGCCGACCAGACAAACCTGCTGGCCCTTAACGCAGCCATCGAAGCCGCGCGAGCCGGCGAACAGGGACGCGGCTTTGCCGTCGTCGCCGACGAGGTACGGAAACTTGCCGAACGGACGACCGCTTCGGTCAAGGAAATCAGCGAAGTCATCTCCAGTATTCAGGAAGGCGCAACGGCCGCCGTCAGCAGCATGGAATCGAGCCGTAACGTCGTTAACCAGGTCGTGGTGACGGCACAGGAAGCCAGCACGTCGATGGGTGAAATCCGCGATTCCGCCGACACCGTCCGTCTGGCCATCGAAACCATCTCGGACGCATTGCGCGAGCAGAAAACGGCGTCGACCGATGTGGCCCGCAATGTCGAGGCGATCGCCCAAATGTCGGAAGAAAACTCGGCGGCTGTCGTCTCGGTCGCCAGCACGGCGGAACAACTTGTTCAGCTCTCCGGCGCGTTGAAATCGAGCGTCTCCCGATTCCGCCTCTGACGGGCTTGAATCCCATCCCTGCGGGGGCCGGAGCATCCGGCCCCCGTTTTTTTTCTGCTATTGTCTCGGGAAAGAGCAGCGCCCGACCAACACCCGTTCCAGAAGCGCTTTTGACACCAGAAAGGCCTAATTCAATGATCAACAGCATTGTCAGCGATTTCGAATTACCCGCCACCGGCGATCAACACTTCAAGCTCTCTGCCAACCAGGGGAAAACGGTCATCCTCTACTTTTATCCGAAGGACAGTACCCCGGGCTGCACAACGGAAGCCCAGCAATTCCGCGACCTCCATGCCGAATTCGAGCAGGCGGGTTGCGTCATCGCCGGTATCTCCCGCGACAGTCTGCGTTCGCATGAAAACTTCAAAGCCAAACAGGAGCTTCCGTTTGCGCTGATTTCCGACGCTGAAGAGCAGCTTTGCAGCCAGTTCGGGGTCATCAAGGAGAAAAAAATGTACGGCAAACTGGTCCGGGGCATCGAGCGCAGCACCTTCGTGATCGACAAGAGCGGCGTACTCAGACACGAATGGCGCGGCGTCAAGGCGCCCGGGCACGCACAGCAAGTGCTGGATTTCGTAAAAACGCTTTAACTTCATCAACGCCGACGCCAACATCCAACATTCGGAGACACACTCATGGTTCAGAAGCCTGCAGCCAAGACCAAGCCAAAGAAAATCACGGCGCCGCACACGAAGCTTTTCGTCCTCGACACCAACGTTCTGTTGCACGATCCGACCTGTGTTTATCGCTTCGAGGAACACGACGTTTATCTGCCGATCAAAACGCTGGAGGAACTCGACAACAACAAGAAAGGCCTCTCCGACGTTTCGCGCAACGCCCGGCAGGTCTCCCGCACACTCGACGAAATCGTCTGCAGTCAGGAAGACAGCATCCAGAACGGGATCGCCCTGTGCGAACTCTCCCACAAACTGGCCAGCGGTCGCCTCTTCCTGCAAACCGAAGCCATCTCGAACGAATTGCCGAGCGGACTGCCGACGGCCAAATCGGACAACCAGATTCTCGCCGTCGTCATCCACCTGCAACGCCTCAATCCGAATCGCTCGGTCATCCTGGTGTCGAAAGACATCAACATGCGCATCAAGGCGCGGGCGCTCGGTCTCGAAGCGCAGGACTACTTCAACGACAAGGTGCTGGAAGACATTGACCTGCTCTACAGCGGCGTCCGTGAATTGCCGGCCGATTTCTGGGATAAACACGGCCAGGGCATGGAATCCTGGAAGCAGGAAAGCCGCACGCTCTATCGCGTCAAGGGGCCGCTCAGTGCCAAGCTGCTGGTCAATGAATTCATTTACCAGGAAGGACCGCAGCCGCTACACGCCATTGTTCGGGAGGTAGCGGGAAAAACAGCCCAGTTCGAAACGCTCATCGACTACACGCATCCGAAAAACAGCGTCTGGGGCATCACCGCACGTAACCGCGAGCAGAACTTCGCTCTAAACCTTTTGATGGATCCGGAAATCGATTTCGTCAGCCTGCTCGGTCAGGCCGGAACCGGAAAAACGCTCCTCACCCTGGCCGCCGGATTGACGCAAGTGCTCGAAGCGAAGCGCTACTCGGAAATCATCATGACGCGCGTGACGGTACCGGTCGGCGAAGACATCGGCTTCTTGCCGGGAACAGAGGAGGAAAAAATGGGGCCATGGATGGGCGCGCTCGAGGACAATCTCGAAGTGCTCAACAAAACCGACAACGAAGGCGGCGAATGGGGCCGCGCCGCAACACAGGATTTGATTCGTAGCCGCATCAAGATCAAGTCGCTCAACTTCATGCGCGGTCGAACCTTCCTCAACAAGTTTCTGATTATCGACGAGGCGCAGAACCTGACGCCGAAGCAGATGAAGACGCTGATCACCCGCGCCGGCCCCGGCACCAAGGTCGTCTGCATGGGCAATATTGCGCAGATCGATACCCCCTACCTGACCGAGGGAAGCTCCGGATTGACATACGTCGTCGACCGTTTCAAGGGATGGAGCCATTCGGGCCACATCACCCTGCAACGCGGTGAGCGTTCCCGCCTCGCTGATCACGCGGCGGAAGTGCTCTAAACTGCGGCAGTGCTATACTCCGCCGCCAGTCGTGCCCTCCGGCACGGCTGATCCGTTTTTACAACCCATAGCCCGCGGCAAGCAACCTGGCGAAGTTCGTCAGGTCACCATTCGCCGCTGCAAGGCTCAAGAATTCAGGAGAGTCGAGCTTGAAACGACGCGACTTCCTCGCTGCATCGGCAGTGCTTTCCTTCTTCACTGCAATCCCGGCGCTCGCCGCCAACAAAAAGAAAACGCCAGGCAAGCAGACAACAAAAAAGACATCGGCAAAAAAAACGACAAGCCGCAGCAAACCTTCGGCGAAAAAGGGTAAAAAAAGCAAAACCACAACGCGAAGCGTAGCCCGCCCGGCGCCCGAACCTGCCCAAACAGCGACCTACACCCCGCAACCGACCGAGGCGCCGAATGTCATCAGTCTTCCGGACGAGAAACCTGCGCAGTGGAAAACGTACGACATACGCACCGAAATAACGCTCAACCGGATCAACGGCAAGGTTCGCCTCTGGGTACCGCTCGCCCAGTACCGGGACACGCCTTGGGAACGCTCCTTCGGCCATAGCTGGCAGGGCAACTTCCAGAGCGCCGGCATCTACCGTGACCCGATTGCGGACATGGAGGTTTTTTACGCAGACTGGGCCGATGGCGGGACCCAGCCGCAACTCCACCTGACAAGCCAGGTAGCGACACAGGACCGCAACTTCGACATCACCCGGCGCGGAGCCATCGCCGAGAGAGGTGAAGTCCTGCGCCGCAACCTCCAGGAAACTGCGCTTGTCCCCACCGACGGCATTGTCCGGCGGACCGCCGAGCAGGCAATTGGACGTATCAAAGACCCCTTGGCACAAGCGAAGGCGTTATATGACTGGGTTGTCGATAACACTGAATATGACCCGGCGCAAAACCGCGTCGGTCATTCGAACATCGCCACCTTGCTCGAAAGCGGCAAGTTCCACGGGCGGAGCGCCGACATCGCCCTCCTCTTCGTCGGGCTTTGCCGCTCGATGGGCATCCCGGCGCGCCCCGTCTTCGGGCTGCGCCTGGATCGATCAAGACTGTTCGGCAGCCTCGGTGCCAGCGGCAATCTTCAAACCGCGCAGCACTGCCGGGCCGAGTTTTACAGCCCAGGCTATGGATGGATTGCCGTAAACCCGGCCGATGTGCGCAAGGCGATTCGCGACGAAGGCTTGAGCAGCAGCGACTCCAGACTGACCGTTCTCAAGAAGCTTCTATTTGGCTTCTGGGAAATGAACTGGATCAGCTTTAACGCAGCGCAGGATGTCGCCCTGCGCGATTCGACGGGAAGCAAGCTGCCCTTTTTGCTTTACCCGGTCGTGGAAACGAATCAGGGCCGGTTCGACAGCATGGACAGCAATTTAATGACCTATCGCGTCACGGCCAGCCGTTCGGACTACGAAACGACCGGGTAAAACACGCCTCAGAAAGCATAACGCAGTTCCGCATAGATGCGGTCGTTCTTGTCATAGCGCCCGAACAAGCCAAGTTCGGGCCCTTTGAAAATATCGATCCCCGTCACCAGCCGCCAGTTTCTTTCGAACGCCCAGGAGACTTTCGGCCGGAACAGCCAATCGGTGCGATTCAGACTGGCGATCCATAGCGCTTGTGCTTCGACCTTGTCGGTGAATTTGTGATTCAACAGCAAGCTGTATCCCTGCTCCCGCTTGTCGGAGATCAAGTCCGGATCGTGATCGAAGAACGTGCGCTCGAATAGTTGAACATTGAACCGCGTATCGGCTGGCAACGTAAAATCCAGACCCAGCGCCCAATCAAGCGTATTTTGCGCTACGACACCATCGACATCGCTCAGCCGGGTCACGCTGAACCGACGGCCTCGCGTATAGACAGTCTCGGCCTTGAGCACGACATCCCCAAAGTCCTTGGCAAGCGTGCCACCATATTGGCTGATCCGATCGTGCCGAGCTTCGTAGATGAACGTTCCGGGAACGCTCGTCGCAT
The DNA here is from genome assembly GCF_009469695.1 of Propionivibrio limicola. Classification (GTDB taxonomy): domain Bacteria; phylum Pseudomonadota; class Gammaproteobacteria; order Burkholderiales; family Rhodocyclaceae; genus Propionivibrio; species Propionivibrio limicola. The sequence continues at coordinate 131,754 of NZ_SSSR01000004.1, forward strand.
CCCGATAGAAAGTCGGCGAAATGTCCATGCTCCGGTAAGTGAAGCCGGAGACATCCCAGCCATTCGCGAGCATCGACAACCGCAACCCATAATTGGTATTCGAGAGATTTCTCGTCGGAATATCTTCATTGCGATACTGAACATTTACGCCGGCCGGCTGCCATTGATGCGGGAAAAATTCCGCCCCGGGCTCGCCAATCTTGTCGTAAATGGCGACCGGAATCCACAAGAGTTCAGCGTGGAAATTGTCTTTGAAATATTCGGTACGGGCAGCCCATTGCGTAATCCTCATGGTATCGAATTCCGGCAGGATGAACTCACGCATATCCCGTGCAGAAACAACGTCGGCAAAAAACAGACCGACCATTTCCCCCCAAACCACGTGCTGTTTCCCGAAACGAAAATCCAGGTCTCCGGTCGAGACATCGAGATAATTCTCGCGCAGATCGAAATAGAAACGCTGGTCGTCGGCGACATCCCCTGGGTAAAAATCATCGATGCTAAAGACTGCGTCGTAATTCAAACGAGCCCCCAGCTTCCACTTGACGCCACCGCCCAGGTTGCCTTGCGAACTCAGATCAGCCCGCGTAAGCATTTTTGACCACTGCCCAGGCGACTCGAAAACCCGAGCCAGTTCGAACTGGAGATAGCCTTTTACGCCCGTCCCCGCTGATGGAGTTTTTTGTTCCTTGTCGCCAAACAAATCATCACGATCAAAAAAGACATCGTCCTCAGCGTCAGTGGACGGTAGTGATCGTTCGACAGCAGAGGCGGCAAGGGGTATGGATAAAAGCGCTACAAACAGGAGGAGGACATCTCGGAGAAACACGTTCGTTCGCCTGTTGCGCTTCCAAAGCAAACTGTTCATGCCAATTTCCTCATAGCAGGTCACCACCGGCCGTAGCCGGAGAAGCAAAGGCCAGCCGGGACTTCTGAATGACTCCGAAACGCCATGTGATGCAACTCACGTTCGATCCGGCGCCAATCCCGCCAGTGCCAGGGTAATAGCTTCGGCATTCGTGGGGCGAACGAGGCGTTCGATCTCTTGCCCATCCTTGAGGAAAACAAGCGTCGGCCAAAGCTTGATGCGATACGAACGCCCTAACGGCCGCCCGGGGCCATCTTCGACACGGATGTGGCGTACGCCCGAATAAGGCGCGAGTGCTGCCGCAACCAATGGAGAAGCCGCCTGACAGTGGCCACACCAATTGGCACCGAATTCAAGGACCACAACTCCGGGAATGGCATCGACGTCTGCTCTGCCGAGTTCTTCGTTAGCGTAGGGATTCATACACTTCTCCAAGTTGGGAGGGTTATGGACAGGACGCCACCAATCCGGGCCACGGCGCCTTCTCAGTTGAAAGTTGCCATGATTTCACGTGCATCGGCTTCCACTTCAGGCATGATTGTGGCGAATTCACTGCGAATCTGCTCGAAGACATTCGTTCGTTCTTTAGCCTGGTCTTCCTCGTCTTCGAAATACACCCACTCGTGGGAAATACCAGCCACGATATTGGCCACGTAGACGACATCGCTGAGGGTATTCAACCTGATCGGCAACGGTCTGGGACGATCATGATCCACCGTCGCCTCGACAATCTCCTCGGGCAAGCCCAGGGCATTGAGCAGCGTCACGCCGATCCCCTCGTGCCACTGCATGATGAGATGCTTCACCGTATCAGGACGCATCCGGAGTTCGGGATACTGGGCGGCCCGGTAAAGCATGTAAAAAGCCCCAAGATCATGGACAAGCCCCGCCAGCATCGCTTCATCGGGGTTCACGCGCGTGCGGGTACGTGCAAGATGACGTGCAGCGGCGGCCGTCGTGATGGTGTGCTCCCATAGCAGATTGGTGAAATCGCGGAACTGAACGAGTTCTTTGGCATGCACGATCTGCCCCATGGCAATTGCCAGCGTTGTAGAGCGAACCACCTTGATGCCGAGACGGGCAATCGCGGCGGGCACATCGCGTACCGGACTCCCGCTCGCGTTATAAAACGCCGAATTGGCGAGCCGCATCAGCTTGGAAGCCACCAACGGCTCCACGCCGACCACGGCAGCTATCTGTGGAATGGACACATCGGGGTTCTGCAGCTCTTTACGTAGCCGCAAAGTGACGTCAAAGCAGGTCGGAAAGACCACATCGCCGGCCAGTTCCCTGGCAATGTCTTCGAGCATCCGGAAACGTTGGGCGTTAAGCGCTTCCCCGACCTTGTTTTCTTCTGGATTATCTTGCGTAGTCATCGTAATTTTGTACTTGCCGTATTCGGAGGATTCAGAGGAAAAGGCAGTGCATCTTCAGGCACCGGGCGAAAGCGGATTTACCCCCGGCGGACATGATTTCGAATTCAATCTTAGCATTTCCATTACCAACGCAATCGCTCCGATTTTCCGGGAAAATCCCGAGAGAAACAGGATTGCGAAAGGATTGCCGCCAACAGCTTTTGCGCGGCATGCTATATTGATATGCTGTTCGGCAACGCCAGTCCGCTGCTTACCAAATGCCCATTGATAGAGCCAAGATGATGTCGAGGACTTGTTCATAATGAAAGCCATCCCGCAGGGCCTGGTTCCATGAACCTCTGCATCAAAAAAGTGGTGTTGTGTCTGTTTGCGCTGATCAGCCTTAGCGCCAGTGCGCAGGATCTGGCCGAAATCCGCTCGCGCGGAGTATTGCGTCACCTTGGCGTACCCTATGCACGTTTCGTCATCGGCAACGACAGCGGCCTTGATGCCGAAGTCATCCAGCTGTTTGCCAAACACATCGGCGTTCGCTACGAATACGTGCCCACCGATTGGCACAACGTGATCGAAGATCTGATCGGCCAAGGCATTCAGTACAAACCCGTCGTGCACGCTCACGGCAGTCGCCCGATCAAAGGAGACATCGTTGGCAACGGCCTGACCATCCTGCCAGCACGTGAGGCGTTGATCGATTACTCGGTACCGACATTCCCCTCGGCCGTCTGGCTGCTTACACGCGCCGATTTTCCGGTTGAACCGATCAAACCGAGCGGAAACATCACCACCGACATCGAGGCAACCAAGGCAAAACTTACGCATGGTTCCACGTTCGTGATGGAAAACACTTGCCTTGATTCGAAAGCATACGGCCTTGATGGCAAGGGCTATCGGTTGCTTCAATTCACCAAGAGCATCAACCTCAACGACATCGTTCCGGCCGTTCTCAAACGCGAAGCCGACATGACGCTACTGGACGTGCCAGACGTGATCGTGGCAATGGAAAAATGGCCGGGGCAGATCAAGATTATCGGGCCTGTTTCCGGCGAACAGCGCATGGGCATCGCCTTCCGCAAAACATCTCCGGCCCTGCGCCAGGCGTTTAACGAGTTTTTCGTCAAGCTGCAAAACGACGGAACCTACATGAGACTCGTCAAAAAGTACTACCGTGCAGCGCCACGCTACTTGCCGGATTACTTCCGCAACATCCCTGGCGAACGCTAGGACCCTGACAGTCGTCGCCATGCTCCAACTACTACGGCATTACAGGAAAAGCGTTTTTACCTTTCTTCTTTTCATCGCCTATGCCGGCGCTGTTTTCTGGAGCAATTACGATTCCCTCCAACAACTGCAAGCCAATGCCCAACTGCAGTTCAGGATGGAGACGGAAAAGCAGGCATCCGCCATCGCCTATTTCTTCTCGGAGCGGCGCAACGACATCGAAGGACTGGCCGAATCCTCAGTCATCACCAATTTTTTCGTCAACCACGATCTTGGCATGAGTTACCAGTACGGCCTCGGGGTTAACGTTCAGTTGATCGAAGACAATTTCGAGCGCCTGGCCGGCCACAGGCGAGTGGGGGCCGAAGCACCTTATACCGGCTTGTTGCTCGTGGATAACACAGGGGACCCCGTCGCCAGCTGGAACGCGCCTGAAATTCCAGGCGCGCTCCGGAAAACGCTCTTTCCCGGCAATTCGCCAGACCATCGGTCTTCACGTACCCTGCTTGGGGATCGAACCGGAGAAATATTGATCACCGCTCCGGTTTGGATGAACGACGCCTACCGCGGCGAACTGATCGCCTGGATCGATGCAGACACGAGTCTGGCGCAGTTCGGGCAAACCGGAACAAGTTTGCACAGCGTATTGGTCGACCGCCGGAACGGCTCCCCGCTGCGGCCCGGAAGCGACTTGGCGAAGCAGCTGGCTCAGTATCCACCGGAAAAAAACCTTCTTACGCCCGCCGGCGTAAGCAATCAGGCGTCTCTGCACGATTTTGGGCCGGATCATGTCCTCGCCCGCGTCGAGATCAAGAATACGCCGCTTGCCTTCGTCTCCGTTTCCCAAAAGACGCCAGTGAACAACGGCATGGCGCGACTCTTCGTCATCGCCGCCGCCGTCGTCCCGCTCATCGTGATCCTTGTCGCCTTCCTTGATGCACTCGAACGGCGTCGGCTAGAGCATATGCAGGAACTCGCGCGACGCGAAGCCGAACGACTGGCCAAGGCACGGAGTGAATTTCTGGCCAACATGAGCCATGAAATCCGCACCCCCATGAATGCCATCATCGGCCTCGCCGAGTTGTGCCTCGCAACGCAGCCTGACCGCAAGCAACGCAACTATCTGACAAAAATCCAGCGCGCTTCGAATTCCCTGTTGCGCATCGTAAACGACATCCTTGATTACTCGAAAATCGAGTCCGGGAAACTCGGCATCGAACAGGTTCCGTTCGATCTCGATCAAGTGCTCGATGATCTGAGCGCAATTTTTTCCGAGCGCGCCGGCAAGAAGTCGATCGAACTCGTGTTCGATACGGATGATTCCTGCCATCGGAATTTCATTGGTGACCCACTACGCATCGAACAAATTCTCATCAACCTGATCGGCAACGCCATCAAGTTCTCCGACCAAGGCACTATCGCTGTGCGCCTGCGTTGCGAAGCGGTCGATGAATGCCAAACCAGGCTGAACGTGGAAGTGATTGATGAGGGCATCGGGCTTTCGCGCAATCAATTGAACCGCCTGTTCAGCGCCTTCGCCCAAGCCGACACAACGACCACGCGGCGCTACGGTGGGACCGGACTTGGCCTCGTCATCAGCAAGCGGCTCGTCGAATTGATGGGCGGTCGCATTCGGGTCAAGAGCGAGTCGGGCAAAGGCAGCAATTTCCGTTTTTACATCACGCTCGGCGTCGGTAGCGGAGACGAAGCGCCTCTTGATCTCCGGCGCCGTAATCTGTCCCCCCATGCCTCAAAACCGGTTCTGCTCATCGACGACAATCCGCTTTGCCGCACCACCCTCGCCAGTCAACTAAAACGGCTCGGACTGGACGCCGAAATCCATGCATCCGGGGCAGAAGCGCTGCGCGCCGTGATGCGTGCCAGCGCGCCGGACTATCTGGTGGCACTGGTTGATCACCAGATGCCCGGACTCAACGGCGTCGAAACCATCGAACGACTCAAAACCTTCTGGCAAAACAAACACCCTGCCCCGCCAATCATTCTGATGACCGACCTCAGTCACAAGGAAGCGGAAGCAGCGACCAGTCTCTCGGACAGTCTGCTCCTCAAGCCGGTGACCAGTAGCCGCCTCTTTGCAGAAATCGCCCCCTTGATCGGCATTGAATACCGGGAAGAAAGCGCCGAAGCCAACGGCATGGAAGCGGATATCAGCGGATTGAACGGTCTCGACATTCTTCTCGTCGACGACGCACCGCTCAATCAGGAAGTCGTACGGGACATGCTCGTTAATGCCGGGGTCCAGGTGCGCATTGCGAAGAACGGGCGAGAAGCCATCGAATTCATTCGTCGGCAACGCCCCGATGGCGTCCTCATGGACTGTCAGATGCCAGTCATGGACGGTTACGAAGCCACCCGCCAACTGCGCGAAGACGCGCGGTACCGCGATTTACCGATCATCGCCCTCACCGCCAACGTTCTGCAAACCGAAAAGGAACGCTGCATGCAGGCGGGCATGAACGACTACCTCTCGAAGCCGGTCAGTTCCAGAGCGCTTTATACCGTCCTCGCCTCAGCAATCGATAAAACACGAACACCACGGGCAATCGTACCAGGCGATACCGCTCCGTCTGCCGCCAACGCTCTCGATCTTCCGGAATTGCGCGGCATCGACAGCCAGTTGGGTTTGCGTTACGCGAATGGCAAACCGGTACTCTACCGAAAACTGTTAAAGCTCTTTCACGACACTCATGGCCGGGAATTTGAATCCGGATTCAAGAGCGCGCTCAGCAAGGACGAATGGGACACCGCCACCCGCCTGGCGCATTCGCTCAAGAGTGCGGCGAAGACGATTGGCGCCATCGACCTCGGCAATCTCGCCAAAACGCTTGAGGATGCGTGTCGGGAACGCGAAGCAGACACCATCCCGGGGATTCTTGAGCGGCTGCTGAACGAGATGCGAAACATCTGCGACGGACTTTCAACGATCGCTCCCGAGCAATAACGGCACGCCAAACGGCGATAACAGACAATCCGGTACAATTCGCGCATTTCGCGTTCGTCCCCGTCCACTCGTCAGGAGCCGTCCATGAGCACCTCTCTCGTATTGACCGCCATCGGCAACGATCGCCCCGGCCTTGTCGAGCAACTGGCCAAGGTCATCAGCGACCATCAGGGCAACTGGCTCGAATCATCGATGTCGCATCTCTCGGGAAAATTTGCCGGCATCGTTTGCATCAGCGTTCCGAACAACGGGATTGAAGCGCTGACGGCCGCGCTCGCCGGAATTGAAGGGCTGCGCGTGATCTCGGAGATATCGGAAGACGCAGGAAGCGCCAGCAAAGCACGTCGCCTCAAGCTCTCCCTGGTCGGCCATGATCGCATCGGCATGCGTACGCGAAGTTTCCCAAGTACTCGCCCGTCACGCGGTCAACGTTGAAGAACTCAACACGCATACAGCAAGCGCCCCGATGTCGGCCGAAGTCCTGTTTCACGCCACGGCCGAACTGACCGCTTCGCCCGGACTCGACACCCACGCTTTGACCCGCGATCTCGAACTCCTGTCGAACGACCTGATGGTCGACATCACGCTCGACGAAACCATTCGTACCTGATTTCACCCGATTCACCACTAAACCTTTACCGCATAAGAACATGGCTCAATACGTAATGTCGATGCTCCGCGTGAGCAAAATCGTCCCGCCCAAACGGCAGATCATCAAGGACATTTCCCTCTCCTTCTTCCCCGGCGCCAAGATTGGCCTGCTCGGCATCAACGGTTCGGGCAAATCGACCGTCCTGCGCATCATGGCCGGCGTCGATAAGGAATACGACGGTGAAGTCCAGCATCTGGCCGGCATCCGTGTCGGCTACCTGCCGCAGGAACCGCAGCTCGACCCGGAAATGACGGTACGTCAGGAAGTCGAAAGCGGCATGGGCGAAGTCATGGAAGCGCAGGCCAAGCTGGAAGCCGTCTACGCCGCCTACGCCGAACCCGATGCCGATTTCGACAAGCTCGCCGAGGAACAAGCGCGGCTCGAAGCGATCATCGCCACCTCGGGCTCCGACACCGAGAACCAGATGGAAATCGCCGCCGACGCGCTGCGCCTGCCGCCGTGGGACGCCGTTATTGGCAAGCTTTCGGGCGGTGAAAAACGCCGCGTCGCGTTGTGCAAATTGCTGCTGTCCAAACCCGACATGCTGCTGCTCGACGAACCGACCAACCACCTCGACGCCGAATCGGTCGAATGGCTGGAGCAATTCCTCTGCCGCTTTCCCGGTACCGTCGTCGCCGTCACCCACGATCGCTACTTCCTCGACAACGCCGCCGAGTGGATTCTCGAACTCGACCGTGGCCACGGCATCCCGTGGAAAGGCAACTATTCAAGCTGGCTCGAACAGAAGGAAGAACGGCTAGAACAGGAGCAGAAACAGGTCGACGCCCACATGAAGTCGATGAAGCAGGAACTCGAGTGGGTACGGCAGAACCCGAAAGCGCGCCAAGCCAAGAGCAAGGCCCGCCTGGCCCGTTTCGAGGAACTCTCGAATGTCGACTACCAGAAGCGCAACGAGACACAGGAAATTTTCATTCCGGTCGGCGAACGCCTCGGCAACAAGGTCATCGAATTCAAGGAGGTCAGCAAATCCTTCGGCGACCGCCTGCTCATGGACAAGCTCTCGTTCAACGTACCGGCCGGCGCCATCGTCGGCATCATCGGTCCGAACGGCGCCGGCAAATCGACGTTGTTCCGCATGCTCACCGGCCAGGAAAAACCGGATACGGGCGAAGTCGATATCGGCGAGACCGTCAAACTCGCCTACGTCGATCAGAGCCGCGATTGCCTCGACGGCACCAAGACCGTCTTCGACGAAATTTCAGGCGGTGCCGACATTCTCACCGTCGGCAAGTATGAAACCCCGGCCCGCGCCTATATCGGCCGCTTCAACTTCAAGGGCGGCGACCAGCAGAAATTCGTCGGCCAACTCTCCGGCGGCGAACGCGGCCGCCTGCATATGGCCAAGACGCTGATTTCCGGCGGTAATGTGCTGCTGCTTGACGAACCGTCCAACGATCTCGACGTGGAAACCTTGCGTGCGCTGGAAGACGCGCTGCTTGAATTCGCCGGCAGCGTCATGGTCATATCCCACGACCGCTGGTTCCTCGACCGCATCTGTACGCACATCCTGGCCTGCGAAGGCGATTCGCAGTGGACGTTCTTCTCCGGCAACTACCAGGAATACGAGCAGGACAAGATCAAGCGCCTCGGCCAGGAAGGCGCCAAGCCGAAGCGGATCCGCTACAAGCCGATCACCCGCTGACGATCGGACGAACAGGCAAATCTTCGATCACGAGGCAGACGTCGGTGTGGGCGGCACCGACGTCACGCTGGCCGAAGCGTTTGCCGGCGGCGATGCAGACGCGCAGTGCCCACGAGTCCACAACAATAGTCAGGCGCAATAAACTGGACGCACCCACCATGTTCCCCGCCCAATTCCTCGACCTGCGGACGCTACTCACGAGCAACGTCGCCAGCATGCTGATTTGTTTCGTCGTTATGGCCGCCGTTTGGCGAAGCAATCGGGGACGAGTGCCGGCGACAAGCTATTGGCTCCGTAGTCTTGGCATCCAGTTCGTATCGTTCCAACTGTTTCTGTTGCGCGGGACTATCCCCGATGCGCTGTCGATCGTAGTCGCCGCCTGGCTCGTCACGACGGGTTTAATGCAACTGCTCGCCGGATTGGCGCTGTTTCTCGATCGGCCACTCTCCCTGAAACATGATTATGTGCTTCAGACGATATTCGTGATTCTCCACGCCTATTTCACCTACGCTGACCCAAGCCTGTTCTGGAGATGCATCAACTACTCCGCCGTCCTGACATGGTTCAGCCTCGAATGCGTCTGGCTGGTACTCAGGACGCCTGCAGAACGGCGATTGGGCGCGCAATTCCTCGGCGGCGTGATGATCGCCTATGCCCTGCTCTTCGCCGGGCGAATCATCTACTACGTGTCTAATCCACCCGGTCCGGATTTCTTTCACGCAAGTGCTTACGATCTGGTGATGTACCTCGGGATTCAGGTCTTGGCGGTGTCGCTGACCTTTAGCTTTGTTCTGATGGTCAATCGCCGATTGCATCACGACCTGAGTATGGACATCGAAAAGCGCCGACAGGCGGAGGAAGGCATGGTCCTGAACATTTCCCGTCTGGCACGCGCCGAGTTGGCCTCCAAGACGGGCAACTGGGAACTGCACCTTGATACGCGGACGATCACTAGCTCTCCCGGTGCCGTCAAGATTTACGGCCTGTCAGCCTCCCGATTCGACTACGAAGCCATCAAGACCATACCGCTACCCGAATATCGCCCCGCCCTCGACGCGGCAATCGACAACCTGATCCAAAAGGGACTCCCCTATAACGTTGAGTTCAGAATCAAAACGGCGGATACGGGCGAGTTGAAAGACATTCATTCGATTGCCGAATTCAACCCGGCACAACGAACCGTCTTTGGGATCATTCGGGACATCACTGAGGAAAAGCGGGTCGAGTGCGAACTCGAACGCTTGGCGCAAATCGATCCCCTGACCAGCGTCCTTACCCGTCGGCACTTCATGACGCTAACCTCCCGGGAACTGGCCAACGCCACCCGCTATGGAAGCAAACTGTCGGTGCTGATGCTGGACATAGACTATTTCAAGCAGGTCAACGACACCTACGGCCACCAAACCGGCGACACCGTTCTGCAAAGGCTGGGAGAGATATTTCATAGTGTTTTGCGCGAGGTCGATATCGTCGGTCGTTTCGGTGGCGAAGAATTTGCCGTGGTGCTTCCACAAACCCCGCTGCTTCAATCGTTCGAAGTAGCTGAACGCTTGCGGCGAACCGTCGAATGCTGCGAAATTCCGCGCGAACACGGCTTGCCGGTGAAGATCACCGTTTCGATCGGCATAACGGAACTCGATGACGCGTCGGACAATATCGATACGTTGCTGGCCCGTGCAGACAAGGCGCTTTACGACGCTAAACACCAAGGTCGTAATCAGGTCTGCGCCTACGAAATCCATTCGGACTTGCAAGCGTTGGACAAGTCCCCTGATCAGGAGAGCTTTGCCCGATAACCAGAAAACCTCGGCCTATACTGAAAACCGAAGCGCATCGAAACAACAAGTTCGAACAAGTTCGGCGAGGTGACACCATGGCAATCATCGGTATCGATCTGGGTACATCCAACTCGGCGGCGGCAGTCCTGCGCGGTGGCCGGCCGGTCCTGATTCCCAGCGCCGAAGGAGTGAGCCTCGGCGGAAAAGCATTCCCGAGTTATGTCGCAATCACCACCGACGGCCAGATGCTGATCGGCGAACCGGCGCGGCGGCAAGCAGCGGCCAATCCGGAAGGGACGACCACGGCGTTCAAGCGCCGCATGGGCACACGTGATCGCGTGCGTCTGCACGACCGGGAGTTTTCGCCGGAACAGTTATCCGCCTTCCTGCTGCAAAAGATCAAGCGCGATGCTGAAGCCTTCCTCGGCGAGCCGGTGACAAAGGCGGTCGTCACCGTGCCGGCGTATTTCGACGACAACCAGCGCAGCGCCACCAAGGACGCGGCCGGCATCGCCGGGCTGGAAGTCGTACGGCTGGTCAACGAGCCGACCGCCGCATCATTGGCCTACGGACTCGACCGTGCCGGGCAGGAACTGCGCATCGCCGTCATCGACTTGGGCGGCGGCACGCTCGACGTGACGATCATGGAGTTCGGCAAGGGCGTGTTCGAGGTCAAGTCCACCAGCGGCGACACGCGGCTCGGCGGCACCGACATGAACCAGGCGATTTTCGAGGCGCTGGCCCAGCGCTTCTATGAGCAGAGCGGCATCGACGCGCGACGCGATACGAAAGCCGCCGCACGGCTGATGGAGGCGGCGGAAATCGCCAAGATCGAATTGTCGACGAGCGTCACCACGCACCTCAGCCTGCCGTACATCGGCGTCGTCGGGGGCGAGCCGAAGCATCTGGAGATGGATCTCGGGCGCGCCGATCTCGAACGTCTGGTGGCCCCAGTGATCGACCGTTGTCGACAGCCGGTCGAACAGGCTCTGCGCGATGCCGGCCTCAGCGCGTCGCAGGTCGACCGCATCGTCTTCGTCGGCGGGCCGACGCGCATGCCGGCCGTGCGATCCTTCTTCGAGAAAATGTTCGGGCGCAGCGCCGAGATGGGCGTTGACCCGATGGAATGCGTGGCCTGTGGCGCGGCGATTCAGGCCGGCGTGCTGACCGGCGAGGTGCAGGACATCGTGCTCGTCGACGTGACGCCGCTGACGCTCGGCGTCGAGACCCTCGGCGGCGTGGCGACGCCGCTGATCGGCCGCAATACCCCCGTGCCGGTCAAGAAAACCGAGACCTTCACCACCGCTGCCGATCTGCAGACCTCGGTAACGATTCACGTCTTTCAGGGCGAGCGAGCGATGGCGGCGGATAACGTCAGCCTCGGCGAATTCAACCTAGACGGCATCCCGCCGGCGCCGCGCGGCGTGCCCAAAATCGAGGTCAGCTTCGATATCGACGCCAGCGGCATGCTCGACGTCTCGGCCAAGGACAGGGCGAGCGGGCGCAGCCAGTCGGTGCGCATCAGCGGTTCGATGCGGCTCTCACGCGACGTCAAGGAACGCATGGAGAAAGAGGCCGATCAGTATGCCGAGGCCGACAAGAAGCGGCGCGAGGAGGCCGAAACGATCAACGACGCCGATAGCCTCTGCTATCAGGCCGAGAAAGTGCTCGCCGATTTCGCGGACAAGCTGACAACAGAAATGAAAGACCGTATCGAACAGGCGCGTCGCCAGACGAAGGAAGCCTGTAACAAGCGTGACGCGACGTTGGCCAAGGAGGAGGCAGAGAAGTTGCGCAAGGTGCTGAAGGAGGCCGGCACGGTGATCTATGCCTCGACGCAGCCGCCGGGTACCGGCCCGTATCAGGAGGTGCGTTCGGGGCAAGGCGTGCCACCGGGGGACGCGGAAGCCGGCGAGCCGCGCTCCAGCGCGGGCGGCGGGCGCGTCGTTGATGCCGAATATCATTGATGCAGCCTTGGACTGAAGGCGGCAGGAGGCTGTCATGGCCGACGCGAAACGCGATTACTACGAAGTACTCGGCGTGCCGCGGGATGCCGATGCGAAGGCGATCAAGGACGCTTTCCGCCAACTCGCGCTGAAGTTTCACCCGGACCGCAATAAAGCGCCAGACGCCGAAGCACGCTTCAAGGAAATCGCCGAGGCCTACGCCGTGCTTTCCGACCCGAAGAAGCGCGCCGACTACGATGCTGGCGGTTTTTCCGGGCTGGGCGGCATGCGGCCCGAGGACATCTATGGCGGCATCGACTTCGAGAACCTGTTTGGCGGCCTCGGCTTCGACTTCGGTGGCGGATTGTTCGAGCGTTTTTTCGGCGAACGCCGGCGCAAGAGCGGACCGCCGCGCGGCGAAAACCTCGAGGTGGTCTTGCGCGTGCCGATCGAACGGGTGTTCACGGGCGGCGACGAGGCGGTGCATATCGAACGCTGGGTACAGTGTCCTGCCTGCAAGGGCAGCGGGGCGAAGGCGGGAACGTTGCCGCGCACGTGCGAAACCTGCCACGGCAGCGGGCGGCAGGTGAAGAAAAGCCAGGACAGCAACGTTTTCTTCGAGCAGGTGACGGTGTGCCCGACCTGCGGCGGACGCGGCTTTTTCATCGACGATCCGTGTCCCGCCTGCCAGGGGCGGGGGCAGACGCTGATTGCGGAGAAACTGACGGTCAAGGTGCCGGTTGGTGTCGACGAAGGCATGGTGCTGCGCATCCCCGGTCATGGCGTCGCCGCGCAGGAAGCCGGTGGGACGCCCGGGGATCTGTTTGTCATCGTTCATACACTGCCGCATGCGCAGTTCAAGCGTGATGGCTCGGATTTGTGGTCCGTACAGGAACTCTCGTTGACCGACGCCGTACTCGGTACGCAACTGCAGATACCGACGCTGGATGGACCGACCAGCGTGCAGGTGCCTCCCGGCACCCAGCCTGACACCGTGCTTCGTTTGCGCCACAAGGGGTTGCCGAGCTTTGGTCACAGCGGGCGCGGTGATCTCCTGCTGCGCATGCGACTGGTGGTCCCCGAGCATCTCTCCGCGGAGGAGCGCAAACTCTACGAGCAATTGCGCCAGATTGCGCGGGGTCACGCCGCAGGAGGATGACGATGGTCGTTTCCCGGTTCGAGCCACGCGCGCATCGAGAAGGCCGGCGCCAACCTTGCTCCCTACGACGCCTTGTCCTCAACCTCTTTCGCCTCGACTGGGAGATATGCATGACTTGCACGCTCCCGATTTGCATTCAAATCAACACAGACCAGAAACTTTTTGAGATTCTTTTCTGGAATCAGGAGGCAGAACCTTTTATCGGTCAGCCACAGTCTGCGCAAACACCCCCTGCAACCATGCAAGATCGTCAGCGAGCGTGAGCGGATCATTATCGCGAATACCCCGGAATGGCACATTCAGCCCCCGTGCGCCAAATTCGCTTTGCAACGCCTGTATCAACAGGCCCGAATCCGGAGAAGGAATGGTCTCTCCGTTATGCACGGCACAACCGGGACTCTGATGGTTGCCGCCAAGAACGGCCAGCAGCGTATTCCCCCCCGCCAGCTGCACCTCAACCCGATCCGCCACATCGGCCGCAATTCTCCGGCAACATGCCCGCCCATGCACCGTGTCCATCGCCTCCCGGAGAGACTGACCGGGCTTTCGCTGCCTGCTGGCCCCCAGTGCCGCAACCTCCGGGCACGGCATCTGCAGCATTCCCACTTGATATTTCTGGCATAAACCGACAACTTCGCCATTCATCGCCGGGAAACGGGCCGCCCCTCTATCGCGCGCGTTCTGATTCAGGATGCACTCGATGACGACAACGAAGCGGCCAGCTCGATTATCAGAACACGAATTGACGCCAATCCAGCGCGCGACGCGGCTCTTTATTTTCCCCAACAGGACATCGAAAGACGACACGCCTTTTCTCCTGCTTTACGTTGCGCCCGGCCCAAAGGAACGGGCGCGATCCTGGTCAGCTACTCCGGTACGCAAATCGCTTTTCGCCGAATAGCGCCCAAGGTTTTAAAAATCAACACGGTCACGACCACGCTGACGAGGCCCAAGAGCGCGACGCCCAACCCGTTGAAAACCGTTACGCCGGAGCGTTTCGCCATCAACAGCGTGGCAATGGTCATTGCTGCCAGCGGAAATGAATAAGCCCATGCGGAAACATAAAAGCCCACCTGAAGAAAGCGCCTCGCGTTGACGCCAAGCAGCAAGAACAGAAACAGCGCCGTGTAATAAAGCACACGCGAAAAACCATCGACTTCCGGCACCAGCCCACTGTAGGCGATAAATCCAACGGCCGGCGGCGCGATGAAAATGAACAGGGTGGGCAGCAGTTTGGAAGGAATCGGATCGTGGAAGAAAACGCGGTACAGCACGATGGTCATCAGAACGACCCAGAACACAATGCCAACGCTGAAATAGAACCACGAAATTTCGGGTGAGGCGAACTTCACGCCGACAATCGGCACAAACAGATTGCCGACGACCGGGATGAACCAGGCCGGGTTGGCATGTTTGATGTCGTAATGCGTGTGGTACATCCAGCTACTCAGGATAAAGACGGTAAACCCAAACTGCACCAACGTGCCCACGAGCCACAAAGCAAACGACAACAATGGAAAAGTCTCCAGCCAGACGACCGCTTGCAGCAAAAGACCAATCGATATGGCGGGAAAGAAATTGACGCGCACCGGATGCTTCCACTCGCCCGCAACCGCTTGAGGATAGCGCAACAACTTGGCTCCATAAGCAAAGGCCAGCACGATGAAAATGGCGCCGGCCAAACCACCTATTATTTGCCAGATCACGCACGGTACGCCGAACATCGCGCTCGCCTTCTGCCACGCGATGGCGAGGCCGCTCACGCCCATGACGATGGAAAACAACGAAACAGGCAAATGCGCGAGCCGCATCTCCCCTGTGTTTTCCGGCACGTTTGCCGCTTCCTGTACGCGTTCTGAACCTGCCATTATTGCTTCCCTTTCATCGGTTGGTCAGTGGTAACCGGCTATCTGTCGATTACCCATTACGATACTTACGATGGTGATAAACAGTCGCCAATTTATTTCCATTCCTGATTGAATGCAATTTCTTTTTCTGGCATATGCTAAATTCTTGATCCTCAAACTTTCACAACCGCCACGCCAAGCGCAGGGGGAATCAGGATATGCCACCCAAACTCATTCAAATCACGCTGATTGCCGACAATGAAGTCATGCCCGGCCTTATTGCCGAACACGGCTTCGCCGCCTGGATCGAAACGGGCGACACCGCCCTCCTCTTCGATACCGGCCAGGAACAGGCACTTGAGCACAATGCCCGGGCGCTCGGCCTCCACCTTGACCAAGCCGATGCATTGATCCTCAGCCACGGCCACTACGATCACACCGGCGGCCTGCCCACCTTTCTCGCGGCCAATCACAAGGCACCGGTTATTTTCGGGAAAGGTGCGACGGCACACCGTCTCAGTTGCCACCCCGACCAACCGCCCAGAGCGATCGGCATGAAACCCGCCGTGCTGGACGCACTTGCCGCGTTACCGCCGGCTCGCCGGATCGAAATCAGCGCGCCGTACCTTCTTCAACCGGGTATCGGCATCAGCGGACCGGTCCCGAGAAGCGTGCCGTTCGAGGATACCGGCGGGCCATTCTTTTTCGATGAACAGAAGCAGCAGCCAGACCCGATCATTGACGACCTCTCGATGTGGTTCGAAACGACTGACGGCCTGGTGATTCTGACCGGCTGCTGCCACGCAGGATTGATCAATACCGTCGGCCATATCCGGGCGGTGTCGGGTATCGACCGGGTGCGCGGCATCATCGGCGGGCTGCACCTCAATCAGGCGTCCGACGCTCGAATTGCCGCCACCACGCGCTTTCTCGCCGAGTGCAAACTCGATTTCCTGATCCCCTGCCACTGCACCGGTGCGCACGTCGCCGAACACCTGCAGCAGACATTCGGGGCAAACATCGTCAAGCCCGGCCATGCCGGACAGACGATTCAAGCAGGAAACCTGCGGAACTGACCACTGGCATCGCTCAAGAGCGCGTCGAGCGCGCGGCCAGCCACGTCGCGCCAATCGCCAACGCCGGCACGGCCAGTGTCACGCCGACGTTTCCGAGCATTCCCGGCGCCAGCAACAAGAGCGCGCCAAGTCCGGCCATCATCAGTCCGGAGAGCAGTTTCAGCAGCCGCCCTTCGCGCTCGCTCAATTTACGGGCGCCCATGGTGCGCACGAAGGCCAGAACGATCGCCATTAGCGGCAGGATATAAACCACGTTGTACAGGGCCAGGTACAGGTAATGCGGCGTGGCGCTGCTTTCCTGCAGCGTGAGCAGGCGCGTGAAGAGCATCGGCAGGCCGGCCGTGCACAGCAGTTCGTAGAAATTGGCGGCAACGGCCAGAACGATGGTCGTGACAATCATCGCCGGCAGACTGCCCGCGCCGAGAATGCGCCGCGCCCGCTGAAAAACATCGGCGCGCCCTTCCGCCGAAATGGACAGCGTCACACCCTCGTGGAAACGCATGAAGTCCTTGATGTTGATGGCGCCCATCACCAGCGCCAGCAGTCCGGCCACAGCCGTCACCCAGGGCAGGCTGCCGAGCAGCAGAAAGAGATTGAGCCAGGCGGCCATGAAGGCGAAATACATTCCCCCGGAAAACGCGACGAAGATGCCGCCGATAACCAGCATGCGCCGCCCATTCTGCTGATGCACCAACAGCGAGAGCAGGAAGAGGAGGACGAAAAACGCGCACGGATTGAACGCGTCGAGGGTGGCCAGCAAAATTGTCAGCAGCGGCAGGGAAAGGCGGGCGGGATCGATGGCGCCAAGTAGCGGCAATTTGAAGCCGTCGATGCTTTGGCGTGCGACATTATCCTCACTCCCCTGCTTTCGACATCGTTCGAGTCGGGCAACGAAAGCGCTCACACCCGCCGGCGTCGCATCGAATCCGGTTTCCATCGTCCCGCAGTAAATCAGTGACGGCACCGCCTGCGCCTTCTGACCGACCTGTTCGGCCAATTCAACGAAGCGCCGGACGTTCTCCGGATATTCGCTGAGTTCGTAGTCGTACAGTTCGATCCAAGGATACCGCTTCGCCAGATCGAGAATCGGCGGCCGGGCGTCGAGACAATGCGGGCATTGCTTGGACCAGAACAAATGGACAGGCACCGACCTTGGCACGTCTGCAGGCGGATCGGCAGCGAAGGCCAGTAAATGCAACAGACACAGGAACAAGAGGCAAACGACTTTACGCATGGTGGTTCATCTCACAAGAATCCCAGACCACCCACGCGGGGAAATACCACCACGCGGATCGGGGAGCGATTTGCTTTTCATGATGTTTTTTTTGGCACAGCCAAAATTGGCTTATGCTAATAATAGAATATTGATTTTCGTCTCAAACCAACACCACCATCTAAAACCCGACAAATTGGGGAGACCATCATGCCCATTCTCAACATTCATCTTGTTCAAGATCGCTTTGACGCCGCCACAATACAAAAGCTCTTGCTCCGTTGCAGTGAGGCGTTCGCAGCGGGACTACGCTGCCCGGTCGACCGGGTTCGTGTCTTTGTCACCGAGCATAAGCCCGACTTCTACTGCGTCGGCGGCAAATTTGTCAGCGATGGCGCGGTGGCCGCCCCCTATTTTTCGTTCATGGTTCTGGAAGGTCGTTCGCTTGAAGATCGGCAGCATCTGTTGCGAACTTTTACCGACATCATTGTCGAGATGCTTGACGTACCAAGGGAGAGCGTGCGCGGCGGGGTCGTTCCGGTTTCACCGGAAAACTGGAGCGTCGCAGGCGTTCCGGCCAGCATTCTGCGCCAGAGCGAAATCGAAGAAAGGCGCAAGACGGCGGAACAGAAGGCTCCATAAGCCAGGCATGCAAACCTCCCGATTCCAATAGCGGCTACAGCGACCATGAACACATCAACTTCAACACCAAGCTTCGACGAACGCGCCAAACTCTGGGACGCCGATCCGATGAAAACGGCTCGCGCACAAGCAGTCGCCGATGCCATTCTCGCCAATGTCCGGCCCACTGAAGGAATGCGCGGCTTCGAATACGGCTGCGGCACCGGCCTGCTGAGTTTTTGCCTGCAAGAGCATTTGCAGCACATAACCTTGGCCGACAGCTCGACCGGCATGCTTGAGGTGCTGCGCGAAAAAATTGCCGCGACCGGCTGCAAGAACATGGCGTCGGTGCAACTCGACCTGACCACCGACCCGTTACCGGATGAGCGGTTTGACATCACCTATTCGCTGATGACGTTCCACCACATCCCCGGCACCGATGCCATCCTGCGCGATCTTCACGCCCTACTCGCTCCTTCGGGCTACTTGTGCATCGCCGACCTCGACAGCGAAGACGGCTCATTCCACAGCTACGAATTCCATGGTCACAAGGGATTCGACCGCGATGACCTGGCGCGGCGCGCCGGGGCGGCTGGCTTCCGCAACATCCGGTTTTCGACCGTATTCACGATCAGAAAAGGCAGCCCGGAGCGGGAATATCCGGTGTTCCTGATGATCGCCGAGAAAAACTGAGGCCGCGCATGACCGATAACACAACGCAACCGCCACTATCGCCGGTTCAGTGCAAGCAACTGCTGGACTTGTATCCCGTGCTGGCCAGTCTGGCCGAAAAGGACCTGGAAACTTTATTGCAATCGGCAGCCATCATGAACGTGCCGGCCGGTGTGCAGCTGTTCGGCGAACATCAACCCTGCATGGGATTTCCCCTGTTGCTGGAAGGCAGCATCAAGGTCGTCAAGCTGTCGAACAGCGGCCGTGAACTGATGCTCTACCGCGTCACACCGGGAAGTTCGTGCATCATTTCCTCCAGTTGCCTGCTCGGCAAGAGCGACTACAACGCGCGGGGCATCGCCGAGACGCCGCTGGTGCTGATCGTTTTGCTGGTACCCGACTTTTCCCGCCTCCTGCTCGAATATCCGGCTTTCCGCGATTTTGTCTTCCACCTGTTCGCCGAACGCATCGGCGATCTGATGCAACTCGTCGACGAAGTTGCCTTCGCCCGGCTTGATCAGCGGCTGGCGAAGCGTCTTCTCGTCAGCGACGAAGCCGTGCTGCACATCACGCATCAGCAGCTGGCGGACGACCTTGGCAGCGTGCGTGAAATCGTCAGCCGCCTGCTGAAAGGCTTTGCCGCTCAGGGCCTCGTGTCGCTCGCCCGCGAGCAGGTCAGAATCACCGACCGCGCCGGACTGCAAAGCCTCGCGGCTATGTAACCCAGGTCACATACACAGCCATTTTCGTTTCCTACAATGAAACCACTTTCACACGTGGCATAAACAGGAGGCGCATCATGAAAAGCAACGTTGGCGGTATCGACAAAGTACTTCGCATCGTCGTTGGCGCGGGCCTGATCGGCGCTACCGTCGCCGGCTTCCTGCCCGTCTGGGGCTACATCGGCGCCGTGCCGCTGCTGACCGGTCTGCTGGGCTGGTGCCCGTTGTATCCGCTGCTCGGGATCAACACCTGCCCGACCAAAAAATAAGCGTTTTCCGTTATTGGCCGCGTGATCGCCCTGCGGGCGAACCGCGGAGCCCTTCTTTACCCTCAATTTCCATCTTCATCTTCGGAGAAATTCAGTGACCCCAATGAACATCCTCGTCGTCGGTGGCGTAGCCGCCGGGGCTTCCTTTGCTGCACGTGCGCGGCGCCTCAACGAAGCCGCGCAAATTACGATCATCGAACGCGGCCCGGATGTTTCCTTCGCCAACTGCGGCCTGCCCTACCACATCGGCGGGGAGATTCCGACCCGCGACGTACTCGCGGTTCAGACTGCCGAATCATTGAAGGGCTTGCTGAACCTCGACGTTCGCACGAACAGCGAAGCCGTCGAGATCGATCGGGCGGCCAAACGCGTGCGCATCAGGAACTTGGAAACCGGTGCCGACGAATGGATGGCATACGACAAGCTGATGCTCGCCCCCGGCGCTTCGCCGCTGCGCCCGAATATGCCGGGCATCGGCGACCCGCGGATTTTCACCCTGCGCAACCTGCAGGACATGGATCGCATCATGGCTGCAACCGAAGAAGGCATGCGCGCGGTCGTGATCGGCGCCGGCTTCATCGGTCTCGAAATGACGGAACAGTTGCAACGCAAGGGGCTGACCGTTCAACTCGTCGAACTGCAGCCACAGGTCATGCCGCCGCTGGATGCGCCAATGGCGGCGTTGCTGGAAAGCGAATTGCGCCACAACGGCATCGGGCTGCATCTCGGCGACGGGATCGAGCGCTTCACTGGCGATAGCGACCACGTCCGGTGCCACCTGAATTCCGGCGCCGTTCTGGAGGCCGATCTGGTCATTCTGTCGATCGGCGTCAAGCCGGACAGCGAACTGGCAAAGGATGCCGGGCTGCAACTTGGCCCGCGCGGGCATATCGTCGTCGACGGCTTCCAGCGCACTTCCGACCCCGACATCTACGCGGCGGGGGATGTCATCGAAACGCTCGACCGCGTCATTCTGGGTAGCAAGACGGCCGTGCCGATGGGTGGCCCCGCCAACCGGCAAGGGCGTGTCGCGGCTGATCACATATTCATGCCGGACAAGGTTCGCCCCTACCCGGGATCGATCGGTACCGGCATCGTCCGCGCCTTCGAGGCCGTCGCCGGCATTACCGGCTGGAGCGAGAAGCGGCTGGCCGCCGCCGGGATTCCGTTTGAAGCGGTGACCGTCAATGACAGCCATCACGCCACCTATTACCCCGGCGCCAAGCCGATGACGCTCAAAATCTGCTGGGATCCGGAAAGCGGCCGTTTGCTCGGCGCCCAGGCGAACGGTTTTGAGGGCATCGACAAGCGCCTCGACGTGCTGTCCACGGCCATCGTCGCCGGCATGACCGTCGACGACCTGTGCCATCTGGAACTGGCGTATGCGCCGCCGTTCGGGGCCGCCAAGGACGCGATCAACCTCGCCGGCTTCGCCGCCTGCAACCGTCGGGACGGGCTGGTCGAACACATCGAAACGCTGCCGGATGATCCGGCCGTGCAAGTCGTCGATGTGCGCGGCAAGCCGCTCGCTGACGCGTTCCCGGCGCCGGGCAAGATCATCAACATTCCTTTCCCGATGCTGCGCTCGAGCCTCGACAAACTGGATCGCACACGGCCGGTTGTCACCCTCTGCGCGTTCGGCAAGATGAGCTATTTCGCCGCGCGTGTCCTCAAGCAAAACGGCTTCAACGTGGCGAGTTTCAACGGCGGATTGAAAGGCAGCGTCGATCCGCGTTCGCCCGCGAAATTGCCGAATCCGTGAGGATTGACTACAACTGACCGCATCGCCCACCTGAAGGAGGAACATCATGAAACTATCGGATAAAGCGTGGTCGCCCTACGTTGCCGGGGTGTTGATCGGACTGCTTCAGATTCCGGCTTTCCTGCTCATCAACACGGCCCTGGGAACGTCTTCGTCGTACGTGACGGCGGCTGGCACGCTGGCCAGCGTTGCCGATCCCGTCATCACGCAAATCGATTACGTCGCCAAGCATCTGTCGGGCGCAAAGAACTGGTGGCAGGTCGCGTTGGTGATCGGGATCGCGGTGGGCGCCTTCTTCTCGTCGCGCCTTTCCGGGATGCAGCGCCCGAGTGTTTCGCCGGTTTGGTCGAAGGCGCTCGGCACGGGTTCCTTGAGTGTCCGCATGGTACTGGCTTTCATTAGCGGCTTTCTGCTACTCATGGGCGCCCGCATCGCCGATGGCTGCACGAGCGGCCATGGCATCTCCGGCCTCGCTCAACTGGCGCTCAGCTCGTTCGTCACCGTCGGCTGCATGTTTGCCGGTGGAATGATCGTCGCCCTGTTTCTGCGCAAAATCTGAGGAGAACGACCATGTCAGTCCTGAACGCCATCATTATCGGGCTGTTGATGGGCATCGTCTTCGGCTTTGCCCTTGAAAAATCCCGCGTCTTTGAGCCCGGCATGATCGTCGGCCAGATGCAGTTGCGCAATTTCACGATGCTCAAGGTTTTCCTGACCGCCGTGATTACCGGCCTCGTGGTCATCGGCCTCATGCACGGCTTTTTTGGCGGGAAACTGCATCCCAAGGCGCTGCTGTACGGCGCCAATATTTTCGGCGGACTGATGCTTGGCGCGGGCATCACGCTTGCGGGCGGTTGCCCCGGCACCGTGCTCGCCCAGATCGGTGCGGGCTACAAGGATTCCTGGCTCGTTCTCCTTGGCGGTCTCGCCGGCGCGCTGACGTTCAGCTATCTCGAGCCGACGTTAAAGCCGATTCTGCTCTCCGGCGGACCGGGGAAACTCACGCTCGACACGGTCACCGACGTTCCCTTCTGGGTGCTGGCCTTCGGATTCGCCATCGTGCTTGTGATCGTGCTCGTCGCGCTGGAGAGATGGCGTCCGTGGCAAGCCGATCTGGGCGCGAATTATGACGGCATGAATGAATAGTTCGTCTGCTGAATGTTTCGATTTTAACGAGGAGGTAAAGGCTGTGGGATGTGATACAGGACTAAAACCGATCAAAAAGTCCCCCGTCGAGGAAAGCCGGGAAAACCAACCAACAAAGGAGAAAGAAACGATGAGCTCAACCATGGTTCGCAGGGAAATGCCGCAATTCACGATGGACGCCTACGACGCCAAGACCGGGCATTTCACGACGGTTTCCAGCGACGACTACAAGGGAAAATGGTCGGTCGTATGCTTCTATCCGGCCGACTTCACCTTTGTCTGCCCCACCGAAATCGCCGCGATGAACGCGAAATACGACGAGTTCCAGAAGCTCGGCGTGGAAATTCTGGCCGTCTCGGTCGATTCAAAGTTCTCCCACAAGCGGTTTGCCGAAACCGAGCCCATCCTGAAAGGACTGAAGCTGATGATGGGCGCCGACTCGAACCAGCAAGTCAGTCGCGCATTCGGCGTGCTTGTCGAGGAAGAAGGCGTTGCCCTGCGGGGACGTTTCCTCTTCAATCCTGACCAGATTTGCGTCGCGCAAGAGGTTCAGGCCGATTCCGTCGGCCGCAACGTGAATGAATTCCTGCGTCAGGTCGAAGCCTGGCAGTACGCAACGAAAACGGGCGAAGTTTGCCCGGCCGGATGGCGCCCTGGGAAGAAAACACTCCCAGTGAACACCGACGCCGAAAAAATGGCCGGGCATGTCGGCGATTACATCACGCTGGAAGAAATTCTCAGCTGACCAGGCGATAGCGTCATGGCGGGGACAAAGCGACGGAGTGGTCACTGCGCCCCCCCATGACTATCACTCGATTTTGGCTGGAAACACAGGAGACCTTCATGAACGACACGCAAAATCGCGTCTGCCCGCACTGCGAAACAGTCAATCGGGTTTCAACCGAAAAGCTCAGCGATCATCCGATCTGCGGTTCCTGCAAGAAACCGCTGCTGACCGGCGAAGTACTTGAATTGAAGCGGAAAAACTTCGATCTGTACATCGATAAGAACGACTGCCCGGTTCTCGTCGATTTCTGGGCGCCATGGTGCGGCCCCTGCCGGATGATGTCTCCCGTTATTGCCGAAGCAGCGAAAGCATTGCAGACATCGGTGTGTGTCGCCAAGCTCAACACCGAAGAAGAGCCGGAGCTGGCCACGCGTTTCGGAATTCGCAGCATCCCGACGTTGATGATTTTCCGCAACGGCAAGATGCTGCGCCAGCACAGCGGGGCCATGAGTCTGTCCAGCCTCATGCAGTGGATCGATTCGAGCCTGACCTGAGATTGACATAGCGGTTCAACAACGGCCTCCGGGCACGCCTTTCGGACGGAGCGATCATGCTTTTCAAGACGCATCTGGCAGAACGTTACAGCCCGCTCTATCTGCTTGCCGCACTGGGCGCCGGAGGCATGGCGGTGGCGTTTTATCTTCACCTCATGTTTCTTACGCCGCATCCGGATAGCCCCGTGCCGACATGGGATAGCCTCCGGATTTTCTGGGATGGCGCCGACTCGCTCGCCAGAATCGGGATCGGCACGGCATGGCTGGCAACGCTCGCACTGATCGTTCTCCACGTCCTGTTGCTGCTCTGGAACGTGCGCGAGTACCGGATTTTTCAGCGCACACCGGCTTACCAGGAGCTCCTGCAGTCGAACGCGACTTTCCAGCGCATGGCGTGGCCGCTGACGCTGGCGATGAGCATGAATGCCGGATTTGTCGCCGCCTTGCTGCTCATTCCCGGCTTCTGGTCAGTCATCGAGCGCATCTTTCCGTGGGCCATCGCCGCATTCGCCGTCCTGGGATTCAGCGCACTGCGCTTGCAGACGAGCATTCTCGGCGAGCAACTCACCCGAGGTGGCTTCCAGTGCGAGAAAAATAACAATCTCGGCATGATGATGGCGCCGTTCGCGCTGGCGATGATTTCAGTAGGATCCTCCGGCCCCGCCGCCATGTCAAAAACGTTGGCAACCTCGCTGATCGCCACCGCGCTTTGCTGGGTATTTCTGGTGATGGCCGTTCTGGCCGCGCTGGTTTACGTGCTGATGAGCATGCGCGCCCTGTTTGCGCAGGGTGCTTCCGACGATTCGAGCCAGACCTTGATGGTCGGTGTCCCCATTTCGACGGTATTGGGCATCGCAGGCTACCGGCTGGCCATGATGCTGCAGCACCATTTCAATGCCGACATCCCGCCGATCGTCATCCTGCTCGGATTCCTGAGCGTTCTGAACGTCCAGTTGATGTTCGTGCTCTTTGGTGCGTCGATCCTGCTGCGTAACCGGATGCTCTGGAAAGCACTGAGCAACGGCCCCACGCCCCTATCCTTTGCGCTGGTCTGTCCGGGTGTCGGACTGGTCGTCACGCTGATGTTCCTGATTCACCGAGGACTGCTCCCTGTCGTGCCGGAACTGGCCAGTCTCGTTCCATGGTTGACGGCCCTGCTCGTCCTCGCACAAATCGGGCTGCTCGCCGCTTATACAAACATGGTGAAGCATCAGCTTTACTCCTTGCCCCCTCATCCGGGGAAGCGGAAAGAAATGGCCGGAAATGAATGACATATTTCTAAAGTTCATTCAGTATGGACATCGATATTTGCTCTTCCTAAACTGAATAAGTTTCCATTTCACAAAGCGAAAAACAACCAGGAGGGGAAAATGGCAAATAGTCACGAAAATTCCGGCGGCAAATGCCCTGTCATGCACGGTGGCGTCACTTCGGCGAACATGTCGAGCATGGATTGGTGGCCGAAGGCGCTGAACCTCGACATCCTGCACCAGCACGACAGCAAGACGAACCCGATGGGCTCCTCTTTCAACTACCGGGCAGAGCTCAAAAAACTCGATGTCGAAGCCCTGAAAAACGATCTCAAGGCTTTGATGACCGACAGCCAGGAATGGTGGCCCGCCGACTGGGGCCACTACGGCGGCCTGATGATCCGCATGGCCTGGCACTCGGCCGGCACCTACCGCATTGCCGATGGCCGTGGCGGTGGCGGCAGGGGCAACCAGCGCTTCGCGCCGCTGAACTCCTGGCCCGACAACGTCAACCTCGACAAAGCCCGTCGCCTGCTCTGGCCGATCAAGAAAAAGTACGGCAACAAGATCAGCTGGGCTGACTTGATCATCCTCGCCGGCACCATAGCCTACGAGTCGATGGGGCTCAAAACCTTCGGTTTCGGCTTCGGCCGGGAAGACATCTGGCACCCCGAAAAAGATACTTACTGGGGCTCCGAAAAGGAGTGGCTCGCCCCCAGTAGCGCTGAAGGCAGCCGTTACTCCGGCGAGCGCGATCTGGAAAACCCGCTGGCCGCCGTGATGATGGGCCTGATCTACGTGAATCCGGAAGGCGTGGACGGCAAGCCCGACCCGTTCAAAACGGCCAAGGACATGCGCGTCACTTTCGCCCGCATGGCGATGAACGACGAGGAAACGGTGGCCTTGACCGCTGGCGGTCATACCGTCGGCAAGTGCCACGGCAATGGCAATGCCGCTAACCTCGGCCCGGCTCCGGAAGGCGCGGAACTCGAAGAACAGGGGCTGGGCTGGATAAACCATACCAGCCGTGGCATTGGCCGCGACACGGTGACCAGCGGCATCGAAGGCGCATGGACGGCTCATCCGACAAAATGGGACAACGGCTATTTCGACATGCTCTTCAAGCACGACTGGTGGCTACAAAAGTCTCCGGCCGGTGCCTCGCAATGGGAGCCGGTCGCCATCAAGGAAGAAGACATGCCGGTTGACGTCGAGGATCCGTCGATTCGCCGCAAGCCGATCATGACCGACGCCGACATGGCCCTGAAGTTCGATCCCGAGTATCGCAAGATCGCCGAACGCTTCCACAGCGATCCGGCCTATTTCTCGGAAGTTTTCGCCCGTGCTTGGTTCAAGCTGACCCACCGCGACATGGGGCCGAAGGCCCGTTACATTGGCCCGGATGTGCCGCAGGAAGACTTGATCTGGCAGGACCCGGTCCCTGCCGGCCGCAAGGATTACGACGTCGCGGCCGTCAAGGCAAAGATCGCCGCCAGCGGCCTCTCGGTCAGCGAGATGGTTTCCACCGCTTGGGACAGCGCCCGCACCTACCGGGGCTCGGACAAGCGCGGCGGGGCCAACGGTGCACGCATTCGTCTGGCGCCGCAAAAAGGCTGGGAAGGCAATGAGCCGCAACGTTTGGCCAAAGTGTTCACCGTGCTGGAAAAGATTGCCGCAGAAACCGGCGCCAGCGTCGCCGATGTCATCGTCCTGGCGGGCAATGTCGGCGTCGAACAGGCCGCCAAGGCGGCAGGTTTTGCGGTAACGGCACCCTTCGCGCCGGGCCGCGGCGATGCCACGCAGGAAATGACGGATGTCGACTCGTTCGCTGTATTGGAGCCCTTGGCCGACGGCTATCGCAACTGGATGAAGAAAGACTACGTCGTCAGCGCCGAGGAGTTGCTGCTCGACCGCACCCAACTGATGGGCCTGACCGCACATGAGATGACGGCGCTGGTTGGCGGCATGCGGGTATTGGGCACCAACCATGGCGGCACCAGGCACGGCGTCTTTACCGATCAGGAAGGCGTGCTGACCAACGACTTCTTCGTCAACCTGACGGACATGGCCTACACCTGGAAACCGGCCGGGCGAAACCTCTACGAAATCTGTGACCGCAAAACCGGCGTAGTTAAATGGACCGCAACCCGCGTCGATCTCGTCTTCGGCTCGAATTCGGTTCTTCGTGCCTATGCCGAGGTCTATGCGCAGGACGACAATAAGGAAAAGTTCGTGCAGGACTTCGTTGCGGCATGGACGAAGGTCATGAACGCAGACCGTTTCGATCTGGCTTGAAGTTTTAGCTGAAAATCCTCGCGCCGCCTTGGTGCGGCGTGAGGACAAGGATTTCGATCGCAAAGCTTGCAAAATCGTACGAAAAATCATCCTGTGTCAAGCCGGGAAAGCATGCAAAAAGTCTATATTGAAGTAAACCAACAGCAGCACAAACATGAAAGGAGATGGCCATGTCCACGAAGAATGTCGCAGGTCAGATGTGCATCGGCTCGTTGAATGCGGTCGCCGTACCGGAGAAATCGTTTTTTGCGGCGCTCGTGGAAGATTTGTGTGAAACGCCCGAGTCCCTGAAAAAGCAGTGCCCCAGCCCCGAGGCATACCAGAACTTGCTCGGCAAGATTGCAGAGCATGGGATAGTTACCTTCAAAAAGGATGGAATGGACGACGATACGTTCGGCGTAATAGCCCGTCTTCCTTCCGGGAAACTGGCGACCTGCCTCGTAAAGAACGAGTGGGTTTGTGAAACGAACGAAGCCGCCAATGCGATTGCAGAAAAACTCAGTCACGAAACGGACGAGGCAAAAACCCTCGTTTTCGGTACGGATTTTCTCCAGTCCATGGATAGTTGATCCGTTTTTTCGGAAGCCGCCTGCACGCCGTTTATTAGAGATCCCGTGTCAGGCGGCGCACCAAAAAATTGCAATGCGTCAAAGCAGTTGAAACATTCGCAACAGAGCAGCTCAGATGTAGCCCTTTCGTCTGGCTGTACGATCAATCGTAGCAAGTGAGTATTCACGCGAATTATGGCAAGGAGGCAATCTTGCCTTGTTAAATATTCGTACAATCGTTAGAGTGTTAGCATGAACAATCGATTACTGAAAGACATTCTTTACGAACAGGTTGCCCGAATCGGCAAGGCCGTATCCAGCCCAAAGCGGCTGGAACTGCTGGAGTTGCTGGCTCACGGTGAAAAAACTGTCGAAACGCTGACGAGCGAGTTGTCCATCGACATTAAGCTCACCAGCTCTCACTTGCGAGTGCTCAGAGAGGCGCGGCTGGTGACGGTCCGCCGCGACGGCAAATACATCGTCTATCAGTTGGCCGGTAGCGACATTGCCGGGCTGTTGGTAAGTCTGCGCCAGGTCGCCGAAGAACATTTGCTGGAACTGAAAATGGCACTCGGGAAAATCGTGGCCGATCCGGCCACGCTCTCTGCCGTCAGCCGCGAGGAGCTTCTGGAACAGGCGGGGCGCGGCGAGGTATTCGTCATCGATGTGCGTCCCGCGGCGGAATACGAAGCCGCTCACCTTCCCTTCGCCCGCTCGATGCCGGTCGCCGAGATCGAGCAACGCCTCGCCGAGTTGCCGTCCGACGTCGAGATCGTCGCCTACTGCCGGGGGCCGTTCTGTCTGCTCTCCGACGAGGCCGTGAAAGTGCTGGCAGCAAAAGGCTACCGGGCCCGCAAGATTCCCGAAGGGATCAGCGAATGGAAAGCAGCCGGCTTGCCTGTCGAGGCTTCTCGTAGCAAATAAATATTTTTCGTGGAGACTCCGATGTCTGCAACTGAAATCCTTACCGGCGCTGAAGTTGTCGTCCGCCTGCTTGAGCGCCAGGGAATCCGTGTGATCGCCGGCATCCCCGGGAGCGCCAACCTTCCCTTGTACGATGCCTTGGGGCATTCGACGCAAATCCGGCATGTCCTGCCGCGACATGAACAGGGCGCCGGTTTTATCGCGCAAGGCATGGCACGCGCCAGCGGCCAGCCGGCTGTCTGTTTCGCCACGTCCGGCCCCGGCACTACCAACCTGCTGACCGCGATTGCCGACGCAAAGCTCGACTCGATCCCGGTCGTCGCCATTACCGGCCAGGTGTCGCGCAGCCTGATCGGTACCGACGCCTTTCAGGAAGTCGATACGTACGGCATGAGCCTGCCGATCACGAAACACAATTTTCTGGTTAACTCCGCCGCCGATTTGCTGAAAATCCTGCCGGAGGCTTTCCGGATCGCTGTTTCCGGCAGGCCTGGGCCGGTGTTGGTCGACATTCCCCGCGACGTGCAACTGGAGAAGGTGGACGTCGCCACATGGCCCGAACCGGGAAAAGCTGATGCCTTACCCGCTGTGGATGACGCGTTGTTGCAGACTGCCGCACGGATGATCGCTGAAGCCAGACGTCCCGTCCTCTATCTGGGCGGCGGTGTCATCCATTCCGGCGCCGCCGAAACCGCGCGTGCCTTTGCCGAACAAGGCGGTTTGCCGACCGTTACGACGCTCATGGCACTCGGCGCGCTGCCGGTCGAACATCCGTTGTCCCTGGGCATGCTGGGGATGCACGGCGCTCCCTGTGCCAACATGGCCATGGACGAAAGCGACTTGCTGATCGTCGTCGGCGCCCGGTTCGACGACCGCGCCACAGGCAAACTGGCCGAATTCTGCCCGCAGGCCCGAATTATCCACATCGATATCGATCCAGCCGAACTCAACAAGCTGCGCGCCAGCCACATCGCCATCAGCGGCGATGTCGAAACCGTTTTGCGACGCTTGCAAGCCCAACTCAAGCCACAGGATCGACCGGACTGGCTGTCACACATCCGGCAGCTGAAAACGGATTGGCCGCTTCGCCTGCCCGGCGCCGACGATCCCCGCACGCATTACGGATTGGTTCGCGCCGTGGCGGCATGCCTAGACGACAACGCCATCCTCGCCACCGATGTTGGGCAGCATCAGATGTGGGCGGCCCAAGCCTACCCCCATCACAAGCCGCGCCGCTGGCTGACTTCCGGTGGCCTGGGCACGATGGGCTTCGGCCTGCCAACAGCGCTCGGCGCTGCGTTGGCCGAACCGGACAACACCGTCGTCTGTTTTTCGGGCGATGGCTCGTTGCTGATGAACATCCAGGAACTGGTGACGGCGGCGCAGGAGAACGTCAATCTGAAAATCGTGCTGATGAACAATGCGGCCCTTGGGCTGGTGCATCAACAGCAAACGATGTTCTACGGTGCGCGCCGATTTGCCTCGCTGTTTACGCATGTTCCGGATTTTGTCGCCCTCGCCAGGGCGTGCGGCATTCGCGCCATCGACCTCGATACGGCAGACGATCCGCGTGCCGCGCTGGCCGAGGCCATCAAACAACGCGGCCCTTGCCTGATCCATTGCAGCATCGACGTGCAGCAACTGGTTTGCCCGATCGTTCCTCCCGGCGCAGCCAACCGTGAAATGATCGGAGCCTGACATGAACTCCGTAAGCCCGAAGCGAACTGTCCTCGAACTGACGGTGAATAACCACCCCGGCGTCATGTCGCATGTTGTCGGCCTGTTTTCCCGTCGCGCCTTCAACGTCGAAGGCATCCTTTGTCTGCCGGTTGGCAATGGCGATATCAGTCGCATCTGGCTGCTGGTCGATGAAGACGGTCGCTTGCCGCAGATGATCAGGCAAATCGAAAAACTGTACGACGTAAAAAGCATTCTCCGGCGCCAGGAAAACGATGGCCTCTTTGACCGTCTTGAAGAATTGTTCACATCCCCGAACGATGTCTCTCAAAAGGAGCCGCAATGAAAACCCTGATCATTTTCAACCGTGAACCGTACGACAACACCGACGTTACCTGGAACGGACTGCGTCTGGCGGACAAGCTGCTCGATGCTGGAAGCGAGATCAGAATCTTCCTGATGAACGATGCGGTCGATATGGCGCGTGACGTTTGCCGGCCACCCGAAGGCTACGATCAGGACCTTTCGCAAATGCTCAAAGCTTTGATGGCTCGCGGTGTACCCGTCAAAGTATGCGGAACCTGCATGGCCCGCTGCGGCATCTACAAGAACCACCCGTATTTCGAGGGCGCTGAAAAATCCACCATGCCGGCGCTGGCCGAATGGGTCGTCGATAGCGACAAGGTGATCTCATTCTGAAACCTTGTACAGGCGCTGCTTCGCTTTGATTCCCGCCAACTACGACGCTTGGTACGACAGCCCGCGAGGGAACTGGATCGGTGAGACCGAGTACCGCCTGATGTTGAGTGAACTGGCCTCTCCTTCGGAAGGTCGGATACTCGATGTCGGCTGCTGAACCGGCTGGTTTACACGCCGACTGGCCGCTCTGCCAAACCTGCAAGTGACAGGGCTCGACCTCGATCCGGAATTTCTCGCGTTCGCGAGCGGCCACGATCCTCGCTCAACCTACCTGCAGGCCGATGCGCTTGCTTTGCCATTTGCCGACAACAGTTTCGATTACGTGCTTTCGGTTGCGGCCTTGTGTTTCACCGCCGACTGGCAGAAGGCGGTGTCGGAGATTGTGCGGGTGACGCGCAAGCGTTTTGCCATCGGCCTGTTGAACCGACACAGCCTGTTATGGCTCGACAAGGGTCGCCATGGGGGTAGCGGTACGTATCGCGGCGCACTCTGGTTATCGCCTGCCGAGTTTCGAGACAGTCTCAAGGGGCTTCCTGTTGAGAACATTCGCACGCGCAGCGCGATTTATCTCCCCTCGGGTACAAACACCGCGCGCATCGTGGAGCGACTTCTCCCCGGCGGCCTACCGTTGAGAGGAATGATCGTTCTGAGCGGCGAAAAACCGGCCGCCGGGTGAACCGTGTT
Source organism: Propionivibrio limicola (assembly GCF_009469695.1). Classification (GTDB taxonomy): domain Bacteria; phylum Pseudomonadota; class Gammaproteobacteria; order Burkholderiales; family Rhodocyclaceae; genus Propionivibrio; species Propionivibrio limicola. Next base: position 164,062 of record NZ_SSSR01000004.1, read on the forward strand.
TCACCCGATGGCGAGATGGGTTTTATGGGGTTTCATTGGCTTTTCCTGTTTTTCCGCATACTCGGTATTGGATGCGCAGGGCAATCGCATCAAACCTACCCGAGTCCAAGGATGGACTCCCGGTAGGCATCAGAGGAGGCGGCGAGGATTCTGCGCGTATGAATGCCAGCCTTTC
>NZ_SSSR01000050.1 GCF_009469695.1 Propionivibrio limicola
CGAAGGTGGCATCCCGGTCGCTGACATCATCAACGCCATGCCGAAGCAGATCTACTCGATCGAACTACCGCACAACGCCCGCGCCAAGGAATTCGGCTATGCCGAACACGCCTTCCGCTGCCTCGAAACGGCCAAGGCTTACGCCGAGAAGTACTTCGTCCACAAGTAAAACTTCGGTTTACCAAGCAAGGAAAATTCATGAACAAGCTTGCAGATATGTTGTTCCACCTGCTGAAAATCCTCGCCGCGCTGTTTCTGGTCGCGATGATCGTGATGGTTTTCGGCAACGTTGTCCTGCGTTACGCGTT
>NZ_SSSR01000051.1 GCF_009469695.1 Propionivibrio limicola
CCCAGCGGAACGCGCATCTGGCTCGCGGCCGGAATGACCGACATGCGCCGGGGATTCGATGGGCTGGCCGCGATGGTCCAGGAGAAACTGGGCGCTGATCCCTTCGGCGGCCACGTCTTCGTCTTCCGGGGCCGGCGCGGCGATCTCATCAAACTGCTCTGGTGGGATGGCGACGGATTCTGTCTCTTCGCCAAACGTCTGGAGCATGGTCGCTTCCTCTGGCCGCAAGCCGCCGAAGGGGCCGTGCACCTGACGACGGCGCAGCTTTCCATGCTGCTCGAAGGGATCGAC
>NZ_SSSR01000052.1 GCF_009469695.1 Propionivibrio limicola
GAAAGGCTGGCATTCATACGCGCAGAATCCTCGCCGCCTCCTCTGATGCCTACCGGGAGTCCATCCTTGGACTCGGGTAGGTTTGATGCGATTGCCCTGAAGTCTTTGAGCAGATTTTACTCATACGCGCCAGTGCGCCGGCGGCGGGGCATTCAATCGTTGCCAGTCGACGCCGGATACCAGCCAGTGCTGTCACCAGCGGTTGTAAATTGACACAGGCCAGCGATTGAAAGTTGATACACCGAACTGAGAAGATCGGCGGTTTTTGAGGCGCCGGTGATCACGAACG
>NZ_SSSR01000053.1 GCF_009469695.1 Propionivibrio limicola
AAACGAAGTCGCGCCGATGATAGTGCACAGCTCGTGTGCGAAAGTAGGTCACCGCCAGGCTCCCCCTTCCTAAGCCCTCTGCTTAACGCAGAGGGCTTTGTTTTTCGGCTGTGTTTTTGCTGCATATCTATTGTGGCGTGGGTGCAACCGAGAAATAAGGCGGTTGAGTAAGTTTGTTTTATTAGGTGTTGACATTCTTGTTAGTTTCTGTAGAATGCACGCCTTCGCTTCTGACGCGACGCGAAACGAAGCGGATGAAGAAGTGGTGATGAGTAGTTAGTTC
>NZ_SSSR01000054.1 GCF_009469695.1 Propionivibrio limicola
CGTGTGCGAAAGTAGGTCACCGCCAGGCTCCCCCTTCCTAAGCCCTCTGCTTAACGCAGAGGGCTTTTTGCATTCAGCGTCCCGAATGGACGATCTTCTTGCATCCGCGTAGTAAGCGTTCTGTAAGCGTTCTGCCAACGCCGTCTTGAGCCGATGTGACTGATCGTCGAAGCTGGATTTAGCGTAAGCGTTCTGCCAACGCCGTCTTGAGCCGATGTGACTGATCGTCGAAGCTGGATTTAGCAGACGCCGCTGGGGTGTCTGTCTGATTCGATAGCGGG
>NZ_SSSR01000055.1 GCF_009469695.1 Propionivibrio limicola
GCGCTGATCGCGCCGCCTTCCGGTCGGGCCTTCGCCCCTCCCTCTCGGCAACGCGATCAGCGCAAATGAAGTGTCCGGGGTGTGTCAGTTTTGAATCGCTGCCCAACAAAAATCTGTATCAGTTTTGAATCGCCGTTGACAATTGTCACGATCGACGCCATGGGAACACATGCCAACATTGCCCAGGCCATCCGTAACAAGGAAGCTGACTATGTGCTCGCGGTCAAGAACAACCAGCCC
>NZ_SSSR01000056.1 GCF_009469695.1 Propionivibrio limicola
CTCCTGCCTTGGGCCGTGGCAACGCAGATCGCCTCGCCTGACAACGCTTCAGCCTGATTCCGGTTTCAATTTCAAGACGGCGTTGGCAGAACGCTTACGGTTTCAATTTCAAGACGGCGTTGGCAGAACGCTTACAGAAGATCGTCCATTCGGGACGCTGAATGCAAAAAGCCCTCTGCGTTAAGCAGAGGGCTTAGGAAGGGGGAGCCTGGCGGTGACCTACTTTCGCACACG
>NZ_SSSR01000057.1 GCF_009469695.1 Propionivibrio limicola
CGTGATCACCGGCGCCTCAAAAACCGCCGATCTTCTCAGTTCGGTGTATCAACTTTCAATCGCTGGCCTGTGTCAATTTACAACCGCTGGTGACAGCTTACGTCGATCCCTTCGAGCAGCATGGAAAGCTGCGCCGTCGTCAGGTGCACGGCCCCTTCGGCGGCTTGCGGCCAGAGGAAGCGACCATGCTCCAGACGTTT
>NZ_SSSR01000005.1 GCF_009469695.1 Propionivibrio limicola
GCGCTGATCGCGCCGCCTTCCGGTCGGGCCTTCGCCCCTCCCTCTCGGCAACGCGATCAGCGCAAATGAAGTGTCCGGGGTGTGTCAGTTTTGAATCGCTGCCCAACAAAAATCTGTATCAGTTTTGAATCGCCGTTGACAGCCTGCGCCGCACTGGTGGCCTCGCTCAAGAAAAAGGAGTCCAGCCATGCGTAAGCGCGGAAATATACGCACCATCCGCCCAGCCACGCCGCCCATGCTGGTCAGCCGCGGCCTCCAGAACGATTCGCTCGAAACCCGCGAACGCATGTTCGTCGAGGCCTTCGCCGGCGGCTGGGCGACGACCGAGCATTTCGACCAGCTCGCCGACATGCGCGATTGCCTGCTGCTCGCCGCCGCCAGCAAAGGCGATGCGGAAACCATCGGCATGTGCCGCGCCGCCGGCATCGTCCTGATGAACGTGCGCGACCGCTACGCCGCCACCCAGCGCATGGGCGTCACCGGCGAAGAGCTGCAAGCCCTGCGCCTCTTCGCCACGACCTACCGCGACTTCTGGCTGCGCCAGTCCGTCGGCGCCTACGAATCCGCCTGCGACGCCTTGAGCCGGGCACGTGCGATGAATCAGCTGGAAGTTGAGGTGCGGAGATGAGCCCATCACGCACCATCACAGAAGAGATCGTCTGGCATCGCGCCGACATCGCCATGCCGGACTCCGACGAAACCGTGCTCGTCCGAATCGACGACGAAGAGGAGGAGCCGGTCTGGCTGGGCTACCACGACGGCGACCGCTGGCTCAACGTCGACGGCTACCCGATCAACGCAGTCATCTGCTGGGCCAAGATGCCAGAAGGGCCGGTGATGCTATGAACACGCTCGCCATCGCCATCAATCAATGCACGCGGCCATCGTGGTGGGGAAAAATCACGGCACAAAGGCCCGCTGTTGCTGAACCGAAGAGGACGACAAAACAGGTCGCGGAGAAGAAAAAAGCCATCCTCAAGGCCATCCGCAGCGCCTCGCAGCCCTGCAGCGCCCGCTGGATCGCCGAAGAAACGGGCTTCACCCCTCGCAGCGTCGCCCATCTGCTGGAAAAGCTGGAGCTGCGCGGCGAGATCGAGCGCCACAGAGACGCTTCGCCCGTCCCGAATAGGCCTTATGTTTTTTGGAGAATCGCATGAAACTGCAAATCAATCTCAAAGGAAGTTGGCGAGACGTTCTGTCCTTTGATGCGAACCGCCAGGTGGATGTACGAGAAAGTGCCGCTGCCCTTCTCAAATCCTCCGGAGCAAAAGAAAAGATGAGAATTTCAACCGATGACAACGTGCGCATCGCCTACTGCTGCGCCCCTGATTATCAATGGAGGGTTGCATGAAAAAAGCCATCACCATCGCGCTGCTGACAACATTGGCCACGCTGGCCAGTGCCACAGAGCGCAGTTCTTCCCAGCGCGCGGCATTTGTCCGCGAGAACCACTGCCCCGCCACCGGCAAGCCTCGCGGCCCGTGCCCGGGCCATGTGGTTGACCACGTCGTTCCTCTGTGCGCCGGCGGCGACGATGCGCCGAGCAATATGCAGTGGCAGACAGTCGAGGATGCGAAGCAGAAGGATAAGGACGAGTGGCGCACGTGCCGCGTGCTGCGCGCCTCACGGGCGAGCGGAAGTCAGTAGCCACATGAACCCCTACGCCTCGATCAAAGGCCGCGCCACGGCGCCGGCAACAGCTGCCAAGGCCACCACGCCGGCACGGGCGCTTTCTGATGCCGAGATCGAGCGCGTTGCCGAGAACCGCGCCTTTGTCCGCGAAAACATGCCCGAGCTCGTCGATTTCATCCGCGATCTGCACGCAAACGGATTGATCGACGGCTGGCGGGCGGTAACGAATTGCACCATGAACGAAAGGGAATCATGACTACCATCAAACGAACCATCCGGCGCGCCGAGCTCAAAAAGCTCGTGCCGCTGTCGGACACGACCATTTACCGGATGGAGCTGGAGGGGAAATTCCCTTCCCGCTTCGCCCTCACCCCGCGCTGTGTCGTCTGGGACTATGAAGAGGTGCAAACGTGGCTGCGAGGCAGGAAGGCGGAATGCAATCCAGCGGAACAAAAGCCGGACGTGAGGAAGAGGAAGGTGCGGCCGGTATGTTCGGATATGGGGGGGGCGATGAAAAGACGTTTCAGGCTCGAAGCTGGATTAGACACCGGCATCACGCTGGATATCGACACAGACAAGATCACTCAGGACGTTGCTGAGCAGATAAACGGCTTCTGGATGGGGGCGAAACATGTCCTCAATGCATCTGATGGAGACGTCATTCAAGCCGTCGCCAGACGCGCAGCAGGCTGTTTGCTCATGTATCTGATGAATGGATATCACGGCGTCGGATCTGTTCGAGAGCTCAGCGAACAGGAGGGCTGGCCACCATATGATGAAATTGGAATCACGGTCGTTGATTTTGACATCCCATCGATGGAAGCAGACGAATTCGATGTCAGAGAAGAGGTCGTCTGACAAAGCATAGGCACGATGACGGGACCTCCCGCCATCGCCCATTTCAAGCGGCGCGGCCGATCGGCACGACCTTGGCCCCGGCAATCCAGCCATCGACCATGTTGGCCCAGTCCTGCAGCATCTCGCGCCGCTGCTCCGCATATTCGGCCTTGTTGTAAACGGCCCTCACCCCGCGCTGTTCATGCGCGAGGCACTTTTCGATCCAGTCGGTGTTGTAGCCGGCCTCGTGCAGCAGCGTCGAGGCCGTCCGGCGCAGGTCGTGCACGCAGAAGTCATCCAGCGGTAGATCTTCTTTTTTTGCGATTGCCACGGCGGCATCGATCACACGATTTAATGTGGCGTTGCTCATGGGCTTGTCGGCGTCGTAGCGCGACGGGAGGATGTAGTTGGATCCGCCAGCGCACGTTTTCAGTGCCACCAGGATGTCCAGCGCTTGCTGCGGGAGGTAGACGACATGCGGCCGGCGCAGCTTCATCCGATCTTTCGGTATCGTCCAGGTCGCTGCGGTGAAGTCGATTTCGCTCCATGTGGCCAGCAGCAGCTCGCCCTTGCGCACCATGGTCAGCAGAGTGAGCTTGATGGCCAGCCGGATGGTGGGCAGCGTGGCCACGCGATCGAGGAGCCGGAAGAAGAGGCCGATCTCATCAGGCGTCAGGGCGCGATCCTTGGGTTTGAAGGTGGCGATCGAGGACGGTTTGATTCCGCTGGCTGGGTTGGCGTACTTTGCTCCGCGGGCAATCGCCCAGGAGTAGATATTCATGACGATCTCGCGCATATGCACGGCCGTTGCCGGGGCGCCGCGCTGGACGATCTTGTCGCACAGTGCGCGGAGGTCTTCTTCGGTGAATTCGTGCGGCAGACGGCGGCCATAGTCGGGGAGCAGATCGCGCCGGATGATGCTCTCGCGCATGTCTCGCGTGCTGTCGGCCATCTCGTAGATGGCCAGCCAATCCTCGCACAGTTCGGAGATCCGTTTCTCTTCCTGCATCTTGCGCTTGATGCGCTGCTTCTCGCTGGCCGGCGAGACACCCGCCGCCACCTTCTTGCGCGCCTCCATCAGCAATTCGCGCGCCTCGGCCAACGATATCCCATCAGGACCGTACTGGCCAATCACCAGCGTCTCGCGCCGGCCATTCAGACGGTAGTCGTAACGGAACGAAATCGCCCCGCTCTTCAGTACCGTCACGTACATACCGTCACGGTCAGCCACTTTGTACGGCTTTTCAGCCGGTTTCAGGCTTTTCAGCTTCATGTCCGACAGCATTTCTCGCTCCTTTCAGCACTCTTGATACCGTCAGCCGACAATCACGCTGAAACCCGCATGAACACAGGGATTCGCCTCAAAAAATACCGTCAGCCGCCAATATCAGCGACGGAACCGCGATCAAGACACCCACCACCCCCGCAGCGCATGCCGTCACCCGTACCGTCGTTTTGATCCGCATTAAAACAATAGGTTTGCAAAGCTACAAAAGCAAAACCCCCAGCAATGCCGGGGGTTCTGAGGTTATTTCGAATTGGTATGAAATGCAAAAAACCTATGCCAAATCACTCCCACTCGATCGTGGCGGGCGGCTTACCCGAAATGTCGTAGACCACGCGGTTAATTCCACGCACCTCGTTGATGATTCGGTTGGACACTTTCCCCAGCAGGCTGTAAGGAAGCTCAGCCCAGTGGGCGGTCATGAAATCTTGCGTCTGTACGGCACGCAATGCGACAACGTATTCGTACGTGCGACCATCCCCCATCACACCAACGCTTTTCACCGGCAGGAATACGGCGAAAGCCTGACTCGTCTTGTCGTACCAATCTGCCGCACGCAATTCATCGATGAAGATTGCGTCAGCACGACGGAGCAGATCGGCAAACTCGTGCTTGACCTCGCCAAGTATTCTCACGCCCAAGCCAGGCCCGGGGAATGGATGCCGATAAACCATATCGTGCGGCAGCCCCAGCGCGATACCAAGCTCGCGCACTTCATCCTTGAAGAGTTCGCGCAGCGGTTCGAGCAGTTTGAGGTTAAGGGTTTCCGGTAGCCCGCCCACGTTGTGGTGGCTCTTGATCGTATGCGCCTTCTTCGTCTTTGAGCCAGCCGATTCAATCACATCCGGATAGATCGTTCCTTGTGCCAGCCATTTTGCATTCGGCAGCTTGCCCGCCTCGGCCTGAAAGACCTCGACAAACTCGCGTCCGATAATCTTGCGCTTAGCCTCGGGGTCACTGACCCCCTTGAGATGTCCCATGAACTGTTCGGCCGCATCCACATGGATGACTTTGACACCGAGATTGCGCGCGAATGTCTGCATGACCTGCTCAGCTTCATTCAAGCGCAGAAGCCCGTTATCAACGAACACGCAGGTCAGCTGATCTCCGATCGCGCGGTGCAACAATGCGGCGACGACCGACGAATCAACACCACCGGAAAGCCCGAGAATCACCTCTTCCTTGCCGACCTGTGCCCTGACTTTCTCAATGGCCTCATTGACGTAATCAGGCATGTTCCAGTCATGACCGCACCCGCAAATCTCATGCACGAAACGCGCAAAGATTTCCTTGCCCTTGATTGTATGGGTGACTTCCGGATGGAACTGGACAGCATAGAAGCGCCGCGTTTCGTCGGCCATGGCGGCGATCGGACAGGAGTCGTTGTTGGCGATCACCTTGAAACCGGGCGGCAACTCGGTGACCTTGTCACCGTGACTCATCCAGACATCCAGAAAGCTCTTGGCACTGTTGTCCGTCCGATCCTGTATGCCCTTGAACAGTTCGGAATCACCTTGGGCGCAAATTTCCGCATAGCCAAATTCTCGCTTGCCAGAACTTTCGACCTTGCCGCCTAACTGTTGCGCCATGGTTTGCATGCCATAGCAGATACCGAGAACCGGAACACCCAACTCGAAAACAACCTGTGGAGCACGCCATTCAGCCGCTTCATAAACCGAGTTCGGACCACCGGAGAGGATGATGCCTTGCGGTTTGAATTGGCGAATGAATTCTTCGCTCACATCAAAGGGATGCAACTCGCAATACACCTGCTGCTCGCGCACGCGTCGGGCAATGAGCTGAGTGACCTGCGAACCGAAATCAAGGATGAGGATTTTTTGGTGTGCCATTTTGAAGCCTTGAAAGAACAAGGGCGGCTACGCGAGCCGCCCCGAAATAAGCGCGAATACTTACTCTACGTGATAGTTCGGCGCTTCTTTAGTGATCTGAACATCATGCACATGCGACTCACGCATGCCCGCCGCGGTAATCTCGACGAAGGTCGCACGCTCATGCATTTCGTCAATGGTCGCGCAGCCGAGATACCCCATGGAAGAGCGGAGCCCACCCATCAGCTGATGAATCACGGCCAGCACCGAGCCCTTGTAAGGCACACGTCCCTCAATGCCCTCCGGCACCAACTTATCGACATTGGACGAAGAATCCTGGAAATAGCGATCGGCCGCCCCGGCAGCCATGGCTCCGATCGATCCCATTCCGCGATACGACTTGTACGAACGCCCCTGGTAGAGTTCGACATCACCGGGAGCTTCCTCGGTCCCAGCGAACAAACCACCGAGCATGACCGCATTTGCACCGGCCGCGATCGCTTTACAGATGTCTCCCGAAAAGCGGATCCCGCCATCGGCAATCATCGGCACCCCCGTCCCCTTGAGGGCATCGGATACCATCTGGATTGCTGTAATTTGCGGCACACCGACACCGGCAACGATGCGGGTCGTACAAATAGACCCAGGACCAATTCCGACCTTGACCGCATCAGCGCCACAGTCAACCAGCGCCCGGGCCGCGTCAGCCGTCGCGATGTTGCCGCCGATCACCTCAATGTGCGGGAAGTTTTTCTTGACCCACTTGACCCGGTCGAGCACCCCTTGCGAATGCCCATGCGCCGTATCGACCACGATCACGTCGACGCCAGCTTCTGCCAAAAGCTCAGCCCGCTCTTCCGTACCCGCACCAACGCCGATGGCAGCGCCAACGCAAAGACGACCGGATGCATCCTTGCATGCCAGCGGATGCTCGGTGGTCTTGATAATGTCCTTGACGGTAATCAGGCCGCGCAATTCGAAAGCATCGTTAACCACGAGAACGCGCTCGAGACGGTGTTTATGAATAAGGGCCTTACCTTCTTCGACCGTTGCCCCTTCTCTCACCGTAACCAAGCGATCACGCGGCGTCATGATGCTGCGAACCGGCTGATCGAGATTCGTCTCGAACCGAAGATCACGGTTGGTGACGATACCAACGACAGCACGCCCTTCAACGACCGGGAAGCCGGAAATCTTGTGCATCTGCGTCAGTTCAAGAACCTCACGCACCGACATCGTGGGCGGAACGGTAATCGGGTCTTTCAGAATCCCGGATTCAAAACGCTTAACTTTTGCCACCTCGGTCGCCTGCGCCTTGGGCGTGAGGTTTTTATGCACGATACCAATCCCGCCTTCTTGCGCCAGGGCAATGGCAAGACGGCCTTCGGTAACCGTATCCATTGCAGCCGACGCCAATGGCATGTTAAGAACAATATTGCGTGTCAGACGAGTACGAAGACTGACATCGCGCGGCAAAACAGTTGAATGGGCTGGAACGAGGAGAACGTCATCAAACGTGAGCGCTTTTTGAGCTAAACGCATGGCCTATAATCCGAGGTCACAAAAGTCTATTATACAGCACACCTTTAAAGACTGGACTCCCGATGAAACACATTGCGCTGATTATCATGGCCCTCTCAGCATCAATGGCGGCCAGCGCCCAGATTTATCAATGGAAGGACGAGAAGGGAAAAACTGTCATCTCCGACATTCCACCATCCGGGCGCGTAACTAGCCAACAGACGCATCAAAACAACGCCAACCCGTCGCCAGCCTCACCAAGCACGTCGAAAACACTTGCCGAAAAAGAACTCGAATTCCGCAAGCGCCAGCAAGAAGTCAAGGACAAGGCGGTTAAAAATCAGAAGGAAGAAGCAGAGAACTCCGCAAAAAAAGAGAATTGCGAAAACGCCCGTCGGCAATTGCAGGCACTTGAATCCGGCGAACGCATTGTCCTGCGCGACGACAAAGGCGAACGGTATTTCATGGAGGATGCGCAACGGGAACAGGAGATTGCAAAGTTACACCACTACACGCGATCCAATTGCAGATAACCTGCCCTCCCCTCGGCTAACAACCCTTATATTCGCCAGCGCCCTTTTTCATTGCCTTACCTTCAGCGGCTCGCTGCTTGCGCACTACTTTGGGATCGGCAATGAGCGGACGATAAATTTCCACACGATCGCGATCGCGCAAGACAACATCCAGTTTGACGAGCTTTGAAAAAACCCCGACTTTGTTCCCGTCCAAATCGATCTCGGGAAATTTCGTTCGGATGCCAGAATTCTCAATGGCGTCGCGTACCGTCGCTCCCGCTGGCAGTTCAACCCGGAGAAGTTCCTGCCTGTCGGGCAAAGCATAGACCACTTCAACCCTGATCAGGTCAGACATCCGGTTCACCATAAACCTCGTCTGCACGCTTCACAAAGGCATCGACAAACGTATTGGTAATCTGACCAAAGACGGGACCGATGATCTTCTCGAAAAGTTTGCTGGAAAACTCATAGGTCAGCCGGAAGTCGATTTTGCAGGCCGCCTCGCTCAATGGTTTGAAAAGCCAGATACCCTCCAGAGAACGGAACGGCCCATCAACCAGTTTCAAGCCCATGCGGACCGGAAATTCCTTCTCGTTTTCAGTGGTGAAATGTGACTTAACGCTGAGATAACTGATGTGCAGCGTTGCGACTGTCTTGCCGGCATCACGAAAATCGACCTTGGTCTGACTGCACCATGGCAAAAAAGCGGGATAGCTCTCGACATCATCGACGAGATTGAACATTTCCTGCGCAGAATGTCCGATCAGGACTGATTTTTCCACCATGGCCATTTCCAGCCGTGCCTCGTGAATACTGTAGAATTCTGGATTCTAGCACTCTCGCGCACCAATCTTTGAGCACAGCCCATGAGCATCATCACCAACAAAAAAGCGTTTCACGACTACTTCATTGAAGAAAAGTTCGAAGCCGGAATTGCGCTGGAAGGCTGGGAGGTGAAAGCTATCCGAGCCGGCAGGGCCAACATCAAAGAGTCCTACGTCGTCGTCCGCAATGGCGAGGTCTTTCTTTTCGGAATGCACATTACCCCGCTGTCCGAAGCTTCTACACATGTAAAACCGGACCCGGTTCGTACGCGCAAGCTTCTCCTCCATGCCAACCAGATCAGTAAGCTGATCGGACAGGTCGAACGCGCCGGATATACGCTGCTTCCCCTTGACCTCCATTACCAGCGAGGCCGTATCAAAGCCGAAATTGGCTTGGCAAAAGGCAAGAAGCTTCACGACAAAAGAGATGCCGAGAAAGAGCGCGACTGGAACCGGGAAAAAGCCCGATTGATGCGGGTAAAAGTCTGATCAAAAAATCCGTCCGCACAGATCACCGACCACCGTTTCTATTTGATGGAGCGGAGCATCTCCTGCAAATAGATGACCGGAATCGCAAAGCTGATTCCCGACGGCTGGCTCAGTGCGGCTTCCTTCGTCCCCTTGACGAACACCATATTGATGATGCCGACCACCTCGCCATTCTCCTGATCGAGAAGCGGCCCGCCGCTATTTCCTGGATAGGCGGTCCCGTCCAGCTGATAAACATCGAATGATCCGGTTTTAAGCCGGCTCACCACTCGCTCGTTCAGTTGCCGTGCATTCGCGCTGGGCATCACGATCGGCGTAATGGCCGAAATGATGCCGCGATGCGTAACTGGCGATGCTCCCAGTACCGTTCCGATGGGAAAACCGATAAACACGACCGCCTGCCCCTCTCTGACGACAGCTTTTTCTTGAAGCCGGAGGGCTGGCAGCGGAGGTCCCTCGATACGCAGCAGCGCGATATCGTGCTGTTTGTCGATAGCCACCATTCGGGCCTGTCGCAACTGCGTGCCCCTGTTGCTCACCGGCACATGAATGGCCACTACTTCGCCGTCCTGTTCGTCTGTCGCCTCCGGCACAACGTGGGCGTTGGTCGCAATCAACGATCCGTTGCCAACGACAAATCCCGCCCCCCGCAATACGAATGGCGGACTCCGCATCTTCGCCAACGTACCAACCGCCACAATCGACGGCTTGACCTGTTGAATCAGTTCCGGCAACGCCGCAAACGCGGCTCCGGTCGCCAAGCAAAGGCAGAACAAAATAGCCAGAAATTCAAGACGTCGTTGAAACATTTCGCACTCCTGGAATGCCCGGCCGCACCTTCTTCGTGTTGCGGATACTTGGCAATTCGGGCGACGGGGGGGTGACCTCGGGATCAAAGGGATGCTCGTTCCGTTTGAAGAGATCGAGAATCCTGCGAACGTAGCTCTGCGTCTCCGCATACGGCGGGATACCGCGATAACGGTTAACGGCTCCCTCCCCAGCGTTATACGCCGCCGCCACAAGCGCAACATCGCCTTCAAAGTAGGCCAGCAACCACCGCAGATACGACAGCCCGCCGCGAATATTCTGTTCTGGGTCGAAGGGCTTCCTGACGTTGAAGCGTACAGAGGTATCGGGTATGAGCTGCATCAACCCTTGGGCATTCTTGGGCGACACAGCCGTTGGATTGAAATTGGATTCGGCACGGATGACAGCCATGACCAAGCGCGGACTGACGCCATATTCCGGCGATAGATCGCGGACGAGCGACTGAATCTTCTGTTGCAAGGGATTGTCCGGCGGAATCATCACATCACTTTCGCGATCATCGAGAACCGGATTCATGCATTCGGGCACCGGTGCCACCTTTTCGCCGACAAACCGCAGCATTTTCCGGGAAGGTTCATGGCCTTGATCAGCGGCCAGCTTGAAGAAATAAGCCGCCAGTTCGTCGCTACGCGGCAGGCCACGGCCATTGGCGTACATCCAGCCCAGACTGTACTGCGCCTCCGGATCCCCATGACGAGCCCCGTCGCAATAGAGCTTTGCGGCGTGTAACGGGTCCTTGCGAACGCCCTCGCCATGTTCGTAAGCACGCGCTTCGTTTCTCAAGGCGGCCAGATCGCTCGCGCTCGGCGCATTCGCTTCCGCAGCTGACACGAAATTTGTCACGAACATGGAACACAGGAAGAACGCGGCACGGATGCAAGGCTTTCGGCCCTTCGGATGCTTGTTTGCGGAGTTCATCCTACCCTCCTATCCTCGCCGCCCAGACCGGAAAATCGGGCGATGTACCACGGCATGGCGATACGAATCCCCTCCTCGATGCGATGCGTCGGTTCATATCCAAGCAGGCGACGCGCCTTCGATATGTCGGCCTGTGAATGGCGAACGTCCCCGGCCCGGAAGTCACGATAGTCTGGTTGCGACGGCGGTAAATCCGTCCGCAACGCACACAATGCGTCTTGCAGCAATTCGTAGAGCTGGTTCAACGACGTCCGGTCGTTGAACGCCACGTTGTACACCTGATTGACGGCCTCCGGCGGGACAACCGTGGCGGCCAGCAGATTCGCCTGCACGACATTGGCGATAAAGCAGAAATCGCGACTCGTTTCCCCATCGCCATTGATAAAGACGTCTTCCCCCAGCAGCATCGCCCTGACCCAGCGCGGGATCACTGCCGCATACGCCCCCTCCGGGTCCTGGCGCGGGCCGAACACGTTGAAATAGCGCAAGCCGATGGATTGGAGCCCGTAACATCGGCCGAACACATCCGCGTACAGCTCGTTGACCAGTTTGGTCACAGCATAGGGAGACAAAGGGTGACCGATGTGGTCTTCCATTTTCGGCAAGCCGGGATGGTCACCGTAAGTTGAACTGGACGCGGCATAGACGAAGCGCGACACCTTGGCATCGCGTGCCGCCACCAGCATATTCAGGAAGCCGTCGACGTTCGAGGCATTTGTCGATACCGGGTCGGCCAGCGAGCGCGGCACCGACCCGAGCGCCGCCTGGTGCAGCACGTAATCAACCCCTTCGCACGCCTGCCGACAGCTCTCGCCATCCCGGATATCGGCTTCAAAAAAACGGAATCGCTGCCATTGAACCGGCGAGACGAGCGACTGAACCTCGTCAAGGTTGCGGCGATAACCGGTGGAGAAGTTGTCCAGCCCGAGCACCTGCTGATCCAGCCGAAGCAGCGCTTCGATCAAATGGGAGCCGATGAAGCCGGCGCACCCCGTCACCAACCAGCGAGCGGGTTGAGCCGGCAAGCGCTGCGTCAGTTGTTCAAAGGCGGAATTATTCATAGACGCCACACCGTTATCCCATGCGAAGTCAATTCGGCCGCATCGAAGAGGCATTTCACGTCGGCCATCACGCCGTCTGTTTCCAGCTTATCGACGTAGTCCTGCACCGGGCGCTCCTTGAACTGTCGGTGCGCGACGGCCGCGATAATCGCGGCGGATTTCGGCAAATCCTCCCATGCCGTCAGTTCGACGCCGTATTCGTGCCATGCCTCCTGCGCATCGGCCACCGGTTCATGGACGTAGACCTCCACCCCATAGGCGCGCAACTCATGAATCACGTCGATCACCCGCGAATTGCGCAAATCCGGGCAGTTCTCCTTGAACGTCAGACCGAGCACGATGACGCGGGCGCCCTTGACCTTCCAGCCGTTCAGCACGAGTTTTTTGACCGTCTGCTCGACGATGAACTTCCCCATGCCGTCGTTGATGCGGCGACCGGCCAGAATCACGTCGGGGTGATAGCCGAGGATCTCCGCCTTGTACGTCAGATAGTAGGGATCGACGCCGATGCAGTGCCCACCGACGAGTCCGGGCCGGAACGGCAGGAAGTTCCACTTCGTCGCGGCGGCTTTCAGAACCTCAAGCGTATCGATGCCGATGCGGTCGAAGATGATGGCCAACTCGTTCATCAAGGCAATATTGAGGTCGCGCTGGGTGTTCTCGATCACCTTCGCCGCCTCGGCGACCTTGATGCTGGACGCGGCATACACCCCGGCCGTAATTACACTGGCGTACATTTCCCGCACCAAGTCGAGCGTCGCCGGCGTATCGCCCGACACGACCTTGACGATCCGGGTCAACGTGCGCTCCTTGTCGGCCGGATTGATGCGCTCGGGCGAGTAGCCGACAAAAAAGTCATTTTTCCACTTCAGCCCCGAGTGCTTTTCGATGATCGGGATGCAGATTTCTTCGGTCGCGCCCGGATAAACCGTTGATTCATAAACGACCGTCGCCCCGCGCTTGATGTACTTGCCGACCGACTCGGACGAGGTGAGCAACGGCCGGAAATCCGGCTGGTGGGCGCGATCGACCGGCGTCGGGACGGCGACGATGATGAAATCCGCTTCCGCCAACACGACCGGATCGCAACCGACCTGCAGATGCACGGCAGCGCGAAAGTCTTCGCTGCTCACTTCGCCGGTCGGGTCGAAATATCTCTTGAAGTTGGCAACCTTCTCGGCCGAAAGGTCAAAACCCAGCGTCCGGTATTTCTTGCCGAACTCAACGGCCAGCGGCAACCCGACGTACCCCAGTCCAACAACAGCTACAGTCGTCATGTCCCCCTCCTTCAATGCGCCTGAACGCCGGACGGTGCTTACAACCCTTTCAGCAGTTGCCCGACTTCGGCCTGCGCAGCGAACTTGTCGCCGAGCTTGGCCAGTTCGTCAAGTTCCTTTCTTGCTTCTTCCTTCTTGCCGCTCTTGATCAGCGCCTTCGCCAGATTCAGGCGAATCGCCGCGTTATTCGGCGCGAGGCCAGACGCCTTTTTCAGCAGGTCGAGTCCCCGCCCGGTTTCCCCATTGGCGACAAGGTACGCCCCAAGCGTATCGAGAATGTTCGGGTTGTCCGGCATGAGCTTGTACGCCCGCTCCGCGTATTCAATCCCTTTCGGATCCTTGAGCTGCAGCGACACCCAGGCAAGATTGTTGAGGACCGCCGGATTGTTCGGCTGCGCCGCGACCATTGCCTGGAAATGCTTGCTCGCGTTGATGAAATCCTTGCGCGCCATGGCGGACTCCGCTAGATACGCTCTGAACTGGAGGTCGCGCGGATGATCCTTTGTCCAGCCATCAGCAAACTTTTCCGCTTCGGCCGCATTGCCTGCATTCCCGCCCGCCATCAAGGCCGCGTGAAGTTTGATCGCGACCGCCACCTCGGCCCGTTGCCCGAGCCCTTTGCGATACGAGGCGGTCGCATCCGGCCAGGCCTTCTTCAGCGCATGCAGGTCGCCTTCCAGCACATAACCGACAGCTTCCTTCGGGCGCTGCTTCTGCACTTCCCGGGCACGCGCCAACGCTTCATTGGTCCGTCCGGCGTCAAAATCGAGCATGATGATGCCGCGCTGCGCCGGAACGTAATCCGGTTTGACCGTCAGCGCCTTCTTCAGGCTCTGCATGGCGGCATCCTTGTTCTTTTGCAGCAGGTAGACCTCGGCCATCTTGACGTGCGGCTGCGCGGCATTTGGCATCAGAGCGGCCAGCTTTCCGTAATGCACCAGGGCCAGGTCGTAATCGCCGGCCGCTTGCTGGGCGCGGCCTGCCGCATCCAGTATTTCCGGCCGCTCGGGCAGAGTGGCAAGCGCCTGTTGGGCAGCCGCGACAGCTTTTTTGGTGTCCTTGGCGCTCAGGTAGAGTCCGATCAGTGCGACATGAGGCACCGGCTCCGTCGGGTTGGCGGTAATCGCCTTGCTGATCAGGCCGGCCACCTCGTCGGTCTTGCCGCCTTCCCGCATCTTCAGCTCCGCCAAAGCGAGCAAGGCTTGGGCATTTTTCGGATCCTTCGCCAACACGCCTTCAAAGCGCTTTTTCGCTTCTTCGGGCTTCTTGTCGCGCAGATCAAACCGGGCCAGATTTGCCGCGGCCGGATAGTAGGCGGGATTCTTGACCAGCGCCTGTTCGAAGCTCTTGCGGGCGCCGGCCACGTCGTCTTTTCCTAGCAACGCGGTGGCCCGGAGGCTGTGCGGCAACGGACTGTCGGGCTGTTTTTTCTCCAAGTTCGCAATCGACTTGAGCGCCTGATCGAATTTGCGTTGCTTCAGTTGCGAAGCAATCAGCGCCATGTCGGCCGCGATACCGGAATCTCCGGCGGCGATCTGCTCCAGTTCCCGATAAGCCGTCTCGGTTTCGCCTTTGGCGAGATGCGACAGCGCGACCGAGGTCCGTTTCGTCTTGTTTTCCGGGTCGAGCCGGGCCGCCTTCTCAAAATAGCCGCTGGCCTTCTCGGCTTCGCCGTTCTGCATGAACACATCGCCGGCCAGCGCCAGCATGTCCGAATTGTTTTCGATCTTGTCGAGGACGGGCCGAAGAACACCGAGCGCCTTGTCCGGCTGATTGCTCCGCAGGTAAGTCGCAATCAGAATCCGCCGCGCCATGCCGAGTTCCGGCGTCTTGGGCAGAGCCGACAACAGATACGTCTCGGCAGTCACATATGACTTCAGTTCGAATTCGATGGCGCCTGCCAACTGGATGCCAAGCGGGCTGTCGGGAACAATCTTCAGATGCTGTTGAATGTTCTCCTTGGCGACCTCGTAATTCTTTTGTTGATAGGCCAGCGATGCATTCAGGTAAGTCGTCTGCGGGTGTCCCGGAGCGACCCTGTTCATCTCTTCCAACTGTTTGCCGGCCGCCTCAAGATTGCGCGACTCCATGTGGACGGCAACGATCGCCGACAGCGCTGGGAAATAGTCGGGCTTGGCCTCAAGCGCTTTCCGGTAGGCATTGATCGCGTCCGCCTCCTTGCCCTGCGCGTTGAGGATGTCCCCTTTCAACTGCCAGGCTTCGTGAAGCCTGGGCACCTTGGCCAGCACCGCGTCGACCATGGCCAGTGCTTCCGGCAGATCGCGGCTGGCGGCCTTGAGCTTCGCCTGGCCGACGATAGCCGGGCCATAATCCGGCACAGCTTTCAAAGCCGCCTCGAAGGCGGCCTTCGCTGCATCGCCTTTGCCTTGAGCGAGATAGGCTTGGCCGACGACCGTCTGCAATTCGGCATTGCCTTCCGGCGCGGTCAGCACAACGCTGGCGTAACTGTCGGTGACTTTTTGCGCCTGCCCCAGCATCAATTGCGTCCGCGCCACGAGCGGAGTGAGTTGATCAGCCGGATAGTTGAGGTCGGCGGCCTTGCGCAGTTCGACCTCGGCCGCCGTCGGGTTGCCGCTCTCCAACAGGGTTTTGCCGAGCAGGAAGCGGGCCTCCGGCAGATTCGGGTCCGACTGCAGGGCATTTTTCAACTGGATGACCGCCGCCTTGTGATCGCTCTTGGCCATGTAGTCCTTGGCCGAAGCCAGCATCGCTTCTGGCTTTTCGCCACTGCACGCAAACAGAAAAAGGCTGGATAGCAACGCTGACAGAACCATCCGCGGCTTCGATTGTGGGGTCGTCATGTGAATCCCTCGCTGAAAAGTTGGGCTCCGGAATTTCCGTTATCCGCCTATTTGATCCCGAAGCGGTGCATCAGGTCGTAAAGCGTCGGCCGGCTGATGCCAAGAATTTCCGCTGCCTTGAGGATGTTGCCGTCGGCCCGTCCCAACGCGCTGATGACCGCTCTTTTTTCGGCGTCCTCGCGTGATTGCCGCAAATCGATCCGTGATTCCTCTTTCGCATCGGGAAGAGTCAAGCCAATGTCGTCGCGCGTGATTTGATTCCCATCGGCCATGATGACCGCGCGCTTGATGCAGTTTTCCAGCTCCCGCACATTGCCCGGCCACGGGTACGCCTCGACGGCCCGCAACGCATCCTCGCGCAAGGTCATCGCTCCGCGCTTTTGTTCCTCGGCAAAGCGTCTGACGAACGCATGCGCCAGCAGCGCCGCATCGCCGGGTCGCGCCCGCAACGGCGGCAAGGTGACGGTAATCTCGGCCAGGCGGTAGTAAAGATCCTCGCGGAATTGCCCCTGGCGGATAAGCGCCTTCAAATCCTGATGCGTCGCGCAGACGATGCGTACATCGACGTCAATTTCCTGACGGCCGCCAATTCGCTCGATCGTTCGCTCCTGCAGGAAACGCAACAGTTTGGCCTGCAAGGAATGCGGCAAATCGCCGATTTCGTCGAGCATCAGCGTGCCGCGATTGGCCGTTTCGATCTTGCCCGGCGTGGTTTTGACGGCTCCGGTGAACGCACCTTTTTCATAACCGAACAGTTCGCTTTCGAGAAGATTTTCCGGAATCGCCGCGCAATTGATGGCAACGAAACGTTCTTTCCGACGCCCTGATGCCGTGTGAATCCCGCGCGCGATCAGTTCCTTGCCGGTGCCGCTTTCGCCGAGAACGAGGATGGTCGCATCGCTTCCGGCAACCTTCTCGGCCATCCGGCAGGTGCGCAGCATTTCCGGATCGCGGGTCAGCAAACCGGAAAAAACATCCGGCTGCTGCATCAACTGCAGCCGCTTGTTCTCCTGCTGAAGATCGAAGAGCGAATAGGCGCGGGCAATCATCAACGCCAGCATGTCGATTTC
Source organism: Propionivibrio limicola (assembly GCF_009469695.1). Lineage (GTDB taxonomy): Bacteria > Pseudomonadota > Gammaproteobacteria > Burkholderiales > Rhodocyclaceae > Propionivibrio > Propionivibrio limicola. The sequence continues at coordinate 16,909 of NZ_SSSR01000005.1, forward strand.
AAAGGGCTTGGCGAAAAAGTCATAGGCGCCGAGCGCCACCGCCCGCAGTGCATTGCTGCGATCGTTCTGGCCGGTCAGGACGATGATTTTGGTGTCGGGTTCGATCGCCAGAATTTCCTCGATCAACCGGAAGCCTTCCGAAACCGAATCGGGGTCGGGCGGCAGACCGAGGTCCATGGTGACAACGGGCGGTTGGTAGCGGCGCACCATCGCCAGCGCACTCTCGCGGTCATCGGCCGTCAGCGCTTCGTATTGGTCAAACGCCCAGCGCAGCTGCTTTTGCAGCGCCGGATCGTCTTCCACAATCAACAAAGGTCGCAGTCTTTCCGAACTCATTGCCGCTCTCCCTCGCTCCGCGCGTCTGAATTCATTTCAGTTCCTTTATCGACATAAGGCAACCACAATGTGACACGCGTTCCGGCGTCGACCTCACTTTCGACCGTTACTTTGCCGCCGATTTCCTGAATGTACTGAAAACTCTCGTAGGCGCCGATGCCCATGCCGGAGGCTTTCGTCGTCTGAAACGGCTTGAACAGCCGCTCGCGGATGAATTCGGGGCTCATGCCGTGCCCCGTGTCGCCGACCTCGACCACGGCAAATTCCGGCTGCCGCTGCAGACTGACCCACACACGCCCGCCGTGTTCCGTCGCATCCAGTGCGTTCTGCACAACGTGGCCGATAACGCGCTCCACCCTGTCCTCGTGCCCCTTGGCAACGACCTTGCCGTCACACAGCCGGGTTTCAACGACGCGCCCCTGCCCCGCCCTGGCGCTCTGGATACGCCGGATGGCGTCGCCAAGATCGACGCCGCGCGGACCTTCGATCGGCGTCGCCCCTTCGCGCAGTTGCATCATCAATTGGCGCATGCGATCCACCGAGTGCTCAACGGTCATCAGCATGTCCTTCTGGAACTCCGGGTTGTCACGATGGCGTTCCGCATTCTTCAGCATCAACGAAAGTTGCGCGACGATGTTTTTCAGATCATGGACGACAAACGCGGACATCCGGTTGAAGGCGTCGAACTTCCTCGCTTCGAGCAGCGCCTCGGTCGCCTGCATCTGGCCGAGGAAGGCGCCGGCCTGGCGTCCCGCCGTCTTGAGCAGGTCTATGACCTCCCAATTGATGTCGAGCTGTGTCCTCGCCGTCGCCAGAATGACGAAGCCGATCATCCCGTCGCCCGACGCAAGCGGCACCAGCAACCACGCGTTCGGAATCCGGCTCAGCCATTCCGGAAGGTGAAGGCCAGCATAGCGCCCAGGCTGTGCGCGATATTCCTCAAGGTCAATCACCCAGTTGCGCTCCGACAAGAATGTCGTCAACGAACTTGTCACCTCCTCCGTATCCATCGCTGGCGGCATGTTCCAGGCCGCTGCCTGCGCATGAAAGCGGCCCGACGGATCCTTCAACCAAAGCGCGCCGGCCGGACTTTCGACCATCTCGGCCAGTCCCTTGATCACGTGTTCGCCCATCGTCGAAAACTCGTCTTGCGACGACAGAACGCTCGTAAAGCGCAGCCACTCATCGCGATAGTCATAGCGATAACGGAAAAAGTGCTTGCCAATGAAAACGCGCAACCTCGCCCGCACCGAGGCCGACAACGCCAGGATGCCGAGCAGCAGCAACGAAGCAAACAGCAGGGCCAACTGGAAGGCGCGCCCCCACTCCCCGCCAAAGTAACGGACGTAATAGCCGGCCGCAGCAACGAACAACAGGTAGATACCGACTGCAACCAGGCTCGCCGACTGCAGCGCGGCGCGTTGGGACAACACGACACGGTTCTTCCAGTCGTGGCTCCGCAGCGTCGACAGAACGACCAGCGGCACCACCAGCGCGTGAACGAAGCCGCGAATCGCGAACGCGTCGGCATCGATGCGGTTGAACAACAGCGCGTCGGAATACAGATAAAGATCAAACAGCACCGCGCCGCCCAGCCCGATGCACAGCGGCTTGATGTTCCAGCGGGAATCGGGAACAGCATTGCGAAAAAGTTGCTCGACGAGAAGCAGGGCAAAAACGGTGGTGCCCAGCGAGATAAGCAACACCAGCCGATGCGGCGAGAAAGGCAGCGACGGCGCAAGAGGAATCAGGAACTGCGCGAGCAAGCCAACCGCCAGCAACGCCACCGCGGTCGTCCGGAACAGGCGCAACCGGCGAGCCATCTCGCGGTCGTCCGGTGACTCCGGACCCAGCAGAATAATGAGGAAGAAATACCAGGCGCCGAAGCGCAACAGGTCGCCCAACAGATTTCCGGCCAGAAACACCGACAGCCCCGTCAGCGCATAGGCCATCCCGGCAATCCCCCAGAGGGCGCTCAGCAGCATGGCAACACAGAGGTAACGTCGACGCCGCCCCGCCTGCCAACCGGCCGCGAGGTAAAGCGCGAAAACGCCGTACACACCGCCGGCGAGGCCGTAACTCCAAGCTGTTATCAGTTCTCTACTGGCATCCAATCTCCGCTCTCCCTCTTGTTATGCCGGAGCGGCAAGCGTTTTAATCCTTTATTGCGCTCCCTTGCCGGTGAGCACCACACCAACAGTCTCGAAGAGAATCACGATGTCCAGGAACAGGGTATGGTTTTTGACGTAGTACAGGTCGTACTGAAGTTTCTGGAGCGAATCGTCGACCGACGCGCCGTAGTGGTAGCTCACCTGCGCCCAACCGGTTACGCCCGGCTTCACGCTGTGGCGAACCGCATAGAACGGAATTTCCCGGGTCAGCCGATCGACAAAGTAAGGACGCTCGGGCCGCGGCCCGACCAGACTCATGTCACCCGCCAGCACGGTGAATAGCTGCGGCAACTCGTCGATGCGGAGCCGTCTGATGATCCGTCCGACCCGCGTCACCCGGTTGTCGTTGGCCGCCGCCCATTTCGGCGTGCCGTCACTCTCGGCATCCTTCCGCATGCTGCGGAATTTGATGACATTGAACGTACGCCCGTTGCGCCCGACGCGTTCCTGCCGATAGAAAACGGGGAAGCCGTCTTCGAGAATGATGAGCAGTGTCGTCAGCAACATCACCGGTGTTGCCAGCAACAGCAAGATCGAGGCGGCAACGATATCGAAGACCCGTTTGATCAATGTCCGCCCCCAGCCCTGGCGGAAACCGTCGCCGAAGATCAGCCAGCCGGCTTTTAACGAATCGAGCCGGATCTGCCCCAGCGCACGCTCGAAATAGGACGCCAGATCCAGCACGCGCACGCCGGACATCTTGCAATCCAGCAATTCGCGCAACGGCATCACCCCGCCTCGCCGCTCAAGCACGGCGACGATGATTTCATCGACGTTCAACGCCGCCACGGTATCCGACAGCGGCTTCTCGCGCGGGAGGATACGCTGCCCCGGGATCGTCATTCCGGCGTCGTTCGGTGTTGGATAAAAACCGACGATTTCGATGTCCGGATCGGTGTCGAGAAGCACGTCGCCGACCTGACTGGCCTCCTTGCCTGCGCCAAAGACCAACACCCGCCGCGTAAGCGCCTTGGCGTTATGCCGACGCAACGAATAAGCGCGGTGCAGCAAGGTCAGGAACAGCGCGAACAAGGCGGACAACACCAGAATCCGCTGGTTGTCGTCAGCATTGGATAACAACGAGAAAACGCCGTAGGCAAAGGGAATCGACAAGTACAGCGACAGCACGGCGCGCGACCTGATCTGCTCGGCCGACGAGCCTCGTCGCCGGTTGTACAGTCCGAGCCAGGCGTTGAAAAGGACCATCGCCAGCGCAAAGGCGACCGCGAAAACGACGAGGTTCTCGACCTCAACCTTCTCACTTTGGCCCCACAAAAGGACCGGCGAGATCACGCAAACGACCGTGAAAACCAAGTCGAACACCATTCGGAGTATTGTTTTCCAATAAACCCAATGGCTAAATACCCGGATCACGATGCACCTCCCCTCTTTTCCCTCCCGTTGAAATAAGGCCCGAGAGAGTCTGCGCAACAAAAATGAACGTGACAGCAGCCAATCGTTACGCGTTCAGAAGAACATGCCTCTTATTGATTGAACAAAACCTATGTCAAGAAAGCAAGCTTTCAGTTCCCTATCCGGTACCTTTTCAAGCTTATGTCCGTGCGGAAAATCCGCCGATTACCTGAAATGCTGCGGCCGATTTCATGGCGGCGAGCGGGTTGAGGTCGCGCCCGACGCCGAAACGCTGATGCGCTCCCGCTACACGGCCTACACACTCGGACTGGAGCCTTACCTGCTTGCGACCTGGCATCCGGACACACGACCGGAGTCGCTCCAGTTGTCGGAAGACAAGGCAACACGTTGGCTCGGACTGGAGATCAAGCGTCATGAGATGACCGGAGAAAACAGCGCCATCGTCGAATTCGTGGCGCGCTACAAGATTGCCGGACGCGCTCATCGGCTTCATGAAACCAGCCGGTTTGTCCGGGAAGATGGCCGCTGGTACTACGTCGATGGTGAATTTCCGGCAAAGGACGGTTCAAAGTGACGACAACACCGAAGGAAGAACTGCCGATTCTTTACCGGGACGAATACCTGATTGCCGTTCACAAGCCTTCCGGGCTGCTTGTCCATCGAACCTTCCTTGACCGCCACGAAACGCGTTTCGCCGTCCAGCTACTGCGCGACCAGATCGGGCAGCACGTCCATCCGACGCACCGGCTCGACCGCGGCACCTCCGGCATCCTGCTCTTCGCCCTCGATCGCGATGTCTGCAGCGCCGTCGGCAAACAGTTTGAAGCGCAAAACGTCGACAAAACCTACCTCGCGATCGTGCGCGGCTATCCCGATGAAGCCGGCCGCATCGACCATCCACTGACCCGCCAGTTCGACGACTACGAATTCCGCAAGAGCGCCGGAACAGCAGAAGCCCAGGAGGCCGTCACCACGTTCAGACGGCTCGCCACCGTCGAACTACCGTACCCCGTCGACCGTTACCCGACAAGCCGTTATGCCCTGCTCGAACTCAAGCCGGAAACCGGACGAAAGCACCAACTGCGCCGTCACCTCAAGCACATATCGCATCCGATCATCGGCGACGCGACCTACGGCAAGGGGCGGCACAACCGGCTGTTTCAGGAACTGTTCGGCTGCCATCGCCTGCTCCTCGCCTGCACCGAACTGCGCCTGACGCATCCGGTCAGCGGCGATGCGCTGCGGATCACGTGCCCGTTGGCGGAAGAGTTCCGGAGTGTGCTGGTCAGGCTCGGCTGGGATCGGGTCGTTTAATCCGGGTTCCCGGCTTCCCAGACGGGCAGAATCCCCGGTTCGCCGGCAGGGCAGACAAATGACGCGTCAACGCCGACGCGCCCGACCCAGACCAGTTGTTCGCCGCACCAAAGCAGCGGCAACCGGGCGCGTTCCCAAGGCGGAATGGCTGACTCCTGCAATAGGTTTCGTAACGTGCGCCGCGGACGCCTTGCATCTGCCTGAAGGCGCTCGCCGCCGCAACGGCGCTTGAGCCAAACCTCACCGGCAAGCAGGTGGCTGCGCGCAATGCCTTCGCCGATCACAGACTCGAAGCGCACCTGGCCACCAGCCCAAGGCAACGCGTACTCGCCATTCCAGCGAAGATCGGAGAGATCACTGTCGCTGACGTGGCCAACGACATACAACTCGCCGCGATAGGCATGCAACGCCCCGTCCGCCGTCGACACGCAAATTTCCGAACGGCCGGAAACGGTGGCCAACTGCCGCCGCGCTTCTTCGATCCAGCGCGTATCCGGCGCACGGAATCCGACCGCCAGCCACTCGAAACGCAACAGGTTGCGCGCCCGCGCCGGCGAAAGCGCGTTGAAGCCGGCCAGCCCGATCCTGCCCGACGGCATCGCCACCGCAGCACAATCTTCCGCCGCCAGTTCGTCCAGCAATTCCGCGCCCTCGGCGAAATGGCTCGCTGCCCGCGCCAATGAACGCTTGGCGCCGGGAAACTTCGCCTCCATCAACGGCACCACCTCATGGCGCAAAAAATTGCGCCGGAAGTGCGTCTCACGATTGCTTTCGTCCTCGATCCAGCGCAAGCCGTGTTCCGCAGCATAAGCCTCGATCGCACTTCGCGAAACCTCCAGCAACGGCCGAACCAGATGCGGCCCGCCAGATTGCGGTCGCTCGGCAAGCATTCCGGCCGCCCCGGCGATGCCGGCTCCGCGTAGCAGATTCAGCAAAACCGTTTCGGCCTGATCATCCTGGTGGTGCGCGAGCGCCAGCCAGTCGGCATCAACCGCGGCAAAAACCGCGTGCCGCAACCGTCGGGCGGCTCCTTCCAGACCTTCGCCGCTCGCGCGCGGCACATCAACTCTCTCGATGTGGAGCGGGACGCCGAGCGTGCGGCAAATCGATGAACAAAAATCAGCCCAAGCGTCGGCGTTTGGACTGATGCCGTGATGGACGTGAATCGCGGAGAGAAGAATGTTCGAAGACGAGCTTGCCGGCCGCCGAGAGTTCAACAACCGGTGCAAGGCGTGCAGAAGAACCACCGAGTCGCCGCCTCCTGACAAGGCGACACAAACGCGATCACAGAGCTTCAAGCGATTATTGAAGAATACGGCCAGCGCGGCCTCGACCGGATTTACCACGTTGGCAGACGCAAACAAACGATCAGCGCGACACTCAACGGCTGGCTTGCTCTTTGGTGCGGCCATAGGCCATCAGACGGGTAAAACGCGCTTCCAGAAGCTCTTCAAGCGACAGGCTGCTCAGGTGCTTGAGCGCATCCTGCAGCGCCTTCTTGAGATTGTTGGCCATCGCCGCCGGATCGCGGTGCGCGCCACCGACCGGTTCGTTCACGACCTTGTCGACCAACCCCAGTGTTTTCAGTCGGGAGGCCGTAATGCCCATGATCTCGGCCGCATCGCTCGCCTTGTCGGCGCTTTTCCAGAGGATGGACGCGCAACCTTCGGGCGAAATGACGGAATAGGTCGAATACTGCAGCATCTGCACTACGTCGCCGATGCCAATCGCCAGCGCGCCGCCCGAGCCACCCTCGCCGATGACCGTCACGATGATCGGTGTTTTCAGCCCGGCCATTTCGTACAGGTTACGGCCGATCGCCTCGGACTGCCCGCGCTCCTCGGCGTCGATGCCTGGATAGGCGCCCGGCGTATCGATGAACGTAAAGATCGGAATGGCAAATTTTTCGGCCAGCTTCATCAGGCGCAGCGCCTTGCGATAACCCTCCGGACGCGGCATGCCGAAATTGCGATAGAGCTTTTCCTTGGTGTCGCTGCCCTTTTGATGGCCGATGACCATTACCGGTTGCCCATTAAACCGCGCCAAGCCACCGACGATCGCATGGTCATCGGCAAAGGTACGATCCCCGTGCAACTCTTCGAAATCGGTAAAAATCAGCTTGATGTAATCGAGCGTATACGGCCGCTGCGGATGACGAGCCACCTGCGCAATCTGCCATGGCGACAGTTTGGCGTAGATTTCCTTGGTCAGGTTCTGGCCCTTTTTCTCGAGACGGGCGATTTCCTCGGAAATATCAACCGCCGAATCTTCCTGGGCAAAACGCAGGGTTTCGATCTTGCCTTCAAGATCGGCGATGGGTTGTTCAAAATCGAGAAAGCTGGTTTTCATCAGACGTCGGCCGGATTTGAAACCGGGCCATTCTACTCCAAAGCCACCGGCCGGGATCGAACGCGCCCCCGGCACGATGGATTCCCCTACGCTCTGGCCGGAGCCCTCTGGTGCGTAACCAACCAGATTCCCGAACACACCAACAGCAGCGCCGCCATGTTGCGCCATTCGAGAACCGTTTCGCCGAGAAAAATCGCCGACAAAATGGCGCCGAAAATCGGCACCAGAAAGTTGAAGATGCTCACCATGCCGACCGGGTTGTATTTGAGCAGCACGCTCCACAGTGTGTAGGCGAAGGACGAATTCAGCACGAGATAACCGAGCAGCAAGGCCGATTCGACGGTTACATTACCTAGCCGTCCGCCCATCGCGTAACCCACAACCAGCAGCACGGCGCCTCCGATCGTCAGCTGATGCCCGGTCATCAGGCGCGAATCCATGTTTTGCGAGACTTGCTTGCCATAGACCATTCCCGCCGCCATGAAGAACGCGGACAGAACGACGGCGCCTTCGCCAATCAGCGTGAAGTGGAAATCGAGCAGATTGTGATTGAAATTCACCACCAGAACCCCGGCAAAACCGATCAGGCATCCCAGGCTCTTGCTCCACGACAGGCGATCGTTGCGATAAATGAAGTGGGCCAACAAAACGCCGAAGAACGAGACGGTCCCGTTCAGCACCGAACTTTTCACCCCGGTGGTGTGCGCCAGCCCAAGGTAGAAGAAAACGAACATCACCGATGTCTGGAGCAGGCCGAGTTTCGTTACCTCAAGCCAGTTCCTGGAGGTGAGCCGGAAGATATTCTCGCCCGAAGCAATCGCCACGAACTCCAGCACCAGGCCGGCCAGCATGCTGCGCCAGCCGGCAAAAACCAGCTTGCCGGCCATATCGTCCGGCATGAGCCCGAGCATGGCAAAACCGCTTTTGATGGCGGGGTACGAACTTCCCCACAAGAGGCACGTGAATATGGCCAGCAGAAAAACGACTTTCCGGTTCGAAAAAAACGGATGCGCGTCCAAAGACCTTCTCCCAAAGTTGGTTGTTCTTGTGATGAGGGATTATCCGCTGATCGATGGCCATATCAATTGCATTAAATTGTCGTAATTGATAAGTTTTTCTTATCAACAAGGGGAGCGCATGGATTTTCGCCAATTTCGTTATTTCGTCACGACGGCCGAAGAGCTGCATTTCGCCCGCGCCGCAGAACGGCTGGGCATCGCGCAACCGGCATTGAGTCAGCAAATCAAGGTACTGGAGAACCAGCTCGGAGCGAGGCTTTTTTATCGCGCGAAGCGCCGTATCGAATTGACCGATACCGGGGCGGCGTTTCTGGAGGAAGCGCGGGCCACGCTCGAACGCGCCGAAAAGGCCGTGCGGGTTGCCCGCGATACGGCACGCGGCGAAGCCGGGAGCATCGATATCGGAATTGTCGGGTCGGTCATGTACGAGCCGCGTTTCCCGCATCTGCTGAAGAATTACCGCAAAGCCCATCCCAACGTCCAGCTTTCGCTGCACGAGATGCCGATCCTCGCCCAGATCGAGGCCGTCCAGTCGCAGCATCTCGACATCGGCATCATCCGCGAACCGATTCCGCCCGGCATGCCTGAGGAACTGGAACTCTTCACCTTGTCCACGCAACGCCTTGTCGCCGTCCTGCCGCTCGACCACCGGCTGGCAATTCAAGACAGCGTGGAACTCGCTCAGTTGGCCGATGATCCGTTTCTCGCCTTTCTCGATCCGAGTGGCGTCGGCATGGGGCAGGCTTTACTCGACCTTTGTCGACATGCCGGCTTCGAGCCGAAGATCACACAGAAGGTCGCAGAAATTGCGACGCTCATCAGTCTCGTCGCGGCCGGATTTGGCGTGAGTCTGGTGGCGGATATCGTTCGCCATCTCCAGCTCCCCGGCGTTTGCTATTTGCCGCTCGCGGACATCGAGGCGCGTTCGAATCTGATCGTCGTCCAGCGGCGTTTTGAACGATCCGCTACCGTTCGCGGCTTGCTTGAGGAAATACGCGGCGCATCCCCATCCTCTTCACCCGATTGAGGACAACAAAAAAGCGGCCAAAGCCGCTTTTTTGCCGAAAGACCGTTGGGTCTTACTTGCCGACGATTTCCTTGGTGTCGCGAGCGATCACCAGTTCTTCGTTGGTCGGCACGATCATGACCTTGATCGGCGAATCGGGCGTCGAGATAACGGCTTCCTTGCCGCGCACGTTGTTAGCCGCAGCGTCGAGCTTGATGCCCAGAGCGCTGAGCTTTTCAACGACGGAACCGCGGAAGTCGATACCGTTTTCACCGATACCGCCGGTGAAGATGATCGCATCGACGCGGCCCAGTTCAACGGCATAGGCACCGATGTACTGGAGCGAGCGGTGACGCAGCACGTCGATCGCCAGTTTGGCGCGGGCGTTGCCTTCCTTGGCGGCGGTTTCGACGTCGCGCATGTCGGAGCTAACGCCGGAAATACCGAGCAGGCCCGACTTCTTGTTGAGCGCGTTGTCGATGTCGGCGAAGGACATGCCGTTGTTTTCGGCCATGTACTTGATGATGCCAGCGTCGATGTCGCCCGAACGGGTGCCCATCACGATGCCTTCGAGCGGGGTCATGCCCATGCTGGTGTCGTACGACTTGCCGCCCTTGATGGCGGTGAAGGACGAACCGTTGCCCATGTGGCAGGTGATGCAGTTGAACTGATCCTTGGCGATGCCGAGGATTTCGGCAGCGCGCTCGGACACGAAGCGGTGCGACGTGCCGTGGAAACCATAGCGGCGAACGTGGTTCTGCTCATACCACTCGTACGGCAGCGCGTAGATGTACGACTCGGGCGGCATGGATGCGTGGAACGCAGTATCGAACACGCCCACGTTCGGAACGCCCGGCAGCGCGTGCATCATGGCCTTGATACCGGTGATGTTCGGCGGGTTGTGCAGCGGAGCGAGCGGGATGCATTCTTCGAGCGCGGCGAGCACGGCGTCGTTGATCAGAACCGAACCGGAGAACTTCTCGGCACCGTGAACAACGCGGTGGCCAACAGCCGTAATGTCGGCGAGCGACTTGATAACGCCGACCTTCGCATCGACCAGCTTGTCCAGCACCATCTTGATCGCGACTTCGTGGTTGGCGATCGCGGTCGTTTCCTTGATCTTCTCGCCATTGGCCGGTTCGTAGGCAATGATCGAGTCGTCCATGCCGATGCGCTCGACCAGACCGACGGCGACGCGGTGTTCGTTGGACATGTCAAGCAACTGGTACTTGAACGAAGAGCTGCCGCAGTTCAAAACAAAAACAAACATGATTTATCCCTTAGTGTTATCAACACGAATCAACGTGAAAAGCCCGGTCGATGACTGTCCGAAAAGCCTATGGACAAGGTTCGCACCAGCGAACTCTTGTCCGGGCGACATCCACGCAAATGCCGCCGACACCTTTGTCGCGAACAGAAGCCGGCAAATTACGCCAGACCATGACCAGCCAACCGGCGATTTTAACAGAAGCAGTTCGCAAACGCTGCTTCAGACCGTCGATTTAGTCATTGTCAGAAAGCTCCGGAAAGGTCGAAAAATTCTCGGAGATTCTCGAAAGCGGCTGCAAAACCGTGATTTAACAGCGTTTTCCAACAGCCACGCCGCGCCACGCAAGAAAACTACATTTAGTCAAGCCGTTGCGCATCACCACTACATGTAGTAGCTTTATCACCTACCGAGGGGAAACAGCCAGAAACCTTGGCGTACGTTTTCCCCCTGTCGCCTACGCAGCGAGTCAAAAAACAGCTAACGCCCCACGACACCGCCGAACAACAACTTTTCACGATTACGAAAGAGGCAAACCATGAGTGAGAATGGTCAGAACGCTCAGCAACTATCCTTGGCCGCCATTGCCGAAATGCCGGAATTCGCGCCCCTGCCCGAACAGGAAATCTCCGTCGAGGTTCTTGTCGAGAAATATGCCAAGGGTGCCGAAACCAGCGTTCATGACGTTCGCCGTCGGGTAGCTCATGCGCTTGCCGCTATCGAAGATGAAAAGCATCGCACCAAGTGGGAAGAGCGCTTTTTGTGGGCACAGGAAAACGGTTTCATTCCGGCCGGCCGCATCAATTCCGCCGCCGGGACGACGCTTGCCGCTACCCTGATCAACTGTTTCGTGCAGCCGGTCGGTGATTCGATCGTTGAAATCGTCGATGGCCGGCCGGGCATTTACACCGCGCTGGCCGAAGCGGCCGAAACCATGCGGCGCGGCGGCGGTGTCGGTTACGATTTTTCCTCGATCCGTCCGCACGGCGCGCAAGTCCGCGGCACCCAGTCGCGTGCCTCCGGCCCCGTCTCCTACATGCGCGTTTTCGACCGCTCCTGCGAGACGGTCGAATCGGCCGGCGCCCGCCGCGGTGCGCAAATGGGCGTGCTGCGCTGCGACCACCCGGACATCGAACTGTTCATCCACGCCAAGGATCATGGCGACCTGACCAACTTCAACGTGTCGATCGCCGTCACCGACGACTTCATGAAAGCCGTTGAAAGCGACAGCGACGTCGAACTGGTACACCGCGCCGAACCCAATACCGACATCAAAGCCGAAGGCGCTTATCAGCGTGACGACGGCCTCTGGGTCTACCGCAAGGTGCGCGCACGCGACCTGTGGGACCAGGTGATGAAATCCACCTACGACCACGCCGAGCCGGGCATCCTCTTCCTCGACCGCATGAACAAGGACAACAACCTTTATTATTGCGAAGTCATCGAAGCTACCAACCCGTGCGCCGAACAGCCGCTGCCGCCCTATGGTTGCTGCTGCCTCGGCTCGATCAATCTAACCCTGTTCGTCAGAAATCCATTCACCAACCAGGCTGAATTCGATTTCGACGCTTTCGGCGAAGTGGTCAGGGTTTCCGGCCGCATGCTCGACAACGTGCTCGACGTCACCGCCTGGCCGCTTGAGCGCCAGAAAGAAGAAGCCGCCAACAAGCGTCGTGTCGGCCTTGGCTTTACCGGCCTCGGCGACACGCTGTGCATGCTCGGCCTGCGTTATGACCGTCCGGAGGCTTCGGCGATGGCGGCCCGCATCTCCGAATACATGCGCGATACGGCCTATCTGGCATCGGTCGAACTCGGCAAGGAACGCGGCGCCTTCCCGCTGTTCAACGCCGAGATGTACCTCTCCGGCGGCAACTTCGCCTCGCGCCTGCCGGCCGATATCAAGGCCGAAATCCGCAAGCACGGCCTGCGCAACTCGCACCTGCTCTCGATCGCGCCGACCGGCACCATCTCGCTGGCCTTCGCCGACAACGCATCGAACGGTATCGAACCACCGTTCTCCTGGACGTACAACCGCAAGAAGCGCATGGCCGACGGCACGATCAAGGAATACGCCGTCGAGGATTACGCCTGGCGCCTTTACAAGCACATGGGCGGCGATGTCGAAGACCTACCCGATTACTTCGTGACGGCACTGGAAATTTCCGCCGAAGCGCACAAGAACATGGTTGCAGCCGTCGCGCCGTACATCGACACCTCGATCTCGAAGACGGTCAACGTGCCGGCCGATTACCCCTATGAAGACTTCCAGGGACTCTACATGAGCGCCTGGAAGGCCGGCCTCAAGGGCCTCGCCACCTATCGCCCGAACAGCGTGTTGGGAGCGGTGCTCTCGGTTGAATCGACCAAGCAGGCTGAAGAAAAGAAACAGCCGCAGGACTTCGTCAGCGGTGACGCCAACCGTCGCCTGTCGATCAAATCGCTGCCGGCACCGGTGCTGTCCAGCCTGCGCTGGCCAGGCCGTCCGAGCCTGCCGGAAGGCAACATGGCGTGGACCTACATGATCGACCACGGCCAAGGCAAGTTCGCCCTCTTCGTCGGCCACGTCGAACAGGAAGGCCGCGCCTGGCCGTTCGAAGCCTGGGTCAATGGCCCAGCCCAGCCGCGAGGCCTCGGCGCCGTCGCCAAGACGCTGTCGATGGACATGCGCGCCAACGACCACGGCTGGCTCAAGCTCAAGCTCGAATCGCTGGCCAAGACGCCGGACGGCGACGGCTTCGATATGCCCTTCCCGCCGCATGGCGAACACAAACGCATGCCGTCGCTCGTTTCCGCCATGGCTCGCCTGATTCAGTACCGCGTCGAACAGCTCGGCGCGTTCAAGAACGAAGGCGATGCCACGCCGGTACTCGACGCCCTGTTCAGCCTCAAGGAACCGAAGACCGGCACCGACGGCACGCTGTCCTGGACCGTCGACATCTTCAACCCGGCCACCGACGAAGACTTCGTCCTCGGCCTCAAGGAAATCACCCTGCCCGACGGCGTCACCCGCCCCTACTCGGTGTGGCTCTCCGGCAACTACCCGCGTGCCCTCGATGGCCTCACCAAGCTGCTCTCGCTCGACATGCGCGTCCTCGACCCGGCCTGGATCGGCATGAAGCTGCGGAAACTGCTCGATTACCCGGAACCGCTCGGCGACTTCATGGCTTTCGTCCCTGGCACCCGCAAGCAGCAGACCTACCCGTCGACCGTCGCCTACATTGCGCACCTGATCATCCACCGCTACGCCATGCTCGGCATCCTCGACGAGAACGGTTTCCCGCTGCAGCAAATGGGTATTCTGCAAGCCCCGGCGGCCGGCAGCACCGCGCCGAAACCCACGGCCGGCAAGCTGTGCGGCGAATGCGGCAACTACACGATGATCCGCAAGGACGGTTGCGATTTCTGTACCGCGTGCGGTGCAGTCGGCTCCTGCGGTTAAGCCTCCCGACATACCGTCACACGGCCCGCCACCTCAGACGTGGCGGGCTTTTTCGTTTTGAATCGTTTCAAATCCGCTATTCTTGCCCCCCATTGAACGGAGGATACGCATGAACACGAAAAGAATCGCCGTTTTCGCTGGCGACGGCATTGGCAATGAAGTGATGCCCGAAGGGCTGCGGGTGCTGGAAGCAGCCGCCCGGAAATTCGATCTTGACCTGCAGTTCACCACATTCGACTGGGCGCACTGCGACTACTACCTGCAGCACGGCAAGATGATGCCGGACGACTGGGCGGAGCAGTTGAAGGGTTTCGACGCCCTTTACTACGGTGCCGTTGGCTGGCCGGACAAGGTGCCGGACCACATTTCGCTGTGGGGATCGCTCCTCAAGTTCCGCCGCGACTTCGACCAATACGTCAATTTGCGCCCGGCCCGGCTGATGCCCGGCGTGCCCTGCCCGCTGGCGAACCGGCAGGTCGGCGATATCGATTTCCTGATCGTGCGCGAAAACACCGAAGGCGAGTATTCGTCGGTCGGCGGCCGCATGTTCGAAGGCACCGAGCGCGAAACGGTGCTGCAGGAAGCCATTTTCACCCGCAAGGGCGTGGACCGCATCCTGAAATACGCCTTCGAGCTCGCCCAGAAGCGCCCCAAGAAGCACCTGACCTCGGCGACCAAGTCGAACGGTATCGCCATCAGCATGCCGTACTGGGACGAGCGCGTCGAAGCGATGGCGAAAAACTATCCGGACGTGTTGGTGGATAAGTACCACATCGACATCCTGACCGCCCGCTTCGTGCTGAGCCCGGAGCGCTTCGACGTCGTCGTCGCCTCGAATCTCTTTGGCGACATCCTGTCCGATCTCGGCCCAGCCTGCACCGGCACCATCGGCATCGCCCCGTCGGCCAATCTCAATCCGGACCGCACCTTCCCGTCGTTGTTCGAGCCGGTGCACGGATCGGCGCCCGACATTTTCGGTCGCAACATCGCCAATCCGGTCGGGATGATCTGGTCGGGCGCGATGATGCTCGACTTCATCGGCAACGGCGATGCCACGTTTACCGCCGCGCACGACGCCATCGTCAAGGCCATCGAAACCGTACTCGTCGAAGGCCCGCGCACGCCGGACATGGGGGGCAACGCCAAAACCGGCGACGTCGGGAAGGCCGTGGTCGAGGCCCTTTGATGACTCGTTGTTCCGGCCGCGCGTAACAGTACGGTCATAGCGGTGTCTTATGGTACTGAGCCTCCCGCTGACTTGACCAGAAAGCCACCCAGCAATGAACACTCTGATCATCGCCCTCGCCGCCTTTCTTGCTTCCGGGCTGACCCTGTTTTCTGGCTTCGGCCTCGGAACGCTGTTGATGCCCGTTGTTGCCCTGTTCTTTCCGGTGGACATCGCTATCGGCATCACGGCGCTGGTGCACTTGGCGAACAACGTTTTCAAACTCGGCTTGCTCGGACGCCAGGCCAACATCGGTGTCGTGGTGCGCTTTGGCCTTCCGGCGGTGGCGGCCGCTTTCGCCGGCGCGCTTCTACTCGGCCAACTCGCTGCCCAGCCGCCATTTATCGAGTATGTGGTGGCCGGCAAAGCGCTTCAGGTCGTGCCGCTCAAGGCGAGCGTCGGGCTGCTCATCCTGTTGTTCGTCGGCCTTGAGCTGTCGCCGGCTTTCGCCGCCAAGTCGTTCGACCGCAAATACCTGCCTCTGGGCGGCTTGATCAGCGGTTTCTTCGGTGGTCTGTCCGGTCATCAGGGCGCTTTTCGCAGCATGTTCCTGATCAAGGCCGGCCTGACCAAAGAACAGTTCGTGGCAACCGGCGTCGTGCTGGCGGTGATGGTCGACGTCGCACGGATGAGCATTTATGGATGGGAAGCCGGCGCGGCCGCGCGCGAAGTGGATTGGTGGCTGGTCGGCATTGCGACGATCTCGGCTTTCCTCGGCGCCTTTATCGGCGCACGCCTGATCAGGAAGGTGACGATTCACTCGATTCAGCTCGCGGTATCTGTTTTGCTGGTCATCGTCGCGTTCGGGCTGATCAGCGGCTTGCTCTGAAAACGCGGTAACGGAACCCACCGGAGATCGTGCCATCCAATGAAGTGAATTCTTTGCCCGCGCAACACTTTCCGGGGAGACACTGATGGATGCAACCAAACCCGACACCATAATTCTCGGCATGGGGTGTTTCTGGGGCGCCGAAAAGAGGATGGCTGAACTGGCCGGGGTGATCGACGTCGAAAGCGGCTACGCCAACGGTGAAGTCGCCGGCAACTACGAGGCAGTTCTGGCCCACGAGCGGGCGTTGCGCTTCGGGCTCTCCCGCCAACGCAATCACGCCGAGGTCGTAAAAGTCACCTTTGATCCGGCGCGCGAGGATCTCGAAACGGTGCTTATCCGCTTTTGGGAAAGTCATGACCCGACGCAGGGCGACCGGCAAGGCAACGATATCGGCAGCAACTACCGGAGCGCGATCTACACCACCAGCGAAATGCAGCGGGCCATCGCGCTGAAGACCCGCGACATTTACCAGCGCGCGCTGACCCGCGCCGGGTTCGGGAAAATCACCACGGAAATCCTGCCGCTGACGGCCTACTACCGGGCCGAGGACTACCATCAGGATTACCTCTGGAAAAACCCCGACGGCTACTGCGGCCTGGGCGGCACCGGCGTTCCTTACCCGCGGACTGCCACTGGATCGCCAATCAATGAAACGCCCCGCAAGGCGCTGGATGCAACGACGCTCGACAGCGACCTCCAACTGATCGTGTTCGAAGCGCCGGGATGCCCGTCCTGCAGGCAGTTCGCGACGGAGATCGTCGATCGCTGGGAATCGGACGTACCAGTCGCCCGCACGTTGGGCAAAGAAGCTCCCGCTGGCTGGGGGCTCAAGCACCCGATTCTGGCCACGCCAACCACCGTTCTCTTCAAGCAGCGCAACGAAGTCGGACGCTTTACCGGCTATGAGGGCGACCCTCCGCGTTTCTGGCAATGGCTTGGGTCATTACTGCTCACGCCCGAGCAGTACGAAATCGCCTTCAGCCACGGCACGGAGTGCGCCTTCACCGGGCCGCACCTCAAGGAAAAGCGACCAGGCCGCTTTGTCGACCCGATCACGGGCGCGACGCTCTTTCGCAGCGACGCCAAGTTCGAGAGCGGGACCGGCTGGCCGAGCTTTTTCAGGCCGGAGGAAGGAGCGATCACGCTGCACGAGGACGAGTCCTACGGCATGCGCCGGATCGAAGTCCGCAGCGCGAGTTCGGGCATCCACCTCGGCCATGTGTTCGATGACGGTCCGGCACCGACGTTCAAGCGTTACTGCATCAATGGCAAGGTGCTGAAATTCGTCCCGGATAACGGTTAGTTGGCCGTTGCGCTTGCCGTGTCAAACGACATCGAATCCCGCGTCTTCGATAGCGGCCTTGAACTGGGGCGGCGTCACTTGATCCGGATCGAAGTCGATTTCGGCCTGGGCCGGCTCCAGAGTGACCGTGACGGCAGACACTCCGGGCAGCGCCTGCAGCACGCCGGTCAGATTCTTCACACACCCCTGGCAACTCATGCCGGCGATACCGATAACCCAATGTTGCATATAAATTCTCCTTGAAATTCAGCGCCCCGCGCCCGGCTTCCAGCGCTTGAGCAGCAGCGAATTGGACACCACCGACACCGAACTCATGGCCATGGCCGCACCGGCAAAGACCGGATTCAGCAAGCCCATCGCCGCAAGCGGGATGCCCAACAGGTTGTAAATGAAAGCCCAGAAAAGATTCTGGCGGATTTTGCCGAGCGTCGCCCTTGAGAGCGCGATGGCATCGGCAACGCCGCGCAGGTCGCCGCGCACCAGCGTAATGTCGGCCACCTCGATCGCGGCGTCGGAACCGGCGCCCATGGCAAAACTGACGTCGGCCGCGGCCAGCGCCGGCGCATCGTTGATGCCGTCGCCCACCATGGCGACGAGAGAGTCGCCCGACTTGAGGGCATTGACGGCCTCCGCCTTGCCAGCCGGAGAAATGCCGGCGCGGAATTCCTCGATGCCGGCGCGCCGTGCAATCGCCGCCGCGGTCACGGGGTTGTCGCCGGTCAGCATGACGACACGCACGCCGAGCGCTTTCAGCCGCGCCACGGCGTCCGGGGACGTCTCGCGCAGGGGATCGGCAATGGCCAGCAATCCCAGCGCCGTATTGCCTTCGGCCAGCACGACGACGGTTTTTCCTTCGCCTTGCAGCTCCGTCAGCTGTGCGGAAGGAAGTTCAGCATCGGGAAACCAGGCCGGCGCACCCAGCCGCAAGCGGCGCTCCTCGACAACGGCTTCGACACCGGCGCCCGGTATCGCCTTGAACTCCGTGACATCCGGCAAGATCAAGCCAGCGGCTTGCGCCTGCTTGAGAATGGCTTGGGCCAGCGGGTGCTCGGACCCCTGTTCCAGTGCCGCCGCCAGCCTCGATACATCGTTCGCAGACGCCGCCAGCGGGACGCTGTTGGTCACTTCCGGCTCGCCGCGCGTCAGAGTGCCTGTTTTATCGACCGCCAGAATGCGCGTCTTTTCGGCTCGCTCAAGCGCTTCGGCGTTCTTCACCAGAATTCCGGCACGGGCACCCTGCCCGGTGCCAACCATGATCGCCGTCGGCGTCGCCAGTCCAAGCGCGCACGGGCAGGCGATCACCAGCACGGCCACGGCGTTGATCAACGCCTCGCTGAACACGCCGCCGTAAAACCACCAGCCGGCGAAAGTGAATAAGGCGATGACACACACAATCGGCACGAAAATCGCCGAAATGCGGTCGGCCAGCCGCTGGACCGGTGCTTTCGACCCCTGCGCTTCAGCCACCAGGCGAATGATTCCGGCCAGCAAGGTGTGTTCACCGACGCCCGTCGCACGACAACGCAACATGCCTTGTGCGTTCGCCGTCGCCGCGAAAACGCGGTCGCCGGGATGTTTGGCAACAGGCATGCTCTCCCCGGTCAGCATGGCTTCATTGACGTTCGACGCACCGTCGAGCACCTCGCCATCGACGGGCACGCTTTCCCCCGGGCGAACGATGAAGATATCGCCGGGAATCAGCAACGCGGCGTCGATTTCGACGAGTTGCCCGTCGCGCTCGACGCGCGCCGTTTTCGGCTGCAACCGCACCAGCGCCTCGATGGCCGCCGTTGTCCTCGCCTTGGCCCGCGCCTCGAGCAGTTTGCCGAGCAGCACCAGCGTGATCACAGCGGCCGACGCCTCGAAATACACCGGCAGATGATGCAGGTTGCCAAGCACGACGAAGGCGCTGAAAAAATACGCGGCGCTCGTTCCCAGCGCGACCAGCACGTCCATGTTCGCGCCACCGCCACGGACGGCTTTCCAGCCGCCGTCGTAAAAACGCCAGCCGATCCAGAACTGCACCGGCGTCGCCAGCACGAGTTGCAGCCAGCGCGGCAAAACGTCCTGGTGCTGGCCGGCCAGCGCATCTGCACTGAACATCGTAGCCATTTGCGCGACGAGCGGCAGCGTCAGTAGCGCGGCGATCCAGAAACGTTTGACCTCAGCGCGGTAAGCGGCAAGCTTGCGCTCCTTTTCTTCCCCGCGCGCCCGGTCGTCGGCAACGCGTCCCTTGAAGCCCGCTTTCGCGATAGCCGCGAGTACGTCATCGGCGGCGACGACACCCGGCTGATAACGCACGCGCGCCCGCTCGGACGCCAGATTCACGGCAGCTTCCGCCCCCGGCAGACGATTCAGCACCTTTTCGAGCCGCGTCGAGCACGCGGCGCAGGTCATGCCTTCGATCGTCACTTCCATCGTTTGCAGCGGCACGCCGTAACCGGCTTTTTCAATGCTCGCGACGACCTGCTGCGGCGACGTTGCGGCAGAAGCAATTTCGACCCGCGCATGCTCGGTCGCCAGATTGACGCTGGCCGTCACGCCCGGCAGGCGGTTGAGGACTTTTTCGATGCGCGCCGCACAGGCCGCGCAGGTCATGCCGCTGATGGGGAGATCGAGACCGCGGTACGTTTCATTGGAAGATTGTTTCTCAGTCATGCGGAACGGTGATTTTTCAAATCACTTTCGAGTAACGGTTAAGCGCACGCCCGGCGCGCAGGCGTGCGTCGAAAACCATGGCGACGACGCGCACCAGCATGCGCCCCGGCGGCAGGACGGTAATCCGTCGCTCGCCGATGCTGATCAGGCCAGCTTCGGCCATTTCCGCCAGATCGGCCAGCTCGGCGGCGAAATACGAGCGGAAGTCGATTCCATGCGCCTTTTCAACCGCATCGAACGACAGCACGAAATGGCACATCAGCGACTGGATGATCGAACGGCGCAACACGTCGTCCGCTGTCAGTTCGATGCCGCGAAACACCGGCAGGATGTCGTTGTCGAGCCGCTCGTAGTATTCGTCGAGCGTCTTGACGTTCTGGCTGTAGGTTGGCCCGACCTTGCCGATCGAGGTGATGCCGAACGAGAGCATGTCGCAGTCGGAATGCGTCGAATAGCCCTGGAAATTGCGGTGCAACCGACCTTGGCGTTGGGCGATCGCCAGTTCGTCGTCGGGCTTGGCAAAGTGGTCCATGCCGATGAAAACGTAGCCGGCCGACGTCAGCTTGTCGATGGTCAGCGCCAGGATGTGCAATTTGGCGTCGGGCGTCGGCAGGTCGGCATCGAGAATGCGGCGCTGCGGCTTGAACAGCGTCGGCAGATGCGCATAGTTGTAGATCGACAAACGATCCGGGCTGGCCGCCAGCACGCGGTCGAGTGTGCGCTCGAAACCGGCGACCGTCTGCTTGGGCAGTCCGTAAATCAGGTCGACGCTGATCGACTTGAAACCGTTGGCGCGCGCCGCGTCCATGACGGCGAAGGTTTCTTCCTCGCTCTGCAGGCGGTTGACGGCCCGCTGCACCTGCTCGTCGAAGTCCTGAATGCCGAGGCTCATGCGGTTGAAACCCAACTCGGCCAGCAGATCGACGGTAGCGCGGTCGACCTTGCGCGGATCGACTTCGATCGAATACTCTCCACCATCGAGCAGGCGGAAATACTGGCGCGTCATCGCCATCAGCTGGCGCATCTCATCGTGCGACAGGAAAGTCGGCGTGCCGCCGCCCCAGTGGAGCTGTTCGACGGCGTTATCCTCCGGATCGAGAAAGCGCCGTTGCAGCGCCAGTTCCTTGCCGAGATATTTCAGGTACTTGGCCGACCGCCCGTGATCCTTGGTGATGATCTTGTTGCAGGCACAGTAGTAGCAGATCGTCGTGCAGAACGGCAGGTGGAAATACAGCGAGAACGGACGCCGCTCAGCCTTCGCGCCGTCACGCCGGTTCGTCAGCCAACGTTCATAAGCCTCCGGCCCGAATGCATCGGTGAACCGGTCTGCCGTCGGGTACGACGTATAACGAGGACCGTTAATGTCGAAACGCCGGATGATGCCTGGGTCAAAAACGGGATTGTCTGTGCAAGTGTCCATGGACCAAGGGATCGACGGGGATCCGGAAAGTTCAAAAGGGCGAACCACTTTATATCACATGGTCCGCCTCGGACTATCCGGCCCGAGCCGGCACAGGCATCGACAGGTAGCGCTTAGGTCCCGGTGAATTGTGGCTTCCGCTTCTCGCGGAAGGCATTGATGCCTTCCTGGTAGTCGTTGCTGTCGTACACAACACGACGCAGGCCTTGGGTACGCTCGAACAGTTCCGGCGTAATGGCGTGTGCGCCGACCAGCAGGCGCAACGACTCTTTCATGACCGAAATGCTGAGCGGCGAATTCGCAGCGATCTGCTTGGTCATGTTGAGGACAAACTCTTCGATCTCTTCCACAGGCTTGATGTAGTTGATCATGCCGAGGTTGAGTGCCTGCTGGGCCGGAACCGGCTGGGCTGTAAACAACATTTCCTTGATCACAGGCAACGGCACCATGTTAACCACCGTAACGAGGCCGCCGAGGTTATACGGAACGCCGAGCTTGGCCGGGGTGATGGCGAAGGTTGTATCGGGTGTTGCAACGAGGATATCGCACGCCATGGCGACTTCGCAGCCGCCGCCCCATACACCGCCTTCGATCAGAGCGATCACGGGCGCCGGGAATTCCTGAATGGCGCGGATCAGAATTCGCAGCGGATCATCCCAACCCAACGGATCGCGGCCGCGGTTGGGAAGCTCACTGACATCGTGCCCTGCCGACCAGACTTTGACACCAGGCTGGGCACGCAAGATCACTGCACGGACATTCTGGGACTGAAATTCGCTCAGCGCGTCGGTAATTCCTTCAATCAGCGCCTCGCTCAGGGCATTTCTTTTTTCTACGTGATTCAGCGTAATTACACCGGTCGAGCCTTTAATTTCAGTCAATACAAGGGACATTTAACTTTCCTTTTTTTACATGAACAAACAAAACAAATGAATCAGAGTTGGAACCGATACCCCACGCCAATCTCGGTCAAAATATGGCGAGGCTTTCCCGGTGTAGCTTCAATCTTCTGCCGCAAGTGACCGACATAAACCCGCAAATATTCGTGGTTCGCGGAGGCCTGCCCTCCCCACACCTGCACCAGAAGCTGCCGATGCGTCATGACCCGGCCGGGATTCGCCGCCAAAGCCTGCAACAGACGGTATTCGATCTGCGACAAGTGCAGGAGTTGGCCGCCTTTGAGAACCTCGCGCGTAACGCAATTGATGGTGAAATCACCAAACTGAATTAACGGCGTACTCTCCTGATGTTGCACTGGAGCCCGGCGCAGCTGGGCGCGAACGCGCGCCAGCAACTCGGAAACGCCAAACGGTTTAGTCAGATAGTCGTCAGCCCCGGCATCAAGGGCAGCAACAACTTGTGACTCCTGCGTACGCGCTGAAATAACCAGAATCGGAATCGAAGACCAGCCGCGGAAGTCACGAATGAATTCAAGGCCGTCCCGGTCAGGCAATCCAAGATCCAGCAAAAGCAATTGGGGTTTTTGCTGGACAGCTTCATGCATGCCACGCGCAGCGGTGCCGGCTGTAATCAACTTGTAGCTATCACATTCGAGCGCCGAGACGATGAGCTCTCGAATGTGGGGATCATCTTCAATCAGCAGCACAAGATCGGGAGCCAACATACTCACTCCTCAGGTTGAAACACGGGGGGTGATTGGATAGGCAACAGCAAATGGAAGCTACTGCCGCCACCTTCGCGGTTATTAGCAAACAGTTGGCCACGATGGGCGACCGCAATGTCCCGTGCGATCGCCAAACCTAGCCCCGCGCCGGGAATGCAGGACTCGGGATTTCCTCGCTGGAACAAGCCGAAAATATTCTCCTCCTTGCCGGGGGGCAAGCCAGGACCGCGGTCGCTGACGGTCACGTCGACAAATTCACCTTGGCGACTCGCCGTAATCCGTATCTGAGTTTGTTCGGGCGAATACTTGCAGGCGTTTTCTACGAGATTCCAAAGTGCGCGTTCGATCAGCACGGCGTCGAAACGCAAGGGCGGCAAACCGTCCTCGATCCGGAGGTCGACGTCACGGTCGCAGGTGATGTCCGCTGCCTGCTTCAGCGTTGCTCCAATAACCTCTTCGACGGGTTGCCAAACCATGTTCAGCTCAACCTTGCCCGATTGAAGCTGCGCCATATCGAGCAGATTCGAAACCAATTGCCGAATCGACAAGGCCTGTGACCGCATACTCGACAGCAACGACGCCTGCTTTTCCGCTGCAAGATTGCGCCCCATCATCAGGACATCCGCCATCCCGACCAGGGACGTTAACGGCGTCCGGATGTCGTGCGACAACGAAGACAGGATGGTAAGCCGAAGATTCTGCGCTGTACTCTTCAACTCGTTGGATCGGGCCATCTCCGCGAAATGAGCTCTTTCGAGCACAACGGCAACGAAGGAAGCGACTGTTTCGGCGAGTTCGCAATAGCTACGCGACTCAACCGCTTCAGTGGTCACCGTAAACTGCAGCACGGCCTGTACCCCGGTCGATGCGACCAACGGCAGGATGACAAAACTTTGCCCTTCCTTGAAAGAAGGCTTCGTCACCATATGCTGCTGTTCGAGACATTTACTGATCAGTGCTCCGGTAAGCGGCGAAGACTGTTGGTCGAATTGATCAGGTGTCAAGAACTCCGGTTCGATTGCGTACATGGTATTGATGAAGAACTTAAGCGTCGCCTGCTCGACATCCCCCGTCGTCTCCTGCCCCGCGAGCTCTTGTGCAACGTCGTTGAGCGCAGAAGAGCGGAAGGCCCTCTCCTCGACTGCTTCTGTGTAAGCATGCAGCTCTGCAGTCATATGGCCGACGATCAAGGCCACGATCAGCATGATCAACGCGGTCAGAAAATTCTGCCATTCGGTGATAGCCAGGGAAAAATGCGGTGGCACGAACACGAAGGCGAACGCCAGCGACCCCGCCAAACCGCAAAAAATGGCGGGGCCTCGCCCGAACTTCACGCCGACCGCTACAACGCCAAGGACATACAGCAGGGCGATGTTCGAAAGATCAAGGAGCTCGCGAAACGGACTGATGAGCAGGGAACCGGAGACGACGCCGATCGCGGTCAACACATAACCAAGAAACCGGTTATTGATTACGGCACTGGCAAATGTCATCAAACCATTTCTCGATAGAGATGTTGCAACCAAATTGACTCCTTACCAGCGTAACAACACTTTCATGAACGACTTCAAGCTGGCAAAGAAATCAATTACCTTGACAGTTGCGTACTCTAACTGGGGAAACGCCCGGTTTTGTCCATAAAGCAACAAATGCGCGGACAAAAATGCCTCGCGCCAACACCATTATCGTTATCGACCAGCGAACACACCTGCAACACGAACTGCCGTCGCCAAGTGATTATCCGCTTACGATTTCTTTAACGAAATACCGATTCACAAACCTTGAAACAGCATTTCGTTAAAGGATTCGGCCCCCTCGGGGAGGCCGAATCCTTCGTGCGTACTTTAAAACCCGATGAATCAGAGCTCGATACGCTTTACGTCACCAAGGATGAAAACGTACGAAAACACGCCAAGCAATGCAGCCGCGCCGACATACATCAGAGCGTAGAAAAATGAACCCGTCGCCGAGATGATGAAACCGATGACCAGCGGCGTGAAAATACCCGCCAGGTTAGCCATGAAGTTGAAGAGACCGCCGGTCAGCCCCATCAGTTTCTTAGGCGCAACATCGGAAATCAGCGTCCAGCCGAGACCGACCATCCCTTGTCCGAAGAAAGCAATGGAAAGGATGGCAATCACGACCATATCGCTGTCGACATAGTTGGCAGCGATAATCGTTGAGGCAAGCAGAAGGCCGGCAATGATCGGAAGCTTGCGGGAAACGTTGGCCGACCCCGTTTTTTTGAGCAGCTGATCGGAAACCCAGCCGCCGAACATGATGCCAAGCGAAGCGGCAAGGAACGGCATGACGGCGAAGAAACCGACCTTCAGCCAGCCCATGTGACGCTCGGTTGCCAGATAGGTCGGAAACCAGGTCAGGAAGAAAACAAGCACCGTGTTACCGGCGAACTGGCCGATACTGGCACCGATGATCTGCCGATACTTGAGCAGCATGCCGACCTTTGCCCAGGAAAACTTGTTCGATTCCGAGCTTTGCACTTCCAGGCCGCCACCAGCAGCGATGTAATCGAGTTCTGCCTTACTGACCTTCTTGCAATCCTTCGGCTCACGATAAATCAAACCCCAGGCGATAGCGAAGATGATACCGACGACACCGGCAATGACGAACAGCGCACGCCATCCCATCGTTCCAAGTATCCAGAAGAGCAAGGGCGAGAAGCAGGCCAGACCGAGGTATTCGCCGACCGTGTAAATGGCGGTCGCGCGGGCACGTTCTTGTTGGGGGAACCAGGTGCTGACAACGCGGCTGTTCGTCGGGAAGCACGGAGCTTCGCTCATCCCCAGCCCGAAGCGGTACAAAAGCAGCGACTTCAAACCGACCGCCGCTCCTTGCAACCCGGTAAAAAGGGACCAGAAAAACAGCGCGAAAAAATAGGTGATTTTGCTGCCAAAGCGGTCAAGGAAAATACCGCCAGGAACCTGGGCAAGAGCGTACGTCCAGGAGAATGCGGAAAAAACAAACCCCATGATTGCGGCATTGATACCGAGATCCTGAGTCATCGACGGAGCAGCAATGCCGAGGATTGTCCGATCGAGATAATTGATCATGGTCCCGGTTGCCAGAAGCGCAAGCATGCCAAAGCGCACGCGCGTTGCGCGCTGCTTGCCAGTCCTTTCCTCTACCACAGGCACTTCGTCTTCCGAAGATACCGTTGTTGCTACGCTAGTCATGTTGAAGCCCTTTGTTTCATTGTTTTATTAAAAAACCATTCCGGCATATCCACCGGAACAATCCCGGAATTCCATACATTCGGATTCCGATACCCTACACGGCAAAAATCAGACCACGCCGTCAGTTCGCTAGCCACTGCAAAGCCTTGGAACCGTGCGCGGGATACTAGAGAAACAGGTATAAAATCGCCATAAAAGTGAAACACACACACAAACCACATACAGAAACAATGTGTTATGCGCGACGCACCGTTTCCAGAATCATCGCGAACGCCCGACAAATGAGCGCCACCCGCATCACGTTTGGTGATTCGCAACACAAACGTCTATGCTGAATTTGAAATCCCCGCCACTCGCCACAAAGACAACAAAGAGGAGTCATCATGTTCAAACACCTTCTTGTTCCAACTGACGGTTCCCAGCTTTCTCAGGAGGCTGTTCGCCAAGCTGTTTCATTTGCCAACGAAGCAGGTGCGCGTATCACGTTCTTCTATGCCAAACCGGAATTTCCGGTGATTTACTACGGCGAAGGGGCCATGGTCGATCCGACGACACCGGAAAAATTCGAAGAGATGGCCGAAAGTCAGGCGCAAGAGATCCTCAGCGAGGCCGAACAAGTAGCCAGGGACGCCGGCGTTGAATGTGCCAAGCTCGCAATGACGAGCGATGTTCCTTACGAAGTCATCATCGAAGCGGCCGAGAAAAATGGCTGCGATCTGATTTTCATGGCATCGCACGGGCGGCGTGGCATCAGCGGCTTTCTGCTCGGCAGCGAAACCAACAAGGTGCTGACGCACTCGACGATTCCGGTGCTGGTTTATCGTTAGGCGGAAGATCGACGCAGGAGTGACGGCGACGAAGAGCGCCGTCACACAGGTCGTCAAACGACAGGTCTGCGCTTATCCTTGCTCCGAGGTAGCACCTTGGACACTCCGCTTGAAATAGCGCGGATTTTCAAACAGCGAGCCGATCTCGACACGCCCGATCTCAGGATTGTCAGGCACGACGTACAGAATCGGCGTCACCAATTCCTCGAATATGCCGCGCAGGCTGCGGGCGCCGGTTTTATATTCGAGAGCGATTTCAGCAATCTGCTCGAACACACGCGGGGCAATTTTCAGTTCAACGCCTTCGCCCCTCAGCATCGCAACGTACTGGCGGTAGATCGAGTTTTGCGGAACGCTCAATATCCTGACCAGCATGTCTTTACTCAGTTGGCCGAAGCTGGCGACCACTGGCAAGCGCCCCGTGAATTCGGGAATCAACCCGAATTCGAATAGATCAGTCGGTTTGACCCGGCTGTTGAGCCGCTCCAGGATGCTCTGGTTGTCGCCCTCCGAGGTGGCAATAAAGCCGAAGCTGTGGGTTTTGGACATGATTTTCTCCAACCCGACGAACGCTCCGCCACAGATAAAAAGAATATTCGTCGTGTCGATGTACCGGCCGTTCCTCAGCTTGACGGGAGTACCTTCCATGATCTTCAGCAGCGCGTGCTGCACGCTCTCGCCGGAGGTGGCCGCAAACTCGCCGCTTTTCGCCTTCAACTTGTCGATCTCGTCGATGAACACAATGCCGAGACTGGCCTTCTCGACGCTACTGTCCGCCTTGTCTACGAGACGCTCAAGAATCGCTTCGATCTCGTCATTGACATACTTTGTCTGCGCCAGCGAGGTCGCATCGGCGCTAACGAACGGCACCGACAGTAGACGCGCCAGGGTTTCGCACATCAATGTCTTGCCGGTACCGGACGGACCGATCAAAAGGACGTTGCTTTTGGCAAAAGCATCCCCCTTTTCGGCGGACAGCGATATTTTTCGGTAATGCGCATATACAGCCACCGAGAGAATTTTCTTCGCCTCGTCCTGACCAATCACGTATCGATCGAGGTGTCCGACGATGGCGCTGGGCGTCATTTCCTTGGGCAGCAAATTGTTCTCCCTTTCGGCATGGTATCCGGAGATATTCCGGGAAGATCGGTGCACTATGCACCAATGATGCGCTATGCTTCAAACCAGTTCGAATAACTGGGCCAGGGGAAACAATCATGTACGAATGGTGGCACTGGATTGTCCTCGGGTTATGCCTTTGCATCGCCGAGATGGCTATTCCATCCTTTTTCATCATCTGGTTTGGTATCGGTGCGCTGGGCGTCGGTCTCATCCTTTTGATCGTTCCCGACCTCACGCTCGCCAAGCAACTGCTGCTATGGGCGATTTTTTCCAGCATTCTGGTTGGCATCTGGTTTCGTTACCTCAAACCAAGGACGATCACATCTGTCGGCACCTCGGCCGCCAATGTCATAGGCGAGATTGGCGTGCTCGTCAGTGATCTGAGCCCCAATTCGCGCGGCCAGGTGCGCTTCCAAAAACCGGTGCTCGGTTCCGATGTATGGGAATGCTACGCCGACGAGAGCATAAAAGCCGGCGAGCGCGTTCGTATCGTCAATGTTGAAGGCAGCTTCATCAAAGTGGAGAAAACAAAATGATTGGCACAACGATTACCTCCTTTGTATTCCTGGCTTTTGTCGTCCTCACCATCGCCAAAGGCGTGCGCATCGTGCCGCAGGGCGAAGAATGGATCGTGCAGCGCCTCGGCAAATACCGCGTCACCCTGTTGCCCGGCTTGCGCTTCATCATTCCCTACTTCGATACGGTGTCTTACAAGGTCACGACCAAGGACATCATCCTCGACGTGCAGGAACAGGAAGTCATCACCCGCGACAATGCCGTCATCGTCGTCAATGCCATCGCCTTCATCAAGGTCACCGACCCGGTCAAGGCCGTCTATGGTGTCGAGGATTACGCCGAGGCCATCCGCAACATGATCATGACTACGTTGCGCTCGATCGTCGGCGAGATGGAACTCGACCATGCACTGTCCTCGCGCGACATGATCAAGGCCCGCCTGAAAGCCGGCGTCGCCGACGAAGCTCTGGATTGGGGACTGACCGTCAAATCGGTCGAGATCCAGGACATCAAGCCATCCGAATCGATGCAGCGCGCCATGGAAATGCAGGCATCGGCTGAGCGGGAACGGAAAGCCATGGTCACGCGGGCCGAAGGAGAAAAACAGTCGATGATCCTCTCCGCCGAAGCGCGACTGGAATCCGCCAAACGTGATGCCGAAGCGCAAATCATGCTGGCTGACGCATCCTCACAGGCCATCACCAAAGTCACCTCCTCCTTTGGCGAAAACGAGTTGCCGATGCTCTACCTGCTTGGCGAAAAATACATTGCCAGCATGGGCAAGCTGGCCGAATCGGACAACGCCAAGATCGTTCTGCTACCGGCTGACTTGCAGAACACCTTGCGCGGCTTGTTCCAGAAGATCCCGAAGGCCTGAGATCGGCCGGCAAACAGCAAAATCGAAAGGTAGTTGGAAAGGTAGTCCGATTGGCAGAACATGAACTCGAACGCACAAAACTGATTCAAGGTTATCTGGCTGTATTGGCAACACTGGCGATGTGGGCGTGCTTTTCGCTCGTATCGCGCCTTGGCGGCAAAAGCGCGCTGACGTTCTACGACATCATCGCGCTGCGTCTGGGCACGGCTTCGGCAATCCTTCTGCCTTTCGTTTTGCTCCTTTCCGGCGCTCAGGTCGGCAATGTCATCCGGGATGGCCGATTATGGCTCCTCGCGATCCTCGGCAACCTGATCTACTGCCTGTTCGTTTATCACGGTTTCAAGTTCGCCCCGGCCGCACACGGGGCGATTCTTCTTTCCGGACTGCAGCCCTTCCTGATCAGCTCAATCATCTGGCTGATCGACAAACGCCGCCCCAACCGCATCCGTGGAATTGGCCTGTTTTTCATCGCCGTCGGCATCACCTGCACGGCGATGCCCTACTTCTCCGATGGCTCCGCTGAATCCCTGCTCGGCGACGGTCTGATCCTCATCGCCTCGATCTCATGGGCGATCTATAGCGTATTGGCTGCGCGCTGGGGCTACCCGGCGTGGACACTCACTTGCGCCGTCGCATTATTCTCGGCAGCGCTTTACTTGCCCGTTTATCTGCTCTGGCTACCGAAACAGCTTTCCACAGTGCCGTTCGCGACGATTCTGATTCAATGCTTTTTTCAGGGCGTGGTCGCCACCATTCTGGCGATGCTGGCGTACATAAAAGCGGTGTCCATTCTTGGCCCCGAACGGCCAGCGGCCATTCTGGCGCTGGTTCCGATCGTGACCGGGTTCGTTGCCGTACCGCTTCTCGACGAGGCGCTGACCGTGTGGTTGTTGCTTGGCCTGCTGTTCGTCTCTTTCGGTTCGTTCGTGGCCTCCCGCTACGGTTCGGCACCGGTACGGAGGTAATCGCCGTACTTCAGGCGCACCAGGTTCGCATGAGCAGGAAACCGCCAACGCCCACGATCATCGTCCCAACGATGTGCAGTATGGGCCGCAAGACGCTGACCCTGTAAGGAATTCGGCCGGGGGCGCGGGACATTCTCGTTTCCTCGACCCAGTGAATGACCTCGCCAAGCGTAAAGAGGCAGGCCAGCGCAAATACGAAACCGCCGATAATGATCGTCGCCAGTTGTCCCTCACCCGTCCGGCAGGACATGGCCATCCGCAATTGCCCGCGCGTCAGCGGATCAAAACCGGCGGCAACCCAAAGGCCAGCCAAGGCAATGCATAGCAGCATGAATATCACGGCCACGTAAATCCAGAATTCACGCGTCCGTACGATCTGATTGATCGTAACAATCTGACTCTTTAATTCTTTCAGCAACTTCGAAGACATAATTAACCTTGAATGACAACAATCACGTCTAAGTTGCTATTTGAACATACAAAAAAGGCAAACACCACGTGCAGCCGTGGATCCTTTTTTGAGAGTACTTGACGAGAAAACGCGGGAAGCGTTCCACATTCCGCTTCCCGCGCTCTCAGGCTCTGCTCAGTGCTCCCAAGTTACACGGAGCAGGTTTTCTTCCGGGTTGTAATGGAAATCCAGTGCACCCTGATAAGCCCGATGCACAGCCTCACCGATTGCCCGGGCCAGATGGATGTCCGTCGTCGTCACCAGAACCCCGTCGGACACATCCTCCAGCGCCATGATGCGTTGGAGCGGATGCTTTTCCCGGGCACGTTCCTCTTCATGACGCACCAGGCTGACAATTTCAGCGCGGTGGGTATCGAAAAACTGGCCGCGCAAATTCACGAATCCAGCCGGATAACTATCATGAAGACGGTGGCAGGCCGGACATGTTTCCCGATGCGCACCTTCCGGGACGTCGCCCCAGAGCCATCGTCCATCTTTGAAGATCGCGTTGCATTGCGGACAGACGGTTGGTTCAGGCAATTTTCCCTTGGCCTTGTAAGAATCATGCACTTCCTCTTGCAGCAGACGGTCGTGCCGAATCGGGTGAAAGCCGGGCGGAATTGACGTTTTACTCATGGCTTTTCTCCTCTCAAGATCGGGGCGACGACCAACCCCCAGAAAAAGCGCTAATCAGCCATTTCTCACGAAATGACGTCAAATCATTTCTTCCGCCAACTTGCGATCGGGCGCCTCGCCCTCAACCCACTATAGACCGCCCCCCGGCAGAGAAAAAGACGCAACCGGAGAAATCGGAAAAGCCCGCCCTCCTCCCCGACGACTCCTCCGCTCCATCAGTTTGATGTTGCCACAATCCGGCCAACCTGATATAGAGCAGCCTCTTTAAACCACACCGCTTTGCACAACGGCCAGCGACATGTCAGAACACTTCATTCCGGGCAAAGATGCCTCTCTCGAATCCTCGATCCGTCGGATGCAGGACCAACTGACCAGGATCGGCTTTCACGTCGAAGAGCGTTCCTGGCTTAACCCTGTTGATGGCATCTGGTCCGTGCATGTCCGCGACCGCGACTGCCCCCTGCTGTTTACCAATGGCAAGGGCGCGTCGCGAGAGGCCGCGCTGGCCAGCGCCTTGGGTGAATTCTTCGAACGCCTTTCATGCAACTATTTCTGGAGCCATTACTACCTCGGCGAGGAATTTGCCACACATGACTTCACCCATCATCCAGACGAACGCTGGTTTCCGCTCGACGAAGAAGGCGCAGGCGATCAATGGCCGAACGAACTGCTGACGCCGGATCTGCATGACTTCTACAACCCGGAGGACAGCATCGCGGCTGGTTCGCTGGTCGAACACAACTCCGGCAACGTTGAGCGCGGCATCTGCGCACTCCCCTACACCCGGCTGAGCGATGGCGAAAAGATCTGGTTCCCGGTCAACATCATCGGCAACCTCTACGTCAGCAATGGCATGTCGGCCGGCAACAGCGAAGCCGAAGCGCGCGCGCAGGCGCTCTCCGAAATCATCGAGCGCCACGTCAAATTCCGCGTCATCAGCGAAGCGCTGTGCCTGCCGGATGTGCCTGAAGAGATCATCGCCCGCACGCCACGCATTGCCGCCGGCATCCGCGCCTTGCGCGACGCGGGATACGGCATTCTGGTCAAGGACGCGTCGCTTGGTGGACGCTACCCGGTGATGAACGTGACCCTGCTTAACCCGAAGAATCACGGGTGTTATGCCAGCTTTGGCGCGCACCCGCGCTTCGAAATCGCGCTCGAACGGGCGCTCACCGAGCTCTTGCAGGGCCGCGCCCTCGACGCGCTGGACGGTTTCCCCGAACCCGTTTTCGATCGCGAAGAAGTTGCCAGCGCGCCCAATCTGGAAATCCACTTCGTCGACTCCAGCGGCGTGTTGCACTGGAATTTCCTCGGCACCGCCCCGGATTTCGAGTTCTGCGACTGGAACTTCACCTCGACCACGGCCGAGGACTACCAGTGGCTCGTCGATCTGATCCACGACGAAGGGCACAACATCTATGTGGCCGACTACGCGCATCTCGGCATGTACGCCTGCCGGATCATCGTTCCCGGCATGTCCGAGATTTACCCCGTCGACGACCTTGAATTCGAAAACAACAGTTTCGGCAACGACGTCCGCGAAGCCCTCCTTTACCTGCACGATCTTGACGACGACGAATGCCGCGACCTGCTCGAAACGTTCAACGAATCGGGTATCGACGACCAGCGCCCGGTAGCCGCGCTGATCGGCCTCGCGCCCGATGCCGGCTCATTCTGGGAAGACCTGCGGCTCGGCGAACTCAAGACATTGTTCGCCCTTGCCATCGGCGACGAGGAAGCGACACGCGAGGGCTGTGACTGGATTCGCCACTTCGGACAGATCAACGCCGACCGGCGCCGCGTTTATCGCTGCATCGAAAGCCTGATGGGATTAAGCGAGGTCGGTGGCCACGAAACGTTCACAGACGCGCTCGAAAGCCTCTACGGCAGGACGGCACTCGATCGCGCCAAGGCACTGCTCAGCGGCAAAGAACGCTTTTTCGGCATCACCGCTCCGGGG
This sequence comes from Propionivibrio limicola, assembly GCF_009469695.1. Taxonomy (GTDB): domain Bacteria; phylum Pseudomonadota; class Gammaproteobacteria; order Burkholderiales; family Rhodocyclaceae; genus Propionivibrio; species Propionivibrio limicola. The sequence goes on from NZ_SSSR01000005.1 coordinate 50,794, forward strand.
CGCGACCTCGACGGCTGCGCCACTCACCACCAACTGCTGGCCGCCTACGCCAAAGTACATCGCCAGCATGCACGCGGAGCCTCAAAATGAAGCATATGACCTACGAAGAACATCTCGACGAAGTCGCCACCCTGCTCACCGAGATTTATACGCTGCGCGACGAAGTGGCCATCGATATAGTCATGCGCGCCCAGGAAGACGAGTATTTCAGCGGCCATGACGACGATCCGGGCATTTGCACGCAAGAGCGCGCCGAGCAGGACGCGCGCTTCATTTTCAAGAAATACAAACCGCCAAAGAAGCCGCGCAGCGGGAAAGCGGATTGATCAGAAGCGGAGAGAAAAGGCGGCAGATTCCCAAGCAAATCTGCCGTCCCTGGCATACCTAGTCGTCAGTCAACAGAAAAAGCGAACCACCAAGGCACCAGGCACACCAAGAGAGCACCAAGTTAACACCCTGTTTTCTTGGTGAATCTTTGTGCTCTTGGTGTCTTGGTGGTGAAGCATTTATTCATGGGCTTCAACATGACTGACTACTAGGCGCGGCGAGCCCCGACGACGCCATTGACCTCGTGCAAGGCCGCGAGCGTCCGCTTGAGCTGGGCGAGGTTGGCAATCTCGCCAGTGAAACGCATGTGCGCCTCTCCCTGCTTGGACTGCGTACTGACGGCGATCACGTTGATCTTCTCGCGCGTCAGCACCTCCGAAACATCGCGCAACAGGCCCTGACGGTCGTTCGCCTCGACGATGATATCGACGGCAAAAAGGCCACCGGTTTCGCCGCCCCACGCCGTTTCAATAACGCGCTCGGGCTGCATGGCTTCCATGTTGGCGAAGTTGGGGCAATCGGCGCGGTGGATCGAAACCCCCTTGCCGCGCGTCACGAAACCGACAATCGGATCGGGAGGCGCGGGTTTGCAGCAACCGGCGAGCTGGGTCAGCAGCTTGTCGACACCGACAATCAAAATTCCTTTCCCGGAATCACCACCCGACTTGGATTTTGCAACCGCCGCCTCGGCGATGATCGCCTTGTCGTCCAGCGGATGCTCTTCCGCCCCCCGCACGGCCGTCTGAATCTGCCGAACACCGACCTCGGCACGGGCAACGGCGATGAACAGATCGTCGCTCTTGGTAAACCCAAGCTTGCTGGCGATATCGTCGAGCTTGGCGCCGGTCTCGCCCATGCGCTGCAGTTCGCGGTTCACGATCGCGCGCCCCTCGGCCACGGATTGTTCGAGCGCGAGACTTGAGAACCATTGGCGAACTTTCGCGCGCGCCCGGTGCGTGAACAGGTAACCAAGCGAGGCGTTCAACCAGTCACGCGACGGACCGCCCTGTTTGGCGGCGACGATCTCGACGCGCTGCCCCGTTTCGAGCTGCGTGTTGAGCGTCACCAATGCGCCGTCCACTTTCGCCCCACGGCAACGGTGTCCCAGGTCGGTATGCACCCGGTAGGCAAAATCGACCGGGGTCGCGCCGCGCGGCAGATCGACGACCCGGCCTTGCGGCGTCATGACGTAAATCGTCTCGTCGAGGGCGGCTTCCTTGTAGTGTTTCACCCAGTCGGACGAATCGGAGACTTCGTCTTTCCAGGTCAGCAGCTGCCGCAGCCAGGCGATCTTGTCGTCGTAATTGCCGTCGCCGCCAGCATGGCTTCCTTCCTTGTAGCGCCAGTGGGCGGCGACGCCGAGTTCCGCATGCTTGTGCATTTCCCGCGTACGGATCTGCACCTCGAGCGCGCGGCCATCCGGGCAGCTCACCGCCGTATGCAATGAGCGGTAGTTATTGCCCTTGGGGTTCGAGATGTAATCGTCGAATTCCTTGGGAATCGGCGACCAGATGTTGTGAACAAGGCCTAACGCGGTGTAGCAGTCCTTGACCTCGTCGACGATGATGCGCAGGGCGCGCACGTCGTACACCTCGGAAAACTCCAGCCCTTTCTTACGCATCTTGTTCCAGATGCTGTAGATGTGTTTGGGCCGCCCGTAAATTTCCGCATGCTTGATCCCCGCCGCCTCCAGCTCGCTGCGCAGACGCGCCACGGCATTGGCGATGAATTGTTCGCGTTCGCCCCGTTTTTCGTCGAGTTGTTTCGCGATCTTCTTGTAAATATCGGGATGGATGAAATGGAACGACCGGTCTTCGAGCTCCCATTTCAGTTCCCAAACGCCAAGACGATTGGCCAGCGGCGAATAGAGTTCGAGCGTCTCGCGTGCCACCTGCACGCGCAGTTCGTCCGCGTTGTCGGCATAGTGACGCAGCGTCTGCGTCCGCGACGCCAAGCGCAGTAACACAACGCGAATATCCTCGACCATGGCAAGGAACATCTTGCGCATGATCTCGATCTGCGCCTTCATTTCCGCCGGACTATGCTCGCCCCCCTCTTGCGAATGCGCAACAAATCCGCGGGAAATCGGACGCATCAGGTTCAGGCGCGAAACCCCCTCGACGAGATGGGCGACATCGCGACCAAAACGCTTTTCAACCTGCTCAAGGCCATGTTCGGCCGAGGCCGGCACCGCAAAAAGCAGCGCCGCAAGACGGCAATCGGCATCGAGCCGCAGGCCGGCCACGATAAGCGCCATGCCCAGGCCATGATGCCAGATGCCCTCACCGCTGCCGAGATTACGGTCGCCATAGACCGATTGGGCGAATTCAGCGGCCAGACGAACGCGCGCGGCCTCGTCGGCAGAAAGCCCTTCGACCAGGGTTTGCAAGGAATGCTCTTCGCCACTATGGGCGGCTACGGAATGAACGACGGAGACCATGGGGCGAATTATAAATCAACATGGCAACGAGACTCCCGATGTCACATCGGCATCAGGGTGAACACGTATTGGCACTCAAGCAGGCCATTCGAAGAAAACACTTGGTCGCACCGGACGCCCTACGTGCTACCTTACCGCCTTTTTTTCCCGCCACTCGATTTACCGCCTTTTGCCGCGTCGGCCACGGAGATCACGACAAATGAAAAACATCACGATTGCTCACCGTATTTTGCTCATGATCGGAGCGTCGATCGTTTCACTTCTGGTGGTGGGCGCGTCGGGTCTTTACGTCGCGAACAAGGAATCCGAAAACATTACGCGCATCAAGGAAGACAGCATCGCCAGCATTACAACGCTGACTGACGTTCGCCAGTCTTTCATGGCCTTGCAGGCTGCCGTCTACGTCCACAGCATGATCTCGGACGAAACCGTGCTGATCAATATCGAAGGCACGATCAAGGGGCACACCGATGCGCTCACCAAGCAACTGCAAGCCTACGAGAAGTTGCTGTCCAACGACGAGGACCGCAAGCTCTTTGAAGGCGACCAACGGAATTTCAACGCTTACCTTGAATTCCTCCGGAACGATGCCCTCCCCAAATCAAGAAGCGGGGACAAGCAGGAAGCCTCCAACGTCATCATTACTCAAGGGGCCGCCATCGCTCACGAAGCGCTCAAAGCGATCGACGACCACGTCGAATTCAACAAGCAACTCGCTGACACGTTCGTCGCCGCCGCCCAACAAAGCGCCAGAACCGGGAAAATCGTCTCAATCTCCGTCATTGTCGGCGGCATTGCCGTGATTTCCATCCTCGGCCTGCTGATGTTGCGCAATATCCGCTCGTCGCTCAACCAGATACAGTCGATGGTCGACCGCGTCGAACGCGATCTTGACTTCACTGTTCGCGTCAACGTGACCAAACAAGACGAAATCGGACAAACGACGCGAGCCCTCAACCGCCTGCTCGATAAACTTCAGGACAATCTGAGATCAATCGCCGGCAGCGCCAAATCCGTCGCCACCGCCGCCGGCCAGATGGCGACCACGTCCACTCAGGTCGCAACCGCCTCCCATCAGCAAAGCGAAGCCGCCTCGGGCATGGCCGCCACCGTCGAGGAAATGACCGTCAGCATCAACCACGTCGCCGAACGCGCACACGAGGCAGATCGCCTATCGAACGAATCGGGCCGGCTCGCCACTACCGGCGAGCAGATCATCGGGCAGACCGCCCAAGACATCCAGAACATCTCCACCACCGTCCACGAAGCGGCCAGCCTGATTCAAGGCTTGGAACAGCACAGCCAGGAAATTTCGAACGTGGTGGCGGTGATCAAGGAAGTGGCCGACCAGACCAATCTCTTGGCGCTCAACGCCGCCATCGAGGCCGCCCGTGCCGGTGAACAGGGACGTGGCTTCGCCGTCGTGGCGGACGAAGTCCGCAAGCTGGCCGAACGCACCACCGCCTCGACGCAGCAAATCGCGGAGACGATCAACACCATGCGCACCGGGGCCGAAAACGCGGTCACCAGCATGCAAGGCGTCGTGGAACTCGTTTCGGCGGGGGTTGAACGCGCACTCGAAGCCAACGAATCGATCAAGCTGATTGGCGAAGGCAGCCGCAACGCGGTGGCCATGGTTGGAGAAATTACCGCGGCGATCCGTGAGCAGGGAGCGGCGACAAACAACATCTCTTCTCAAGTCGAACACATCGCCCAGATGTCCGAGGAAAGCAGCGCGGCGGCGGCCAACAGCGCGGAAACCGCCAACGATCTCGACCGCCTCGCCGGCGACATGCAGCGCATCGTCAGCAGCTATCGCCTCTGATTTCACAGTTCAAAAAGCAGCAAATATTTTCACCACCAAGGCACCAAGGACACAAAGACTCACCAAGAAAAACAAGTGTTGGATCTTGGTGCTCCTTGGTGAACTTGGTGTCTTGGTGGTTCGCTTTTTCCGTTACCCCGCATCCTGCCGGAACAGGCTGGCGATCCACTCTTTCTGCGCGGCACGGCGGCGCGAATCGACAAGGTGTGCGCGAATTTTCTCGCGTGCCGCCGCCAGCGGCGTTTCGCTCGCCGATTCGATTGCCGCACAGTGCATGACGTGAAAGCCCATCGGCGATTCGATGACGCGTGAAATCTCGCCCGACTGGAGCATGAACGCGGCTTTTTCGAGTTCCGGGTAAAGCTGGCCGCGTTGAACGGCGCCCAGCAATCCGCCGTTCATCGCCGTCGGGCATTCCGAATAGCGCGTCGCCTGCTCGGCGAAACGCTTCGGCGACTTGAGCAGCCGGGTGCGAACGGTGTCGATCTTGCGGCGTGCCGAAGCACGGTCGCTGCCGTGCAACGTATCGTTGATGGTGATCAGGATATGGCGCAACGTCCTATTCTCAGGGCGGCGGAAGCGATCGCGGTGCATGTGGTAGAAAATCTCGATGTCCGTCTCGCTGACCTCGGCGGCGCGGCTCGCCACGCGGTCGAGCACGGCATCGAATTTCAGGTCGCGCTCGATCGAAGCAATCAGACTTTCCTGATCCAGCCCCGATTTTTCAAGATCGGCGAGAAAGTCATCCTCGGACTCATAGCGCGCCCGAATCTCGGCAAACGCTTGTTCGACCGACGATGCCGGCAGAACGACCTGCGCTGCCTCCGGCGTCGCCAAGATGCGTTGTTCGATTTTCACCTGGCGCGCGACAACGCTGTCGACGCGCTTCCTTTCTTCCGGCTCCAGGCTGGCGGGCGGCTTATGAAAGAGTTCCTGAGCCAGTTTGAGGGTGAGATAGGGTTGAACTTCAGACATAGTGCGCCTCCGAAAGTGAAGCCAGGGCCGACTCGGGAACCGCCAGCGTGCGCCCGGGCAGACAATCGAAATGAATGTGATAGATGACGTCGCTGATCTCAGTGCCGTTGCGCACGACGCGCAGCACTTCGCCGATCGAGCCACGCGGCACCTTGCAGTCGTCGCCTAGGGCGAGCACCTTGGCGGCAGCGACACGTTCGCGTGACTCGAACGTGCTCGGCACCCACGGCTCGTCCGCCCCGATCAATTCTTCCTCGCGGCAGCCGACGATGCGGTCGACATCGAGAAAGTGAACCGTGTAGATGATCTGGTCGATCAGGAAGGTACCGACGTCGATGACCGTACCGACACTCCCACGGCGAACCAGCAGGTCGCCCATGTCGGCCCCGGGATAGGTACCATCGTTCCGGACATTGCGGATGACGCGCACGTCGTCGTCAAGATCGAATTGCGTAATCATGATTGCCCCGCCCGGCCGATTTTAGTCAGGGGAACGGTCTGGATGCCCGCCACCCGCTTGAAGACGCGAAATACTTTTTCGGTCAGCGCATCGGAATTCACAAAGTCGTCATACGCCTTGGTCAGACTGGCCCGATACCCGTCATAGGTTGGCGTAGCGCCCCCATTCGTTTCGGCCAGCCTGGCGAGATAGTCATGGAAACGCTGCAGGATGTGCAGACGATTGACATACACGACGCTTGGATCGTAGGCAACGCCAAAGTAGTCGAGAAAATCCTCCGCCGACTCGAGATCGGCCATTTCGGATTCAAGATCAATTGGAATGGCAGTAGTCATGGAACACTCCTCTCAATGGACAGCAGATGGCGTAAAAACAGAAGAAACTGGAGCGGTATCGCGGCGCAGGACCGCGGGAAGCAGCGCCAGATCGCGAAAGCTGGCCGCGCCCCGGCGCAGGTCATGCAGCATGCTCATTAATTCATCGGGGGACGGCGGCCGCTTGGCCGCGCAGACGAATTCCTTGACGAAGGAAAGCAGGCAGGCCGCTTCGCTTTCGGTGATCGGCTGGCCGAGCATGGCGTAGACCGCCTGCACGCCGCCCTTGCCGGAATGCTTGCCAAGCACGAAACGGTGCTGGCGGCCGACGATTTCCGGATCAAATCCCTGATAGTTTTCCGGATGCTTGAGCAGGCCATCGACGTGCACACCGGCCTCATGCGTGAACACGCCTTCGCCGACCACGCTTTTCTGCCAGGGAACCGGGCGGCCGGAAGCGTTCGCTACCTTCTGCGAAACCTCGGGCAACTGGTGCAGGTCGATCCCCGTCTCGATGTTGTAGAAGCGGCGCAAACCGAGAACGACTTCGCCAAACGGCGCGTTGCCGGCACGCTCGCCAAGTCCGTTGACCGTCGTATTGACGTGCGTCGCGCCGGCGCGCACGGCGGCCAGCGTATTGGCCGTGGCGAGACCGAGGTCGTCATGGGCGTGCATTTCGATTTCGAGATCGGTCGACCGGCGCAGGCTGCCAACCCGTTCAACCACGGCGAACGGATCGAGCACGCCGAGCGTGTCGGCGAAGCGAATGCGGCGGGCACCGGCCTTTTGCGCGGCTTCGGCGATCTGCGCCAGAAAATCCGGATCGGAGCGCGAAGCATCCTCGGCGCCGATGCACACATCCAGCCCCGCGTCGCGGGCCCGCTGGATGTGGTGGCCAATATTCGTCAGCAGCCAGTTGCGGTCGCGCCGCAGTTTGTAGGCCAGGTGCTGGTCGGATGCCGGCACCGAGATGTTGATCAGATGCACACCCAGGCCGGTGCACGCGTCGATGTCGCCATCGCGCATGCGGCTCCAGACCATCAGGCGCGCCGGCAAACCAAGCGAAGCGATGGCGCGGATGTCGTCGCGCTCGGCCTCGCCCATGGTCGGAATGCCGATTTCGAGTTCCTGCACGCCGAGCGCAACCAGATGGCGCGCGATATCGAGTTTTTCCTCGATGCTGAAGGCAACCCCGGCGGATTGCTCGCCATCGCGCAGGGTCGTATCGTTAATGACGACTAGAGAGTTTGCAGTAGTTGACATAGTGGCCTCCTGGACTTGATCTAGCAAATCCGGTGCCTATACGCCAAAAACTCCTAAAACAACGTAAAAACAGAGAGATAGAAAAAACACACAAACAACAACACCCCTGACGATTGTTATATTGCCAACAAAAGCCAGGGGCTAAAACTGACATCCTCACTCGTTTGATGCTGCCGTCTCTCCTGCGCTGGCCGCCTCTTCCGCGGCGAGAGCTTCTTTGGCAGCCGCTTCGGCCAGCCGCTCCTGCCATCCCGGCCGGCGTTCAAAGAGGGCGATCGATTCGACGTGCGAAGTGTTCGGGAACATATTGACCACCCCCGCTCCGCACAGCGCATAACCTTTGACCGCCACCAGAACCGCCGCATCGCGCGCCAGCGTCGCGGGACTGCAGGAGACATAGACGATCCGTTGCGGCGCATCGTCGCCGAGCGCCTTGACGAGTTCCACCGCCCCTTCGCGCGGCGGATCGATCAGCATCTTGTCGAAGTGTCCCAGCGCGGCGACGGTTTCCGGCGTCGCCTCAAAGAGGTTGGCGACGCCGTATTCCACCTTGTCGGCCAACCCGTTCGCCGCCGCGTTCTCGCCGGCGCGCTGAACGAGTTCGGCACTGCCCTCGATCCCGACCACCTGCGCGCCCGAGCGGGCAATCGGCAGCGTGAAGTTGCCGAGACCGCAGAACATATCCGCGATCCGCTCGCCCGGTTGCGGATCGAGCAGCGCCATCGCCCGACGCACGAGCACGCGATTGATCGCGTGGTTGACCTGCGTGAATTCAGTCGGCGAAAAGTAGTGTTCGATGTCGAATTCCGGCAGGGTGTAAGACAGCCGCGGCCCTTCCAGCGGATAGAAACGGTAGGCGGTCGCCGGACCCTTCGGTTGCAGGTAGAAAACGATGCCGTGCTTGTCGGCAAACGCACGCAACAGTTCTTCATCGTTGGCGTTGATCGGTTCCATGTTGCGCAACACCAGCGCCGTCACATGTTCACCGACGGCAACTTCGATCTGCGGCATCGCCGTGCTGATCGACAGACTCGCCACCAGGTCGCGCAACGGCAGCAACAGGTCGGAAAGGTGCTTCGGCAGATTCGGGCAGACCTGCATGTCGGCCACGTAGCTGCTCTTGCGCTCATGGAAGCCGATCAACATGCCGCCCTTCTTGGGCACCATGCGCGCCGACAGGCGGGCGCGGAAACGGTAGCCCCACGGCTCACCGTAGATCGGCGAATAAAGCTGCTCGGGCGCCAGCCGGCCGAGATGCCACAGGTTCGACTCCAGCACGCGCTGTTTCGCCGCCACCTGCGCCGCCGGATCGAAGTGCTGCATGCTGCAGCCGCCGCAGACGCCAAAATGCGGGCACTTGGGCGTCACCCGGTCGGCCGATGCTTTGATGATCCGGTCCACACGGGCGATTTCGTAAGTCGGCTTCTTGCGGTAGCTGGTGAACTCGACGCGCTCGCCGGGCAAAGCACCTTCGACAAAGATCGTCTTGCCTTCGAGCCGCGTGATTCCGCGCGCTTCATGATCGAGCGATTCAATGGTTCCTACCGGCATGGAGCTTCCCCGAGAAAAAACGCAGGATTCTACCGAAAAACCTGGCCAGCCAGGGAGCGCAGAACAAACTTTCTCAAATAAACAACAAGTTATCCAACGACTGTAGTTCCTGACGGCTCACAACAAGAACGTCCCCTTGCGACTCGGTCAGCACATGTTTGGTCACGCTGCCGAGCAGGTAATTCTCGAACTCGCTGCCATGCTTGCCCATCACGATCAGATCACAGTCGTATTCCTGTTCAAGCAGAAGGATTTGCTGCGTCGGATCGCAGTAGCGCACGGCAAGCAGGCTTCCCTCATCCTTTCCGGCAAACGCGCTGATCGTCTGCGGCACCTCCCCCTCGGCCAGATGCACCGTGGCGCCCACGCAATGCTAACATCCCGATTCCGCAGCAATATGCGGCAGCAGAAGCCGCCAGCTCAAAGGCACGATCCGCTGCATGCCGCGACGGTGCCGACAAGTCGGTGGCCGCCACAATCCGACTATAGCCCGTCCCGCCCGACGGCACCTACAGGAACGGCTCCTCGGCCTTCATACCGACCAGCATTTGCCGTTTCCCGGCAAAGCCCTGCCTTTTTTCGATCGCGAATCCGGCCGCTTGCAACGCCTGTCGAACGTGGCCGGCGACCGACCACGTGGCCAGCGTCGCGCCCGGATTGGCCAGGCGCGTCAGTGAGCGGAACAGTTCGCCGGACCACAAGTCAGGATTCTTGGCGGGTGAAAAACCGTCGAGATAGAAGGCGTCGACGGAGGCTTCGAGCGTCGGCAAGACGGCGACGGCGTCGCCAAAAACCAGGCGCAGCGTGACATGGCCCTCTTCCAGCACCAACCGGTGCTCCCCGGCCACAAGCCGCGGCCATTGCTCGTGCAGATGGGCGACCAGTTCGGCGAACTCCGGCCAAACGGAGTGGGCAACGCGAAGATCGTCGACGGAGAACGGGTGTTTCTCCACGGACACGAATTCCAGCCCCCGGCAGCGCGCCGCATCATTCTTCCAGGCCAGCCAGGTCGCCATGAAATTGAGGCCAAGGCCGAATCCGGTCTCAAGAATCGAAAACGTTTCGCGCCCTTGCCAGCGCTCCGGCAGCCCATTTCCCGCCAGAAAAACATGCTGCGCCTGCGCGTGCCCACCGGCCACCGAATGGTAGACGTCGCCATAGGTCTCGGAAAACGGCGTGCCATCGGGGGCGAGCAGCAGACGGGCGGGTTCGATCGGCATCTTCAACAGCGCTCATTCAAAACATTGAAAAGCGCGGAATATAGCGCACCAGCCGCCAATCACGCCGGTTCGTATTTGTAGCCGATGCCATAAACCGAGCGGATGAGCTCCGCATCCGGCGCGGCCTCGGCGAGCTTGCGCCGGATTTTCTTGATGTGGCTATCGACGGTCCGGTCGGCGACGATGCGGTCGTCGCCGTGCATCGCGTCCATGAGCTGTTCGCGGGTGAAAATCCGTCCGGGTTGCTCGGTCATCTGTTTGAGCAGCTTGAACTCGATGGCGGTCAGGCCGAGATCGCGGCCGTGCCACGCCGCCTGCCAGCGCGCCTGATCGAGCGCCAGCCCGGCATTTCGGTCGGAACGTAAAGACGCGGAATTGATGCGCCGCAACACTGCCTTGACCCGGGCGACCACTTCACGCGGGCTGAACGGCTTGCAGATGTAGTCGTCGGCACCGAGTTCGAGGCCGAGCAGCCGGTCGGATTCCTCGACACGCGCCGTGGTCATGATGATGGCCAGCTTGGCGCCGTTCGCACGCAGGGCTCGACAGACGTTCTGACCGGACAGTCCGGGCAGCATCAGATCGAGCAACAAGAGATCGGTGGAGTTTTCTCGCAGCCACGGGACGACCTCGTCGCCGCGCCTCAGGCGATGGGTCGCGTAGCCGTCGCGGACCAGATAGTCGTGCAGGATGGCGGCGATCTTGTCCTCGTCCTCGACGATCAGGACATGCTCAGTCATGGTGAGACTCCGATAGTGACATATGGGGCAGCGGGAATTGGATGCGCCAACTCAGGCCGCCCAGCGGGCTGTGTCCGCCTTCCAGACGGCCGCCGTGGTCTTCGATGATCGCGTTGGCGATGGCCAGCCCGAGGCCGCTGCCGCCACTCGCGCGATCGCGCGCTTCATCGACCCGGTAAAGGCGTTCGGTCAGGCTGGCCAGATGCTGCGGATCGACGCCGGGCGCCGAATCCTGCCATCGCAGGCACGCCTCACCGTGTTGCCGCGTCAGTTCGATGCGCAGACGGCGTGGCGGATCGGTATAGCGCAAGGTGTTCTGCAGCAGGTTGCCGAGAACTTGCTGCAGGCGGATCTCGTCGCCGTGGATCAGCACGTCGGAGGCAAGTGACAATTCGACAGCCAGCCCACCTTCGGCAATCGTTTGCTGGCTTGCTTCCAGGCAATCGCGGACGACCTCCCCCAGATCGAGTTCGGCAAAGTGATAGCGCAACGCCCCCAGGTCCGACAACGACAGCAGATGCAGATCCTCGACCAGCCGCGTCAGCCGGTTGCTCTCCTGCGCCAGAGAGTTCAGCCCGGCCCGTGTCAGCGGTCGAACGCCGTCCTGCAAGGCTTCGATTTCCGCACGCAAGGTGGTCAATGGCGTGCGCAATTCATGCGCGATGTCGGCGATCCACTGCCGGCGGGAACGCTGGACGCTCTCCAGAGCACTGGCCAGATTGTTGAAATCGGTCGACAGCTGGGCGAATTCGTCGTGGCCGACCACCGCGATGCGCGTGCCGTAATCGCCCTCCGCCAACCGGTTGGCTCCGTTGCGCAGGGCGTTGAGGCGACGCGCCAGCCAGTGCGCGATCAAGGCCGCATTGATCAGCACCGCCGCCAGCATGCCGATGGCGATGGCGAGAAAGCGGTGCGCCTGCTGTCGCTGGAATACCTGCTCCAGCGACTCGACCATCGCCAGCCGCGGAATGTACGCCAGATAGCCGACGACCTCGCCATCGACTTCGATCGTCTTGCGCAACGCCTGCTCGACGCGGTCCGCCGGACCGATCAGAACCTCGCCGTCGCGGTCGAGCAACAGCATGCGCGGGTCGATGGTCAGCGCCGGTGGCGGCGCGCTCCTTTCCTCTCCCGCCATCGGACGCTCTCCATGCGGATGGCGCAAATAGCGGCTGTTTCCTAACACCTCCTCGCGCAGCATGCTCTGCCAACGCGGCTTATCGTCGGCGATCCACGTCCAGTCGGCCGCGTGCTCGCGATAGCCGTCGGCAAGTCGCTGAATCAACGGCGTCAGGCGCGCTTCATCGGCCTTGTTCAGGTATTCGAGCAGCCCGCGATCGAAGCTGTGGCTGTAGATCTGGTAGGCCGCAACGACGAGTACGATATTCGCCCCGGCGATCGCCAGAAAGAGTTTGACGCCCAGCGTATACAGGTGACGGCGCCAGCCTTTTGGGTGACGGGGTGGGTTCATATGCGGAGTGAAGACCAGAGACGCAACAAAGCGTAAATGATAATCCATCCCAATTGCTTCCTTAATTTCTTGTTAACTTCCGGCTCGTTTATCGAAATTTATTCGAGCGGAGCGATATGGATAGAAAAGAGGGTCAGAGCAAGCTACGCGGGCTTGCCGGTCGGGTTCTCGCCCGCGTTTCTCCCCCGGCACTCGGTCTTTTGATCGTTTTTGCCGGCGGCGGGCTTTTGCTGGGCACGTGGTCATGGAGCAGGAACGGCCAGGCATCGGAAGAGTTCATCAGCGTCGAGGTACGCCGAGGCGATATCAAGGATCTCGTTGCGGCCACCGGCGCGCTGCAACCCCGGGATTACGTCGATGTCGGGGCGCAGGTATCGGGGCAGTTGAAGAAAATCCATGTCGAGGTCGGGCAAACGGTCAAGGAAGGCGAACTGCTGGCCGAGATCGATGCCGAGCAGTCGGCCGCCAAGGTCGAAGCCGCCCTCGCCCAGTTGCGTTCGCTGGATGCCCAGTTGGAGCAAAAGAGGCTGAGTCTGGTCAAGACCGAACGCGATCTTGCGCGCTTCCGCAACCTGGTCGCCGAGGAAGCCGCCACGGTCGAAAGCCTACAAAACGCGGAAACCGAGGTCGCCAACATGAAGGCGCAGATGGCCCAGTTGCGCGCCCAGATCGATCAGCTCCGGGCGACGACGCGCGTCGAGCAAGCCAACCTCAAATACACCAAGATCTACGCGCCGATGTCCGGCACGGTGGTCAGCATCGCCGCGAAAAAAGGCCAGACTCTGAACACCAACCAGTCGGCGCCCACGCTGATGCGCATCGCCGACCTGGCGGTGATGAACGTGCAGACGCAGGTTTCCGAAGCCGACGTGAGCAAATTGGAGATGGGCATGGAAGCTTACTTCACGACACTGGGCGGTCAGGGGCGGCGCTGGTACGGCAAGCTGATGAAGATCGAGCCGACGCCGACCGTCACCAACAACGTCGTTCTCTACAACGCCCTGTTCGAGGTGCCCAACGACACCGGGATGCTGATGACCCAGATGACCGCGCAGGTGTTTTTCGTCGTAGCGCAGGTTCACAAGGTGCTGGTCATCCCGATGTCGGCTCTGAGCCAGCTCGGGCCAGCCGATGAAACGAAATCCCCACGCAGCAAAGCAGAAGGTGAAGCACGAGTGGGGCGTCGCGATGGCGCTAGCGAACAACGCCAACGCCGCACACCGGATTCTTCGGCCCCCAAGGGGCAACACGAGGCGCGGGTTCGGGTGCTCCTGTCCGATGGCTCGATCGAGGAACGCAAGGTGAAGATCGGCGTCAGCAACCGCATTCACGCCGAGGTCATCTCCGGCCTGAAGGAAGGAGACAAGGTCGTGGCCGGCGTGCGTACACAGGAAAAATCGTCGGAAAAAGCCCAGGACAAGGCACGCGGCCAGGATTCATCGAATCGCCAGTCGGCCATGCAGCAGCCGATGCCCGGCGTGCCGGGTATGCCGGGTGGCGCAGGTGGCATGAGTCGGGGTCGATAAGATGAACGTGCAGGAAGCGCAACCAGCACCACCGCCTTGCCCGCCGACGCCGCTCATCGAACTGCACGGCGTCACCAAGACCTACCAGAGCGGCGAACTGGCCGTCCAGGTGTTGCACGGCCTCGACCTGACGATCCACGAAGGCGAGTTCGTCGCCATCGTCGGCGCGTCGGGCTCCGGCAAATCGACGCTGATGAATATTCTCGGCTTCCTCGACCGTCCGACGTCCGGCGCCTACCTGTTTCGCGGCAAGGACGTTTCCGGCCTCGACCGCGATGCGCTGGCCGAATTGCGACGCGAGGATTTCGGCTTCGTCTTTCAGAGCTACAACCTGATTGCGACAGCCACCGCCGCCGAGAACGTCGAAGTGCCGGCCATGTACGCCGGCGTGCCGCCCGCCGAACGGCACCGGCGCGCCAACGCGTTGCTCGACGTGCTCGGCCTTTCCGATCGCGGCCACCATCGCCCGAACCAGCTCTCCGGCGGTCAGCAGCAAAGGGTGTCGATCGCCCGCGCGCTGATGAACGGCGGCCGGGTGATTCTGGCCGACGAGCCGACCGGCGCCCTCGACAGCAAGAGCGGTGCCGAAGTCATGAAGTTGCTGAAGGAACTCTCGGAAGCCGGCCATACGGTCATTCTGATTACCCACGCCACCGAAGTCGCCGCGCATGCGGCACGCGTTATCGAATTGCGCGACGGCAACGTGATGTCGGATTCCGGATCGTGCCAGCCAACCGACTTGCCTGCACCGGAAAACCTACCAACGGTTCGCGAGACCAACAGTGCGGCCGACCTCTTCGAATCGGCGAAAAGCGCCTTGCGGGCCTTGCGCGCCAACATCTTCCGCTCGGCGCTGACCCTGCTCGGCATCGTCATCGGTGTCGCCTCGGTCATCGCCATGCTGGCCATCGGCGACGGCGCGAAGCAGGAAGTGCTCGACCGGATCAGCGCGATGGGCTCGAACCTGCTGCTGGTGCGCCCCGGTGCGCCGAATCAGCGCGGCTTTCGCAATACGGCGACGCTCGTGCTCGCCGACGTGCAGGCCATCGACAAGGAAGTGCCGAACGTGCTGGCCGCCGTGCCCGAGCAGGAAAGCAGCTCGACGCTGCGCTACGAGGAATCGGACTACTCGACGAGCATCATGGGCACCTCGGCCAAATTCCCGCTGGCGCGGCAATGGCCGGTCGCCGAAGGAACCTTCTTCTCCGACGAGGACGAAGCCGCTTATGCGACGGTCGCCGTGCTCGGACAGACGGTGGCACGCGGCCTGTTCCCGGATGGCCGTTCGCCGCTCGGGGAGTACGTACTGGTCAACAACCTGATTTTCCAGGTGATCGGCGTCATGTCCGCGCGCGGCGCCTCGCCGAACGGCCAGGATCAGGACGATGTCGTTCTCGTGCCCTACCAGACCAGCCAGCTGCGCCTGTCCGGGCAGCGCTTCCTGCGCAACGTGACGGTGGCGGTCGCCGACGTGCGCCACATCAACGCGACGCAGACCGCCGTCGAATCGCTGCTGACGGCACGTCACGGCACGGTCGATTTCCAGATCCGCAACATGGCGTCGATCATCGATGCGGCGACCGAAACGCAGAACACGATGACGCTGCTGCTCGGCTCGATCGCCGCCATCTCGCTGCTGGTCGGCGGCATTGGCGTGATGAACATCATGCTGGTCAGCGTGACCGAGCGGACGCGGGAAATCGGCATCCGCATGGCGACCGGTGCGCGCACCAGCAATATCCTGCAGCAGTTCCTGATCGAAGCGCTGGTCGTCTCGGCGCTCGGCGGACTGATCGGCATCGCCTGCGGGCTGGGCACAGCGGCGGTCATCGCGGCGTTCGGCACGCCGATCCGCTATTCGCTGCTGCCCGTCGTTCTCGCTTTCGGCTGTTCGTTCGCCACCGGCCTCGTCTTCGGTTATTTGCCGGCGCGCAAGGCGGCCGGTCTCGATCCGGTCGTCGCGCTGGCCTCGGAGTAGAAAATCCAATGATCGTCAAAGACTCACCGCGTTTCAGCCGTTCCCTGACGGCGATGGCGACGGCGCTCGCGCTCCAGCTCGGTGCGTGCACCATCCACGAACCCACTTCGTTGCCACGGATGCAACTGCCGGAAAAATGGAGCGAATCGGTCCCGACCGGGGCGGCGCTCACCGGCGTCGAGGCCGATTGGTGGAAGGGCTTTGCCTCCACCGAACTCAATCGCCTCGTCGACATCGCGCTCAAGGACAATCCCGATCTGCTGATTTCAGCCGAACGTATCCGGCAAGCCGAGATTGCTCTGGGCATCACGCAGGCTTCCCGCCTGCCGAATGTCGGCCTGAGCGCCGGCAGTTCGCAAAGCCGCCGCACGCCGGACGGCGAGTCGACTACGCGCACCGAGGCCAGCAGCCTCGGCGTGTCGGTCAGTTACGAAGTCGATCTGTGGGGAAAGATCGCGGCGAACGTCGCGGCCGGCGAAGCAAGCCTGAAGTCGACGCGTTTCGATTACGAGGCGTCCCGGCTGTCGCTGATCGCCAGCGTCGCCAGCGTCCACTTCCAGTCGCTGACGGCGAGTGAGCGGCTGCGCATTGCGCAGGAAAACCTCTCGCTCGCGCAACGCATTCTCGCCATTGTCGAAGCGCGCCACCGGAATGGCATCGCCACCCGCCTCGATGTCTCGCAGCAACGCACTACCGTCCTGTCGGCACAAGCGGCCCTGATTCCGCTCGCCGTGCAGGTGCGCCAACTGCATTCGGCGCTCGCCCTGCTGCTCGGTCAAATACCGCAGCAAGCCGCCTTCGCCGACGAGGAATTGTCGCGGCTGAGCATTCCGGTAATCGCCCCGGAAATGCCGCCGGCGCTGCTGACGCGCCGCCCGGACATCGCGGCGGCCGAAGCAACGCTGGCCGCCAACGACGCCAACGTCGCCGCCGCGCGTGCCGCCCTCCTGCCGAGCGCTTCGCTGTCGCTCTCCGGCAGCCTGAGCAGCGCCGTGCTGCTCGATCTGGCCAGCCCGACGCGCAGTGTCTCCACCGCCTTGTCGCTGGCGCAGAACATTTTCGACGGCGGCAAGCTGCGTCTGCAAACCGAAAGCGCACGTTCGCAACGCGCCGTGCAGATCATCACCTACTCGAAAACGGTACGAACCGCGCTCAAGGAAGTCGACGACGGACTCGGCAACATCGAAAAATCCGAACGTCAGGAAGCGGCCCAGCAAGCCGTGCTGGAGCAATCTTCACGCTCGCTACGCCTCGCCGGGTTGCAATACCGCGAAGGCACCGGCCAATTGCTCTCGGTGCTGGAGGCCCAGAAAACCGTTTTCTCCGCCCGCGACCAGCTGGCCACCCTGCGGCTGGCCCGGTTGCAGGCGGTGATCGATTTGAGCAAGGCGCTGGGCGGCGGTTGGCGGAATGAACTTTGACGCCTCGCGTTACGAGCGGCGCCAGATCGCCGTCGACGGCCAGCCCCTCCCCGCATCACTCGCAGTAATGGCTATTCAGACATTACATCCAGCTGGGCGTGCCTTCGGCCGGCACGCCATCGGTTTCAGTGAACTGGTTCAGGCTGTTGGCTTTGCTCTGGATACAAACGAAGCGCAGCGAGCTGCCGGCATCCGCCTTGATGCAGCGTTTGGCGACCGGATCGACACGCAAGACATCGCCTTCGCACAGAGCCAGCTCTTCGCCATCGAGATAGAACAGCCCTTTGCCGGAGAGGATCAGATACACCTCTTCGTTTTGCTGATGCGCGTGCACAAACGGAACCGCCACGCCTGCCGGCAGCTCGTTGATGGAAACTTCCGAGCCGGTCAGGGCAAGGTCGTTGTGCAGGGTGATACGGCCGAGTGTTTTGATATCGCCGAGTGTGATGCGTTTGTAGTTAGCCATGTTTTCTACTTTCCGTTGAGAGGTTGGATCGATTATTTCGCCACGGGTGCGGTCGAAAAACTGTAGTGCGAGAACTTCCGGATTGGCGATCAGCCGCCGAACAATTGGCCTGCCCCGGCCCAGTCTGAAGGCGCCAAGTCTTCGAAAATGACGTAGATGTACTTCGGATCAGTCCCGGTATTGCGGACGATGCTTTCCGTAATTTCGGCAGCGACCGCTTGTTTTGTGGGGGTGTCTTTCCCTTCGAACCAGCTGACACGTACGACGGGCATGAATATCTCCTTGCGTGGAAAAATGGTGGGAAATGAGCGTCAGATTGATCAACGCTCAAGAAAATCGCGAAGGTCTTCCGTGAACTTGAACGGGTTCTTGAACATGAGGAAGTGGTCGCCCTGTTCTTCTTTGCGATAGACATGGAGCGAGGCATTCGGGATGACCGAGGCCATCCAGCGCTGGCTGGGTACGTTGGCGCTGTACTCCCCGGTAAAAATGGCCACGGGCAGATCAATCTTGTGCCGAATGACATCGCGCCAGTCGTTCGTGACATGGTC
Organism: Propionivibrio limicola; assembly: GCF_009469695.1. Classification (GTDB taxonomy): domain Bacteria; phylum Pseudomonadota; class Gammaproteobacteria; order Burkholderiales; family Rhodocyclaceae; genus Propionivibrio; species Propionivibrio limicola. The sequence continues at coordinate 69,322 of NZ_SSSR01000005.1, forward strand.
GAACAGGATCAGCGACAGGTACTTCGGATCGTTCTTGATGAATTCCGCCACGAATTTCTCCGAGTTCTCGTAATACGGAGAATCCATGGCCACGTAGCGCTCAAACAACTTCGTGTCGGCAATCAGGCTATTCACTGGGATACCGGCCGTGAAAGCGGCGATCATGCGCTCCGGCGAGGTCGTCATTCCACCGGCTTCCAGTCTTTCCTGTTCCGACCAATCGGCATGGGAATAAATGGAGATAGGCTCATCGACAAAGATGGCCTTGCGCATGGCTTGACTGCCGAACAGGTCGATGTAATTCCACAGGACGGAGGCACCCATCGACCAGCCCAGATAATCTGCCGATTTCAAACCGAGGTGATCGCCGAACTCCTTTACGTCCATCGCGTAACGCGAGATGCGCAGGCCGTAGTCGCCCCGCTCGGAGAGTCCCTGATTGCGCGGGTCCAGCACATAGACGCGGTAATGCTTGCTGAGCAGGTACATCACGTTGATGAACTCGGCGCCGCCCGCCGACCAGCCGGGGATGATCACCAGTGGCTTGCCTTCGCCTGCTTCCCAGTAGGCGAGCTTCACGCCATCGCTGGTCTTGAAGCTGTTGATTTGCAAGGCCGTGAAGTCCGACAACCTGGCCGGCAAGCCTGCCAGCGTGTTGGGAAAGGTAAAGTCGCGCCCCAACACGTCGATGGCCGGCGCCGCCAGCGCAAGGCTGGACGAAACGATCAGGGAAAGCGCATACAGCGCTGTACGGATACCGCATCCGACGGCTCCGTGACCGATTTTGTCCGCCAGGACTGCACCCATATTGCCCGTTCTGCTGATGGCAATTTTCATCGTTTTCTCTCGCTAAAAGACCCAGTGCCCGCACTTTAAGACTTGAAACCCCTATGGATAAATGGTCAAAATTGACCATCACTTGAAATGGAGTGTTTCAAATGGACAGACTGCTCAGCATGAGCGTATTTGCCAAAGCGGTGGAACTTGGGTCTTTTTCTGCGGCGGGAGAGATCTTGAGGATGTCCTCCCAGTTGGTTGGCAAGCATGTGCAGACGCTGGAGCAGCATCTGGGCATCCGTCTGATCAATCGCACGACACGACGGCACCACCTCACGGAGGCAGGCCTGGCCTTCTACGAACGGGTGAAAATCATTCTCGCGGAAGTCGAAGCCGCCGAGGGAATGGCCGCCATGAGCATCGGAACCCCTCGGGGACGATTGCGTATCAATGCCCCAGTCTCGTTCGGCATCCACGCCTTGTCCAAACGTTTGCCTGAATACATGGCCGCGTATCCCGAAGTATCGGTCGACATATCGCTGTCAAACCGATTCATCGACCTCATCGACGAAGGTTTCGATGTGGCATTTAGAGTCGGAGAACTGTCGGATAGCGGCCTTATCGCCCGAGCCCTTGCGCCTTATCGCCTGCGGCTGTGTGCAGCGCCATCCTATCTGGCGAATCATCCGCCGATTACGCATCCGAACGACCTGGCACGGCACGAATGTTTAGGATTTTCGTACACCGAGTTGCGCACGCGCTGGACGTTCGAGGGGCCGGACGGCGAAATGACCGTACCTGTTTCCGGAAAGTTGATGGTCGATAGTGGGGAAGCTTTGCTGACGGTGGCACGGGCCGGCATGGGCCTGCTGCTTCAACCTTGTGAATTGGTCAGAGAGGATCTGGCGGCCGGCAGACTCGTCGAGGTACTTCCCGACTACCCCATCCCCACGCGCCCCTTTCACATTCTCTACACCCCCGACCGGCGAATGACGCCGAAGTTGCGGAGTTTTATCGACTTTGCCGTCGCAGCGTTCGGGATAAATGTTCAAGCGAACGTCGATTCAACAGGCATTCAGATAGCCCGAAGGTGACATTCAAGGACGGGTAGCAGAATGGCCGCTTTAGCGTAACGGCAAGCAGCATCAATTTTTTTGCACATTTCTAGTTAATAATAACTCTCGTTACGTTATTTGAGGTTTAGGATCGTCCCATGGCTTCAACACTCAACTTTGTCTCGTTCGCCGATCGGCGGCCCAGACTGAACACCGCCTTGCGTTCCCTGCTGGCGATCTTCGGCGGCTACGGACTGGCGGCGCTGACCTCCGCGACGCTGGCGCTCGCGTTGCCGCTGGCGCGTGTCGATGCGGTGATGGCGGCAACGATGATCGCTTTCTTCGTCTACCTGCTGGCAGTTATCTGGGCTTTCGCCACGGCGACGCTGGCCCGGGCGTTTGGCGGTCTGCTGCTGCCGGCCGGCATTCTGGCGATCTGCTTCGCCGCCTTGCCCAAAGGAGTTCCGGCATGAGATTCGACCAGCCGCGCTATTTTCGCCAGTCGATGTCCTGGGTGCACACCTGGACCGGCCTGCTGATGGGATGGCTGTTGTTCGCCGTCTATGTCACCGGCAGCCTGTCCTACTTCCGCAACGAGATCACGCTCTGGATGCAGCCCGAGCTGCATGCGGCCACACCCGACGCCAACTGGCTGCCGAGGGCCATCAACTTGCTGAACGAGCAGGGAAGCAAGGCGCAGCAATGGACGATCAACCCGCCCGGGCCGCGCAGTTCGGTCGTCGGCCTGTCGTACCGGGAAGGTACGCCGGGCGGCCGACAGCAAGAAATGGGCGGCGCCGCCAATGGCCCGCAAGGCCAACAGGGGCAACAAAACCAGCAAGGTCAGCCGCCCGAGCGGGATCGCGGCGTCAAACGCCTGACGATGGACCCGGCGACCGGCGAGGTCCTTGAGGCGCGCACCACGGCCGGCGGCAATTTCCTTTACCGCTTCCACTACCAGCTGCACGGCATGGACCGGATGTGGGGTCGCTGGATCGTCGGCATTGCGACGATGCTGATGTTCATCGCGATCATCACCGGCGTCATCGTGCACCGGAACATCTTCAAGGATTTCTTCACTTTCCGGCCGGCCAAGGGCAAGCGTTCCTGGCTCGACGGACATAACGCCACCGGCGTCCTCGCCCTACCCTTCCACATCCTCATCACGTTTTCCGGTCTGTTGCTGCTCGCCGCGCAACTGATGCCCTGGGCGGCCGATGCACTGTACGCTGGCGATCGGCGCGCCTACATGCAGGACGTACGCGGTGGCGGCGCGGGACGCGAAACGCCGGCCGTCGCCGGTCAGACCGCTCAGGCGGGCGGGCGTGGCGAGGAACGTGAAAGGGGAAGCGAAGATGGCCGTCGCGGTGATCGTGCTAATCGTGGCGGAGGCAAAGAACCGGCTGCGCTGACCGACCTTCGTCCCTTATACGCGCAAGCGCTGCACCAGTGGCCGAAACAGGGTGTCGGCGCCATCGTCGTGACCAATCCGGGCAAGTCGAATGCCACCGTTGAAATACGTCAGGCCTTCGGCGAACAACTGACGGCGCGCGGCGGCGCCGAACGCCTGCTGTTCAACGGACTGACCGGCGAGTCGCTGGAAACGCTCGAAACTCCGACCACGCAGGCGCCCTCCTTCACCCGCTCGATCTGGAACGTATTAACGACGGTGCATGAAGGCCGCTTCGCCACGGCGATGGTGCGCTGGCTGCTCTTCCTCTGCGGCGTACTCGGCTCGGCGATGGTCGCCAGCGGCCTCGTACTCTGGGTGGTGTCGAGACAAAAGGAACGCCAGGCGCTCGGTCGTGCGCCGCTTGGACATCGCTTTGTGGAAATCATGAACGTCGGCGCGGTCAGCGGGCTGCTTCTCGCCATTGCCGCTTTCTTCTGGGCCAACCGCCTCATCCCCGCCGCGCTCGAGAACCGCAGCGCTCTGGAAATCCAGACTTTCTTCGTCATCTGGGGACTCGCCTTCGTGCACGCCTTGCTGCGTCGCCACAAACAGGCCTGGGTCGAGCAGCTTTCGGCAGGCGCGGCCATGTTCGTGCTCATACCGATGCTCAACGGACTGACCGGCGGCGCGCATTTGGGACGCAGCTTGCTGCAAGGGCACTGGCAAGTGGCCAGCTTTGACATCGCCGTATTCGTGACAGGAATCCTGATGCTGTTCATCGCCTACCGCTTGCACCTCTACGTCCCCAAACCGTCTAAAAAAGGTTCGAACGGTTTGGCGATCGCCGAATCCACCTAAATTCCAAGGAGTTAATGTGAGCTTCCTGATTCTCGCCTCTTCCTTTGCCGGCTTCGGCGCGCTGTGCCTGAGCATGGAGCGCCACGGCAAACAGGTCATCGGGTCGGTACCGCCGCTTGCTTTCCAGTTGCTGGCATCGATTCTCGGCTGGGGCCTGCTGGCCCTGGCGCTGACCCTGTCGGTGCGCAACTACGGCGCATCGGTCGGCATCACGGCCTGGTTCGGCTATTTGACCCTGGCGGCCGTTGCCGTCGGCCTGTCGCTGACTTATGCGCCGCGAACGCTTCGCCATGTTGCCCCAGCCTTATTGGTGCTGGCCGGCGTGTTGGCGGTGCTGGTTTAACCCTTACGATCGACCTTTTCCGCGACCAAACCGCAATCATCCTGGTCATTCTGATCGCCAGGATGATTCGCTTGGCGCTTGGCGGGGCAAACGGATCGTCACCTGCAGTCCGCCCGCTTTCATGTTCTCCAGACAGACGCTGCCGCCGTGCCGCTGCACACACGAGCGGACGATACTCAGCCCCAGCCCCACGTTTTCATGCTCACCGGTCGTACTCGCCGGCAAACGGAAGAATGGCTCGAAGACGCGCTTGTGAAATTCTTGAGGAATTCCCGGGCCGTCATCCGTGACCCGGATTTCGACACGCCGGGGCGATTCGCTCAAGCTAATCGCCGCTTGCGACCCATGCCGCAAGGCGTTGTCCAGCAGGTTGCCCAAGGCTCTCGACAGTGCCAGCGGGTAACCGGCGAATGGCAGCGTCGGCGGCCCGGAACAACTAACGCGCTGCGCCGGCCCGGTTCGCTGGGCTACGAGCTCCTCCAACAACACGGACAGGTCGAATTCTTCACGCTTTTCCTGACAGGCCTCACCGCGCAGGAAAGACAAGGCTTCGTCGACCATCCGCTGCAGTTGCGTAATGGTCTTGAGCATGGCGTTCTTGTTCGCTCCATCCTCGACCAGCTCGGCCCGAATACGCAACGACGTGATCGGCGTTCTCAAATCATGGCTGACCGAGGCGAGCAGGCAGGTCCGGTCACGAACGTGCCGGGCCAGGTTTTCGTGCATGGAGTTGAATGCGCCGATCAACTGTTGCAATTCGCGCGGTCCTCGCTTGAGCAACGGCCCCGCCGAAACACCGTGGCTCATTTTCATCGCCGCACGCTCCAGATCGCGCAACGGACGAAGCAACCAGCGCGTGAAAAGAACGACGAGCAACAGAACGGGCAGCACGCGGTCGGCCAGTGAAAAAACAAGCGAGCGCCACCATCGATTCTGAACCGTGACGTGCTGAACCGAGACCAGCCACTGTTCGCCAAAACGAAGCGCCGTCACGAGTTCGCCACGGCCGCGGGAAAATGCTGAATCGTCGGCAAAGCCCCGTTCATTCAGCGAAACAACGATCGACTGAGGCGGCCAATCGCCAGCCTGCACAAATTGATCGGCCAGCTTCGCCTCCCGTTCATCCATCGCTCGATCGGCGAGCGGATTCCGGCGCTGCATGGAAAAGCGGACGCGCTCGGTACTGAGAGAGCGCAGCATCAACTCGCGATCACACGTCCCGCAGGTGGCCAGCAGACGAGTGGCGACCACAACGCGTTCGATCGCCTGGTTCCGGGCGATTGGATGCAGTTCATCGCCCACCCTCACATTGATCAAAACGCCGATCAGGTGGGCCGCCGCAATTCCGGCGACAAGCAGGAGGCTCAATTGGGCCGTCAACGAAGCGGGGCGAAAAATCATGCCGATGAGCGAACGACATCGGCGGTCAGAATGTAACCATCGCCCCAAACCGTGCGCAGAAGTCGCGGGTTGCGGGCATCATCGCCAAGCTTGCGACGCAACCGGCTGATCTGGCTATCGATACTCCGGTCAAACACATTCGCCTCCAGCCGGCAGGTCAGGTCCAGCAAGCGATCGCGGCTGAGGACGGTCTGCGGATTCTCGAGCAAAACCCGTAGCAGACGAAACTCCGCATCTCCGATATCCAGCGGCGTTCCGTCCTGCACATTTGAAAGCTCGCGCTTTTCGACATCCATCACCCAACTGGCAAACCGGTAGCGCGTTCGCGGCGCGCCGGAAAGAGGACTATCGGCGTGGCGTGTGCGTCGAATGACACGCCGGATCCGCGCGACCAGTCCCCGTGGATCAAACGGCTTGACGAGATAGTCGTCCGCGCCGATTTCCAAACCGGCGATGCGATCGGAGGTTTCTCCCAGAGCGCTGAGCAGAATCACCGGAATCGCCAGATGTTCATGGACATACCGGCAAAGCGACAGGCCATCCTCGCCTGGCAACATCACATCGAGCACGATCAAATCGAAGCGACTTTCGTGCAGCGCGGCACGCATCTGCTCCCCGTCTTCAGCGGCCGAAACCTCAAAACCATAGCGGCGAAGGTAAGCCGCGAGCGGCTCATGAATCTCGGGATGGTCGTCGACGATCAGAAGCCGGAGCGCGATTTGGGTAGTTTTTTGCATGGCGCGTATTTGTGTCAATTTGTGTAATCCAGAAACAAAATTATACAACTGTTGTTGCTTATCATTCTCAACGAGATTTATCGCTCGTGACATTGGAGAATGGAAAAATGCAAAGAAGCACCGAGTTGAAACTGCGCCCGCTGGTTGTCGCGGTGGGGATGGCCTGCACGTTGCCGCACTTCGCGCTGGCCCAGCAGGTCGAGAGTACGTTGCAAGAAGTCGAGGTCATCGGCACCGCCGAGGAAATGCTCAAGCAGGCTCCCGGGGTATCCATCATTTCCAAGGAAGATCTGGAAAAACGCCCGCCGGCCAACGACCTCTCCGAAATCATCCGGACCATGCCCGGCGTCAACCTGACCGGCAACTCCGCCTCCGGCCAATACGGCAACAATCGCCAGATCGACCTGCGCGGCATGGGGCCAGAAAACACACTGATCCTCATCGACGGCACTCCCGTGTCGTCGCGCAATTCGACCCGGATGGGGCGCAGCGGTGAGCGCAATACACGCGGTGACAGCAACTGGGTGCCGGTCGAAGCCGTCGAGAGCATCGAAGTCCTGCGCGGCCCGGCCGCGGCCCGCTACGGCTCTGGAGCGGCCGGCGGCGTGGTCAACATCATCACCAAGAAGCCAACGGACAAGCTGACCGGGTCGGTCACCTATTACACCAATCAACCGGAAGACAGCGACGAACAGGACACCAACCGGATCGGTTTCAATCTGGCCGGGCCGTTGAGTGAAAAAGTGTCGTTCCGCTTCTACGGCAACGCCAACAAGACCGATGCCGATGCACTCAGCCTCAACCAGGACTACGCGACTGGCACGACCCCGCCCGCCGGACGTGAGGGCGTGCGCAACCGCGACGCCAACCTGCTGCTGCGCTGGGATCTGACCGACAATCAGGTGCTGGAATTCAACACCGGTTTCAGCCGCCAGGGCAACATTTACGCGGGGGACCGTGCGGTATCGACTGCGGGCTCTGCAACTCTCAACGAGTTGGCTAACGACGGCGCCGAAACCAACACCCTCTATCGTCGAACATCATCGCTGGTTCATCGCGGAAACTGGGGTGAAGGGCGCAAGTCCAAACTGACGTTGGCCTATGAGGGCACCGACAATCGTCGCCTCAACGAGGGGCTGGTCGGTGGGAGCGAAGGCTCGATCAATACGACAGTAGCCACCTCAACGTCGGAATTGAGAAACTGGATGTTCAACGGCGAGTACAACGCCCCGCTTCAACTCGGTGGCCTGAAGCAGATGATGACGTTCGGCTTTGATGTCAAACAGGAAACCCTCGATGATCCGTGGGCGATGAGCAACACAGTCGCGGCGCTTGGCCTCAACTCGGGCCGCGACACCGATTCGGAAGCCAAAAGCTGGGCCTTGCTCGTCGAAGACAACATTGAGCTGACCGACAAGCTGATCCTTACCCCGGGCCTGCGTTTCGACCAGCATGACCAGTTCGGCAGCAACTGGAGCCCGAGCCTGAACGCCTCCTATCAGTTGCGTCCGGCAATCACGCTGAAAGGCGGCATCGCCCGCGCCTTCAAGGCCCCCAACCTGTATCAGACGAACCCGAATTACATCTACCGGTCGTCCGGCAACGGTTGTCCGCTCGGCTATCTGAACTCCCAGACGCCCGGCTACAGCGGCTGCAATATTCTGGGCAACGCCGATCTGGAAGCGGAAACCAGCGTCAACAAGGAAGTCGGCATTGACTACAACCGCGACGGTTGGGGCGCCGGCTTGACCTATTTCCGCAACGACTACAAGAACAAGGTCGTCGCCGACATGCCTGACCAGACGCCGACGCTCGTTAACGGCACCAAGCTGTTCCAGTGGATGAATGCCAAAGAGGCCGTCGTGCGCGGCTTTGAGGGGCATTTCACGATGCCGATTCTCGGCAAATACGGTAGCCGCCTGAAGTGGATCAACAACTTCACCTACATGATCGAGAACAAGGACCGCACAACTCGCCAGCCGCTGGCGACGGTGCCGGAATACACGGTCAACTCCAGTCTCGACTGGCAAGCCACGGACAAACTGTCGGTCATGGTGACTGCCACCTTCTACGGCGACCAGGAGCCGCGCACCCGGAACGCCAACGGCAGCACGACGAGCGGTACCGAAACACAGGTCCGCGACGCCTATCACCTGGTCGGCATCAGCGCCGGCTACACCTTCGACCGGAACCTGAAGGGGCGCGTTGGTATTTCCAACCTGTTCGACAAGCGTCTGTACCGCGAAGCGAACAGCAGCGGCGCCGGAGCGGCGACCTACAACGAAGCCGGTCGTGCCTTCTATGCGACGGTGACGGCGTCGTTCTAAGTCCCAGGCCCCGTCCAAGTCCCGTCTGATAATGCGGCGGGGAATCGATGAGACGAGTCGCGAAGCCCCCCGGACAAAAAAAGACCGGCGGAGCTATTTTTCTCCGCCGGTTGAAGGCTTCAGTCTTATTTCACGTGCCTCAAGAGGCCCAGCCCGCTTGCAGTCAGGCAAAACTTCTCTCAGCGGGATGAAATATAGGCGCGCTCCGCCATTCCGTAAATCGCAAAATATGCATACAAACCATACACAAAATGGAATAATAACGGCATTTCAATTACAAACACACAGCGTTCGACCGGCCAGGACTTGCAGTAGCCACCCCGGAACAGGCCGGGTCGAACCTGATACAGGCTATGAACGAAGGCTTCGAAAACGAGCAATATCTTGATCCAAAGGATTTACGGCTACTCGACGTGCTCTACACCACGCGGAGCGTGACCCGAACCGCCGAACTGATGGGGCAAACCCAGCCCCGCATCAGCATCTGGCTGAAAAGAATCCGTGACCAACTGCAGGACCCGCTGTTTGTGCGGACGTCGCAAGGCATGGCGCCGACGGCACGGGCGGAAGTCGTGGTCGGCAAGGCTCGGGAGATTCTCGATGCCATGCATCAGATTACCGACACGCCGGTTTTCGATCCGCTTACCTCGTCGCGTATCTTCCGGATGTGCATCCCCGACGGCGCACAGACGACGCTCCTGCCGAGCATGCTGCATCACATCTACAGCGTCGCGCCGAATGTGCGTTTCGAAGCCCTGCCGCTCGACAAGAACACGCCGCGCCTGCTCGAAACCGGCGAGGCCGATCTGGCCTTTGGCGGATTCGTCCCCGAAATGGTCGCCGGTTTCTACGAACAAACGCTGTTCGACCAGGCTTATATCTGCCTCGTCAACGTCAATCATCCCCGCATCAAGACTGAGCTGACGATCGACGACTTTCAGCGCGAAGCACACGTCGCCTTCGGCTACGGCCGCTCCTACGAGATCATCGAATCGGAGATGAAGCAGCGCAACATTACGCGGCGGGTATTGGTCTATCTGCCGGGTGTACTGGGCGTTGCGAAAATCATCGCCTCCACCGAGATGATCACCACCCTCCCCGGCCAGATCGGCACCATTCTCGGCAACAGCAGCGACGCCGTCCGCGTATTTCCCTGCCCGGTGCCGCTGCCGAACATCGTTGTCAAACAGTTCTGGCACGCCCGCGTCCACCGCGATCCCGCCCACCAATGGCTGCGCGGCATCTGCGCGGACGAAGCACGCGCCGGCATGGCGCAGCTTCTGGAGCACGACATCGCCGAACATATGGCCGTCGCTATCGAATGACAGGCCACAAAACAACAAAGGGCCGTATTTCGCGGCCCTTTGTTGTTTGAGGAACGGCTTTCAGTTGCAGGTTTTCAGTTGCCACCGGCCGGCGGCTGCGTCACAAAGCCAATCTTGTTCACGCCGGCGCGCCGTGCGGCGCTCATGACCTCGGCGACCGTCTCATAGCGCGTCGCCCGATCGGCCATCAGATGCACTTCCACCGCCTCATCCCGCTGCACGGCTTCGCGGAAGCGCCGTTCAATCTCTTCGCCGGCGACGGCCACGCCACCGAACTGCACCTGATTCGCCGCATCGATGCTGACCTGCAGCGCCGTAAGCGTCTGCGGAGCCGGCGCGCTCGCCGTTTTGGGCAATTCGACATTAACCGAATGCGTCAGCAGCGGAGCGGTGATGATGAAAATGATCAACAGCACCAGCATCACATCGACCAGCGGCGTCATGTTGATTTCGGCCATCGGCATCTGGCCGCCGCCCGAATTGAAGCTGCCCATCGCCATGTCAGGCCGCCTCCGACGCCAGACGCGCACGCATCGGATGAATTTGCGCGCTATTGGCGACAAACGGCTTGCCGACGGTGAAGAAGGCGTGCAGATCGTGTGCGAACGCGTCCAAGTCGGCGAGGATGACGCGATTGGCGCGTGAGAAGGCGTTGTAGGCAAGCACCGCCGGCAAGGCGACGGCCAGGCCGGCGGCGGTCATGATCAGCGCCTCGCCGACCGGGCCGGCGACCTTTTCCAGCGACGCCTGCCCGGACAGGCCGATCGCCACCAGCGCGTGGTAAATCCCCCACACCGTCCCGAACAGCCCGACGAACGGCGCCGTCGCCCCGGTCGTTGCCAGCAGCGTCAAACCGTTCTCCATGCTCGCCTGCGTCGTCGACAACTGCTGGCGCAGCGCCCGCTCCATCTGCTCGGCCGGATCGAAACGCGACGCCAGCCGACCGCTGAGCGCTTCGCAATCGCTGTTGCACAGGCTCGCCTGCGTCGCCAACTGTGCATACGGGCTGCCGGCCCCGGCTTCGAGCAAGCGATCGAGGCCGCTCGCCACGCTGGAGGCCGCCCAGAATCCGGCCACGCCGCGCGCTGCCCGACGCAGGCGCCACCAATCCCACGCCTTGGCCAGAATCAGATACCAGCTGGCCACCGACATGATGCCGAGGGCAATCGCCACCGTATGCGATATCGCGTCGCCACTGGCCCAAAGATGGGCGAAACCGAAAGCGTTTTCCTGCATGTTATTGCTCCAACTTGAAAATAATGGGAACGACTACCGAGCTTTGCACCGGCGTATCACCGCGCTTGGCAGGGATGAACCTCCATTTGCGAACAGTACGCAGCGCCGAATCATCCAGCCGCGAGCTACCCGACGACGTTTTCAACTCGACGTTCGCCGCGCTGCCGTCGGCATTGACCAGCACGCGCAGCAAGACCTTGCCTGTTTCGCCCATGCGCCGCGACATCGGCGGATATGGGGGCGGCGGATTGCGCAGATAGTCGGCATCGAAGCGTGCCGAACTCGCCGAATCGCCTTCGCCCCCCGCCGCGCCATGCGCGTTGCCGCCCGTACCTTTTCCTGATGACGAACCGCCGGACGATGCACCCGCCCCGCTTTCGCCCCCCAAAGCCGCCGCGACAGGGGCCGGGCTTGCCGGAGTCGATTCAACAGCCGACTCCGCCTTGGCGGGGACTGGAATGACCGACTCCGGTTTGCTCACCCGTTCCGCTTTTTCAATCTTGACCGGCACACTCGGCGATTTTTTCTGCACACTTGGCGCTTTCCTGGCAGACGAAGAACTGGAAGCGGAGGCGGAGGCCGCTTTCGCGGCTGGCGTTCCAAGCGCCGCCGGCAACATCTCAACAAACATGGGAGCCGGAGGCGTTATCGGAGCCGACGAATTGGCAAAGAGCAACGCAAGAAGGAAGGCCAAATGCACACCAATCACGAGGCCGAAAAGACTGCCTCGCTGCGCCGTCGTCGCCGCCGGAAACGTATCAGGCATCAGGGCATAGCTCATCGAAGTTTCCCCCTGTGCGCTCTCGCGCCACACGACATGCAACGATTAGCGATGAACGACATTGCACACATCCCTTTTTGCGTATTTCATGCGTCGCTGGGTTATGCCTGTCCGAACCTCAACCCAAGCCAAACCAGAGCGCAGTCCGGTAGGTCAGGAATGCCGCCAGATAAGCCAGCCCAAAGAGATAAACCGCCGTGATGATCGGCATCCTCCAGCCACCGGTTTCGCGTTTGATGGCGGCCAGCGTTGCAAGGCAATGCGGGGCAAAAACAAACCAGGCGAGCATGGACAGCGCCGTCGCCAGACTCCATGTCTCGGAGATCAGCGAGCCAAGCGCCTGTTCAGTTTCCTCCTCGCCTTCGGCTGACAGCGAATACACCGTACCGAGGGCACTGACAACCACTTCGCGGGCAGCCATCGCCGGGATCAACGCGACGCTGATCTGCCAGTTGAAGCCGACCGGCTCAAACGCCACCGACATCGCCTTGCCGATCTGCCCCGCATAGCTGTACTCAATCTGTGACTTGTCGCCATCTTCAGGCGCCGCCGGGAAGCTCGCCAGGAACCACAGGAGGACGCTGGAAACGAGGATGATGCCGCCAACGCGCCGGATAAAAATCGACGCGCGCTGCCACAGGCCGATGCCTACGTTGCGCACCGTCGGCAGGTGATAGCTCGGCAACTCCATCATCAAGGGACGGACCTGACGGCCGGCTGCGGTAAACTGCTTGAGCACCCACGCCACGCCCATCGCCCCGATGATTCCGGCCAGGTAGAGCGCGAACAGCACCACGCCTTGCAGCTCGAAGAATCCGCCCACCTCGCGCTGCGGAATGAATGCACCGATCAGCAACGCATAGACCGGCAGACGGGCCGAACACGTCATCAGCGGCGCGATCAGGATCGTCACCAATCGGTCGCGTGGATTGCCGATGGTGCGCGCCGCCATGATGCCGGGAATGGCGCAGGCAAAGCTCGACAGCATCGGGATGAACGAACGGCCGGAGAGGCCAACCCAGCCCATAAACCGGTCGAGCAGGAATGCCGCCCGTGGCAGATAGCCGGACTCCTCAAGCACGAGGATGAAGAAGAACAAGATCAGAATCTGCGGCAAGAACACCAGCACGCCACCGGCACCGGCGATAACGCCGTCGACGATCAAGCTCTTCAGCCAGCCGTCGGCCAGATAAGCACCGGCCAACTCGCCAACGGTGGTCGTGGCATCCTCGATCCAGCCCATCGGCGCTTCCGCCCATGAGAAAACTGCTTGGAAGACCATGAACAGAACCGCCGTCAACAATAACGGCCCGAGCACCGGATTCAGAACAAAACGATCGATGCGATCGCTCGTCGTATGCGGAACGATCTCGTCGAGGCCGAGCTTCTGCAGAATATGACGTACCGCGATGTGGTCGCCATGCTCCGTCGCTTCGACGTTCGCCGCGACCGGAGGCAGCGTACGCCATGTCGCCTGTTCATCGATCAGTTTCAGCAGCGATTCGACGCCGTTATTCTTTACCGCCACGGTACTAACGACCGGCATCCCGAGTTCCGCCGCCAAAGTTTCGGGGACGACCTTGATGCCACGCTTTTCCGCGATGTCGGTCATATTGAGTGCCACGAGGCATGGCAGCCCGAGGCGCTTGACGGCCAGCGCCAGCCGGAGATTGCGTCGCAGGTTGGTCGCATCGACGACGCAAACGACCAGATCCGGGCGTTTTTCACCGGTTGCCCGGCCATAAAGCACATCGCACGTCACCCGCTCGTCCGGCGAGCGCGGATAGAGGCTGTAAGCACCCGGCAAATCGAGGACGCGCACCGTCTTGCCGGCCGGCGTCGTAAAACGCCCTTCCTTGCGCTCGACCGTCACGCCGGCGTAATTGGCGACTTTCTGGCGGCTGCCGGTCAGCAGGTTGAACAGCGCCGTCTTGCCGCAGTTGGGGTTGCCAACCAGCGCCATGAGCAGGCCGGCCGGATGAACGTGAATGACCGCCTGTTTCATGCCTGCGCGCCTCCCAGCGCCAGCCTCTCGAGAGAAGACGACGAAGCAAATGCCTCTACGGGAACCACGCTGACACACGCAGCTTCGGCGCGCCGCAGGGCAAACGTCGATTGCCCCACCCGAACGACCAACGGATCGCCCCCGGGAATGGCACGCGCCATCAGGCTCACCTGTTCGCCGGCAATGAAGCCGATCTCCTCGAGCCAGCGCGCCCATTCAGGCGCCGCAACCGGTGCATGAACTTTCAGCACCGCCAGTGTTTCGCCGATCCCGGCTGTTTCCAGGGTTGCAGTTGAAGTGCTGCAGTCAAACTTATTCACGATAACCTCCTGCGCCGGAGCGGGTAATGAAGAATGATTAAATTTGGTACCGACGGCCCGAAACTCACTCCGGCCACCGACTCGAACTGACCTTAAAACCGCCACGTAACGCCAAGCGTGGCCGAATCCGTTTTGGTTTTCGGACTTTCATCGTCCCGCGCATGGATAAAGCCAAGCGCCAGATCGACATCCTTGCTGGGGGAATAGATCGCACCGATTTCGACGAACTTTGTACGCACGGTTTCGTTATCCGCTTTCGCCGATTCGACGCCCAAATCGAGCGCCAACTTCCACTGTTCTGAGACATCCCAGACCGGAGCGACCGACAGGCGCTTGGTGGTCGTATTCGGGTTGTCTTCGGTATTGCGGAAGCGGTCGCGACCGACGCCGGCATTGAAGTGGATGGCGCCGAACGGAACGTCTTGTGACAGGATGAAGGTCAGCGCCCCCGAGGTCTCACCCGAGCCCAATCCCTCCGCCTCGCGGCTCGAACTCACCGGGATGGCGATTTCAGGCTTGATCGCCAAGCTCGTTCCGGAAGCCTCACTCTCGAAGAAACGCCATTTCGCGCCGAACACCGTATTGGCGAAACCGTTCGCATCTCCGCCGGAAACGCTCGAATTGATGCGCGTATATTCAACCCCGATGCCCAGATCGAGCGAATCGGTGACGCCATACGTATAAACGACTGGCACGGCATGCACGCGCTCCGTCTCGCCATAAACGCGAGAGCGGTCTTGATTGTAGGAAAACTCGACCTGGTTGCCGCCCGTACCCTGCGTGCCGGTATCGTCGGTAATCAATGGCTGAAGCGCGGCGGCCGGCGCAGAAAGTCCGGCCAGAACGACGAGAGCGGGCAGACCGAGCGAAACCTTACTGCTTGATTTATTACTTGTTCTAATTGGCATCAGAAGACCTCTATAGACCTAAAAAGTTCAATGATAACGATTTACATATTACATGAGAATTATTAACATTTGCAACGACCATTTCCCCAAAGAAGCAGACAACCGCGACTACACGGCCCGCAAGAACTGTTCCGGTTCAAAACACACCGGCAAAAAGAACCTGCCGACCCAAAAAAAGGAACCGCCACTGGCGCATCCAGCGTTGCATTGTTTGCTTCGACGGAGAACAGACAAGCAACTGTCGCCCCAACAATACGGATGAAGATCCTGTTTCGTTTGTCGCACGTGCGACAAACGAAACGAACGCGCATAGTCTCAGATCAACGAACGCCGCCGATAGAACAACATCCCCGGCAAGGCAAGCCCAACGGCCAATGCGGCAACGATGAAGCACGCGCTAAGACCAGAGTTGATGGCGGCAGCCAAAAGTTCCGGCGTGACACCCGAGCGCTGCATTCTTGCCAACGAGAGCAACGCTGTAAAAATCGGCACGCCCGGAATCATGGGGATCATGGCGGCGACCGTGAAGGCTTTCGGGTGCATCCGGAGTTTCCTCCCCACGAAAACACCCAGCGTGCTCACCGTCGCCGCCGCGATGAAGGTTGCCCATTCAATCGGAGCAACCTCCCAGACATCGGCGATCAGGAAACGCAAACCACGCGCGACGGCCCCGCCTGCCGCGCACACCCCGAGCAATCTGACCGGCACGTTGAACGACACGCCGAAGCCGGTTGCCGCAAGAGCCGCCAACAACGTGTTTTCAATGAAACCAACGATAAACACGTTCATAGCCACCCCCACACATCCCATACGGAAGTCGCCAGGATGACGCCGGTGCACGTCGCCGCCGACAACATCGTCGCGACCGCCCAGCGCGTGATCCCGGTATTCATGTAGCCCTTCACCATATCGGCAACGGCGTTGATCAGCGGAAAACCGGGCACCAGCATCAGGACACTCGCCGCCATGGCGACCTTGGGGGTGCTACCAATTCCCCAGACGAGTCCCTGGGCGGCGATCGACGTTGCGACAAAAGCGGTCGCGAAGAAATTGATGAGGGGGCTGAAATGCAAGGCCGCCAGATGCTGACGCACGAACATCGCCGAACCGCTCGCCACGAACGCCACCAGACAACCGGCCAGATCGGCATGCGCCAGCCGGGCAAAACATGCGCACGCGAGACCGACGACCAGCGCCACCAGCCAGCGCGGATAACGCAATGGACGGATGACCTCAAGCCGCTCACGGTAGCCGTGGCGATCGAGCTTGCCGGTTTCGGCGTCGAGCATGGCCTGCTGCACTTCGATAAGCACATGGACATTGATCCCGCGATCCTCATTTCGCCGAACCGTCGTGATGCAATGCCGCTCGCTCAACGTCGTAACCACCACGGCGCTCGACATCAGCGCGATTTCCACCCCTTCGGCACCCAACGCAACGCCCACGCGACGCGCCGTGTTTTCCACCAGCGCACTTTCCGCGCCGTGCTGCAAGAGCATCAATGCCGTGCGCGCACACAAACGCGTCACCTCACGCTGCTCCGATTCGCTCAGGATTCTTGATTGAGGGCAAGCGGAAGATCCGGCCTGTTGTAGCCCCATCGGAAAAACCTCCAAATTTGAACAACCGTCGAAAGGCCCTTGAAACAAACATACCTACCAGAAACAGGATAGCGCTGCCAACGCTAGCGCAACTCGACGCGCCCGATTTCTGCAGCCATCGCCTCAATGAAAGACGCACTGATCGGCAGCGTCACTCCATTGACCATTCGTTTGGCCTGCAGAACGATATGATCAACGCCCAATTTCACGAGCTGCCCGGCCATGCGTCCGGCGTCCGCCGGGCTGAGCAGCGTCTCGTCCGCCGTACATCGTATCTCGTACGGTTTCCCTGAAGCCAGAACGTACGAGAGCGCGCGTTGCGCCGCGTTGCCGCTCTTCGCGCCCGTCACTCTCGGGTAATCGCAGAACGGCGCTTTGACGTCAAACCCGACCCAGTCGACCAGCGGAAACAAACCAGCCAGACGGTCCGGATAGACGCCGGCCGTGTGCAGACCGACACCGAATCCCCGTTCGCGCACCTGCCACATCGCGCCGGCCAATCCTCTTTGCAACAACGGCTCGCCGCCGCTGAACACAACGCTATCGAGCATGCCGCGCCGCGTTTGCAGCCAGTCAAGAACTTCGGTCCAGAGTGGGCCGTTGCGAACGCCCGCCGGTTGCAGGTGCGGGTTATGGCAATACGGACAACGCCACGGACAGCCCTGGCAAAACACCACGGCAGACAGACGGCCGGGGTAATCAACGGTCGAAAACCGCGTCAGCCCCCCGACCGTGATCGGGTGTAACGCGACCATCAATCGCCCCGCGCGAAACAGTCGGGCTCGGAAAAATGCTGCCGCTCACGGTGTTCGCACTGCTTGCCGAGGTTGAATTCGGTCACCGGGCGGTGATAGCCCATGACGCGCGTCCACACTTCGCAACGCTGACGCTCGTGTTCAGGCAACAGACTGGCCAAATTTTCGTTCATGGCATTCATGGTCATTCCTTCATTCAAAAAGGGGAAACAAGTGCATCGTCGGACGTAGCGCCCGACTGTTGGTCAGCTTTCTTGCGCCGCGCCAGAATTTCCTCGTCGCAGCGCGGGCAGAACTCGTGCTCGCCGGCCAGATAACCGTGCTTCGGGCAGATCGAGAAAGTCGGCGTCACGGTGATGTACGGCAGGCGAAACTTCGACAAGGAGGTCTGTACCAGCTTGCGGCAGGCTTCCGGCGAGGAAATGCGTTCGCGCATGTACAGGTGCAGTACGGTGCCGCCGGTGTAGCGTGTCTGCAGCTCATCCTGCCGTTGCAGGGCTTCGAACGGGTCGTCGGTGAAGCCGACCGGCAGTTGCGTCGAATTGGTGTAGTACGGCGCTTCCGGTGTGCCGGCCTGCAGGATGTCGGGATAACGCTTTTTGTCCTCGCGCGCGAAGCGGTAGGTCGTGCCTTCGGCCGGGGTCGCTTCGAGGTTGTAGAGGTTGCCGGTCTGTTCCTGGTAGCCGCGCATGCGTTCGCGCAGGAAGTCGAGCAGGCGGATCGCCAGTGCGTGGCCGTCTGGCTGGCTGATGTCAGAGGCACCGTGCGTGAAGTTGCGCACCAGCTCGTTGACGCCGTTGATGCCGATCGTCGAGAAGTGGTTGCGCAGCGTGCCCAGGTAGCGCCTGGTGTAGGGGAAGAGGCCGTCGTCCATCAGGCGCTGCACGACCTTGCGCTTGATCTCCAGGCTGTCGCGCGCCATGTCGGCGAGGTGGCCGAGGCGCGACAGCAGGCCGGCTTCGTCGCCGGCAAAACGGTAGCCCAGCCGTGCGCAGTTGATCGTGACGACGCCGAGCGAGCCGGTCTGCTCGGCCGAGCCGAACAGGCCGTTGCCGCGCTTCAGCAACTCGCGCAGATCGAGCTGCAGGCGGCAGCACATCGAGCGCACGTGGTTCGGCTGCATGTCCGAATTCAGGAAATTCTGGAAGTACGGCAGGCCGTACTTGGCGGTCATGGCGAACAGCCGCTCGGCGTTTTCCGATTCCCACGGGAAGTCGGGCGTGATGTTGTAGGTCGGGATCGGGAAGGTGAACACCCGGCCGCGCCGGTCGCCGGCGCTCATCACCTCGATGAAGGCACGGTTGATCAGGTCCATCTCGGCCTGCAGCTCGCCATAGGCGAAGGGCATCTCGACGCCACCAATGACCGGCACCTGTTCGCGCAGGTCGGCCGGGCAGACCCAGTCGAAGGTGAGGTTGGTGAACGGCGTTTGCGTGCCCCAGCGCGACGGCACGTTGAGGTTGTAGATGAACTCCTGCATCCCTTGGCGCACGGCATCGTAGTTGAGCCCGTCGTTGCGCACGTAGGCGGCCAGGTAGGTGTCGAAGGAACTGAATGCCTGCGCGCCTGCCCATTCGTTCTGCAGCGTGCCGAGAAAATTGACCATCTGCCCGAGCGCGCTGGAAAAGTGCTTCGGCGGATCGGCCTCCGGCTTGCCGGCGACACCGTTGAAACCCTCGAACAGCAGGGTGCGCAGCGACCAGCCGGCGCAGTAGCCGGAGAGCATGTCGAGGTCGTGGATATGGAAATCGGCTTCGCGGTGCGCCTGCCCGATTTCCGGCGGATAAACGTGCGACAACCAGTAGTTGGCGATGACCTTGCCGGAGACGTTGAGAATCAGCCCGCCCAGCGAATAGCCCTGGTTGGCGTTGGCCTTGACGCGCCAGTCGGCACGGTCGACGTATTCGTTGATCGAGATTTCGACGTCGATCAGCGTCTTGCGCGTTTCACGCAGCCGGCGGTGCTGGTCGCGGTAGGTGACGTAGGCGCGGAAGGTGCGCAGGTGGTTGGCTTCGACCAGTACCTGCTCGACGACGTCCTGCACCTGTTCGACGGTCGGGTCGGACGATGCGAAGCGGTGGTGCAGGACTTTGAGCACGCGCTGCGTCAACAGGGCGGCTTCGTCCTCGTCAAACTCGCCGGAAGCCTGTCCGGCGCGGGTCAGCGCATCGGCAATACGGCGCGGCGCAAAGCTGGCGCGCTCGCCGTTGCGCTTGACGATGCCGCCGGGAAAGCGCGTTTTGGGTATGGCCGCAGCCTCAGGTAAGTGCATCAGAGTTGTCCTTCAATGGTTGGAGGCAGCGCAATCCAGAGGCTGGCCGCGATGACGCCGACGATGCCGGCCCAGATCAGCCAGCCTTGACAGGTGCGGGGATGGCCGATCAGTAGGGATTGACCGAACAGGCCGCGCCGGTTCAGGAAATTGCGCGAAAGCTCGCGCTGGCGAAACCAGCGTTCTTTTCGCTCCGGACCGATCAGTCTGACGATGACCTGCACGACTGCGATCCAGAGAAAAAACACGAGCAGTAGCCGGGAAATTGCTGTCACAGCCCTGTTCCTTCCCGATGTCGGCGAACAGTTCGTACGTGTGCCGGTCCACTTGCCGCGCTGGCCAGGGTGGTCGTCGAACACGGGTTGGCACGCGCGGTAGCGTAGGCGCCAAAAAGCGCTGTGGATCGTTCCTCCGGAAAAAACACAAGTTCGAGGCGACCGGCATGTTCGTGCAGCCATGACTGCACGCCTTGGTGCTGAAAAGCATCGAATCTATCGACGATCAGGACGATTTTTCGGGTGGCGTCATTGATCAGCGCGGTCATGAACTCGATCAGCCGATCTTCGCTAACCAGGCCCGGAAAGAGCATCCAGCGGCTTTTTCGCCGATTGCTTGTGGCCGACAACATGGTCAGTCGCGGTTGGTCTTCCGGACGCCCAGGGGCAGGATCGAGATGTGTCGAACGTCGGGCCCACAGGATTTGCGCCCCCTCTCCAACGGCCCTGAGCCGGACCGACGGGTACGACACTTCCAGCCAGCGTTGCAGCCAGCCGGGACGGGAATCCGTATCGTTGCTTTGAGCTTGAGGCGGGAGCAGTCCCCATCGCGCCAGATATTTCCCGGTGGAGCGCAGGATCGGCTGTCTGCCGCTTTCGCGGCGAATGAGTTGCGCCACAGCCTGCCTATCCCACAACGCTCCATCCAACCCAACTTGTTCGGGGCGTTGGCGACAAAGAAGGTGCTGGATGCGGGCCTCCTGCGCCTCGCTCAGGCGCCGTCCGCTTCCCGGTTTTCTGCCGCGCTCAGTCGGCTTCAGTGCGGCCATTCCGCCTTCCGCGAATAGTGTGAGGGCCGCTCGGACGCCGGGCCTGCTAAGCCCGGTCGCCGCAACGATCCGCATCATCGGCACGTCCTGAAGATGCAGCCGCACGGCCACCTTGCGTCGGGCGTGCAATTCCGCCAGCGTGGGTACCTCTCGCTTTCTGCTTGGCATGGCGTCGTCCTTTTATGGCTTGGGCAGGGAAAACGGCCAGACCAGCGGAATGACCGCGACCGAGACCAGCAGGCAGACGATGACCAGACCGCTGCCGACTTTCACGTAATCCATGAACTTGTAGCCGCCCGGGCCAAGCACAAGCGTGTTGGGCGGCGTGCCGACCAGTGTGATGATGCCGCCGAGCCCGGCGGCGAAGGCCATCGGCATCATCTGGCGTTTGGCGGAAATGCCGGATACGCCGCAAATGCCTGCAACCACAGGGATCAGGCAGGCGGTAGTCGCCGTGTTCGAAGTGACCGAGGAAAGCGCCGCCGCCGTTACCATGGTGCCGATCATCAGCGAGTTTTCGCCGGTGCCGGTGACCTTGACGACCGAGGCACCGATCTTTTGCGCCAGCCCGGTGTGAAACATGGCGGCGCCGATCACGAACATCGAGGCGAACAACACCACTGTGGAGTTCGAGAGTCCCGAGAAAATGTCATGTATCGGGATGATGCCGAGCACGCCGACGGCGATGGCGCCGGCCATGGCCGTCACCGCCAGAGGTACCAGTTCCGTGATGAAGAAGAAGGCCACGACGGCCAGCACGACGAGTGTCAGGAGGTCATGGCTCATTGCATTGCCCTCCTTGTGGCGTTGGCCGTCGGGAGGAGGCTGCAAAGGGTTAATTCGGGAAAATCATGGTTGTGCATCGGGTCGCTCCGTCGGAACGGGGAGCCGAATGGGCCGATGCCACGATGCGCGCGTCTGTGTCAGCCCGCAGGGCGAGCGTTGGCCCGAACCTGAAATGGGGTGCAGCAAGATGAATACGCATGATGAACCTCTCGTCCGGGACGCCCCGCCCCTGTTACGTGAAAAGAATGCTGAGGCAGGTCTCCTGGCTCTCGGGTCATCACGCTTTGCCCGCCTTCCCGGTGTTTTACCAGTGGCAAGATGGGGCAAAGATTCGCCGATTACAGTTGCGGGGGCAGCCCCGGATTTCGGGTCGAAGCAATCACAAAACGCGCTCGACCCGGCACCGGATTCCCTATTAATCCCTTTTGGGGAACCTTCAACGGCGCAAAGTATAGGAACGCACCGATGGCATTGTCAAACCTGAGCCGCAGCGCCGGAACATAACGCCTGGCGATTGCCGGGGCTTTGTCATCGCTTCGGCGACTGGCTCGTTAAGCGAGCACAAAAGCCAGGGACGCAAACCCTGCCATCGACGAAAAGCGGCGCGAAATCGAACCACGCAGAAGGGTATACTCGGCGCCCTCGCTGCACACTGCCGAAAACCGCCGCGTTATTACGGAAGCTCCATGACATCTCGAACCTCTACGCGAATTGCTGCCAGTTCCCATCCCGCAACGGCCGAAATCAAAGAGTCCCCCCTCCCCCTTCCCGAGATGTGGAAATCGCAGGTCGAAACACAGATGGATGACAACGAGAAAATCCTCGCTTGGCTGGAAATCGACCTCGATACCCAACTGCGCTTCACCAAAGGCGTTGTCGTACTGACCAGCAGGCACTTGCTCGCCAGGAGCGAAGAATCAGCAGACTGGCAAAGCCTCGAACTTCGTCCCGGCCTGAAGCTGACCCGCCGCGACCATGCCGGCGTCGGCAGCCTGGAGCTTTTCGATCAGGAGGGACGTCGAGCGCTGTGGCGCTATACGTTGCAGCTGGACGTTGCCGCCGGACGGCTGATCGATCGTTTCACACGTCAGCTCGAATTTCTCGCAACAGGTGCCCTGACACCACCGCCCGCACATGCCCTGTGCCCAAAGTGCGAAACCCCGCTGCTCGCCGGCCAGGATGAATGCCCGGTGTGCAGCAAGGAAGAACTGACGCCGCCTTCGACGTGGACGCTGTTCCGCCTGTGGCGCTTCGCCCGCCCGTACCGCTGGCAACTGCTGGCCGGCTTCCTGCTCTCGCTCGCCACCACGGCAGCGACGCTGGTAGCGCCCTACCTGACCATGCCGCTGATGGACAAGGTGCTGATCCCGTACCAGAACGGCAAGCCGATCGACACCGGCCTCGTCACGCTCTACCTCTCCGGCCTGCTTGGCGCGGCGCTGCTCGCCTGGGTGCTCGGCTGGGCGCGTACCTACATTCTGGCGCTGGTTTCCGAACGCATCGGCCGCGACCTGCGCACGACGACGTATGAGCACCTGCTCAAGCTTTCGCAGGAATACTTCGGCGGCAAGCGCACCGGCGACCTGATGGCACGGATCGGCTCGGAAACCGACCGCATCAACCTGTTCATTTCGCTGCACTTCCTCGACTTCGCCACCGACGTCCTGATGATCACGATGACGACGCTGATCCTCGTCTCGATCAACCCGTGGCTGGCGCTCGTCACGCTTTTACCGCTGCCGGTCATCGCTTTCCTGATCCACACCGTGCGCGAGAAGCTGCGCACCGGCTTCGAGCGCGTCGACCGTATCTGGGCCGAAGTCACCAACGTGCTCGCCGACACCATTCCCGGCATCCGCGTCGTTAAGGCCTTCGCGCAGGAAAGCCGCGAGGCCGCGCGCTTCCGCGCCGCCAACCAGCACAATCTGGAAGTCAACGACAAGGTCAACCGAGTGTGGTCGCTGTTCGGCCCGACCGTCACCCTGCTCACCGAGATCGGCCTGCTGATCATCTGGGCCTTCGGCATCTGGCAGATTTCTCGCAACGACATCTCGGTCGGTGTGCTGACCGCCTTCCTCGCCTACATCGGCCGTTTCTACACCCGCCTCGACTCGATGAGCCGCATCGTTTCGGTGACGCAAAAGGCCGCCGCCGGCGCCAAGCGCATCTTCGACATCCTCGACCATGTATCGAGCGTGCCGGAACCCGCCAATCCGGTGCATCTGCCGGCCGTCACCGGGCGCATCGAGCTGCGCAACGTTGGCTTCCGCTACGGCACGCGCAGCGTCACGCGCGACATCAGCCTGACCATCGAACCGGGCGAAATGGTCGGTCTCGTCGGCCACAGCGGTTCGGGCAAGAGCACGATGGTCAACCTGATCTGCCGCTTCTACGACGTTTCCGAAGGCGCGATCCTGATCGACGGCGTCGACATCCGTTCGGTGCCAGTCGCCGAATACCGCAAGCACATCGGCCTCGTGCTGCAGGAGCCGTTCCTGTTCTTCGGCACCATCGCCGAGAACATCGCCTACGGCAAGCCCGACGCGACGCGCGAGGAAATCGTCGCCGCCGCCCGCGCCGCGCACGCCCACGAGTTCATCCTGCGCCTGCCGCACGGCTACGATTCGCTGGTCGGCGAACGTGGCCAGGCGCTCTCCGGCGGCGAGCGCCAGCGCATCTCGATTGCCCGCGCCTTGCTGATCGACCCGAAGATCCTGATCCTCGACGAAGCCACCTCGTCGGTCGACACGACGACCGAGAAGGAAATCCAGAAGGCGCTCGACAACCTCGTGCGCGGGCGGACCACGATCGCCATCGCCCACCGCCTGTCGACGCTGCGCGAAGCCAACCGGCTGGTCGTGCTCGATCGCGGCAGCGTCGTCGAGGTCGGCAGCCACGATGAGCTGATGGCCAGGGAAGGTCATTACTACGAGCTTTATCAGGCACAGGCACGCAACGTCGACACCGAGAACGGCAGCGAAGGCAACGAGGAAGGAGAAGAAGAATGAGTCTGACGCCCGATTACCAACTGCAGCGCAATCCCTTCGGCAAACTGATCTTCACCGGCAGCGACGGCGAAGCGAAGGAGGCCGTCCCCGTGCGCGCCTTTCCGATCGGAGCACCGGATGAAGGCATCGCGCTCGTCGACCCGCATGGCCATGAACTGGCTTGGGTCGAACGGCTTTCCGAACTTCCCGCTCCTTTGCGCGAACTGATCGAAAGCGAACTGGCCAGCCGCGAGTTCATGCCCGCCATCGAACGGATCGTCGATGTGTCGAGCTTTGCCACGCCGAGCACGTGGACGGTCGCCACCAACCGCGGCGAGACGAAACTGATCCTAAAAGGCGAGGAGGACATCCGCCGCCTGCCCGGACCGGCCTTGCTGATCGCCGACAACAACGGCATCCAGTACCTGATCCGCGACCGTTACGGACTGGATACGCACAGCCGCAAGATTCTCGACCGTTTCCTCTAATAACCCCTGCGTGTCCGTGTCAGCCGAATGCCACGAACCGCGTTACTTGCAAACTTAGTCGCCGCATAATAACGAACCGTTTTTCCGATCATCCATCGACCGCTTCAGGCAACCATTGATCACATGAAAACAAAAGACATCAAGTTCCTCGACATCCGCCACCTGCGCGGCCCCAACATGTGGACCTACCGTCCCGTTCTCGAAGCGATCGTCGATATCGGTGATCTCGAAGACTGCCCGTCGAACACCATCCCCGGCTACTACGAGCGTCTGAAGGACATGCTGCCCTCGCTCTACGAACACCGCTGCAGCTATGAAGAGCCGGGCGGCTTTCTGCGTCGGGTGCAGGAAGGCACCTGGCCGGCGCACATCCTCGAACATGTGACGCTGGAACTGCAGAACCTGGCCGGGCTGCCGGGCGGATTCGGCAAGGCACGCGGCACCTCCGAGCGCGGCGTCTACAAGGTTGTCGTCCGCGCCTGGCAAGAACAGGTGACCCACGCCGCGCTGCACGAAGCCCGCGAGCTCATCATGGCGGCGATGGAAGACCGTCCGTTCGACGTCAAAGCCTCGGTCGAAAAACTCGCCGACATGGTCGACTCGCTCTGCCTTGGCCCCTCCACGGCCAGCATCGTGGACGCGGCCGATGACCGCAACATCCCGTGCATCCGGCTGCTGGAAACCGGCAATCTCGTCCAGCTCGCCTACGGCGCCGCCATGCGCCGCATCTGGACGGCGGAAACCGACCAGACCAGCGCCATCGCCGAGGGCATCTCGCGCGACAAGGACCTCACCAAAACGCTGCTGCAGAACTGCGGCGTGCCGGTGCCGGAAGGGCGTGAAGTCGACAGCCCGGAAGACGCCTGGGAAGCCGCCGAGGACATCGGCTTGCCGGTCTGCGTCAAACCGGTTGACGGCAACCACGGACGCGGGGTGTTCATCGACCTCAACACCCGTGAAGAAATCGAGATGGCGTACAAGATCGCCGTCGATGAAGGCAGCGGCGTGCTCGTCGAGCGTTCCATCCCGGGTTCCGAACACCGTCTGCTGATCATCGGCGGCAAGATGGTCGCCGCCAACCGTGGCGACGTCGTCAAGGTCACTGGCGACGGCAAGCATACGATCCGCGAACTCATCGACATCCAGATCAACTCCGACCCGCGCCGCGGCCCGAGCGAGAGCCATCCGCTTTCCAATATCCGCATCGACTCCGCCGCACGCATCGAACTGTCGCGCCAGAAACTCGACGCCGAATCGATCCCGGCCGAAGGCCGCGAGGTGCTGATCCAGCGCAATGCAAATCACGAATTCGACGTCACCGACGAGGTTCATCCGGAAACGGCCGCCCTCGCCTCGCTGGCGGCGCGCATCGTCGGCCTCGACATCGCCGGCATCGATCTCGTCGTCGAAGACATTTCGAAACCGCTCGCCGAGCAAGGCGGCGCCATCGTCGAAGTCAATGCCGGGCCGGGCCTGTTGATGCACCTGAAACCCGGCGTCGGCAAGCCACGCCCGGTCGGCAAGGCGATTGTCGAACACCTGTTCCCGAACAACGGCACCGGCCGCATTCCGCTGGTCGGCATCACCGGCAGCTACGGCAAGACCACCGTCGCACAAATCATCGCCCGCCTGCTCACCCTGTCCGGCAAACACACCGGCCTCGTGTGCAGCAAAGGCGTCTTTTTCGACCGCCGCCAGTCGGAAACCGGCGACTGCGCGCGCTGGGAACACATGAACCGCCTGTTGATGAACCGCGCCATCGAAGCGGCGGTTTTCGAGAACGGCAGCGACACCATCGTTGGCGAAGGGCTGGCTTACGACCGCTGCCAGATCGGCGTCGTCACCAATCTCGACGTGGCCCGCCATACGGGACGGCATTACATCGAAACGCCGGAACAGGTCTTCAACGCCCTGCGCACTCAGGTCGATCTGGTGCTCGACGACGGCGCCGCCATCCTGAATGCCAAGGAGCCGATGCTGGTCGACATGGCGCCGCTGTGCGACGGCGAAGTCATTTTCTTCGCCTACGATCCTGCGCTGCCGGTCATTACCGAACACCTCGAACAGGGCAAGCGCGCCGTCATCGTCCGCTACGGCCAGATCATGCTGGCCAGCCGTGAGGGCGAAGTCTCGCTCGCCAAGCTCAAGGACATTCCGCTCACCGAGGGCGGCAAGAACGTGGAGCAGACCGAAAACGTGCTGGCCGCCGTCGGCGCGACATGGGCGCTCGGCGTCTCGCCCGACGTCATGCGCACCGGCATCGAGACATTCTTCGTCGATCAGGAATAAGCGACAACAGGAAAAGCCCCCCGGAAGCCTCGCTTCCGGGCCAAAGACAACACACGAGAAACAAAGGACACCGTTCATGGACGTATCACGCATCCGGGCATTGCGCGGCCCCAACCTGTGGAGCCGCCACACGGCCATCGAGGCCATCGTTTCCTGCAGCGACGCCGAGCGCAACATCGACAACATCCCCGGTTTCGAAATGCGTCTGCGCGAACGTTTCCCGGAAATTGCGCTGCTGCAACCGGTTGGCCGCGACAAAATCGTCACCATGGCGCACGCACTCGAATTCGCCGCGCTCGGGCTGCAAGCCCAGGCCGGCTGCCCGGTCACGTTCAGCCGCACGACGCAAACGCTTGAAACCGGCGTTTATCAGGTTGTCGTCGAATACAGCGAGGAAGAAGTCGGCCGCCTGGCCTTTGAATTGGCCCAGGAACTCTGCATCGCCGCCGTCAATGACCAGCCGTTCGACCTCGCCGATGTGCTGCATCGCCTACGCGAACTTGATGAGGACGTCCGCCTCGGCCCGAGCACCGGGTCGATCGTCTACGCGGCCGTCGCCCGCAACATTCCCTACCGGCGCCTGACGCAAGGCAGCCTCGTCCAGTTCGGCTGGGGCAGCAAGCAGCGGCGCATCCAGGCCGCCGAAACGGACCGGACGAGCGCCGTCGCCGAATCGATCGCCCAGGACAAGGAACTCACCAAGCGTCTGTTGCAATCGGCCGGCGTGCCGGTGCCAAGCGGCCGGCCAGTCAAGGATGCCGAAGACGCCTGGGCCGCCGCCTGCGAAATCGGCATCGAGAAAGGTGTCGCCGTCGTCATCAAGCCGCAGGACGGCAACCAGGGCAAAGGCGTGGCCGTCAACCTGACGACCAGGGAGCAGGTGCTCGCCGCCTACGCCGTAGCCTACAAGATCAGCGACGATGTGCTGGTCGAGCGTTACATTTCCGGCCAGGATCACCGTTTCCTGATCGTCGGAGACAAACTGGTCGCCGCCGCCCGCCGCGAACCGCCGATGGTGCTCGGTGATGGCGTGCATACCGTCCGCGAACTGGTTGATCAGGTCAATGCCGACCCGCGCCGCGGCACCGGCCATGCGACCTCGCTGACCAAAATCCGCTTTGACGACATCGCCCTCGCCCGCCTGGCCGAGGATGGCCTGACCGCCGAATCGATTCCGGCCAAGGGTCAGCGCGTCATCCTGCGCAACAACGCCAACCTATCCACCGGCGGCACCGCCACCGACGTCACCGACGACGTTCACCCCGACTTTGCCGCCCGCGCCATCGCTGCGGCGCAGATGGTCGGCCTCGACATCGCCGGCGTCGATATTGTCTGCCAGAACGTGCTGCGCCCGCTCGAAGAACAGGGCGGCGGCATTGTCGAACTCAACGCCGCACCGGGCCTGCGCATGCATCTTCAGCCCTCGTTCGGCAAGGGCCGCGCCGTCGGCGAGGCAATCATCGGCAGCATGTTCGCCGATGGCAGCGATGCGCGCATCCCGCTCGTTGCCGTCGCCGGCACCAACGGCAAGACGACCACCGTGCGCCTGATCGCCAGCATCCTCTCTAGCCACGGTCTGCGCGTCGGCATGACCAGCACCGACGGCGTGTATATCGAGGGCAAGCGCATCGACACCGGCGACTGCAGCGGCCCGAAGAGCGCGCGCAATGTGCTGATGCATCCTGACGTCGACGCCGCCGTGCTCGAAACCGCCCGCGGCGGCGTGTTGCGCGAGGGACTGGGCTTCGACCGCTGCGATGTCGCCGTGGTCACCAACATCGGCAAGGGCGACCACCTCGGTCTGTCCTACATCAGCACCGTCGAAGACCTCTCGGTGGTCAAGCGCGTCATCGTGCAGAACGTCAAGTCTGATACCGGCGTCGCCGTGCTCAACGCCGCCGACCCGATGGTCGCCCGCATGGCCGACGCCTGCCCCGGCAAGGTCACCTTCTTCGCCCTCGACCGCAACCATCCGGTGATGGCCATGCATCGCGCCCAAGGCAAGCGCATCATTTATCTCGACGGCGACAGCATCGTCGCCTCGGAAGGCGGCTTCGAGCACCGCATCAAGCTCGCCGGCATTCCGGTGACGGCCAACGGCGCGGTCAGCTTCCAGATCGAGAACGCCATGGCCGCGACGGGCGCCGGCTGGGCGCTCGGTCTCGACTGGAAGATCGTCGAAGCCGGCCTCGGCAATTTCGTCAATGACGCCCAATCGGCCCCGGGGCGCTTCAACCTCTTCGACTACAAGGGCGCGACGCTGATCGCCGACTACGGCCACAACCCGGACGCGATTCAGGCGCTCGTCAGCGCCATCGACAACATGCCGGGCAAATCGGGCGCACGCCGCTCCGTGGTCATCAGCGGCGCCGGCGACCGGCGCGATCAGGACATCCGCGAGCAGACGCAGATTCTCGGCGATGCCTTCGATTCGGTCGTGCTGTATCAGGATCAGTGCCAACGCGGCCGCGCCGACGGCGAAGTACTGGCGCTCCTGCGCGAAGGTCTGCAGGACGCCAAGCGCACGGCCGACATCAAGGAAATCCGCGGCGAATTCCTGGCCATCGACACGGCCTTGGCCGAACTCAAGGCCGGCGACGTGTGCCTGATCCTCGTCGATCAGGTGGAGGAAGCGCTCGATCACATTGCCAAGCGCATTGCCGAGGTTGAAAAAGCGTCCTAGGAAAAGCAAGAATCGTCATTCCGGCGAACGCCGGAATCCAGAAAAATCAACGAGCTGGACACCGGCTTTCGCCGGTGTGACGAATAAATCAGCGCAACGCGATTTTCTTTACAGCCGGGAAAGCCAAGCCAGGGTCGCGTCTTCGACTGCCGTCCGCCACGCGGCCGACGAGAAAGTATGGTCAGCTCCAGCGATATCGATACGACTGACCTTCGACGCCGACAGGTTGCCCTCCCATTCGCGGCTCGTGGCGACGAATTCGAGAAATTCCCGCGCCGTGTAATCCTCGCCGCTCAGGACGAGCAGAATTTTTCCCGGAAAATCGCGCCATCCCAGCCCCATCCGCTCCCGGAACGACTGCATCCCGGCGCCGCGTTGCCGATGCGCCAGCCGGGCGTTCCCGAGGAACTCGCGCAATGATTCCAGCAACTGCAGCCTCCCGCGAAGCAGCTTGAGCCAGAACTCGCGCTGCAACAAACGGCGGCCGTAGTAGTGCTTGATATGCGTCTGGGCCAAGCCCACCTCGGAACGCACCCACGGATTCAGCAACACGACCCCGGCCACGCGCGGATCGGGGCGCTCATGGACGTACAACAAGGTGGCCGACGCCGCATCGCACAGCCCCCACAAGACGACGCGCCGGAGTTCGGGGCACGCCCCCAGCAGGGCATCGATGGCCGCCCCCACGTCATCGCCCACAGTCTCGAAACTGCGAGTCTCGCCTGAACTATCGCCCATGCCCCGATAATCGAAGCGCAGCGACGCATAACCCGCGTCGGCCAGCCGGCGCGCCAACAGCACGAACTGCCGATGGCTCCCGGCGCGATACTGCGGACCGCCGACGACGATAACCACGCCGCAATCGGCCATTTGCTCGGGCTTGGCGACGATGCCCAGCAGCGACTCGTCGGCAACCTGAAAAACGAGCGGAATTTCGTCGTAAGTCTTGGCGCTCATGGCTGCTTCGCCGATTTCATGGCACGCAAACTGGCGTCGATCAGCGCTGGACATTCGGCAATCTCGACGGTTTGCCAGAAGGCCGGGCCGGCAACCGCGCTACCACGCACACAGCTTCCCGCCGCCCGCCATTGATCGATTTTCGCCTTCGCCACCGGCGACAAGATGCCGTCCATACGGCCCGACAGTTCGAGCCATTCGACCCGCCCCGCCGCAGGCGGAGCCGCCAATTCAGCCATCTCCAGCCCTTCGGCGAGCGCCGGCGACAGCAGATACCCGCCGATTTCCACCGGACAACCTTGCGCCAACTGCTCACGCAAGCGGGCCATCGCCCCCTTGCTTTCCCCAGCGAGCGCCTCCCCTGCCACTTTCAGACGCAGGAACTGCTGCAGGAACTGCTTGCCGGAAACCACCGGTTGCCAGAGCAGCAAATTGCACGGACGACTTCGCCGCGCCGCCGCCTGCGCCGCCAGCAGGCAACCGGTGCGCAGGCCCCACAACCAGAAGTCGACGCTCTCATCTTTCCGGCGTGCCTGCAGCCAGTCACAGGCCAACTCGACATCGGCCAGCCAATGCGTCCACGTCGCTTCGCCAAAGTCGCCGGCGCTGTCTCCGCAGCCGAACAGGTCGATCTGCAACACCGCATAGCCGGACTTCGCCATCGCCCGCGCCTGCAAGGCCGCCATGCGCCGCGCCTTGTTCATCTCTTCAGCGAAAGGATGAATGTAGACGACGGCGCCGCGTGGGCTCATGCCTGCGGCCGGCGGGTAATACAGGCAGAAACGCCGGCCCGAGGGCCCCGCGCCGGGTGTCAGATAGAAAGCCTCAACCGTCATGAGCGGTCCCCCAATGCCGCACCGATGGCGTTCCGCTAACCCGCCATTTTCTGCTGCACGAAACCGACCAGCGTCCCCACCGAGGCGAACACGCTGCCGTCGATTTCGTCATCTTCAACGGCGAATCCGAAGCGATCCTCCAGCGTCGTGATCAGCGACACCACGGCCATCGAATCGAGTTCCGGTATCGCTCCGAGCAACGGCGTTTCCAGCGAAAAACCGGCGGACCGCCCTTTCAGGCTCAACACTTCGTCGAGAATCGACAACACCTCGCGCATGCAATCCATATGCCCTCCCTATTCGTCTCTCCAAACTGCAAAACAGAAAGCCTCCCTTTGACTATATATACTGAAAAACAGGCACCTGCCGTGGAATCGCGCACAGACGCTCCCCGCAAGCATTGGCGGGAACATTTTCACGGCAACGCGAGGTCTATTGTCTAGAATGACCATTAAAGACTGTGGCTTGCGAGGTTCGGACATGAACGATTCCTATCTGCTCCCCGATCTGGTCTCCCGCTCGGCTCTGAGCAGTCCCACCGCCACGGCCCTGACCTACGGCCCGGAATCCCTCACCTACGCCAGTCTGCAGCAATCCGTTGCCGGATTTGTCGGCGGCGTGCTTGACCTCGGCCTGCAACGCGGGGAGCGCGTCGCCATCTATCTGGAAAAACGCTTCGAAACGGTCATCGCCAGCTTCGGCGCGACGGCAGCCGGTTGCGTCTTCGTGCCGCTCAATCCGCTGCTGAAAGCCGAACAGGTCACCTACATCCTGCGTGACTGCAATGTGCGCGTGCTGATTACCTCGAACGAGCGTCTGCCACCGCTGACGGAGTCGCTGGCAAGCTGCCACGACTTGCGCCACATCGTCCTGACCAACGCCGAACAGCTACCGCCCTGCGGCGGCCCGGTCGCCTACCTGCGCTGGGATGAACTGCTACAGACGCCGCCCCGCGCCGGGCACCGCGTCATCGACACCGACATGGCGGCGATCCTCTACACCTCGGGCAGCACCGGCAAGCCGAAAGGCGTCGTCCTCTCGCACCGCAACATGGTCGCCGGCGCCAAGAGCGTGGCGAGCTACCTCGAAAACACGCCCGACGACACTCTGCTCGCCGCCCTGCCGCTCTCGTTTGATGCCGGCTTCAGCCAGCTCACGACGGCATTTCACGTCGGCGCCCGCGTCGTCCTGCTCAACTACCTGCTGCCGCGCGACGTGTTGAAGGCGCTGGAGAGAGAAAAAGTGACCGGCCTTACCGCCGTGCCGCCGCTCTACATTCAGCTGGCGCAGCTCGACTGGCCGGCCAGCATCACCGAACATCTGCGCTACTTCGCCAACACCGGCGGCCGCATGCCGCGCGAGACGCTTGAGGCATTGCGGCGGCGTCTGCCGAAAACGAAACCGTTCCTGATGTACGGCCTGACCGAAGCGTTCCGCTCGACTTTCCTGCCGCCGGGCGAAGTCGACAAGCGGCCCGATTCGATCGGCAAGGCAATCCCCAACGCCGAAATACTCGTCCTGCGCGAGGACGGCTCGCCCTGCGCGCCGAACGAACCCGGCGAACTCGTGCATCGCGGCGCGCTGGTCGGCCTGGGCTACTGGAACGATCCGGAGAAAACGGCCGAGCGCTACAAGCCGCTGCCGGCCAATACACCGGGCCGCGAGCCCGGGCTGGTCATTCCCGAACTCGCGGTCTTCTCGGGCGACACCGTGCGCATGGACGAGGAAGGCTTCATCTACTTCATCGGCCGGCGCGACGAGATGATCAAGACCTCCGGCTACCGCGTCAGCCCGACCGAAGTCGAGGAGATTCTCTACGCCACCAAGATGGTCGGCGAATGCGTCGCCTTCGGCGTCGATCATCCCGCGCTCGGGCAAGCGATCCAGGTCATCGCCACGCCACCCGCCGGCGGCATGCTCGACCCGGTCGCGCTGCTCGCCGAATGCCGCCAGCGCATGCCGGCCTACATGGTGCCGGCCGGCATCGACGCGCAGAACGGACCGTTGCCACGCAATCCGAACGGCAAGATCGACCGGAAAACGCTCTCCACCGAGTGGGTCGAGAAAAACATGTGAGCGCCGTGGATACGACCATGAATGCCAATCCAAACCCCCGCCCCACGCACGCGCCGATGGAATACTTCCCGGTTCGCCACGGCGAATTGACCGTTGGCGGCCTGCCGCTCTCCCGGCTTGCCGCGCGCGTCGGACAAACGCCGTTTTACGCCTACGACCGGCATCTGATCGCCCAGCGTGTCGCCGAACTGCGCGCCGCGCTGCCCGCCTCGATCAAGCTGCACTATGCGATGAAGGCCAACCCGATGCCGGCGCTGGTCTGTCACCTGGCCGGACGGGTCGACGGACTCGACGTCGCCTCGGCCGGCGAATTGAAGGTCGCCCTCGATGCTGGCGCCAAAGCGCACGAAATCAGCTTCGCCGGCCCGGGCAAAAGGCGCGCCGAGCTTGAGTGTGCCGTCGCGGCGGGAATCCTGATCAACGTCGAATCGTTCCGCGAAGTATCCGAACTCGCCGACATCGGCGAACGAACCGACGACCGGGCGCGCGTCGCCGTGCGCGTCAATCCCGATTTCGAGCTGAAAGGTTCGGGCATGAAAATGGGCGGCGGTCCGAAACAGTTCGGCGTCGATGCCGAGCAGGTGCCGGCACTGCTGGCTGCCATCGGCAAAGCCAATCTCGACTTTGAAGGCTTCCACCTGTTCGCCGGCGCGCAGAATCTGAAAGCCGAAGCCATCATCGAGGCCCAGTGCAAAAGCTACGAACTGGCGCGGCAGATTGCCGAATCGGCACCCGCGCCGGTGCGAACCCTCAACCTCGGTGGTGGCTTCGGCATCCCCTACTTTCCCGGCGAACAACGGCTCGACCTGGCACCGATCGGCGCCAACCTCGCCGAGTTGGCAGAACGCGCTACCGCCGATTTCCCGGGCGCCCAACTCGTCATCGAACTGGGCCGCTACCTCGTCGGCGAGGCCGGCCTCTACGTCACGCGCGTCATCGACAAGAAAGTATCGCGCGGCCAGATTTTCCTCGTTGTTGACGGCGGACTGCATCACCATCTGGCGGCTTCCGGCAATTTCGGACAGGTTATCCGCAAGAATTACCCGGTTGCGATCGGGAACCGGATGGATCGTGTAACGCACGAGACGGTATCGATCGTCGGCCCGCTCTGCACGCCGCTCGACCTGCTGGCCGAAAAGATGGAACTCCCCGCTGCCGACGTCGGCGACATCGTGGTCATCTACCAATCGGGCGCTTATGGTTTTACCGCGAGCCCACAAGCGTTTTTGGGGCATCCGCCGTGCGTCGAGGTGCTGGCATGAAGCAATCCATCCGAGTGAAGCGCTGTGGAACTTGCTCGTTTTGATCCGGCGCCTTGTGGTTTTCCCCGCCCCGGAATTCCGCCCCTGCCGCATCGGCTGGAATGGACAACAGCATGGGATGGTCTTGCAAGAATTTTTCACGCTTTTCAACAAACGAAATCGCCCCACTTTCGGCATTTTTCACGCGGACGATACGCGTTGGGCGAGGCGTACCGACTGGCCGGGCTGAGTCCGGGCAGCACGCTGCTCGCTCCCGCCTACCACTGCATGACGATGCTCGATTCGGCGCTGCATCTTGGTGCCGACATCAGCTTTTATCCATTAACAACGGATCTTTCGCCCGATATCGGCCGACTGGAAGCAGTTTTCCAGGCTTCACAAAAACCGGTAAGAGCCTTGCTGGCTACCCATTTTTTTGGTTTCGCCAAAGACTTATCGAACCTGCAAACGTGGTGCGACGAGAACGATATCGTCCTGATCGAAGACTGTTCGCACGTTTTATTCACCCCGTTCTTTCAGGCGCCCGGTACCGGTGTTTATGGAAAATTCGTCGTCGCCAGCCCCTACAAATTTTTCCCCTGCGAGGATGGGGGGCTCTTATACGCGCCCGAAAGTCGCGATCTCGACGGGGTGGAGACAACACCCACAGGGGTCGGGGATGAACTGCGAGGCGTCAAGCACGCTATCGAACATAGCTGGACAAGCCAAAGAATTCCCGGCGGCAATCGGGACAGACCCAAGCGAATCGACGAGAAACTCGCCGCCCTCGCCACAGCGCCGATGATTACGGGGCACGAAACCATCAATCGCTACGCGCAAACGTCACCGTATTTCTCCGCCTCTGCCTGCCGGACCGCTTCGTTGAAAGTCTCGCAGCTGATCGTCAAGCTCACGCCCGTTGCCGCGCTTACAGCGGCTCGTCAAGCGAATTACCGTCGATGGTCGATGGCCGTCGGGGATCTGCCGCATTGCCGGGCGCTCTTTTCCGTACTCCCGGAAAACACGACCCCTTACATGTTCCCGCTCCTGATCGCGCATCCGGAGCCGCATTTTTACTGGCTGAAGCAGCTCGGATTCCCAGTATGGCGCTGGGATGAAATGGCCGTTTCCAGTTGTGCCGTCGCTGCAAAATATCGCGCCCGGCTTCTTCACCTCCCGTGTCATCAATCCTTGAGCGATGCGCAGATGGACTGGATGGTCGCTGTCCTGAGTAGGACATTGCGCCAATCCCCCGCAGGTAGCCATCCATGAAGCCCTCCATCGACATGTCGGCCGAAAAAATCCTGACTTATCCGGATGTCGATTCGATCATCGGGGCTGGATACGATCTGCGCGCATTTACCCCGCGAGAGAGCATCGAGACCTCGCTCGACTGGTTCGATCTGCTGCAAAAAAACGTTTTCCCGGCCGATGCCGGCGTGCGTTATTACTTGGCGATCCGCAATGGCGAAGTGAAGGCTCTTTTACCGGTAAAGCACGCGCAGAACGGCTTCATCGCCTCGGTCGACGCACTGGCCAATTACTACACGTCGCTTTACACCCCACTCGTGGCCCAAACCATCGACGCGGCCTCAAATCAGTCAATCCATGCCCTGATCGAAGCCGCCGCCAACGATAGAGAAATCCGGACGGCCCCATCGGTCATGCGTTTTGCGCCGATGGATATCGATTCACCGGCCTATGCTGCACTCTTTGAAGCATTGCAGGCGATTGGCTGGAAACCGTTCAGATTTCTCTGTTTCGGCAACTGGTTTCTTGAAGTGGATAGCGACTGGGAGGGCTATCTAAAAAAACGGAGCGCCCACCTGCGCAGCACTATCAAACGCATGAACAAAAAGTTCTTTGCTGATGGAGGGAACTTCGAAATCGCCAGCGACATGACGGACATTGAAAACAAAATCCGTGCCTTTCAGCAGGTGTACTCGGCCAGCTGGAAAATCCCCGAGCCCTATCCCGAATTCATTCCGGCGCTGATTCGCCGTCTCGCGGGACTCGGCATGCTCCGCCTGGGAATTGCCAGCATCAAGGGGGTAGCGATCGCCGCTCAACTCTGGATCGCAGGCGATGGCAAGGCATCCATCTACAAAGTTGCCTATCATGAAAACTACGCGCCGTACTCTCCTGGAACGATTTTGACCAGCCACGTTTTGCAACACGTAATCGAACAGGACGGGGTCAGGGAAGTCGATTTTTTGATGGGTGACGACAAATACAAACAAATATGGATGAGCCACCGCCGTGAACGCTGGGGAATCGTCGCTTACAACCCTCGCACTTTTGTCGGTCTGGCGCTGTTCCTGAAAGAAAGCGCATGGCGTGAAATCAAGGAGGCCAAAAACACAATCGCTAAACTCATCGGATAGACCATTTGGGGCATTCGATCTACGCGACCAATGCGTTCTTTGCTGGAAAGGGAAATCATGACTTTCATCGCGGAGTTAATGGGAAAAATCAGCAAAGCAGAGACAAGACGCTCTGATAATCGGCCTTTGCTGAATGGATGTCTGCGCTAGGTGGCGACCATGCCGTTCATCCCATCTTCCCGTTCCGCGCTCCTTGCCTTCTGGCTCGGCTACGTCGCCTTCATTATCTACGGGAGCTTCATTCCCTTCAATTTCCGGCCGCTACCGCTTGATGGCGCGTGGGCAATGTTCGAGCAGACGCCGATGCTCAAGCTCGGTATCGAGTCCCGCGCGGACTGGATCGCCAATGGCGTGTTGTATGCACCCGTCGGGTTTCTTACGGCCTGGCTATTCGCCTCGCCATTGGAAAATGGACGCGAAGGTTTTGTCGTGGCGTTCCATCCTGGCCGCGTGTTGCTTGCGGGCCTCTTCTGCATCGGTTTGGCGTTGGGCGTCGAATTCACGCAACTGTTCTTCCCGCCGCGCACGGTCTCGCTCAACGATCTTCTCGCCGAAGCCATCGGCAGCGGCATCGGGCTGATCGCGGCGTCGCTGAGTCCCGCGTGGATTGGAAAGTTTCTTCATGCGCACCGTTTCGACCCCGAGCGAATTTTCTGGCATCTGGTCGAGGCATTCCTCGTCGCCTATGTCGCCTTCAGCCTCTTTCCTTACGACGTTCTCGTTTCGCTAGACGAACTGACCCAAAAGGCAAAAGGAACCACTTGGGGAGTGTGGCTGGCCGGAGAAGCGCCGCTCGACCTCCAAAGCTACTTCAAACTTTGTGCCGAGGTGGTGCTAACCCTGCCCTTCGGGATTTACATTGGCCATCGGTTGGCAAGGGGCCATGAGGAATCAAAACAACCTGACGGAATCCGTCATTCCGGCTTCCGGCGGAATGACGTGGCTTCGCTGGCGCAGGCAGCCGTTTGGGGCGCACTGCTAGGCATCGCGCTTGAACTAACTCAGTTCTTTATTGCCACAGGCGTCACCCAGGGAATGTCGGTCCTCACACGGATGATTGGAACCGCCGCAGGACTCGCCCTGTGGCAACGACGTAGCGTCTTTACCCCTGACCGGCTGGCGCTCACACTTCGGCGCCATGCACTTCCGCTGACGGTCCTCTACATTGCCGCGCTGCTCCTGGCCAACGGCTGGTTCTCCTACCGCTGGCGCGGGATCGAATTTGCCGCCGCGCAACTGACTGATTTGAGGTTCCTGCCGTTCTACTACCACTACTACACCACCGAGGCCCGCGCTCTTTTCAGTCTCGCCAGCGTGATCCTCATGTATTTGCCGGTCGGAATCCTGACGTGGGCCAATCGCCGCACGCCGGTTTTCGCGCTTTGGCTGTCCGTCTTGCTGGCCGGCATCGTCGAGACGGGAAAGCTTTTTCTGCAAGGAACCCACCCAGACCCAACCAACATTCCGGTCGCAGGGGTTTTCGCCTGGCTTGCTGTACTCGGTGCTGACAAGCTATCCAATGCCGCCAATCCCCCACCAACGCCCAACGTCGTTAGCGAAAACTCAGCTCCACCATCAGGGCACCAACCGGGCGGCAAAGCCTCTGGAAACAAATTGGCGTATTTTGGCATGCTGGCGATCCTGACGTTTTGCGCCTATCGCGCCGCGACTTTTCCAGTGGCGCCAGTCATCATTTCGCTGATCTTGGCGGCCAGCGCGTTTACCGTCTGGCATCGTCCGGCCATCGCATTCTTGCTTATTCCCCTAGCGCTGCCGGTTTTCGATCTCGCCCCGTGGAGCGGGCGATTCTATTTCGACGAGTTCGACTTCCTCGTCCTGACTTGTCTGGCCGTCGGCTATGCCCGCGTAGCGCCCCCGCCAAAAAACACCCGGCGCGACCCCATGCTGGTCGTTTGCCTGACGCTCGGCGGCCTCAGCTTGATCCTCTCGACCGCCATCGCGCTTTTCCCCTGGCCAGCTTCCAACGAGAACGCGTTCGTCAGCTACTTCAGTCCATTCAATGCCTTGCGTATCGTCAAGGGGGCGTTGTGGGCTTTTCTCGGCTTTGGACTGATACGGCGTCTGCAGGCCGATGGGCAGGATGTCATGCGCCCGTGGGCGTTAGGGATGACCGGAGGACTGGCGCTGACCGTCGCGGTCGTCATCTGGGAACGCCTGACCTTTGCCGGACTGTTCGATTTTGCCTCCGACTATCGCGTGACCGGCCCGTTCTCGGCGATGCACGTCGGCGGGGCCTACGTCGAGGGATTCATTGTCGTCGCCACGCCGTTCCTGTTGCTGTTGATCATGCAAACGACGAGCCGCATCAACCGCCTTCTTGGGTTCTTCCTCCTTCTCGCCACCGCTTACGCCTTGATGGTCACCTACTCGCGAGGCGGTTATGCCGCCTTCGCCGTCGCGCTGGCCGTTTTCCTGTGTTTCGCCACGATTCGCTCCGGACAACCGCGGCGCGGAATACTGGCCGTCGCGGTGAGCACGATCGTACTGACCGTTGCCATTCCGGTCTTGAACGGTGAATTTGCCCGGCAGCGTCTGGCCAGCGTAGGCCACGACTTCGGGATACGCAAAGCGCACTGGGTAGACGCTCTGGCCATTCGCTCGTCCGACTGGCGCACGACCTTGTTCGGCATGGGGATCGGACGTTTTCCGGGAAACCACTATCTATTCAGCCG
Organism: Propionivibrio limicola; assembly: GCF_009469695.1. Lineage (GTDB taxonomy): Bacteria > Pseudomonadota > Gammaproteobacteria > Burkholderiales > Rhodocyclaceae > Propionivibrio > Propionivibrio limicola. The sequence continues at coordinate 109,881 of NZ_SSSR01000005.1, forward strand.
TGAGCAAAACCGGACCGGCACCTACCGTCTGCAAACAGAAAACGGCAACACTTTCCTGCGCCTCGCTGGCGGCTCGGCGCTCTACGTCGAACAGGTCGTTGCCGTCGATCCGCAGCAGAGCTATCGATTGAAAATGGACGTGCGCGGGGAGCCACCGCCGGAGAAAATAACCGTTTCGTTGTGCGAAAAATGGATGCTCACTTCGTTCCGCTGCGTCTGGAAAACGCTTGCCATTCCTCAGAACGGAAATGACTGGAACGACCTGCAGACAAACATCGCGACCGGTATCCTCGGCACCGCCCCGTGGTACGCCGCAAGGCCGGTCAAGCTCACCCTGCACACGCCGCCCAGTCCTGCCAGCCATTACGACATCGACAACATCCGGCTGGAGACGAATCAGGGCGAGAATCTGCTACGCAACGGCAACTTCGCGACAACTCTCGACCGCTGGTTCTTCACCGTAGACGACCACCTGCCCTGGCACACAAAAAACCTGCCCCTCGCGATATTTTTCGACCTCGGCTGGTTCGGACTGGCGGCGCTGGGCGGCTTTGCGTTGCTCGCCATTGCGCGTGCGGCCAACCGCGCCTGGCAAGGTGATTTGCCAGCGACAGCAGCCTTGTCTGCTTTTACCGCCTTCCTCGTCGTCGGCCTATTCGACACGCTGGTCGATGCACCGCGCTTTCTCTTCCTGTTCATCCTGCTCGGCATGCTTTGCGGAAAATCAACGCATAGCGCCGGAGGCAATATTCATGGCATCGTGACGTAAAGGAGCCCAAACCATGTGCACCCGCAAACCGGAAAACCGTTCATCCCCCCGCTTGGCGCTTCCTTTCCTACTGACCTTCATGCTTGCGACGATAACGCCAATCGCGATGGCAAAGCCCCAAAACGTAACTGAAGCCGAATTGCAGCTGCTACCGCGTTATTGCCGCGACACGCAGTGGTTCCCCGAACGTTACGCACAGCAGCGCAATTACTGGGTCAGTCGAATGGGGCCCACGTTCTCCCATATGCACCACTATTGCTGGGGCCTCACCAACCTGAACCGCGCACGCAGGGCAGACGTGCGGCTGGGAAAACGCATGGGCAGCCTGAATGACATATTGAACGACTTCCACTACGTCACGAACCAGGCGCCGCCCGACTTCGTCCTTCTGCCCGAAATCTACACAAGGATAGGAGAAGTCCAGCTCTTGCTCCGTGCTCCGAACAGGGCAAACGAAGCCTTTGCCCGGGCCCGCAATCTCAAGCCGGACTACTGGCCGGCGTATTCGCAATGGGCCGAGTATCTGATGCAAATAGGCAAGCGTCCTGAAGCGCTGAAAATCGTCACATCCGGTCTGAAGCATTCCCCGGAATCCAAGGTGCTACGCGAGCAATACAGGATTCTTGGCGGCAAGCCTGGATCATCGACGGTCTCCGAAAACCCCGCCGAGAACGCCGACGCAGATTCCAGTCCGAAGGCGCCCCCCGACTGATTTTCTCCGGTGCCCGGTTCACGACAAAACGCAGGACAGGAATCCGAAAATGCCGAAAGTATCCGTCATCATCCCAAGTTATAACAGCGAGAAATACATCGAAACCACGCTCGGTAGCGTCCTCGGCCAGACCTTCAAGGACATCGAGGTTCTGGTCGTTGATGACGGATCGGACGATCGTTCGCCAGAAATCGTGCGAAATCACGGTGCTCCGGTGAGACTAATCCACCAGAGCAATTCCGGCGTAAGCACCGCCCGCAATAGGGGAATCAGCGAGGCCATTGGTCAGTTTATCTGTTTCATAGACAGCGACGATTACTGGTTTCCAGACAAGTTGGCCCGCCAACTGCAAATCTTCGACACCTATCCGGATACAGGCGCCGTTTACTCGAGCTTCATCCGATGGGAATCTAACGAAGCGGGTTGCTTTCCCCCTCCCGATAGCTTCGACCTAGCGTCTTTTGCCGACGGCATCGATACTGAATATTCTGGATGGATTTACCACTTGCTTCTGCTCGATTGCTGGATGCTCACCAGCGCGACCATGATCAGAAGGGATGTCTTCAACAAATGTGGCACGTTCGACGTCACACTTCCGTGCGGGGAAGATTGGGATCTTTGGCTGCGCATCGCTAGGGATTACCCGATCATCAAACTGCGCAAACCAACCACGCTTTATCGACAGCATACGCAGCAAACCACACGCAGCCCCCAAACCGTGGATTTCCGCACTAGGCTGTTGACCCAAGCGGTCAACAAATGGGGGCTGTGCAGCGGCGATGGACGCTGCATCAGCCGACGTCGCTTTCTCGACCAATTGGCCGTCTACCACGCCATTTTTGCCAAAAGTCAATTGCGTAACAATGGCAAAGTACGCATCGCAATCGATTCCTTCGTCAAGGCATGGCGATGCGCTCCTCTCAACATGAAATACCTGTCTTACATTCCACTCGCCCTGCTCGAATGGAGGAAAAACGTTAAGAACGAACCATCATCTAGGCGATCAATGCAAGAATCAGGGGAAGCGCAATGAGGCTCTATTACTACAAAGATCCCGATGGAAACTTCGGAGACGATCTAAATCCATGGCTGTGGCCGAAACTGATCGGCAACATCTTAGACGACAATAACGAGGAGATCTTCGTCGGCATCGGCACGCTGCTCAATCAACGCCTGCCGGCCTCCCCTATAAAACATATCTTCGGTAGCGGCCTAGGCTACGGAACCCGGCCGACGATGGACAGCCACTTCATCGTCCATGCTGTTCGCGGTTATGAAACTGCGAAGGCGCTCGACCTTGACCCCGGCCTTGTGATCACCGATGCGGCGGTATTGATTCGAGCGATAAGCCACCCAAAAGCCGACCGCAAGAATTTTCGCCATGGCCTCATGCCGCATAGCGACAGCCTGCGTAACTTCGATTGGGAAGATATCTGCAAAGACACAGGCATTCGCTACATCAGCTGCCGCTGGGGAGTCGAAAGAGTGATCCAGGAAATCAGCCAATGCGACGTGTTGTTGGCAGAAGCAATGCATGGCGCAATTATCGCGGACGCAATCAGGGTTCCGTGGATACCGATTAGTTGCTATGGGAGTGTTCTGGATTTCAAGTGGAGGGACTGGCTTTCCACGTTGGATATCGAATATTTCCCGCGCCGTCTGCCGTCCATTTATGCACAGGATAGAAACATCGACGCTTACGATCGGTTCAAGATCCATATCAAGCGAGGTCTCAAGTACTGCGGCATCTGGTCAGATCGTTGGACACCGCCACCCCCCAAACACTCCAGCGTAGCCGAAATAGATCGAGCAAAGGAGGCTTTGCTTTCCATCGCTGACGGACAAACGTTTCTCAGCGACGAAAGAGTCCTAAACTCGCACACGTGCCGATATCTCGATCTGTTGGAAAACTTCAAGAAATCACGGGAACGGCACGGATGAATAACGAACAGGAGCGGCAACAAGACAACAGCATCGTAATCGACCGAATTCTTTCGGGTGCACGCTGGGCAACGCTTTTCCGGATCGTCACCCAGATCGTGAGCTGGGGCTGCACGATCATCGTCGTCCGCTTCATCAGCACAGGCGACTATGGCCTCTACGCGATGCTTGAATCGCCGATGGAACTCCTCTTCCTCGCCAGCATATTCGGCCTCGACAGTGCGCTTGTCCGCGCAAAGGCAATCTCGCAAGAAGCACTCCGAAGTTCATTTGGCTGGCTGTTGCTCATCAATGGACTCCTCTTTCTCGGTTATTTTTTCAGCGCCCCGCTGATCGCCGCCTATTTCAACGCGCCGAGGCTCGAACGCCTCGCCCAGACCCTCACCTTCGTTTTCCTTCTGATACCGTTCCGCGCCATTCCCGACGCGCTGCTCGACCGCGATCTCAAATTCAAACTCAAGGCATTCGCCGGTCTGATAGCGAGCCTGACCGGTGCGATCACGACACTCATCCTCGCCGTTCTCGACGCCGGTGTATGGGCGCTGATCATCGGACTTCTGACGAATCGCATCCTGCTCGCAATCATTCTGATGATTTTCCAGCCGTGGTTCATCCTTCCATCGCTCGCATTCCGCCCAGTCAGAGAAATCCTCGTATTCGGCGGAATAATGGCGCTCGCAAGCGCCGTCGCGATCACCGGCAACATGCTGCCAGCGATCATTGCCGGCCCGGTTCTCGGGCCACAGGCACTCGGCATTTTTTCCGTATCGCTGCAATTTGCGCTCCTTCCGCTCGCCAAAGCGATGCCTGTCATCAATCCGATCATCTTTCCGGCGTTCTCGAAATTCCAGGGGCAACCTGTGGCAATCGCCCGTTATCTGGAAAAGACTGCCGGATTTGCCGCACTCGTTCTTCTGCCTGGGATAATCGGACTTGCGTGCGTGGCGAAAGATTTTGTCGAAGTCGTTCTGGGTTACGGATGGGCACCGGCGACCGTGCCGCTCACACTTCTCGCTCTCGCCGTTCCTTTCCGCGGGCTAACCTCGTTTATCCGTCAGGTTCTTGGCGGCATCGGACACCCCAGGCTCGCGCTGCAATCGACCATTTTTACCTTCGCTCTCTTTCTTTCACTGATCGTTGCCGGGATCGGCCATGGTGTCACCGGGCTCGTCATAGCCGTTCTCGTCACCGAACCGACGGCTACAGTCGTAACAATCCTTCTGGCACGGCGAGTGATCAACACCTCGTTCGCTGGAATCGCCAAGTCCTTGACACCCGCCGTTGGCAGCTCGGCCATCATGGCCGCCGCCGTAACTGGGATCCGCCTCCTGCTCGACTCAGAACCCGGAATCGTACTGCTCACTGCCGAAATCGCTGCCGGCGCCATTACCTACCTCTTCGCCCTGCAGACCATCTTCGGAGAAAAGGCTAGGGAGGCTATAGCACTCATCAGACGCCAGTCTTCAACTTCGGGATGCGAGAAATGAGATCCGGCACCTATCGAAACAAAACAGCCGTACTACTCGGTGCGTTCAACTGTTTCAACTACAACGACTTACGGTTCAAGCTCATCGCCCGAGGCGAATTCACTCGCCACAATCCCGACGTCGAAACGCCGATTCATGCGCTAGTAAGAAGCGATCTATCGCGCTACGGCGCGCTCCCGACGCGCTCTATCAGAGACCTTTTCTGCCCAGAAAGGCCCTCCCCCCCCAACGCTGTGATCTTCGCTGCAGGAGTATTCAAATTCGCGAGACTCGTACCACAAGTGCTTCGAGCTATCCGCGAGAAGCTGCAAAAACCAACCTCAGTCTCCTACGACAGGTGATCGGATAATTTGTATGAGTACGCTCATTTCAGACCATGCCGAGGTAGTCCGAAGCGAGAAGGTGCCGATAGAGAAGGTGTTATCTGGATATTTTGGCGGCGTTGACGTTAGCCTCGGCGAGCCCATCAACATTCAGGACAATTCGGAAGTCTTCCGCGCAACGATTGCCACGCAACCGCCGCGCCAGGCCGCCGTGAAACGCTGCTTCGCTCCACGAACCCGAACGCCCGATGTATCCACCGCCGCAAAGCAGTTCGAGGCACTAGCTCGCGTCGAAAAGGCGTTGAGCGCGGTGAAAACCGAGACAGGCACGAACCAGATCCACCGCGTCCCTGAACCAATTTGCCTGATTCCTGAACTCGCAATATTCGCAATGGGATGGAGCAACGGTGAATCGCTGACGCGAAAGCTATCCCGACCGGCGATTCTAACTAAAAGGTCTCACTGGCTGCATCAGGCCGGCGAATGGCTCGGATACTTTCATACGGCCGGCCCGCTTCGTCCGGGCAGGATCAATCTCGACCACCGGCTCGAAGTCATCGCAGAGCTGGAGCATCTCCATTCGGGAAACGACGTTTTCGCGAAAGCGACCCATCGTCTACGCGAGACTGCACCACGGCTCGCCAATGGCGACGCGTGGACAAGTTGGCTCCACGGAGACTGCAAGACCGATAATTTTCTCATCGACGGTAACGCGGTGATCGGCATCGACATCAGCCTCGCGTACGAAAACACGATCGAATACGACCTCGCCCAGTTTCTTAACAATCTCGAACTTACGCTCAACTCGCCCCGTCACCTCGTGTTCCGGGGATTACGGAGGGGACTCGTCAAAGCGTTCCTTTCCGGTTATCGGCAAACTGGACCATCGATCTCGGACGCCTACCTCGACTGGATACGGCTCGATTTCGCGCTCTCGCTATGGGACAGCCACATCGCCGGTCGACGGCCTAATATGAAGACGTGGGTACTCGAAAGGGTTTTTTCGGCGCTCGTTCGACGACTCACTACGGGGCTCGATTCCCTGGAACGGGCATGAACAACAATCGCAGGATGGAAAAGGGGCTATCGGGGGAACCATGACCCACACGATCATCCGCATTCAGGGGGGCACGTCTGACGGTATCAAGAGGAATCACAGAGCCGCCGGCCTGCTCATGAGCGCAACGCTCACTCCTCCCGTTGGCGCCGTTGCGCGCGCCAACCCAACCGAACGCATCGGCGACTACCTCAACGCCCTCAAACATTATGCCTCGCTGCCCGACACGACGATCGATCGCATCCTTTTCATCGACAATTCGTATAGCGATCTCACGCCGCTTGCGAATGCGCTACGAGACATCACGCACACCAAGACAATCGAACTGATCAGTTTTTCCGGGAACGACCATCCGGTTCGGCTAGGCAAGGCTCACGGCGAGTTCCGCCTGATGGACTTCGGCCTTGCGCACACGACGCTGTTCGAGCCCGACGACATCATCTGGAAGACAAGCGGGCGCCTCAGGATCCTGAACCTCACTGAGATGATCGAAAGCTGCCGAACGCTCGATTTCGACGTTCTCTGCGATCTGCGTAACGTTCCGCTGCTCGGATCAGGGAAATGGCAAGGCAGTGAAAACATGGATCTTCGCCTGTTCGCTTTCCGCCGGAGCGCATACGACACAGTATTCGCCGGACTCTGGAAAACGCACGAAGGCCACCTCGACGCGGGATTCCTGTATCGCCACCTTATTCATCTGCGCAGTGAAGCGAAGGAACTCCGCGTGATTCCGCGCTTTCCTCGCCAACCGAGACTACAAGGCATCAGCGGACGGCATCAGCGCGACTACCAGTCGCCCCCGCAGCGCGCAAAAGATGCGCTCCGTGCCGTCATAAGAAGAATCGCTCCCTCGCTATGGATATAAGGCCTCGATCATGAATGCAATACTTCTCGGCCAACTGGATCTTGACCGCTTTTTCGACGACCTGACGCCGATCGAGGGCATCGGACTAACGGGCGCCTCGACGGCCAGCGACGAAACAACTGTCTGCGCGACGATTGGAACGCCACATTTCTACGACGACGAAGCCGAAGTGATCTCCCGCCGATCTGGTCCTGCGGCTGGCTTCCTCCACATTTGGCACCGCTACGGTGAGAACTGCGCGGCGCAAGCCAGAGGTGCCTTCGCCGTCGTGATCGCCGACACCGGAAAGAAGTCGGTGTTTCTCGCCATTGACCGTTTCGCGATCGAAACGCTGTGCTACCGCCTTGACGGCAACCAGTTGCTCTTCTCCGACCGGGCCGACTGCGTCACAGAGAGTAGCGACGACCTTGATCCACAGGCGCTCTTCGATTTTCTCTACTTCCACATGATCCCGGCGCCACGGACGATATTCAGGAACGTTTACCGGATTCCCGCTGCACACGCCCTGCTCGTCGATGTAAAGGGAGCGCGGCAATTCCGGTACTGGCCGGCCGAGTTCGATGAAAAGCACCGAGAGCCTTTCGACGATGCGAAGACGCGCTTCCGGCAAATCATTCGCGAATCGGTCGCCGAAGCGATCGCGGGAGAGGCGGAAATCGCCACCTTCCTCTCGGGTGGCACCGACAGTTCGACGGTAGCGGGAACCCTCTGCGAACTCACCGGCGAACCGGCACATGCCTATTCGATCGGTTTTGCAGCCGAGGGGTACGACGAGATGGAATACGCCCGCATCGCCGCCCGCCATTTTGGCTGCGACCACCACGAGTACTACGTAACACCCTCCGACATCCTCTCCGCATTGCCGGAAATCGCCCGCCACTACGACCAGCCGTTCGGGAACTCTTCGGCACTGCCGGCCTATTACTGCGCAAAAATGGCCAAGGCCGACGGCTGCACGAAGATGCTTGCCGGAGACGGCGGCGACGAACTCTTCGGCGGCAACGCCCGCTATGCGACGCAGAAGTTCTTTGATTTCTACCACCGCCTGCCCGCCGGTTTGCGCCGGACGATTGAGCCCTTCTGCGGCGAGGATAGTCCGCTTCGCAAAATCCCCGGCCTGCGACAGGCCACCGGCTACGTGCGCCACTCGCGGATACCGATGCCCGACCGGATGGAGAGCTTCAACCTCGTCATGCACCTCGAACCGGCGAATGTGCTCACGCCCAGTCTACTTGCGCAAATCGACACCGGCGAGCCGCAGGCGCACATGCGAGCCACCTGGGAGGAATGCCACGCCGGCAGCCTCGTCAACCGGATGCTCGCCTATGACTGGCGCTACACGCTGGCCGACTGCGATTTGCCGAAGGTCCAGGGCGCGACATCGCTCGCCGGCATCCCGGCCGCCTACCCGCTGCTCGCCGACGCGCTGGTTGACTTCTCGCTGCAACTTTCGCCCGACTGGAAAGTGCGCGGCTTCCGGCTGCGCTGGTTCTTCAAGGAGGCACTGCGCGACTTTCTCCCAGAAGCGATCATAACGAAGAAGAAAAAAGGCTTCGGGTTGCCGTTCGGCGTCTGGACCGCTCGCGATCCGGCGCTCAAACGTCTCGCCGCCGAATCGCTCGGCAACCTCGCCGAACGAGGCATTCTCCGCGAGGATTTTGCGAAAAAGCTCATCGCCGACTACCTGCCCGAGCATCCCGGCTACTACGGCGAAATGATCTGGATTCTGACCATCCTCGAACAATGGCTGCAGAAACAGGCACCGAAGTTCAGGCTATGACCACGTGACCGAAAGGACATTGCGATGACAGACGACTCGAGCAAATCAACAACGTGGGATCACTCGTCCGACCAGAACTTTGTCGATTACTACGCGCAACAGTCTCTCGCCCCACAGACCATTCAACGCTTCACGCTCGTCCGGGACAAATCGCTTCGGCTGCTGGCGAAACTCAACGGCGGCGTTGCCAGCCAGCTAAACGTGGCCGACATCGGGTGCGGCACGGGCATGCAGGCTCAACTCTGGGCGCAACGCGGTCACAAGGTCTTCGGACTGGACGTCAACGCGCCGCTCATCGAGATTGCCCGCCACCGGGCGGAGGACGCCAGCCTGGCCATCCAGTTCGACGTTGGATCGGCGACCGAACTCCCCTACCCCGACACCTCGATGGATGTCGCGCTGCTCCCGGAACTGCTCGAACACGTCGCCGATTGGCAAGGCTGCCTCAATGAAGCGACCCGCATCCTCAAGCCGGGCGGGCTGCTCTACCTGAGCACGACGAACTGGCTGTGTCCGATTCAGCAGGAATACAGCCTGCCGCTCTACAGTTGGTACCCGGGATTTCTGAAACGTCGCTACGAACGCTTGGCCGTCACAACGCGTCCGGAGATCGCCAACTACTGCAAGTATCCGGCGGTCAACTGGTTCTCCTTTTATTCGCTCTCCGCGTACCTGCGCGAGCGTGGTTTCCACTCGCTGGATCGCTTCGACATGATTGAGACAGAAGGGAGAGGAATCCCCGTCCGCGTCGCCCTGTCGCTCTTCAAAGCCATCCCGCCGCTGCGTTTTATCGGTCAGGTATTGACGTCGGGTTCAATCGTTTTTGCGATCAAATACCGCGTTGGATGAAGGAATTGTCACTTCGCTCCCAGCCAAGCACGGGAAAAAGACGTATTCCACTGATTCATGAGCAGCCGCGCAGCCCACACCGGCAATGACTTCCCCCATGGTGTGAAGCGTGGCAACTGGAATGGATCGTCGCCGGCCTGTGCGGCACCGGGGGCCGTGCTGACAGCGCCGCGAAAACCGAGCCGCTCTACCAGCGCAACGTGGCTTTCGTCATAATCGACTCCCGGTTTTCCGTTCGGGTAGGCGAACACATCGACCGGCGCGTCGATGATCGATTGCAGCTGTTCGCGTCCGCCATCGATTTCGGTTTCCGCTTCTTCCTGCATCAGCGTCGTCAGAATCGGATGGTGAACCGTATGCGCGCCGATTTCCATGCCGGATCGATGCAGCATGGCCACCTGTTCTGAACGCATCATGAGATCGTGCGGCAGAAGTTCGACACCGCACAGTTGCCGCAGGAGTCCGACGGCTGCCTCCCGTTCGGGCAGTCTCCGATATTTGAGGCACGACAACAGCCGGACGATTACCTGCCGGCGTTGCGACAAGTCAGCCAGCTCACATCGGCCAAGGCCGAACTCCTCCAGATCGACCGTCGTCAGACGACAGGCGCGCAGGCATTCGATCACCGAATCGTTCCACATCCGCCCACCGTCCAAAAAGCCGGTCGAGATGAAGAAGGTCGCCCGCAATCCGAGCCGTTGCAGGATGGGAAGCGCCACCTCGGCGTTATCCGCATAGCCGTCGTCAAAAGTGATCACGAGGGAACGCGGAGGCAAAGTGCCCCGCGCCAGATGGTCGATGGCTTCGCCGAGCGTCATGACCCGAAACGTCGCAGCGACAAAACGCATCAGAGATTCGAATCGTCGCGCGTCCGGTTCACAAGGAAACAACGGATCGGGAACGGCCCGCACGCGATGAAAAATCAGGATCGACAAACGCGACGAAATTGCCGTGCCGAACAGCCCGAGCGCATTGCGCAGCAGCAGCGCGGTCAGTTTCTCGGCTGTCGTCATTACCCCTCCCGTTTCACGGGTACGCCCGTCATCCGTTCTCGCACAGTAGCATCGACAAGGATGACGAATGCCAGGATGTAGTACGGCAGATCGAAATGCACCAACGACAGGAATGCACCGCCGACGGCGAAGCCGGTCAGGCTGACCTGCACCATGCGCATCAGGAACGGTACCCAAGGGCTGAATTCGGGGTCGTCGCGCGTCAGGCGCGCCAGTTTTCCGGCACGCATCCACGACAAGAAAAACAAGCCGAGATAAAGGAAAAACCCCGGAAAGCCATGTTCACCCAGCGCCTCGAAATAGATGCTGTGCGCTACCAGCACTTTGCCTTCCCATCCTTCTGGCGCGTACAACGCAAAGACCAGCGGATTGTCGGTACGGAATCCGGCTCCGAGAATCGGCCTGTCCATCACGAGATTCCAGAGTGTTGTCCAGGTCGTGATGCGCGACATGGCGGAGGCATCCTGCTCGTAGTTGAGTATTGATTCCATGCGGGATGCCCAAATTTCCGGCATTGACAGAATCGCGGTCGTCAGCACCGCAACAATGAGAAAACTCATCAAAAACGGACGTTTCCCCTTGAGCGCCAGCATGAAGGCCATGGCGATCAGCGCCAACAAAGCCCCCCGTGAGTGGCTACCCAGAATGGAAAAACAAATTGCCACACCCGAAAAAACCAGCCCCCAGCGCAACCATCGACGCGAACTCACTTGGTACAGGTAATACACGAACGGCAACAGAACGACCAGCGCCAACGCCAGTCCGTTATTGTCGCTGATCATGCTGTCGGGCGGCCCCCAGACCCGGCCGCTCCCCCCGCCGGTGAGGACGGTCCATATGCCGCCCTTGACGCCATAGAAGCCGATCGATGCGGTAACGACCCAGACCAGCCCCTCGATCTGTTCGCGCCCGCGGATAAGCATCAACGTCACCAGCAGCATCAGGTGGATCTTGCTCACGAATATCCAGCGCTCCAGAACGATCTCCGGCGTGTTCATGGCAAACAGGCAGGTGAACGACATCCAGAACCAGAAGGACAAGTAGACAACGGTGATGGGCGTCACCGGGAACGGTTTCTTTTCCCTGGAAAACAGAAAGCCGATCAGCGTCGACAGCGCCACCAGGTAGGCGAAGGGAAAACTGCGGGCGAATCCCCAAGCGGCGCGGTGCGGGTTCATCATTGACAGCCACGCCCAGACGTAAGCGCCAAACCTCGGCGTGCGTAGAATCAACGGAATCAGGGCAATGACGACGGCGGTAATCAAGAGGTCACGCATGGACAATCTCCTTGAACAGCGCGATCTGGGCTTCTGTCGTCGCCTGCCAGCCAAACTGCTCGGCGTATTCGCGCACGGCCGATGCCACCGGATAATCGCGGAACAGCTCGTTGAACGCAGCGACCAGCGCGCCCGGCGTCCGGTCGGCCATCAGGCGGCCGGCAACCGGATTGGTCACCACTTCCGGTGTACCCCAGATCGGTGTAGCAATGACCGGCGTGCCGCACGCCATCGCTTCGAGCAGCACGTTCGCCCAGCCTTCGCGACTGGAGCAAAGCACAAGCGCGTCGGCCGCGCTGTACCAACCACGCAATTCCTCGTTCGGCACCTGTCCGGCAAAGCGCACGCGTCCGGCCACGCCACACCGGGCCGCCAGCTGTTCCAATGAAGCGCGCTCCGGCCCATCGCCGGCGATGATCAGCCCGACATCGGGCGGCAACCCCGCCAACGCTTCGATAGCCAGATGATGCCCCTTGCGTTCGATCAGCAAACCGACCGACAGCAAGCAACACCCCTCACCCGCAAGACCGAGCTGCCGGCGCGCTTCCTGGCGGTCGACCGGGCGAAAACGCTCCAGGTCGACGCCATTGCGCATCACGCGCAGCTTCGCGCGATTGGCACCGAGGCTGGCCAGTTGATCCATCAGCGCTTGGCAGACGCCGATCGACGCCGCCGCACGATTCGCCGTTTCGATAATCAGCCGACGCGGCCGCGCGTAGTGCGGAATCAGCGACAGATCGGTCCCACGCGCCGTCACCACAAACGGCTTGCCGAGCCATTTGGCCAGCAGACCCGCCGCCACGCCGTCCGGATAGTAGTAGTGCGCATCGATCAGATCGAAATCGAAGCCGTCGCGCATCAGTCGCTTAACCGTCGGCAAGGCACCAATCGCCAGCGTGAAGGGCGAAATGTTCATACCGATCTTGGGCGGCAGGAGATAGCGCGGATGATGCACCTCCACGCCGTTGCGCTTTTCAACGCGCGGCGTTGCGGCAAACAACCCGTACTCGCCGAAACCATGCCCCTCGAACGGAAACCACGGCACCGGAGCAACGACCCGCGTTTCCACCTCCCCGCTCTTCAACAGCTCACGCAGCCGCGTCTCGACGAAAATGCCGTGCACCGGGCGCACGGCGCTCGGATAAAGCGTTGAAAAGAGGATGGTTTTGATCATTTTTGGCTCAGCTCATCGCCCGATGGCGAAGTACTCGATGCCCATGCCGCGCACGAACGGAGGATCGTAAAGATTGCGGCCATCGAAAATCAGCGGGGTTTTCAGGCGGCGCTTGATGCTGTCGAAGTCCGGACTGCGAAACTCCTTCCATTCGGTCACGATCACCAGCGCATCGGCATTGGCGAGTGCGCCCATCGGGTTGTCGGCGTAGTCGAGGCACGGTTCGCTGCCGAAAATGCGCCGCGCCTCGTCCATCGCGACCGGATCGTAGGCCGTGACGCTCGCCCCGGCCGCAAACAGGTCGGCGAGCAGCACCCGGCTCGGCGCCTCGCGCATGTCGTCGGTGTTCGGCTTGAACGCCAAGCCCCACAGAGCGAAGCGCTTGCCGCTCAGATCGTCGCCCAACCGCGCCTTGATCTTGTTGGCCAGCACGTGCTTCTGCGCCTCGTTCGCTTCCTCGACGGCCTTCAGCACGCGCAGATCAAGGTCCGCCTCGACCTTGGCCGTTCGGATCAGCGCTTTCACGTCCTTGGGGAAACAGGAACCACCGTAGCCGCAACCTGGATAGAGGAAGTCGTAGCCGATGCGCGGGTCGGCGCCGATGCCCTGCCGCACCATCTCAATGTCGGCGCCGAGCGTTTCGGCCAGATTGGCGAGTTCGTTCATGAAGCTGATGCGCGTCGCCAGCATGGCGTTGGCCGCATACTTGATCAGTTCGGCGCTCTTCAGATCGGTGACGATCAGCCGCTCGCGGTTGCGCTGGAACGGGGCGTAGAGTGCGCGCATCATGAACACCGCCTGCTCGTCGTCGGCGCCGACGATGATGCGATCCGGGCGCATGAAATCCTCGACCGCCGCCCCTTCCTTCAGGAATTCCGGATTCGACACGACGCTGAACGGCGTATCCGCGCCGCGTTTTTCCAGTTCCTCGGTGATCGCCGCCTCAACCTTGGCGCCGGTGCCGACGGGCACGGTGCTCTTGTCGACGATCACCTTGTAGTCGGTCATCAGACGACCGATGTTGCGCGCCGCTTCAAGCACGTAATGCAGGTCGGCCGAGCCATCCTCGTCGGGCGGCGTACCGACGGCGATGAACATGATCGTGCCGTGGTTGACCGCCCGCTCAAGGTCGGTCGTGAAATGCAGCCGGCCGGCGGCGACGCTGTGCCGGACCTTTTCCTGCAATCCCGGCTCGTAGATCGGAAGGTCGCCTTCTTCGAGGATGCGGATCTTCTCGGGATCGACGTCGAGGCAGAGCACATCGTTGCCGACCTCGGCCAGACAGGCGCCGCTCACGAGGCCGACGTAACCGGTTCCTACGACTGTGACTTTCATGGTGTAGAGACCCTCTCACTCTCAGGATTGGAAATCAGCATGGCTGCCAGCGAAGCTACGCGCCGCGCATTACCGCGCCATGTCAGATCAAGCCGGTCGATGGTTTCCCGTGCGTTGGCCGACAGGTGCAAACACAGGGCCGCATCGCAGCAGACCGTCGTCAGCGCACGTTCCAGACTGCCCGGCACGTTTTCGTCGAAGAGCGCCGCGTTTTCACCATCGCTTAGAATTTCGCAGATGTTCGGCGTGCGCGGGGCGACGATCGCCTTGCCGAGCACGAGGTACTCCATCATCTTGAGCGGCGACGCGTAGGCCGTCACCGCCGGTTGCAACGCCACGTCGAACGCCGCCACATAAGACGGCACGGCGTCGCGGTCGACGACGCCGGTGAAGGTTACCGCCCTGGCCAGTCCAAGCGCCCTCGCCTGCGCCTCCAGCGCTTCGCGCGCCGGGCCGTCGCCGACGATCAAAAGATGGACGTTGTCGGGAGCTTCTTCCGAGGCCATCCAGTCGATGACACGATCGACGCCGTGCCAGTCGCGCACGAAGCCGGTAAAGCCGAGCACCAGCCGCCCCTGCAAACCGAGCTTCGCCTTGGCCAGCTCGGGTTCTGGCGCCGTCGCAAAATGCGCCTTGTTGATGCCGTTGGGGATGACGGCAATGCGCTCGTCGGGCACGCCGTACTCCCGGACGTAACCGGCCAGCACCTTCGTCACCGGCAGCACGCGGTCGGCCGCCCGCCAGGCCGTACCTTCGGCCCAGCGCGCCAGCCGCGGCAACGCCAGCCCGCCGCTGTGGCGCGAGCGCTCGAACACCAATGGCGAATTGACTTCGAGCAGCAGCGGGATGCCCAGCCGCTTCTTCAGCAGCGCGCCGGCCAGCAGGTAGAGGTTGTAGCGTTCGTAGATCACGTCCGGCCGGAAATCCCGCGCCGCCGCTTTTAGCTTGCGGTAGGCGTGCAGCGAATAGGCGAGTTCGAGGAGTTCGTAGAGCACCATCGGCAGCGATTTCTTCAGGCGATTCACCCAGCCAATATCGCGGCCCATCTTGCCTTTTTCCCCCTCTCCAACCGCTGGCGCCACCACGCGTACCTCGTGCCCCTCGGCGCGCAAGGCATCGATCATCTCGGCGATGTGCACGGCCTGACCGTCCTTGGACGCGGTGCGATGGTGATAGAGGATGCGCATGTTCTTTCTCAGTGGTTTGTCGCGCCGCCATCCATGACATTGCGCAGGAAGGCGTCGTACATCAGCAGCGTCCAGAGCGGCGTGCTATGGTCGCGCACGCCCGATTCGTGCTGCTCGACGATCTGCGCGATCGTTTCCTGATTGAACCAGCCCGACTCCGCCAGCCGGCCGCCGAGCAGCGAGTCGCGCACGCGCTGACGCAACGGGCCGCGGAACCAGCGCGCCAGCGGCACGGAAAAACCCATTTTCGGGCGATACATGATGTCGTGCGGCAGGTAAGGCTCCATCGTTTTCTTGAGCAGATACTTGCCTTCGCCGTGTCGCATTTTCAGCGCGGACGGCAGGCTGGCCAGCCATTCGACGAGCGGATGATCCATCAGCGGCTCGCGCACTTCGAGCGAATGCGCCATGCTCGCCCGGTCGACCTTGGTGTTGATGTCGCCGACGAGGTAAGTGTGCAGGTCGATGTACTGGATCAGCCCGAGCGGATCGTCGGTGCCGGCGCGGACGGCATGGCGGTGGAAGACGTCGAGGGCGCTGTAGCCGCCGAGCAAGGCCTTGAAGCGGTCGCTGTAGAGCTGGTCGCGCATCGGCTGGCGTAGCTGCGACATGCTGTGAAAGTAGGCTTCGACCGACGTTCGCGCCAGCGACTCGAAGGTCGTCTTGGCGCGGAAAACGCGCGGTGCCCAGTCGGCCTTCGGATAGAGCCGCCCCAGCACGCCGAACAGCGGCCGGCGCACGCCAAGCGGCAACGCCGAGCGCATTTTCTCTTCCATCGTATGCAGCTTGTAGCGCCGATAGCCGCCGAAATTCTCGTCGCCGCCGTCGCCGGAGAGCGCCACCGTCACGTGCTTGCGCGCCAGCTGGCAGACGCGGTAGGTCGGGATCGCCGAACTGTCGGCGTAGGGCTCGTCGTAGAGGCGGGCCAGCGTGTCGATCAGGTCGAAATCGTCACTCTCGACCTGATCGACGTAATGGTTCGTCTTGTAGCGCTCGGCCACCGTTCTGGCGAATTCGGCCTCGTTGTAGGCCGGATCGGAGAACGCGATCGAGCAGGTATTGACCGGCTCTGCCGACAGCCCGGCCATCAGCGCGACGACGGCGCTCGAATCGACACCGCCGGAGAGGAAGGCGCCGAGCGGCACTTCCGACATCAGGCGCAGACGGATCGATTCGTTGAGCCGCGCCGTCAGCTCTTCGAACGCTTCGGCGTCGCTGATCGGATTGTTGAGCGAGAAACGCACGTCCCAGTATTCGCGCGGCTCGCCAACCGTCTCGCCGCGCCGGGCGACGAGTGTGCAGGCGGGCGGCAGTTTGCGCGCCTGCTTGAAGATGGCGCGCGGCTCGGCGACGTAGCCGAGCGCGAAGTATTCCTCGACAGCAAACGGATCGATCTCGCGCGACAGGCCGCCGTGGGCGAGCAGCGACTTCAGTTCAGAGCCGAAGAGCAGCGTACCGTCGTCGAGCAGCGCGTAATAAAGCGGCTTGACGCCAAGCCGGTCGCGCGCGAGAAACAGCGTTTCCCGGTTGCGGTCCCAGAGTGCGAAGGCGAACATGCCGCGAAAGCGCTTGGCGCATTCTTCGCCCCACGCTTCCCAGGCGTGCACGATCACTTCGGTATCGCTGCGCGTGTGGAAAACGTGGCCGAGCGATTGCAGCTCGGGGATCAGTTCCTGATAGTTGTATATCTCGCCGTTGAAGACGACGCAGACGCTGCCGTCCTCGTTGTACAGCGGCTGCTGGCCGGTGGAGAGGTCGATGATGGAAAGCCGGCGATGCCCCAGACCGACGCCGGGCTCGACATGCACACCGCCTTCGTCCGGCCCGCGGTGGTGCTGGGCCTCGTTCATCCGCGTCAAAGCCGAACGGTCAATCTCGCGCCGGCCACGGGTATCGAATATTCCGGTTATGCCGCACATATCTCCCATCCATTTCTAGTTCTGTTTGCTGCGCAATTTTTAACGCCCCACATATGCGGGATAGGCCATCGCCGCGCAGGATTCAAGGACTTATGGAAACTCGCTCATTCCCTCCCCAAGAGTTCGTCATAAAGCTGCTGGTAGTTCCGGACCATCGCCTCGAGACTGAAGCGGCGTTCCACCGATTGCCGTCCGGCCCGTCCGGCTTGCCGCGCCAATTCCGGATGGCGCGCGTAACGGACAATCGCCTGCGCCATGGTCTCCACATCGGCGGCGGGAACCAGTTCGCCCGTCACCCCGGCTTCGACCAGTTCGGGACTCCCGCCCACCTCCGTCGCGATGACCGGCACACCGCACGCCATCGCCTCGAGAATCGTGTTCGAAATCCCCTCCGCCAGCGACGGCAAGACAAAGCAATCGAGAGAGCGCAGGAGGTCGTGAACGTCATCGCGCTCACCGGGCAGCCACGCCAGCGGACTGACACCGGCGTTTTCCAGCAGACGCCGCGACGCCTCGCGCAACGGCCCGTCGCCGACCATGACGAGGCGCAAACGCCCCTTGAGCTCGGGTGCCAACTCAAGCGCCCGGATGAAAGCCCGCGTCAGAGTCGTCTGATCCTTGACCGGCTGCATGCGGCCAACGGTGCCGATCACCCACGCGCGGGGTTCGGCAAACGGCCATCCGTCGACATGCGTGCGCGCCGGGGCTGGATGGAAACGCTCGGCATCCACACCGTTGCAGATTTTCCGCAGACGCGCCGACGGCACGCCAACCTTGTCTGTCAGGTAACGCTCCAGTTCGCCGGACAGAACGATGTATTTCGTCACGAACGGCCGATAAGCACGCCGCACCCACTGGTATTTCCGGTTGGCACCGCCGATGTCGCCCACGTCCCAACCGTGCTCGCCGTGGATGCGCACCGGCACGCCGGCCGCCGACGCGGCGACGGCCACTTCCAGCGTCCCGAGATTGCGCGTATGCACGATCGCCGGCCGCAGGGCGCGGAACAGGCGGAACAACTGCGGATAGATCCAGAACGCATGGCCGGGCGGCTTGTGCAGGGAGATGAAGTCGACATCGTCGCGCACGATTCTGGCGCGGAAATCCGTCACCTCGGTCAGGGCGATGACGGCGTGCCGATAGGCCTCGTGCCGCATCCGGTTGATCAGATTGACAACGCCATTTTCCATCCCGCCGACGTCGAAGCGATGCACGACATGCGCTACCAGCGGACGGCGGTCAGCGGAAGCGGTGTGCGTTTTCATCGCTCTTCCCGTGTTTCCCACGTGCGCTGCAAGGCGCGTTCGATGACTTGGCCGGCGTCGTTGACGAATGCTGCCAACGCGGCTTCGCCATCCGGCTCTTGCCGCGCATAAACGATCACCACCGCCGAATCGTCGCCCTGCCCCGCGAGTCGCGAAAGCGCCGTGTAGGCCTTGGCCTTGAGATCACTCGTCGTCACCCGCCCGTTGATCCAGTACCACTGCCAGACGACAAGGCGCGTTCCATCCTGCGCGCGCAGCACCGCGGTACGCACTGGGAGCGGGCCGGATGCGCCGGCCATCGTCCGCCCACCGCTTGCCACACGCAGCCAGCGATAGTCATCGGACAGGACCAGCACGTTCGTCGAACTCACCAGTTTGCGGCGCTCATCCTGATTACGGTAATACGCCAGGAACATCCCGACCGTCTGCTCGCCCGCTTTGAAAGCGGTCTGCCGGGACGCGGAATAATTCTCGAAACGCGGCGTCCAATTAGCCACACTTTCCGGTGTTTCCGTCCAGCCCGGCACGTTTTCCAGCAGTGCGATACGCTCGACGTCGGCCGGAGCGTTACGGCCGATCAGCCACTCGACGGCCGGGCCGGCCAGCGCCAGCACCGCGATGGCCAAGGCAGCGATAGCCGAGCGACGCAGCGATGCGCTCAAAGCGACGCCGGCCTGTTCTGCAACTCGCTCGTCCGGCGGTACATCCTCCCGCCAGCGCGAGCCGATCCAGAACACGATCATGATGACCACGCCGAAGAACAACCAGCCGTAGATCAGGTGGTCAACGCCGGCCGCGAGCTTGTTTCCCGAAAGATGCCCGAGCATGACGATCATGTAGGCGCGGATCCAGTTGGCGACGAGCGGCACGACGAGCGCGACGACCATGAACAGCACCCGCTTTGCCGCCGAGCGATAGGTCAGATAGGCGAACAGTGCGCCAACGGTCAGCGAGGCGATGATGTAACGCACGCCGCTGCAGGCCTCAACGACCGACCAGGTGCCGGTCGGAATGACGAATTGCAGGCCTTCGCGATAGACGGGAACGCCGCTCAGGCGCAAGCCGCGCACAGTGAAATCGGCGGTCCATTCCATCAACAACGGCAAGGCAAAGTCGCCGAAAGGAACGGCAAAATAAAGGAAGGCGAGTGGAAACAGCATCTGCCGCGCTACGGACAAGCCGAGCATGGCAGGCACCGCCAGCACCAGCAGCGTGACCGCGGCGAACTGGGACACGACGACAACGCTCCCCAGTTCGCCGAGCAGCCAGGCAAAGCCGGCCAGCACGAAAAGCGGCAGGATTCGCCAATCGGCGCGAGGAGCCAGCGCCGCAAGCCTCGCCCGCATTCGCCAGATCAGCCAGAGCGAGATCGGCGCCACCATAAAACCGTGCGTGAACGTGTTTGACCGCAGCCAGGTAGCCGCCATGCCGGCAAACGTTTCGCGATAGACGACAAGAATCAAGGCGAGAACGAGCGCCAGCAACTGCCAGGCGCGCGCGCCAGTTCTCTCATCGACAAAATTGCCATTCAGCAAATCGCTCATCCTGAAAACCTCGGTTGAAACCGCTTTCAACGCAGAGAACGCAGAGATACAGAGCGCACAGAGAAAAAGCGAGAAAGAACAGAGAGAAAATGCGAGAAACCCTTTTTAGTCACGGGGAAATACGGGCCTCTCTCTGCGTTCTCTGTATCTCTGCGATCTCTGCGTCAAATGGGGTTGTTTTTAGGTTTGTTCATAGTTCTCCATCCAGATACCGGTCGATGACCGCCAGATTCGCTTCCCAACTGTAGCGCGCCAGCACGCGCTGTCGCCCTGCCCGGCCAATCGACGCGGCAAGCGCGGGATCGGCCAGCAGGGAGTCGATCTGTTCCCGATACTCGTCGGCGCTTCCGGCGATCAGGAAATCCCGTCCCGCTTCCGCGTCGATCGGCGCGGCACACTCCCGCGACGCCAGCACCGGCACGCCAATCGCCATCGCTTCGAGCACCTTGTTCTGGATACCACGCGCCAGTCGCAGCGGCGCGACGGCCAGTGCGGCATGGCGAAGGTAAGGCCGCACGTCGGGCACGGTGCCGGTGACGACGACGTGCTCGCCGGCCAGCGCCCGCACAGCCGGGTCGGGACTGCGGCCGGCGATGTAAAAACGCAGCGTCGGATGCCGCTCAAGCAGGCTGGGCAATATCTCGGCGACGAACCAGCTGACCGCGTCGATATTCGGCCAGTAATCCATGGCCCCGGTGAATACCAGTGCTCGCTCGTCCGCTCCGTAGGGCGAAGGCAACGGATGCTCCGGCGAAAAGAATTCGGCGTCGACGCCGTTGTTCATCGGATGCACGCATTCCGCGCATTCGGGCGCGAAGCGGAGGAAGAGCGCCGTTTCCTCGTCCGTCACGAAAAATGATTGATCGGCCTGCCGCGCCACCCGCCGTTCGAAATCGAGCAGCCGTCCGCCTTCGCGCCGGTAAAGCCAGGAGAGAGGCCACCGGTGGTTCGCCGCGTACTGGGACCACTTGGCAGAGTCGACATCGACAAAATCGACGAGCATTCGCACGCCTTGCACCGCCTCCGCGCCAAGAACGTATTGCGCCATCGCCGAGGAAAACACCACAACCGCGTCGATTTTTGCCTCGCGGAGCGTCCACCCGACCCACGCCTGCAACGCCTTGTCCCGGTAATACGGCAGGGTCAGCGCCTCATGCGTCAGCAAACCCGCCAGACTGCGCAGCTTGGCCAGCGGTGGCGACAGGTGGGCGATATGCATGCCGGCGCAGAGCTCCGCGACCCGATCGACAAAACCCTCGTCCTGTGGGTCGTCGATGAAGGTGCCGAGATACACCCGATGGGCGGCGGCCAAGTGTTTGAGCAGATGGTACGAGCGAACCTTGTCGCCCTTGTTCGGCGGATACGGAAGCCGATGGACGAGGTACAGGATGTTGGCCATGTTCTCCCTCCCCCGATTCTCGTTATCCCAGGTTTCGCACGATGAACGGGCCAAGCCAGTTGGCAAAGCCGATCGGCAAACGCCGCCACGCCTCGATGAGCATCCGGTAGCGCGCATTCATCGGGTTGTTTTGCGGAATGCTGTCGCGCCGGTACAGGCGGTATTCGTAATACAACGGCTGCGGCTCGAAGCCCCAGTTCTTCTTGAAGGCATACGAACCGGTGCCCTGCTTGCTGCGCCCGTAATCGAAAACCCGGATTCCCCGCAGGCAGGCGCGCCGCATCAACTCCCAATACTTGAAATCGTTCGCCGCCAGCTCGCGCGCCGCCGCGTCATCGCCAGCGTAATAAGGCAGCACCTGATCGCGGAAATAAAAACTGAGCACGCTGCTCAGGGGACGACCATCGTCATCGACAACGGTCAGGACTTCGCAATCGTTGCCGAACACCGCCTGCAACCGCTCGAAGTACCGGCGCGGCAACGCCGGCGTGCCGTGCCGGTGAACGTTGTCGGCATACAGGGCGAAGAAACGTCCGGCGCTCGTATCGATCTCGCTACGCAGACCGTTCTTGATACCCTTGCGCACCATGGCGCGCTGCTTGCGCGGTATCGCCAGCATGTTCGCTTCGATGTCCGGTTCGAGAACCTTGCGGAAACTGACATAGAGATTTTGCGTCGGCCAATCCGGGTGACGCGACGCAACGTTCCGCAATTCCAGATGATCGACGCCAAGTTGCCTTGCAATCGCCTGCGCTTCATTCTCCAGCCCATCGGCCGCTTCCTGGCTGTTCGCGGCAACACCGCCATAGACGGCAAACGGCAGCGAGACGAGCGCATTGCCGAACAGGGCGCTTTTGACATGCGCCAAGGGCAGAACGCCCTCGACCTTGCCGCTTCGTTCCGCATAAAGAAAATACGTCGGATGCCGGAAAACGTCTTCGATGATCGTCTGCCAACCGGCTTTGTGGAAGAAAGTAGCCTCCGGGCAGTCCAGAACAAAAGCCTCCCAACGCCCCCGGTCAGGCAAGTCAGCAGACTTCAGCCGGTGAATGGAAAGCGCTGTGTTCATCGTCATCGGCCCTTGGTCGTCAAACTATCGGAAGCCACAGCATGCTCGGGATTGGCTAGGAATATCTCGTCCATCCGGCCCCAGACAAAATCGTCGAGCAGACACCGGATACGCCCTTCGGTCCGGTGCAGATTCAGGTAATGGCGGAAACGCGTCTTGGCATTGATACCCGGGATACGCGGCTGTCCGTCGTCGATTTCCCACGGGTGGAAATAGAAAATGGCTGGCTGCCCATCGACGCGATTGACGCGTCTGAGCAGCCAGCGCGACATCGGATAGGGCATCAGACGGAAGTAGCCGCCACCGCTCGCCGGCCAGTTGCGGGCGAAAAGGCGCGCCGTGGTGACCGGCAGTTCAAGCAGTCCGTCGCGCACGCGGTGGGCGAAACGCGGCGCGTCCGGCATTCCGTAATGATCGTGGTGGATCGGGTAAATGCTCGAACTGTAACGGTAGCCGGCCCCTTCAAGGCAGTCGAATGCCCAGAGATTACCTTTCCCGATCGAGAAACTTGGCGCGCGGTATCCCTTGATCTGGCGTCCCGACACATCTTCGAGAATCTTCTTCGCCGTCTCGATGTCGTCGCGGAACGCCGGCTCGGACAACTCGCTGGCGCGCTGATGCCCGTAGCCGTGACTCGCCAGTTCGTGGCCGCAATCGACGATACGCCGCACGAGATGCGGATAGCGTTCGGCAATCCAGCCCAAGGTGAAAAACGTTGCCTTGGTGGAATAATGGTCATCGAGGATCAGGAGAATCCGGTCGACATTGCGCTCGACGCGGCAATCGTGCGAGTCCCAGTGTTCGCGCGGAATGTAAGGCGCCAGCGCGGAAACCTGGAAATAGTCCTCGACGTCGATGGTCAAGGCATTTCTCATTGAATCGTGCCGCATCGCCTGCCCTCCTCACTTGCGCAGTGAGCCTATTTTCAGCCTGTTTTATATTTCCTGTTTCAACCCTAATAAGCAGTCAACGAAAAACGCGAACCACCAAGGCACCAAGACACTAAGAGAGCACCAAGTTAACACCCTGTTTTCTTGGTGAGTCTTTGTGCTCTTGGTGTCTTGGTGGTGAAGCATTTGTTCATGCTCTTCAACATGACTGACTACTAATTTCATCCTAGTCGCCTTGGCGACCCGAACCAATACTTCTTCGCCAAAATTCTTCCAAGGACGCTCCCGACCACACTCGGGTTTTCAGTTACTTGCCGCCAGCCTCCGTTTCATCGGGTTTCTCCGACGACTTGGGGCGAAGCGCGCTGATGAGCTGCTGCAATAGCGTCAGCATCGCCGCGTTACTCCGTTCGATGCGGATCATGCTTCGTTCCAGGCGCACGAGCCGTTGCTCGCTCATGTCGCTTCTCAATTCGGCGATGGCACGCCCCGCTTCTTCGGCCGCCGCGACATCCAGTTCATACTTCGACAGATCGACATCGGTGCGCACACTTTCGTTCGCGCGATTTTCGCCAGCCTCCAGCGTCTCTTGCGAAAAATACGCTGGCGCTGATGTTTCCTCCTGAATCTCCCTGGCGACTTCATCGACATCGTCGGCAGCAAACTCTTTCTTGCCGGACAGGAAGCCGGAGAGGAGCAGCCTGTCGCACAAGGTATTGATTCGGCGCGGCACCCCACCGCTGGCCTTGAAAATCGCGGCATACGCGTCGGCGCTGAACAACGGAGGGCCGCTATAGCCACTGCATTTGAGCCGATGCTCGATATAGCCGCGTGTTTCCTCTTCGTCCATCGGACCGATATGACAGGCGGCGATGATGCGCTGGCGCAGCTGCTGCATGTGCGGACTCTGCATGATCCGCCGAAATTCTGGCTGCCCGATAAGGAAACTCTGCAACAGGGCCTGCGTCTCGAACTGGAAATTCGAAAGCATCCGCAATTCTTCGACCGCCTGCGGTGTCAGGTTTTGCGCTTCATCGACGATGAGAAGGCAGCGCTTCCCTTGCCGAATCACGTCGACCAGAAAGGCTTCGAGTCCGAGCAATATTTCCGATTTCCCGAGGCCCGCCGTCCGCACGCCGAAAGCGGCGGCCACCAGGCGCAGCGTATCTTCCGCATCAAGCTGGGTGCTGACCAGTTGCCCTGCCACCACCTTCGACGAGTCGAGTTTGGCGAGCAAACTACGAACGATGGTTGTTTTCCCGGCTCCCACCTCGCCGGTTACGACGATGAATCCTTCGTTCTGGTGCAACCCATATTCCAGGTACGCACTCGCCCGCCTATGCTGTTTGCTGCCGAAATAGAAATTCGGATCAGGATTCAGCTGAAAAGGCTTGCTGTTCAGTCCGTAATAGGATTCATACATAGTCAGTTTAGAACTGATGAGACAGCGTTCCTGTCACTGCATTCTCTTTGTAATTCGTCGTGCCTTCGACAACGATCCGGCGCGCTCCAACGCCAAAATTCGTGTTCGGGCCAAGCCTGGTCTGGAAATTCAAATGGTAGTTGGTCTGATCAATGTCTTCGAAACTGGTTCCCGAACCTTCGCTTTTGAGTCGCCCCGCCATGGCAACGAGCGTGGAAAGCGGTGTCAGCTTGTGTGACCAGCTGACACTAACCCCCCGCTGCTCGATTTTCTGGAAGACGGCAAGGTTATCGCCAATCAGAACGCCTGATCCAAGCGCATCTCTCAGATTGCTTGTTTCGGTCTGCGATGCTGCAAGCGTGATGGTGTTGCGGGCCCCGGTGATGGCGAACGAGAAATCGCGGCGATGCAGTAACGCCACGCCCGAGTTCAAATACCCCCCTAGCAACTGCGCATCCGGCGACACTCCGTTGGCGACCAGATAGGCATTCACAAATGCGGCACGCTGGGCCGGATCGGGAATCGCCGAGGCAAACAGGTTGTAAAACAGATCGTAGTTCGTTCCCAATCCGTAGACAGTCTGCTCGTTCGACAGCGCGGTAGCATCCTCGCTTTCGCTATACCGCCAAGCCGTCCCGGCCGTACGGTGTGTAAACTCAATCTGGTTGGTATTTCCGAAAAAGCGATCCTCGAACGTCGCCGCCAGTTTTGTCCGCTCCGTTGGCGACCACTCGAATCCAGCCCCCTTGATGCTGCTCGACTCCATGCCATTGCCGAGATAGTCGTTAACCTCGTGCCCTCCGATAAGCAAGAGGTTGAATTGCGGCGAAACGTGATACGCGAGGATGCCGCGCAGCGTATTAGCCTCATTACTCCGCCCGTCACCATATTCGATGTCCTGGTAGGACGCATCCACGCCCCAGCCAAGACTTGCCAATCCGGTTATTCCCTTGAGGTTCAGTCCCCATTGTTTGGTATCCGAATCGAAGGCTTTGTTCTCGTCATTTCTGGATGTAGCAACATCGAATCGCATTTGGTAATCCGTAGACGCGCCAAGCACCCCTTTGAAATACGGCGTGAGACGATAAAACGACGTTTCCGTCGAATTGTTGCTGCCATTCGTATTGACATAGGGCGACGCCACCCCTTGGAACGGCGAAATCGTCTGCTGCTGAATCGAACCCTCCACATCAATGAAGAACCAGTTCTCGATGGCCTCAAGCGATCCATTTGCCCGCAGGAAGTTTTGCGTTTCCGTGTCGTACGAATCCTGCGCGTAATAGAGTTGATGCAACTGATATTCGAGATTCAGTCTTGCACGTCCTCCCTGGCCGTCGATCCTGATTCCGGGGCTGATATCGGTAATCCAATCGTTTTTTTCTCTGGTGGCAGTCAGGGCGACGTTGTCGGTCGCTGTTTCATTGACAGTAATTGTCGGCGTAATCGTCCATTCGCCGCCCGTTGCGGACAAAGGAACCGACCCAAAAATCGCGATAAAAGAAGAAAAAGATAAAAAATGAGTAATTTGTTTTTTCTTATTTGCCATAACCGTAACCATAGCCATAGCCGTAGCCATAAGCGTCTTTAACCGGTGATTTGAGCTGATTGAGGAGCATGAGTCTCACCGGGCATGAATCGATAGCGGCCAGCGCATGCTTGACATCCGCATGCGTCGTACTCTCGGCCTTTACCACAACGACGACCTGCCCCATACGCGAAGCCAGTGCCCGTGCCTCGGTCGTCACGAGCAACGGGGGGGAATCAAAAATAATGATCCGATCGGAATAACGGTGCGCCATCTCCTCAAGCAGTCGGACCATCGCCTCGCTCGCCAACAACTCGGTTGCCCGCGAATGCGGCGTTCCGCTTGGGAGGATAGACAATTTCTCGATATTCGTCCGCAATAAAACTTGGGGAATCGTCACGCTTTCGTCGACGAGCACATCGAGCAAGCCTCTCGCCGGCGGCAGTCCGAACATGTTCAGCAAGTTCGGCCGCGCGACATCGGCATCGACAAGCATGACCGTATTGTCCAGTTCCATGGCAATGCTCATGGCAAGGTTTACGGCGGTAAAGGTCTTTCCCTCGCCGGGGAGCGCACTCGTCACCATGATCAAATTACCGTCCTTGATCGGTGCAGCGCCCTTACCCATCGCGTTATCAATCAAGGGCCGCTTGATGATCCGGAACTCGTCCGCCAGCTGGGAACGAGGCGCATCGGGCCTGATCACGTACGACGCATCGAGGACTTCCGGATTCACTTCTACCCGTCTGGAAAGATGTTCTTGAGACGTTGGGACACCGACGTCCCTCTGAACGTTTTTCGCCTCCGGAATACGGGTCTCGTCAGCCAAGGCCACGGGTTGCGAGGCACTCGTCGCAGGCCCTTCCGAATCGCCAGGCTCTTGCGCTGGGGACTCGGCCGGGGAAGAAGGAATTTCCACGCCGGCTTTACGAAGTTGCTCCAGCCGTTGCGCTGCTTGTTCAATGAGGCTCATCGCGCTTCCCCCTCAAGCAGTACGGAAAGAATATATGACCAGCAACGTAATACCGATGCCGAAGACGGCGATCAGCAAGGCAACGGCCGCCGCAAAGCGCTTGATATCTGTTCTTTCTCTGAGCACGTCGCTTTCATGCACCTTCAGGGTCACGTTCCCCAACAACGGCAATCCGGACACTTCACGCAGCGCTCGCGAGTCGAAGAAAACCGGTCGAATCTGGCTCGCCGCAAACGGGGCGCCAAATCCGGAAGCCAAGGTGACGGCAAGGAGAAGCGGCACAAGCAGAAGCCGGTTTGGCGACACCGGATTGGGCAAAACACGAGGCGGGTCAATCAGACGAAAGTCGACGCCACCGCCGGAAGAATCCATCTCGCCCGACATGGTGGCCGATTCACGACGTGCCACCAGACTTTCATAATTCTTCTTGTTGATATCGTAGTCCCGGTTCAGTTGTGCAAATTCGGTTTCCAGTTGGGGAATGAGCTTGACCGCCTCCTTGAGACTATTGAAGCGCGCCTGGTATTCGGTCACGCGAGCGCGAAGTGACGCCACCATCGCCTCGTTTTCGGCAAGCGACACCTTGAGCTGCTGGTAAACCGGATTCGTGTTGCTCAAGGAGGCCGGACTTGAAATCGCCGCTTGTTTGCGCGCGGCAATCTCCGCGATTTTCTGCTCCTCCAGTTCCTTGATCATCCGCCGGGTTCCGACCACGTCGGGATGCTGGTCCGTGTAGCGCTGCAACAAGCCATCAAGGTTCCGCTTGAGAACATCGATGCGGCCGTCGATTTCCGGCACGGAAATGCCGGACGCCACCTCGCTCGTATCGGGCAGCAGCGATGGCTCTTCGCCGACGATCTGTCGCTTCAAGGCATCGCGCGCGTTTTCCGCCTCGCGAAGCTCAAGTTTCGCCGTTGCCAGCGCTGCGCTGATTTCGCCGATGCGCCCGAAATAATCTTTGCCTTCCGCGGTTTGCAGATCGATATTCTTCAACCTGAATTCCTTGAGGCGATTCTCGGCTTCTTCCAGTTTTTTCTGATAAACGAGAATCTGCTCATCAATGAATTTCTTCGCCTCGTCGGTATCCTTGCGCTTGTCTCTCAGGCTCGACTCAACAAAAATCGAGACCAGCGACTGCACCACCCGTTTGGCCCGATCCGGCTTCTCATCCCGGTATGCCAGGGTGTAAAGGTTGTCGCGGCCGGTACTTTTTATCGTCAGCGACTCCGTCAAATCATCGACCAGAGCCTCCTGATCCTTCTTCGTTTTCACCCCGAGATCCAGATCAGCCATGCGAATCAATTTTTCGATGTTCGGACGGCTAATCAACGTCCGGCTCAAGATCATGATTTGCTGATCCCGGTTCGGCTCGATCGCCAACCCCGACATCAACGGTTTGAGTATCGACTGTGTATCGACATAAATCCGTGCCGAAGCCTCGTATTTATCGGGAATACGGAGCACCGTGGCAGCGCCGAGCAAGCCGATCACCCAAGCTGTGATGATCCCGAGCCAACGGTGCTTCCACATTCCTTTCAGAACGGTTGTCGCCTGCCGGATAATTTCATCCATGGGAGTACGGTCTCAGCAAAGATTCAAGACGACCCGGCCACTTACGCCAGACCGGGAACCCTGTACGACATGCAATCAGAACCAGCTACGCGGAATGATCAGGACATCGCCTGGCTTCATCTCGACATTGGCCGACACATCGCCACGCTTGATCAGATCGCTGACGCGAACACTGTACTGCTTGTCGCCATCCGCCGTCCGCAGAAGCGTCGTTGCATTGCCATCGGCGAAATCAGTCACGCCGCCCACCGCGATCATGACATCCAGCAACGTCATCTTCTGCTTGTAAGGAAGCGTCTGCGGCTCCGCGGCCTCGCCGACAACCCTGATCTGCTCGCTGTAGGGTCCGACAAACGACGTGACGACGACCGTCACAACCGGATCGCGAATGAATTTCCCAAGTTCCTTTTCGACATCTCGCGCCAACGTCGTGGCATCCTTGCCCATGGCAAGCAAATCCTCAACGAGCGGCGCCGTGATCTTGCCGTCGGGGCGAACCGGCACCGACATGGAGAGTTCTGGATTGCGCCAGACAACGATATCAACCGAATCGCCCGGGCCAATCAAGTAGTTGT
This sequence comes from Propionivibrio limicola, assembly GCF_009469695.1. Lineage (GTDB taxonomy): Bacteria > Pseudomonadota > Gammaproteobacteria > Burkholderiales > Rhodocyclaceae > Propionivibrio > Propionivibrio limicola. The sequence goes on from NZ_SSSR01000005.1 coordinate 139,804, forward strand.
ATTCCGGAGATGCTGCCGAAGTAGGCGCGGGCGGATTCCCCGTCGCGCATCCCGAGACAACTACCGCCACCACCCCGATGAACACCCAGCGAAGCGCGGCGGTGAGGCCTTTGTACAAGCTGACCATATCATTCTCCTTTATCGGCAACATTGCATAATCCAAGCTAATACCAGGCTGTTTCCAGCATAGCAGCTAATCCGTCCGAACAAAAAGTATCATCGGAATGACAAGCAGGAAACCAAATTCAATGAGAAAGATTGGATCAAATACCGAAACGTAGCGCGTCGACAACATTCAACCGTGAAGCCCGCCTGGCCGGCAAAATGGCAGCCAAAAGTGTTGCGACGACCCCGATCGTCCCGGCAATCATCACTTCGCCGGGAATCACGCGGATATAGGCCGTATAGCCGATATTGGCATTGGGCGGCGGCGGCATCGGAATACCGATCGCGGAGAGGGTTACCGCCGCCAGACATCCGATCGCCATTCCCAGAACGGCGCCAAAAAGTCCGAGCAGCATGCTCTCCATCATGATCAGCCTGAACACGGTTGCCGGTTTATCGCCGAGCGCCAGCAGGGTGCCAAACTCGCGCGTTCGTTCGAACAGCGTCATATTGATGCTGTTCGTAACGCTCAACAGCACCATGAGCAGAATGATGAACCGCAACACGCCGAACTGACGGCCGTACAATTTGAGCGTCTTGTCGTAAAAATCGGAAAGTTCGCGCCATGACGCGAATTCATACCCCGCGGCAACATATTCCTGTCGCAACGCCTTGACGACAACATCGGTTTGCTCGGTCTCGTCAAGCAGCATGACGAGAAGATGTGCCGAATTATTGTCCATCAAGGTTTGCGCTGCGGTCAGAGGAATACGCACGGCGCGTGCATCAAAATCCTTGGAAAAGCTCTGGAACACGCCGACGACTTCGAAGTCCAGCGTATTCACCGCGCCCTGTGCCAGACTGATCAGCAGATTGACGCGATCGCCGGTCTTGAGCCCCAATGTCCTCGCAACGCCTTGGCCGATCACGATCCCATCGACATCCGATTCCGCCAGCGGGCGGCCTTCGATGTACTGCAGGTAAGTTCCAAGAGCCGCTTCGGCCTGCGGTTCGACGCCCTCGCCGATGATTCCGGCATCGCGTTTCCCGTTATTCAGAACGCCGGAGAAGCCGAGGCGGGCCATGACACCTTGAACTCCCGGTTGTGCCGACAATTTCTGCTTGAGGCGATCCGGATTTTCGATCAGAAAATCATCCGGCGCCCGCAACCGACCTTCGCGATACCCTTGACGCACGGCCTGGATATGCCCGCTTTGCGAATGGATCACCGCTTCGCCCAACTGGATGAAAATGTCCTGAACGAATCCGCCGGCCAGAATCAGCCCGGCAACGCCAAGGCCGATTGCCGCAAGCGTGGCGACCGAACGCATGCGCTGTCGGAAAACGTTGCGCAGCGCGAACAAAAACAGCGGAGATAAAGTCGGTTTCATTGGTTATGCCGAAGTGCATCGACGATGTTCATCCGCCCGGCTTTCCAGGCCGGCAGCAGACTGGCCAATAGCGTCGTAATCACAGCCAGCGCCAGCCCTTCAACCGCCAGACCGGGCGTTATCAATATTTCGCCCAGAAAGCCACGCGCCATTCCCGGTGGCGGCGGCATGGGTATCCCGACCGCCGAAATGCCTTCGGCAAGAATTCCCCCGAGAAGCACACCAAGAATTCCGCCGCCCACCCCAACCAGGAGTCCCTCGATCACGAACATGCGCATCAACGTGTTGCGCCGCACGCCGATGGCCAGACTGGTTCCGATCTCCGTCGTTCGCTCCAGAACGCTCATCATCTGGGTATTCGAAATCGTCAACACAATGATGATGCCAATCAGGATTTTGACGACATTGACCTGCTTCGAAAACAGCACCACTGTCTTGTTGTAGAAGTCGGCCAGCGCCGTCCAGGGAACAATCTCGAAACTGGACGCCGGCAACCGGGAGGCCAGATAGCGCCGGCTGGCATCCGTCGATCCGGTCTTGTCGAGCACAACTACCCACGATGTCGCACCAGCCACTTTGACAAGTTTTCTCGCCACCTTGAGGGGCAGTCGCAAAGCGGTGTCGTCATACTCCTGTGACGACGTCGAGAACACCCCGGCCACCTTGACCTCCACGGCACCGGGGCTACCGGTCGCCGAAGTCACCAGCAGCACCACGTCGTCGCCAACTTTGGCCCCGAGGCTCCGCGCCAGCCCTTCACCGAGCAGCACGGCGTTTTCATCGGCCGCGGCAAGGTCGCGGCCACTTTCGATATTGACGTGCGTACTGACGGGTCTATCCCGGACAGGATCGATGCCTTCGCCAACGAAGGGAATGGTCGTCTCACCGTGGCTCGACAGGCCGCTGAACGACAGCCTGGGCGACAGGCTCCTGAAGCCCGGCATGGTCTCGATAGTCTTTTGCGCTTCGGAAGCGTCCGGCAACAAAAAGGCGTAAGGATCAGCGATCCCCTTTTCGAAATAGGCCGGACGGACAATCTGCAAATGGCCGAACTGCGAATGAATGGCGCTTTCGCGCATTTGTTCGAAGATCCAGGCGATAAAGCCGCCCGCCAGCAGGAAAGCGACGATTCCGCACGCCACCGTCACGGTGGCCACCAGCGTCCTCCGCGTATTGCGACGGAGATTGCGCACGGCCAGGCGAAAATCGGCAATCAGGCTCATCTTCCTCCCCACTTCGTTCGCAATGAATACTAAGCTGTATCGTAGGGTAGACCAAAATCGAGCGAGCCTTCCATGCAGACATTCGATTACGACGGCGCTTTTTCCCGAAACATCGGCTGGGTAACGGAAGCGGAACAAAAGCGGTTGCGCGACGCTCGCGTAGCCGTCGGCGGTCTCGGAGGCGTCGGCGGCATCCATTTATTGACTTTGGCACGGCTCGGGATTGGCAAATTCTCGATTGCCGATTTCGATGTGTTCGACATTGTCAATTTCAACCGTCAGGTCGGCGCTTCGGTGAGTACGCTTGGTCGTCCCAAAATCGATGTTCTGGCCGACATGGCGCGCGACATCAATCCAACGCTTGAATTGCGCCCCTTTCCAGCGGGAATTACGGCAGAGACGCTGGACGCCTTTCTCGAAGACGCCGACGTTTACGTCGACGGCCTCGACTACTTCGCTTTCGAAGCACGCCGCATGACCTTCAGCGCCTGCGAGAAGAAAGGAATCCCGGTCGTCACCGCGGCCCCTTTGGGGCTGGGAACGGCACTCCTGGCCTTTGCTCCTGGCGGAATGCCGTTCGAAGATTATTTCGGCTTTGCGGGCTGCGACAAGACCGAAATGGCCATCCGCTTTCTCGTTGGCCTATCACCGGCGATGTTGCAGCGCGGGTACGTGGCCGACATGTCGCGCATCAATCTCGCCGAACAACGCGGCCCCTCCTCGATTGCTGCCTGTCAGCTGTGCGCAGGAGTGGCCGCTGTGGAAACGCTCAAACTGCTTCTTGGCCGCAAAGGGGTTCGCCTCGCCCCGTGGTCGAGCCAATTTGACGCCTACCGGATGCGTTACGTGCGGACATGGCGCCCCTGGGGCCACCGCAACCCGTTGCAACGCCTCATGATCGGGCTGGTGAAAGCCCAACTCTCCCGCAATGCGGGAAAACAGTCATCGGCGGGGAACACATGAATCGGGAAACACTGCTCGAGATTCTCGCGCTGGCTCGCTGGACCCCCAGTGGCGACAACACCCAGCCCTGGCGCTTCGAGATTGTTGACGACTTTCAGGTCGCCATTCACGGCCACGATACGCGGGAGCACGTGGTTTATGACTTTCAGGGCCATGCCAGTCACCTGGCCCACGGCGCGCTGCTCGAAACGCTACGGCTCGCCGCCACACGTTACGGACTTGCGACCGAATGGGCGATCAAGCCCGACCAACCGGACACGGCGCCGGTCTATCTCGTCCGCTTCCACCCGGCCGGACTCACCGAAGATCCGCTCGTGCCATACATCACCGAGCGCGCCGTCGAGCGCCGGGCGATGCCGACAACGCCACTCAAGGACGCGCACAAGGAGGCGCTGATCGCGGCCGTTGGCTCGTCGTTCCGCCTGCAATTTTTCGAGTCGCTGGCCGACCGTCTCGCTGTCGCACGCCTGCTCTGGAACAACGCCCACCTTCGCCTGACCTGCCCGGAGGCGTACCCTGTCCACCGCGACGTCATCGAATGGAATGCCCGTTACAGCAAAGACCGTATTCCGGACCAGGCGCTCGGTGTCGATGCCCTGACGACTCGCCTGATGCGTTGGGTCATGCAAAGCTGGAAGCGCGTCGATTTTTTCAACCGCCATCTTGGCGGGACATATCTGCCACGCCTCCAGATGGATTTGATTCCCGGCGTGGCATGCGCCGCGCATCTGCTGCTCAAGCCGAAAAGAAAACCCGTGCATCTTGAGGACTACGTCCGCACCGGCATGGCGATCCAGCATCTCTGGCTGACGGCCTCGCGGCTTGGGCTCCATCTGCAACCGGAAATGACGCCGGTGATTTTCCGCTGGTACAGCCAGTCCGGAACCGACATTTCGGCCACACCGGCGATCGACGAGGGCGCCAGGAAGCTCGCGGGGCAATTCGACCGACTCGCGCAGGCGGCCCCGGATGACGCCTTTGCATTCCTTTGTCGAGTAGGTTATTGCCCTCCGCCAGCCGCACGCTCGCTCCGTCGGGATATCAATTCCCTCGACCGCGGCCAGAGCCTGATGCTCGACCGGTAAGAAACCCCGGCGCCCGCCGAACGTCCCTCTTCGCGTTTTCGGCCTCACCGAAACATGCAGGGCAATCGCACCAAACCCGAAATGCCACCGTCGTGAACATGCCAAAATAGCCGTTCACAATCAATCAGTTACAAAGGGGCTGTTCACAGGGCGTTGATTTGTGTAGTTTTCTGTCTTTTTGGGTGGCGTATGGAGACGGAGAAAGCGGCTACGGCAAATCAACGAGTCTCGCTGACGGAGGTCTTTTCG
>NZ_SSSR01000006.1 GCF_009469695.1 Propionivibrio limicola
GCGCTGATCGCGCCGCCTTCCGGTCGGGCCTTCGCCCCTCCCTCTCGGCAACGCGATCAGCGCAAATGAAGTGTCCGGGGTGTGTCAGTTTTGAATCGCTGCCCAACAAAAATCTGTATCAGTTTTGAATCGCCGTTGACAACCCCAAGCAAGTGGGCGAAATCGTCTACATGATCGGCAACGGACGCGGCAAGCAGCGAGCCAGCCGGACAGGATCGGCGCGGGGCGTGGTGAGCTGGCGCTGTTTCTTGTTGTCCAGTGGCGAACGGACGATAGCCACAACGATGGCCGAAGGCGGACACCGGGCAAAGGCAGGGCAAGCGGTGCGCCTTCTCGACATTCCCGTGACAGGAGCTTTCGGCGCGTGGGACACCCTGCATGATTCACCAACGGCGGCGGCATTCTCTGACGCGATCAAGCAGGCGTCGGCGCGGCAACATGGAGTTGTTGGGCGATCCTTTCTTGAAAAACTGACCAACGACGACCGCAACTTTTGCCACTTGCTGGAAGAGTTCAAGAATCTACCGCTGTTCGCAACGGATGGAATCGAAGGGCAGGATAAACGGGCGGCGGGCCGGTTCGCACTGATCGGTCTGGCTGGCGAATTGGCGACCGAATACGGGCTAACCGGCTGGGAAGAAGGCGCGGCGATCCATGCGGCGGCGGAAGGCTTCAACCTGTGGCGATCTATGCGCGGCAAAGGCAACGACGAGAAGCGCCAGATTGCCGAGAAGGTATCAGGCTTCGTTGAGCGACACGGCGACGGGCGCTTTTCCGATGCTGACGCGACCGTAGAGATTCAAATTCGTGATCGGGCGGGCTGGTGGCGTGACGATGCCCAAGGCCGTGAGTATCTCTTCACTGCCGACGGAATGCGTGAAGCCTTGAAGGGCTTTGACTTCAACCGGGCGCTCGACGTGCTGCAGGAGCTTGGCGCATTGCCAAAACCGGGGGCGGACGGCAAGCGGGCGCGATCATTCCGAATCGGCGGACGGGTGGCAAAGCTGTATGCAATCAAACCCGACAAGCTGGCGGGGGGTGAGCATGGCGCTTGATTCTTTGCTGGCATCGTTAAAAAACGGGGTTACAGAGGTTACACGGGTTACGGCCTGTAACGGCAAGGCTTTGCGCTGTAACCCCGAAGAAAAACCACAGGTTACACGGGTTACAACACCCGGAAGGCGGCGCGACTTTGTAACCCCTGTAACCCCGTGTAACCCGGCAGGGGTTACGCTGGAACCCTTGCCAATACTGGCTGTGCCCTCTGTAACCCGTGTAACCCCGGAAATAATCAATGTCGGAGCCAGTACGCAAGAACACAAGGCCGCGATCATCTCGCCATTGTCGGAAGCCTCAAACGACATTCAGCACGATGACGACGACCGGCGCTTCTGTAGCCAATGCCTGAACCTGCATGGGAGCGTTTGCAGCGTCGCCTGTCCCGGTGGGCTGGTATCGGCGTCAAAGGGTTATCGGCCTGTGCTTGACCTGCTACACCGATGTTCTGGATTCACGACGAACTGACGATCAACAAGCCGGAGACGATCCGGCTTTTTTGTGGCTGTAGTTCCTGCTGAGTCATAAGGACACACACGGGAACGGCGGCGATGCCTTCATGGCGTGGGATTGCCGAATGGGTAGGGGCCGTCAAAAGGCTAGACGACAGAAAGCAGTTACCGACTGGTTCCGTTCGCTCGCAATAACCTGTAGTTTTAGGCAGGGGGTAGGGACCCGAAAAAGTCTGGAATCCCCAGAAATGTAAACCGCTCGGTATCTCACGCGCAGAAAAAATCCCCTTTTCAAAAGAAATCAAAAGGCGCTTTAACCGCCTTGCACGGCAAGGGTTTGGCCGGTATTTGATTGGGCGAGAGAATCAGCAGCAAATGGGCTGTTTTCCTGTGCCTGCCAGCGGAGCCAATACTACGAAGCGTAGAAAGCAGATTTGGGCGACGTCAAAGAAAAGATCGACGGTATGGTTCCTGTTTCGCTGGGCAGAGGTTGGGCAAGGATGGCATTATTCGGGGTCACTTCAAATTGGTGTGCCCAAATGTGTGCCCATGTCGAAGTTATTGATTTTTAAAACCTAGCAACGGCAAGGCTTTGCGCTGGTTCGCTAGATTCTGCATCGGAAGCCCGTTTAACGTCGCACCGTGACCATCGAACTGACCCAGCTAGCCCTCCTGACCGTGGCGTCCCTTTTTGCCGGCTTCGTCGATTCCGTGGTGGGCGGGGGCGGCCTGATCCAGATTCCGGCGATTTTCTCGGTGTTGCCGAAGGAAATGCCGGCCACCCTGTTCGGCACCAACAAGATTGCCAGCGTCGTCGGCACGGCGAACGCGGCGGTCAGATTCGCCCGCCGTGTGCGCATGCCGTGGGGAACGACGTTGCCGGCCGCCGTCGCGGCGTTCGGCTGTTCGTATCTCGGGGCGATCGCGGTGGCCTGGCTGCCGCGCGACATGTTGCGGCCGATGATCCTCGTCCTGCTCGTCGGGGCGGCGGCCTACACGTTTTGGCGCAAGGATTTCGGCGCCATCCACCGGCCGCAGCATGCCGGGCGTCGCGAGTTTTTCTATGCGCTGGCGGTGGGCGGCGTGATCGGGTTTTACGATGGATTTTTTGGGCCGGGAACCGGCAGTTTCCTGATCTTCCTGTTCATCCGCTTTTTCGGCTTCGATTTCCTGCACGCCTCGGCAGCGGCCAAGGTGGTGAATGTGGCAACTAACGTCGCGGCCATTGGCTATTTCGTGCCGAACGGCTATTACCTTCCCCTGCTGGCGGCGATCATGGCGACGGCGAATATCTGTGGCTCGTTCATCGGCACGAGCCTGGCGCTGCGGCATGGCAGCGGCTTCGTCCGCAAGTTGTTTCTGTTCGTCGTTTGCGCGCTGATCGTCAAATTCGCCTGGGATACGCTGTGACGACTGTTCGGCGTTAGCGAATCACCTCGCGCTGGGCCAGATAGGTGTGGAGGATTTCCAGTCGCGACACCGGATCGTCGAGTTCGAGCAGTTTCTGCTTGGCGAGCAGTTGTACCGGGAGAATTTCGGTCAAGCGATAGCCGACCCAGTTCGGATCGGAAAAGTCGTGCGGCTCCGGCATTTTTTCCGGCCCGAGATCGGCGACGATCTTCTTGAGCAGCGGAATCAGATCCTTCAGGCCGGCCGGAATGTCGTGGATTGCCTTCTCGGCCAGCAATTCGATGTGGCCCGTCATGAGTCCATCCTGTTCCAGCGTTTGCGAAACGATGCGGAAACGCCGTCCCCCCCTTACCTTCAACGTCATGCTGCCGAGTTGGGGTACGTCGGCCGCCTCAATATGGGCGAGGGTGCCGACGGTGTGCGGTGTGGCTGGTTCTCCGCTCTCTTTGCCGCTGGCAATCAGGCAAACGCCGAACGGTGTTTCGTCCTTGAGGCAGCGCGCTGCCATGTCGAGGTAGCGCGGCTCTGAGATCTTGAGCGCCAGCCGTCCCTCCGGGAAAAGCAGGCCGTTAACCGGGAAGAGGGGAATGGTCGCCGTTTCGGAGGCGATCTTCCTGCCGGAAGTTCGGCTGCGCAGAAAGCCGAACCAGCTCATTCTTTCCCTTCCTGTTGGCCCCAGCGCTGCATCAGTTGATGCGGAACGGCCAACTGGTCGAGCAGGCGGGCGACGACGAAATCGACGAGATCCTGCACCGTTTGCGGATGGTGGTAAAAGCCCGGGTTGGGCGGCAGGATGATGGCGCCGGCGCGTGACAGGCGCAGCATGTTTTCCAGATGGATCGCCGAGAGCGGCGTTTCGCGCGGCACGAGAATCAGCTTGCGCCCTTCTTTCATGGCGACGTCGGCGGCGCGTTCGATCAGATTGCTGGCCAAGCCTTGGGCAATCGAGGCCAGCGTTCCCATCGTGCACGGGCAGACGACCATCGCTTCCGGCGGATTGGAGCCGCTGGCCACCGGCGCAAACCATTCTTCGCGACCGTAAACTTCGAGCGTGCCGGGAAGGTTTGAAAAGCGCTGTTGGAAAAAAGCCAGCGTTTCGGCAGGGCGCGACGGCAGCTCCAGCCCCATCTCCTGGCGGGCGACAACCTGGGCGACTTGCGAATAGAGCAGCTGTACCCGGCAACCGGCCTGGAGCAGGCATTCGAGCAGGCGGATGCCGTAGGGCAGGCCGGAGGCGCCGGTAAAGGCGAGACAGATCGTTTTAGACATTTTGCACCCCCGGGTCGATGCGCGGCAGCGTGGACAGAAGACGGGCGGCGATCAGCCCGTTGATGATACCGAAGGTGAGCGCGGCGACGGCGAAAATGGGAACCAGATAAAACAGGCCGTTATGCGGAATCAGCCACAGGCGAGCGAGCAGCAGCTGGCCGCCGATGTGGGCGAAAGCCGCCAGAATGCTCCAGCTGACCGGCCCGAACAAACGGTACGGCAGGCGGATGGCCAAGGCCAGCGCGAACAGGCTGAAGACGGCACCGGTCAGGCTCATGAAAAACCCTGGCGAGAGAAACTGGCCGAGCAGGATGCCGCCGGCCACGACACGCAGCCCGCACACCCAGGCTGCTGTATTCCAGCCGTAACGGGCGAGCACGATCAGAGTGACGATGTTCGACAACCCCGGTTTTACGCCGGGCAGGGGCAACGGAATCGCCGCATCGATCACCGCCAGCCCGATGGCGGCGGCGGCGAGCTGGGCGATGCGATGGTCTTCGGCCGTCGTGACCAGTCTAATAACTGAGCGAGTCATACGATTCCTTGCCGCCCGTAATCTGGAGGCTGACCTGATTCGGGGCGCAAATGGCGATCTCTCCCGGCTGTTCCAGCCACCCTTGGCGGACGCAGTATTGATGTGGTCCGGGATCGGAAACGACGCGCACCCGGCGCTTTTCCACGGCAATTTTCGTCATGCCCAGCGGGCCGGGCACTTCGATCGTCTTGTCGCGGGAAAGATCGAGTTCGGCGAAGACTTCGCCGGATTTTTTGACGACGACTTTCTCGGCGCTGCCGCCGTGCCAGGCCAGCGGGAAAGAAAGGATGCACAGCGCCAATCCAAGCACAGCGAGCAGCCAGTCGCCGGGTTTGAGCAGCGACAGCCAGTGCATCAGGAATTGCCGGTTTGATTGCCGGTCTGCGTCGGCGCAAGTTCGCGGTGCCGCACCAGGACGCGTGCCTGAGTCTGGAACTGCCGGGCCAGCCATTCGGCGAAATAGACCGAGCGATGCTGACCGCCGGTGCAACCGATGCCGACGGTCAGATAGCTGCGGTTGTCGCGCACATAGCAGGGCAGCCAGGTGGCGATGAAGCGGGCGATATCGTCACGCATGCGCAGGACTTCCGGTTCGGCTTCGAGGAAGTCGATGACCGGCTGGTCGCGACCGGTGAGGGGGCGCAAAGCGGCGTCGTAAAACGGGTTCGGCAGGCAACGCACGTCAAAGACCAGTTCGGCGTCGAGCGGAACGCCGTGTTTGAAGCCGAACGATTCGAACAGGAGGGTGAGGCCGTGGCGGCCGTCGGGGGTGATGAACTGGCGAATCCACTCGCGCAGGGCATTCGGCTTGAGATCGCTCGTGTCGATATGGTGGCCGAGCTCGGCCAGCTCCTCGAGGCGCAGGCGTTCGTCGGCGATGGCTTCGGTTAGCGTGCGCTGCTCGTTGGCGAGCGGGTGGCGACGGCGCGTTTCGGAATAGCGTTTGAGCAGCGTGTCGGTCTTGGCGTCGAGAAAGAGGAATTGCAGGTCGATGCCGTGGGCGCGCAGGGCAGACAGCTGTTGCGGCAGGCGCTCGATGCTGTCGCCGCCGCGGATATCGATGGCGACGGCGACCTTGTCGTAGCCCTGATCGCCGAGATGGTCGATGAGGGGCTGCAGCAACTGCGAAGGAAGGTTGTCGACGCAGTAGTAGCCGGAGTCCTCAAGAATGTTGAGGGCAATGGATTTCCCGGAGCCGGAAAGGCCGCTGATGATCACGATGCGCATGGTGTGCAGAATAACGGATGCTCAGGAACACGGGCAAGCCGGGGTGGCATAAACTAAACGCTTGTCCAAACATTCGGATGATGCAATGAAGTTATTGGATATCCCTTTCCTGCGCGATCTTGTTGCCATCCGGCACGACATCCATGCGCACCCGGAAACTGCCTATCATGAAGTCCGGACGTCCGACGTCGTGGCGCGCGAACTGGCGGCCTACGGACTGGAAGTGCACCGCGGCCTGGCCACCACCGGCGTGGTCGGCGTCCTGCGCAAGGGAAACAGTCGCCGCGCTATCGGCCTGCGCGCCGACATGGACGCGCTGCCCATGCATGAAAAGAACGATTTCATGTATCGCTCGGCGCATCACGGACGCATGCATGCGTGCGGCCATGACGGTCACACGACGATGCTGTTGGGGGCGGCGCGCTATCTCGCCGAGCATCGCGATTCGCTGAATTTCGAAGGCACCGTGTATTTCATTTTCCAGCCCGCCGAGGAGGCGGAGGGCGGGGCGAATGTGATGATCGGCGACGGCCTGTTCCAGAAGTTTCCGATGGACGCGGTGTTCGGCCTGCACAACTGGCCGGGGATTCCGGTCGGTGAAATGGCCGTCATGGCCGGCCCGGTGATGGCCGGAACGTGCGCGCTGGAAATAGCGGTGAACGGCCATGGCTGCCATGCGGCGATGCCGAATCTCGGCGTTGATACGATGCTTGTCGCCAGCCATCTCGTAACGACCTTGCAGAGCGTGGTTGCGCGCAACATCCATCCGTGCGACGCGGCTGTCGTCAGTGTCACGCAGATTCACGGCGGCGATGCGGTCAACATCATTCCCGACGAGGCGGTCATGCGTGGCACGATCCGCAGTTTCCGGCCCGAGGTGCAGGAGGCCGTGGAACGTTCGATCGAACGTCTGTGCGCTGGCGTCGCCAGCGCCTTCGGCGCCCAGATCAAGGCGGTTTTCGATCACCGCTATCCGCCGACGATCAACAATCCGACGGAAACCGATTTTTGTCTGCGCGCCGCAAAATCCGTCGTCGGCGAAACGCGGGTCAGGCGTCACGAGCTGCCCTCGATGGGCGCTGAAGATTTCGCCTACATGCTGCGCGAAAAACCCGGTTGTTACGTCTGGCTCGGCAACGGCGCCGGGACGGGCAGCTGCTCCCTGCACAATCCGTACTACGACTTCAATGACGATGTTTTGCCTTATGGCGTCAGCTATTGGGTGCGGCTCGTCGAGCAGCGATTGGCGGTCGGATAGCCATTGGTGAGGATTGAACAAAAGATCCGCCGGTGTGCGTCAAGCGAAGGCGCGGCCAAGTCATGAAGGCTTGTCGGGAAATACGCCGGAAAGCACGGCGTCAGGCGAACTGCCCGTTTAGTGCGTTTCGTCCTCGGCGGGCGTTGCCGGTGGCGTGACCGGGATGTTTGGAATCCACGGCGTTACCGGGATCGGTGGCCGGCCACATGTCAGGCAATAGCCCGTTTCCTCGTCGTAGACACAATAGTTGAGGCAGATGATCGGGTTTTCTTCGGCGTCGGTTGTCATGGTATTCGCGGTTCTCCTTCTCCGTGATTGGCGAAGGAACGGATTCTACCTTGCTGTCTGAAGGCGCCGTTCAACGGCGGCGAGTATCGCTAGCCGGTCTTCGTCCGAGCCTTTCCACCAGCCGGTGATTTCGTCGAGGGTACGGAAGCATCCGCGACATAAGCCCGTTTCGGCATCCAGGCCACAGAGGCGAACACAAGGCGACGCAACATTGGGGGTTTCTTTGGCGGTAGCGGCAGATTGGGTCATTGCAGGAACTCGATAAGACACCGCCCATCGGACAAGTCAATTTTCGAAGAGTTCTCGTTGTTCAATTATTTCGGAAACGTTGCGGATCTAGTCGTCAGCGATGGTGCCGATGTCCTTATCGCCTTCGCCGTAGAGGAGCAGGTTCGCGCCATGCTGTGCCGTACGTTCAATCACCGATTCGTCGATGGGGCGAGCAGCGACAGAGTGGATCAGTGCCTTGCATTCGGACTGAGCGCCTTGGCTGTTCCTGAGCAGGCTGTCGATGATTTCGCCGATGGCGTCGTCGAGTTGTTCTTCATCCGGCACGATCTCGTGCAATAGCCCGATGCGATACCCTTCGGCCGCCGAGAAGCGTTCGGCCGAAAGCATGTAGCGGCGGCCATAGCGGGGGCCGATGGCGGCGAGGATATAGGGGCTGATCACGGACGGCACGACGCCGTGTCTCACCTCGGTAAAGGCGAACTCCGCATCGTAGGTTGCCAGGGCAATATCGCAGGCGGCGATCAGGCCGATGCCGGCACCATAAGCCGGACCTTGAATACGGGCGATGGTCGGCTTCGAGAGTTCGTTCAGGGTGGCCAGCAAGTGGGCGAAATAGCGGGCGTCGCGCAGATTTTCCTCGAACGAATGGCTGGCGGCCTTCCTTAACCAGCCGATATCGGCACCGACACAGAAGCTCTTTCCCGCCGCCGAGAGAACAATTACCTGGATCGCCGGGTCCGCCTCCATTTCGAGCAGGGCGGTGGTCAATTCACCAATCAGCCGCTCGTCGAGGGCGTTGTGCCGCTCGGTGCGGTTGAGCGTGATGATGCCGACGGCAGCGTCCGTTTCCGTGATGATCGATGGGTACATGCAAACTCCGGGAGCATTGGAATTTGCATGGAATACACGGATTTTTCGGGAAACGCAATCCGCCCACCGCATGCGATCAAGCGGCAGGCGGCAGGCCCGGCGGTCAATTCTTCAGTATTTCATCGGGATCCAACGCCGATGGACCATGGGCGCGGCATCGTCGTAGGCGTGCTTTGTGATCCGGTTGGGAAGCTTGACCTTCTTGCGCGGCTGCTTCTCGTAGGGAAGCTGCTTCAGCAGATGCGAGATCAGATTGAGGCGGGCCCGCTTCTTGTCGTTGCTATCGACGATGTTCCAGGGCGACCAGTCTGTGTCGGTGGCCTCCAGCATCTCGTCGCGTGCGCGCGAGTAGTCGTACCAGCGTTCGCGCGAGGGGAGGTCCATGGGCGAGAGCTTCCATTGCCGTACCGGATCGTCGATGCGCGCCCGGAAGCGGCGCTCCTGCTCCCCGTCACTGACTTCCAGCCAGTATTTGAGCAGGATGATTCCGTTCTCGATGATCAGTTTCTCGAAAAACGGACATAACTCCAGAAAGCGGTGAGTCAGCTTTTCGTTGCAGAATCCCATGACCCGTTCGACGCCGGCGCGGTTGTACCAGCTGCGGTCGAAGATCACCACTTCTCCGGCGGCGGGAAAATGCGCCATATAGCGCTGAATGTATATCTGCGTCTTTTCGCGGTCGGAAGGTGCCGGCAGGGCGACGATCTTGAACACGCGCGGGCTGACCCGTTCAGTGATTGCCTTGATGGTACCGCCCTTGCCGGCGGCATCGCGGCCCTCGAACAGGATGATGATGCGCTGGCCGGTGGCGACCACCCAGTCCTGAACGGCGCAAAGCTCGGCCTGCAGTTCGAGCAGGAGTTTTTCGTACTGCTTGGCCTTGAGCTTCGGCTTGCTTTCCGTGCCTTTGTTGTTGGCGTTATCCACGGGCAGCGTCTTTGCATGTCTGTTTTTCATGGACAGAATCTCCTGTTAGGCATTGAATTGCAACGAATTGGCCGACTCGGATGAACTACAGTATGGTCAGACAGTGTCGGGTTTTCCAGTTTTTCCGATGGGCAGGCCAGTGCTGACACTTTCGTCAAAGTTGACAAAAAGATTGCGCTGACCTAACCCTTCTGCTTTTCTTATAGAACGATCGTCAATATCGACTTCGCATCGAACGCTATATTCATAGTGGGAGGGGCCATGAAGCTGCGTGGATTGAGTCGTTCTCCGAGTGCTCTTTCTCTTAAGAGAATTTCCATCGGCTTTTCTTGTTTGGTCGTGGCCCTTTTTGCTGGCTGCGAGAAAGCCGCACCGCCCGCGCCCACTCCGCCGCTGGTCGAAGTTCTTAGCGTGGAAGGGAGGGACGTGCCGATTTATCGCGAGTGGGTCGGCTCGATCGACGGTGACATCAATGCGACGATCCGGCCTCAGGTCACTGGCTATCTCATCAAGCAGAACTACCGCGAAGGCGATGTCGTCAAGAAGGGGCAGGTTCTCTTCGAAATCGACCCGCGTACGTTCCAGGCGGCTGTCGATCAGGCCAAGGCGGCGCGCAGCCAGCAGCTGGCCAATCACGCGACCGCCGCGGCCAACCTGGCGCGCATCAGGCCGCTGGCTGAAAAGAATGCCGTTAGCCGCAAGGACCTGGACGATGCCATCGGCTCAGAATTATCGGCACGCGCGCTCCTTGACCAAGCCACGGCAGCGCTGGATACGGCCAGGCTCAATCTGGAGTTCACCCGAATTGTTTCCCCGATCAACGGTATTGCCGGGATCGCCAAGGCGCAAATTGGTGACCTGCTGAGTCCCACCGCGCAAACCGAATTGACGACCGTATCGTCGGTCGATCCGATCAAGGTGTACATCAACATCAGCGAGCGCGAGTACCTGCAATTCAATCAGGGAGAACAGGCGGGCACGCGCAAGGATCTCCCGCTTGAGCTGATTCTCGTCGATGGCAGTACCTACCCCAAGCCGGGGAAGTTCGGCCTGATGGACCGACAGGTTGACCCGACGACCGGCACCTTCAAGGTGGGGGCGCTGTTTGCCAACCCCGACGGCCGTTTGCGTCCCGGGCAGTTTGCCAAGATCAGGGCGACGCTTGAAGTGGACAAGGGCGCGTTGCTCGTGCCCCAGCGTGCCGTTACCGAAATTCAGGGCCAGTATCTGATCGCCGTGGTTGGCGAAGGCAACAAGGTTGATCTGCGGCAGGTCAAGCCGGGTGAGCGGATCGGTTCGGATTGGATCATCAAGGAAGGGCTCAAGCCGGGCGAGAAAATCGTGGTTGAGGGAACGCAAAAGGTGCGCGCCGGCGCTATCGTCACTCCCAAACCATTCGGGCCGGCTGCGTCGGAATCGCCTGCGCCAGCGAAGGGGTAAGCCGCCATGTCCAAGTTTTTTATCAATCGCCCGATCGTGGCGATGGTCATCTCCATCCTGATGACCATCATCGGACTGGTCGCCATGTCCGGCCTGCCGACCGCGCAGTTTCCCAACATCGTTCCGCCGGAAATCAAGGTCAACAGCACCTACACCGGTGCCGATGCCCTGACCGTCGAGCAGTCCGTCGCGACGCCGATCGAACAGCAGATGTCCGGCGTCGACAACATGAACTACATGTACTCGGTCAACGCCAATAACGGCCAGTCGACGCTGACGGTCAACTTCGACGTCGCCACCGACTCCAACACCGACCAGTTGCTGACGCAGATGCGCCAGGGACAAGCCGAGTCGCAGCTGCCGGCCGACGTGCGCAACTACGGTGTCACGGTGGCCAAGTCGACGGCCTCGCCGTTGATCATGTTCGCGCTGACCTCGCCGAACGGAACCTACGACAACGTCTTTCTCGCCAACTACGCGTACATCAACATCAACGATCAGATGACGCGGGTCAAGGGCATCGCCAGCGTCACCGTGTTCGGTGCCGGGCAGTACGCCATGCGCCTGTGGGTCAGCCCGGATCAACTGGCCAAGCTCAATATCACGATTCCCGAAATCACCAACGCGATTAGTGCCCAGAACACGGTCAATCCGGCCGGTACGGTCGGGGCCGAACCGGTGCCGGCCGGGCAGGAATTCACCTACGCCGTCCGTGCCCAAGGGCGGCTGCAAAGTCCGGAAGAATTTGGCGAGGTCGTCCTGCGTGCCAATACCGACGGATCGATCGTCCGGGTCAAGGATGTGGCACGCATCGAACTCGGCGCCCAGACCTACAGCCAGTTGGGCCGGCTGAACGGCAAGCCGGCGGCCGTCATCGCCCTCTACCAGATGCCGGGTGCCAACGCGATCGAAGCGGCGGCCGGCGCCCGGGCGGTCATGGAGAAGATCAAGGAAGGTTTCCCGCCCGATCTCGACTACGTCGTGGCGCTGGACACCACGCTGTCGATTACCGAAGGCATCAATGAAATCAAGCACACGCTGATCGAAGCCTTGGTGCTCGTCATTCTCGTCGTCTTCCTCTTCCTGCAGGGCTGGCGTGCCACGCTGATCCCGCTACTTGCGGTTCCGGTGTCGCTGGTCGGCACTTTCATGCTCTTCCCGATGTTCGGCTTCTCGATCAACACGCTCTCGCTGTTCGGGCTGGTGCTGGCGATCGGCCTCGTCGTTGACGACGCGATCGTCGTCGTCGAAGCCGTCGAGCATCACATCGAGCACGGTTTGTCGCCGAAGGAAGCGACGTTCAAGGCCATGGAAGAGGTGACCGGCCCGGTCATCGCCATTGCCGTCATCCTGGCCGCCGTGTTCGTGCCGACCGCCTTCATCCCCGGAATTACCGGTCAGCTTTACCAGCAGTTCGCTGTCACTATCGCCATCTCGGTGATCATCTCGGCGTTCAACGCACTGACGCTGAGTCCGGCCCTGTGCGCCATGCTGCTCAAGCCGAAAACCAAGAGCAACGGCCCGGTGCAGAGGTTCTACGACTGGTTCAATCGCGGCTTCGGCAAGGTGACGAATGGCTACGTCGGCGTCTGCCGTTTCGCCATCAGGAAGAGCGTTCTCAGCATGATCTTCCTGATCGCCGTCGCTGCCGTCGCCGGGTTGTTCGGTAAATCCGTCGCCACCGGCTTCCTGCCCGACGAGGATCAGGGCTACGTCTTCGCCGCTGTCCAGCTGCCCGACGCCTCTTCGCTGCAGCGCACCAGTGAAATTGCCAAACAGGCCGAAGAACTCATTCTGTCTACGCCGGGCGTCGAATACGCGACGACCGTCGTCGGCTACAACATGCTGAGTTCGGTGACCAATACCTACAGCGCCTTCTTCTTCGTGACGCTGAAAGAATGGTCGGCACGCCAGGCGCCGGAGGAAAAGTACGAGGCGATCAAGGCGGCGCTGTCCAAGAAGCTGGGCAGCCTGCCCGGCGCCATCGGCTTCTCGTTCCCGCCGCCGGCGATTCCCGGCGTCGGCACGTCGGGCGGTGCAACGTTCATCCTTGAGGATCGGGCCGGCAAGGACATCGAGTACCTCGCAGAAAATACGGCCAAGTTTGTCGAAGCGGCCAGAAAGCGGCCCGAATTGGCGGGCGTTTCGACAACTTTCCGTCCAACCGTGCCGCAGATCTTCATCGACGTCGACCGCGATCAGGTGCTCAAGCAAGGGGTGAATATCTCGGACGTCTACAAGACACTCCAGAGCTTCCTCGGCAGCGGCTTCATCAACTACTTCAACCGTTTCGGCCGCCAATGGCAGGTCTACATCCAGGCGGAGGGAGACTACCGGACGAATATCGAGAACGTCGGACAGTTTTATGTGCGCAATGCCAAGGGCGAATCAGTTCCGCTCTCGGCGCTGACAACGATCCGTCGTATTTCCGGACCGGAATTCACCATGCGCTACAACCTCTACCGCAGCGCCCAGATCAACGCTTCCGGCGCGCCGGGCGTGAGTTCAGCGCAGGTCATGCGCGCGCTCGAGGAAGTGTTCGCCGAGACGATGCCCAAGGAAATGGGGTACGACTACATGGGCATGTCGTATCAGGAACAGAAAGCGCAGCAGGGCATCTCGCCGATGGTGATCTTCGCCTTCTCGCTGCTTTGTGTGTTCCTGATCCTCGCCGCGCAGTATGAAAGCTGGTCGCTGCCGTTCTCGGTGCTGCTCGGCACGCCGATTGCGGTCGCTGGTGCCTTTGCAGCGCTGCTCATGCGGGGCCAGGAAAACAACGTCTATGCCCAGATCGGTCTCGTCATGCTCATCGGCCTGGCCGCCAAGAACGCCATCCTGATCGTCGAGTTCGCCAAGATGGAGTCTGAAAAAGGCGAGCGCACGCTGATCGAAGCGACGCTCGAAGGCGCCCGTCTGCGTTTGCGGCCGATCCTGATGACCTCGTTCGCCTTCATCCTCGGCTGCGTGCCGCTGGCCATCGCTCAGGGCGCCGGCTCGATTTCGCGGCAGGTGATGGGCAGCACGGTGATCGGCGGCATGCTGGCCGCGTCGTTCATCGCCATTTTCATCGTGCCGGTCACTTTCTATGTGGTCGAGAAACTCGGCCGCAAAGGGGAAGGGGAGGCGCCACCCCACGCTGCCCCGGTCAAGGAAGGAGGCGACGATCATGCGTAAGATTGCCTCGACATCCATCACGTTGCTGGCGCTGCTGACGGGCGGCTGCATGATCGGGCCTGACTATTACCGACCGGCGGTCGATACGCCCCAGGCTTGGCGACTCACCGACGAGGGCGCAAAGGACTTGGCCAATACTCCATGGTGGGAGCAGTTTGATGATCCGGTGCTCAACGAATTGGTGGCTACGGCACTGCGTGAGAACAAGGATCTGTTAATCGCCATCGCACGCATCGATGAGTATGCGGGTCGCTACGGCATTACCCGTTCCGCCTTATTCCCGCAAATCGGTGCGGGCTACGATGCCGCAAAACAAAAAAACACCCTACCCGGCACGAGCGTGCAGGACGTCTACAACACGTATGACGCGTTTCTCGGAGCCAGTTGGGAAATTGACCTGTGGGGCAAGATCCGCCGCCAGAGCGAAGCGGCGCGCGCCCAGCTCGTTGCCAGCGAGCAAGGAAGACAGGGCGTCATTCTTTCGCTGGTCGCCAACGTGGCCAGTGCGTATATCAATTTGCGCGACCTCGACCGGCAACTGGAGATCGCGGTCAGTACGGCGAAGGCCCGGGAAGGTTCGTACAAACTGTTTCAGGATCGCTATGCGGGTGGCGTGATTTCGCTGCTCGAACTGAGCCAGAACAAGTCGCAGTATGAAGAGGCGCTGGCGACCATCCCGTCGCTCGAAAAATCGATCGTGCAGCAGGAAAACGCACTGAGCGTCTTGCTCGGTCGTAATCCGGGGCCGATTGCCCGTGGAAAAACGATTGATGAATTGATGCCGCCGGCCACCCCGGAAGGCTTGCCCTCAAGTCTCCTGGAGCGTCGCCCGGACATTCTGGAAGCTGAACAGCTCCTGATCTCCGCCAACGCGCAGATCGGTGCTGCCAAGGCGGCTTATTACCCGACCATTTCGCTGACCGGTTTGTTGGGTTCGGCCAGCAGCAATCTTTCCGATCTCTTTAGCGGTCCGGCGAAGGTCTGGCAGTATGGCGCGGCGATAAACCTGCCGATTTTCACCGGCGGGCTGCTTGCCGGCCAGGTTCAGGTTGCCGAGGCGCAGCAGCAGCAGGCATTGCTTTCCTACCAGAAGGCGATCCAGAACGCCTTCCGCGAGGTGAATGATGCGCTGATCGACCAGGATAGAACCCGCGCCCAATTGGCCACGCAGCGCCTTCAGGTCGAAGCGCTGCAGCAATACTCTGACACCGCGCGGCTGCGCTACGACAATGGTTACACCAGCTATATCGAAGTCCTCGATGCCGAGCGCAGCCTGTTCAATGCCCAGTTGCAATATACCCAGACGCAACAGACGCGACTTCAGGCCGCGATCAACCTGTACAAGGCCATGGGCGGCGGCTGGGTGGCGGAGGCGGAGAAGTTGAGCCTTCCCGCCGAGAAAAAGGCGGCCGGGAGCGGTCCTTCGTAACAGGAAACCGTTTCTTGGGTTCTGCGCGTACTTGCTGAGCGCGGGGTGTGCTGGTTAGCCTGGTTTGTGGTGTGCAGCAGCCACCGGTTTGGCGGTGTGCGACGCGCGTAATGCACCTGCTTGCTTCTATATATACTCTGCGCTTCACCTGTCAGCCGCCCAATACCATGCGTTTCCAGCAAGCCATCGACCGCGCCCTGTGGCAGATCGCCGTCGATCTTTCCAACACCATGCCCGGCGAAATCCAGTTCCAGCGGCTGGTCAATGCGATCGGTTCGGTGTTGCCTTGCGACGCCGTGACGCTCATGCACCTGCAGGACGGCGTGCTAGTGCCGATGGCCAGCCACGGACTGGCGCCGGACCTGATGGGGCGGCGGTTCGACCCCGCGGCGCACCCGCGTCTGGCAGCGATTCTCGCTTCGGTGAACCCGGTGCGCTTCCCGGCCGGCAGCGAATTGCCCGATCCGTTCGACGGTCTGCTCGCCGACGACGCCGAACACGAAATGCCGGTGCATGCCTGCCTCGGCGCCAGCCTGCACGTCGACCGCGAGCTGGTCGGCGTGCTGACGCTCGATGCGCTCGACGCCCATGCCTTCGACCGATTGCCCGATTCGACCGTTGCCGCGTTTGCTGCGCTGGCCGCCGCGACGCTGCGCAACGTCGCGCTGATCCGTGCGCTTGAGCAGGCCAGCGAACGGCAGCGGGCGATTGCTCGCGACCTGATGCAGGAGGCGTTGCGGCGCGAAGGCAACCTGATCGGCAACAGCCGCGCGATGAGCCGCCTGCGTCAGGAAATCGCCATGGTCGCCGCCACCGACCTGGCCGTGCTGATTACCGGCGAGACCGGCACCGGCAAGGAACTCGTGGCGCGCACCGTGCATGCCCTGTCGCCACGCAGCGAGCAGGCGCTGGTGCAGATCAACTGCGCGGCGCTGCCGGAATCGGTGGCCGAAAGCGAACTCTTTGGCCACAAGAAAGGCGCGTTCACCGGCGCCACGTCGGATCGCGCCGGCAAGTTCGAACTGGCGCATGGCGGCACGCTGTTCCTCGACGAAATCGGTGAACTGCCGCTGAGCCTGCAGGCGAAACTGCTACGCGCCCTGCAGCAGGGCGAGATCCAGCGCGTCGGCGCCGACGCGATCATTCGCGTCGATGTGCGCCTCATTGCCGCCACCAATCGCGACCTGCTGCACGAGGTCGAGGCCGGGCGTTTCCGCAGCGACCTCTACCACCGCTTGCATGTCTACCCGATTGCGGTACCGCCATTGCGCGAGCATCGCGAAGACCTGGCCGTGCTCGCCGGTTATTTTCTCGATGCGGCGCGGCACAAGCTCGGCATCGAGCGCATCGACCTGCACCCGTTGTCGCTGGCGGCGCTGGCCGCCTACGACTGGCCGGGCAACGTGCGCGAACTGGAACATCTGCTGCTGCGCGCCGGCCTGAAAGCGGCGCAACGCGATCCGGAGAAGGTCGTCGTCCGGCCGGGCGATCTCGGTTTGTCTGGCGCGACAGGTGGCGCCGAGGTCGAGTCGGCGTCGCCGCCTGTCGTGCCAGCTCTGCCGGAAACCGGCATGCGCGAGGCGGTGGACGCCTACCAGCGCCAGCTGATCCGGGCGGCGCTCGATGCCTGTGAGAACAACTGGACGCAGGCCGCCAAGCGTCTGGGGCTCGATCGGGCCAATCTGCAACGGCTGGCAAAAAGGCTGGAAATGAGCGGCCGGGGATGAGCGGCTGATGGCCATCGCCCGGATATGTTGATATCTTGAACTGACTGACTTCCTGCCAACTTCACGAAAAATGAATAATCAAATCGCCCAAGACCTTCGTGCCTCCGGTTCCGGCTGGCTGGGTTCGGAGAAAAAGCAAGGTATCGCACTCGTGCTGGTGACCATGCTGTTCTTCGCCATCTACGACGCGCTGTCCAAGTATCTCGCCCGTTATTACCCGGTGCCGGAACTGCTCTGGGTGCGTTACCTGACGCACGCGACGTTCATGCTGGCCGTGTTCGGCCCGCGCATGCGCTGGCAGCTGTTGAAAACGAGTCGGCCATTTCTGCAGATCGTGCGCGCCTTGCTGCTCGTCGTCGTTACCTTCCTGTTCATGAACGGCTTGCGCTATATCCCGCTGGCCGACGCCACCGCCATCAATTTCCTGGCGCCGCTGCTGGTGACGGCGCTGTCTTCGCCGCTGCTCGGCGAAAAGGTCGATTTCCGTGGCTGGATGGCCGTGCTGTTCGGCTTCATCGGCGTGCTCGTCATCGTTCGTCCCGGTGGTGCGGCGCTCAATTGGGCGGTGCTCTTTCCCTTCTTTTCGGCGGTTTGCTACAGCTTCTACCAGATCCTGACGCGCAAATTCAAAGGCGCCGAGCATCCATTAACCACCCATTTCATTACCGGTCTGGTCGGTGTCGTTGTCACTAGTTTTGCCTGGCAACCTGGCTGGACGATGCCGAGCCTGAATCACGCGCTGCTCATGGTTTGCCTCGGCATTTCCACCGGGGTCGGGCATTACCTGTTGATCGAGGCCTTCCAACGCATGGGTCCCGCCGTCGCGGCGCCGTTCACCTATACGCATCTGGTGTGGGCCGTTCTGTTCGGTAGCGTGGCGTTCGGTGAAATACCCGACCCGGGCACGCTGTTGGGAATCCTGATCATCGCCGGCAGCGGAATGTACGTTGCCCGCCAGCACGCCAGAAAATAGCCCGGCCCCGTGCAGGCGGGGTACGGCTGAGTCATTATGACTTGTCAGAGTCTTAATGACGCGATTCGCCTTGCGTCATTAAGACCCGCTTTGCACTGCTCGTGCAGACAATATGCAGTAAAAACAAGGTGTTGCCGCGTTGGCACGCTTCTCGCAATAGCTCTTGTCGATTTCATCCCCAATTCGATCAAAGGAGCTGTCCATGTTTTGCGTGCAATGCGAACACACCATCCGTACCCCCCAAGGCGACGCCGGCTGCAGCTACGCGCGCGGCATGTGCGGCAAGACCGGCGAAGTTTCCGATCTGCAGGACATGCTCGTGCATCTGCTACAGGCCGTTTCCACCTACGCGGTGGCAGCGCGCAAGCTCGGCATCGTCGATGCGGAAATCGACAACTATGCGCCGCAAGCCTTCTTTTCGACGCTGACCAACGTCAACTTCGACGCCGACCGCATCATCGACTTCAGCCGTCGTGCCGAAGCCTATCGCAACGATCTGCGCCGCCGCTACGAGGCGGCTTGCGCGGCGCAGGGCGTGACGCCGGAAGCGCTGCCGCCCGCGGCACACTACAAGCTGCCCGATGCCAAGACCGTCATGCTCAGCGATGCGCTGCAATTCGCGCTGAACCGTCAGAAGAAGGAAGTCGGCGAGGATGTGATCGGCCTGCGCCTGCTTTGCCTGTACGGCCTGAAGGGCGCGGCCGCCTACATGGAACACGCTCGCGTGCTCGGCCAGACCGATGCGGAAGTCGCTGGCAAGTATCACGAATTCATGGCCTTCCTCGGCACGCAGCCGACCGACATGGGGGCGCTGTTCCAGTGCGCGATGGACATCGGCAAGCTCAACTACCGCATCATGGCAATGCTCGACAAGGGCGAGACCGAAACCTTCGGCCACCCGGAACCGACGCGCGTGAACACGGTGCCGGTCAAGGGCAAGGCGATCCTGGTTTCCGGCCACGACCTGCACGACCTCGAACTGATCCTGCAACAGAGCGAAGGCAAGGGCATCAACGTCTTCACGCACGGCGAAATGCTGCCGGCGCACGCCTACCCGGCGTTCAAGAAGTACCCGCATCTGGTCGGCAACTACGGCACCGCCTGGCAGAACCAGCAGAAGGAATTCGCCGCCTTCCCGGGCAGCATCGTGATGACCTCGAACTGCATCATCGACCCGAACGTCGGCCAGTACGGCGCGCGCATCTTCACGCGCAGCATCGTCGGCTGGCCCGGTGTCACGCACATCGACGACAACGACTTCTCCGCCGCGATCGATGCTGCACTGGAGCAACCGGGCTTCACCGAAGACGCCGCGCCGGTTTACACCACCACCGGTTTTGCGCGCAACGCGCTGATGGGTGCCGCGCCGGCGGTCATCGAACAGGTGAAGGCCGGCAACATCAAGCACTTCTTCCTGATCGGCGGTTGCGACGGCGACAAATCCGAGCGTACCTACTTTACCGATCTGGCCAAGGCGGTGCCGCAGGATGCGCTGGTGCTGACGCTCGCCTGCGGCAAGTTCCGCTTCAACACCCTCGAATTCGGCGAGATCAACGGCATCCCGCGCTTCCTCGACATCGGTCAGTGCAACGATGCCTACTCGGCGATCCAGTTGGCGCTGGCGCTGGCCGATGCGTTCGAGTGCGGTGTGAACGAGCTGCCGCTGTCGCTGGTGCTGTCGTGGTTCGAGCAGAAGGCTATCGTTGTCCTGCTCACGCTGCTGTCGCTCGGCATCAAGGACATCCGCGTCGGCCCGACCGCGCCCGGCTTCCTCACGCCGAACCTCGTCGGCGTGCTCAACCAGCAGTTCGGCCTGCGCCTGATCTCGAACGTCGAAGACGACCTCAAGGAAATGCTGGCCGCCTGAGCGGTTTCCAAAGCATAAACCTCGTAACCGCTTTCAACGCAGAGTGCGCAGAGCACACAGAGTTCGCAGAGAAAACCGGGGAAAAAGAAGAGAGAAAAATTCAGGAAAGTGTTATCGCCCACTGGGTGAAACCTGGTTTTTCTCTGCGTTCTCCGCCCCTCTGCGATCTCTGCGTCGAAAGCGCTTCCTTTCGAGTTTTTCACCATGAACGCAATCGCAGAACACCACCTTTTCTGGCAAGGCGAAACGCCGCTGACCTGCATTTCCCGCACCGAGGAAACGCACGATACGGCGACGTTCGAACTGGCCGCGCCGTCGGCGCAATTTTTCGATTTCCTGCCCGGCCAGTTCGTTTCGGTCGGCGCAGCCATCGACGGCAAGACGCTCTGGCGCGCCTACTCGATCTCGTCAAGTCCGACGCGGCCGGAAACGCTGTCGATCACCGTCAAGCGCGTCGCCGGCGGACGGGTCTCCAACTGGCTGCTCGACAACGTGCAGCCGGGCGTGGAACTGCCGGCGCTGGCCCCGGCCGGCGATTTCGCCCTCCGCCCCGATGACGTGGCGGGCAGCGTGGCGTTGTTTTCGTCCGGTTGCGGCATCACGCCGATGATGTCGATGACGCGCTGGCTGCTGGAAAACCGCGCCGATACCGAAATTCACTTCTTTCACAGCGCACGCAGCGAGGACGATTTCATCTTTCGCCAAGAATTGCGGGCAATGGCTGAAGCCCATGCCAACCTGAAACTGCATCTGTTCCTGACCCAGCCGCAGGGAAGGATGTCCTGCCATCATGGCCGGCTCGACGCCGGGCGGGTGCAAAGCCTGCTGCCGGAAGGGGCCGGTATCCGGGCGTATCTGTGCGGGCAGGAGCATTACATGGACTCGGTCAGCGATTGGCTGTGCGCGGCCGGTGTTCCGGAATCCGCCATCCATCGTGAAAACTTCGCGCCCGTTGCGGCTGACGTGTCAGTTGGCGTGCCGGTCAGCGCCGAACGCTTCAGTCTCAACGTTCCGGCCTTCGGCAAGACAGCCGAAATCGCCGAAGGAGAACTGCTGCTCGATGTGCTCGAACGCGAGGGGTTGCCGATCATCGGTGCCTGCCGCACCGGCGTGTGCGGCTCCTGCAAATGCAAGGTCGCCGCGGGCGAGGTTGACTCGGGCAGCGCATTGCCGCTGACGCCGGAAGAGATCGAAGCCGGCTACGTGCTGGCCTGCAGTTCCGTGGCCAAGGGCGATCTGGTGATTGAGCTATAGAATTTCGGCCATTGCAATCAACTTACTAAACAGGAGACCCTCATGAGCGAATCGATCCACGGTCACGACGTCATGCATTTCATGCTGGAACAGGGCGGCGGTTTCTCCCGCGAAAGTCTGAAAACAGCCGTCGAGGCGCGGTTTGGCGCGGAGGCGCGCTTTCATACCTGCAGCGCGCAGGATATGACGGCAGAGCAACTGATTGATTTTCTTGCCGCCAAGGGCAAATTTGTCGAGAGCGTCAGCGGTTCCGGCTTCAACACACAGCCCGAGAAGATTTGCAACCACTGATCGTCGCGTGATGGATGTGCATCCCCTGATTTCGGCGATGCGTTTTTTTTGAAGAAAAAAATGTGTGATCGGAGTGCACATTTTTTCCAGACAAGGCTATAATCGCGCTCCTTTCAGGCGGTGCTGCCTGAAGTGATTGGACGATTCCCCGATAGCTCAGTTGGTAGAGCGCCGGACTGTTAATCCGTAGGTCCCTGGTTCGAGCCCAGGTCGGGGAGCCAAAAAAAAGCAGGTCAAGCTGATTGTGACCCTGCGGGAGTAGCTCAGTTGGTAGAGCGCAACCTTGCCAAGGTTGAGGTCGCGAGTTCGAGACTCGTCTCCCGCTCCAGCCTTACGGCTGTTGATTGGCGCCATAAAGCAGGCGCCCCGAATTAAAAATCCCGATTGTTTTTGCATGCGTGCCTTGGACGAAGCGGCACCGTGTTGGCTCGTTCGTCGCCAGCGCTCGGGGGCTTTGTTGCCACAAAAGAATCGAAGAAAGCAGGACCGGATACATGAGCAAAACTGTCAGGCCGCTGAAAATCCCGGCCGACTTGAATGTCGTCGAGCGACTCGCGGTCTTGCGTAAAAAGCATGCTACCGGTTATTTCCGCCCCGGCGCCAAAGTTCAACCCGAAGCACGCGAAAAAGCCGCGCACGGGAAGGTGGTGCACCTGCATCTGTTTCGCGCCGACAAGCCGGATTCCGGCACTCCTGTCTGATTTTCTTCCCGCCATCAATTGATCAGTGCCCCGCAGGATGGCGGGGCGGTTGCTTCGTTTTCCGCTTCGGCGTCTAATCTTTCCGGTTGGCGGGAGCGCGCTTCGCGCTTCTTTCGCCGCTAAAACGTCAAAAGGGGGAAATATGGGTGGGTTGAACTCGTTGCGTGTATCGACACGCATGCAGTTGCTGGTCGGGCTGACGCTGGTGGGCCTGCTCGTCTTGTGCTTCATTGCCTTGCTGCAGTTGAAAGACAGCATGATGGAGGATCGGCGCGACAAGACAAAAAATATCATCGAGATCGGCATGGGTGTGCTTGAGCATCACCAGAAGCTGGCGCAAGAAGGGAAATTGTCCGAGGAGGAGGCGAAAAACGCCGCCCGCGAAAGCCTGCGCAACCTGCGCTACGGCAGCAACGACTACTACTTTGTGCTCGATACCAACCACGTCTATGTGTTGTTGCCGCCGAAAGTCGAGTTCGAAGGACAGAACAAGGCCGACATGAAGGATGCCAACGGCAAATTGCTCATCCAGGCCATTGTGTCGACGGCGGTCAATGGCGGCGGTTTTCTCGATTACTGGTTCCCCCGCGCCGGTCAGCAAACGCCGGAGCCGAAGCTGGCCTACACCGCGTTGTTCAAACCGTGGGGCTGGGTGCTCGGGACCGGCATCTATATCGATGACGTCGATACGCAATACCGGCAGGCGGCGCTGCTGCTCGGTGGCGTTTCCCTGCTGCTCGTCCTGTTGCTCAGCTTCTTCGGCTGGCGGATCGGGTCCGGCATCCTGCGCCAGCTCGGCGGAGAGCCGACCGAGGCGGTGGCCGTCATGCAGCGCGTCGCCGGCGGCGATCTCACCGCGTCCGTTGGTGCGGCGCCGCGCGGCAGCCTGCTGCATGCGCTCGATGCGATGGTCGCCTCGCTGCGCGAACTGGTGCGCGAAATCAACAGCAGCGCCAATCAGCTGGTCGATAACGCCGAACAGATCAACCATGCGTCGACCGAAGTATCGCGGGCGGCCAGCGAGCAATCCGATGCCACTTCGGCGATGGCGGCGGCGATCGAGGAATTGACGGTCAGCTCGACCCACATTTCTGACAGCGCGCGCGAGACGGAGAGTGACTCGCGCGAAGCGATGGCGCTCGCCAGCGAAGGCAGCGAACGCGTCGAGCAGGCGACGGCGGCGATCCAGCGGATTTCGGCGACGGTGTCCGGCGCCTCGGAACGCATTCGTGCCCTCGAAGGGCGGGCGGCCCAGATTTCGTCGGTCGCCAGCGTCATCAAGGACATTGCCGGGCAGACCAATCTGCTGGCCTTGAATGCGGCGATCGAAGCGGCGCGGGCCGGCGAGCAGGGGCGTGGTTTTGCCGTGGTGGCCGACGAGGTGCGCAAACTGGCCGAGCGCACGTCGCTGGCGACGACCGAGATCGAGCAGATGATCGCCGGCATCCAGGGCGATACAACGGGGGCCGTCGAGGCGATGAACGAGGCATTGCCGGAAGTCGAAGGCGGCGTTCAGCTGGCCCGTTCGGCGACGGAGTCGTTGCACGCGATCGAGCACGGTGCCGAGCGGACGCTAGCGCGCGTGCGCGAAGTGGCTGACGCGACGCACGAACAGGGCAGCGCCAGCACGTCGATTGCCCAGCGTGTCGAACAGATTGCCCAGATGGTCGAGGAAACCACGGCGACGATCCGCCACACGGCCGATACGGCGGTACATCTTGAGCAGATTGCGCAAGGTTTGCAGGCGCAGGTCACTCGTTTCCGCGTCTGATTCGGGACGAACCGGAAAAGCGGTCCGCGTCGGCGTGAAAGCGCGGGTGCCGGGCCGCGGATATTTACACTTTTTTTATTTTCGCCGCCGGACAATGGCCGCCTTCTTGATGAACGCGCATCGCTTATGCGGTTGCGTGGAGGCTCGATATGCGGACCATTGCAACCATCCCCGCTAGCGGTCGGCCCGGACTGGCCGGCTGGCAGCGCTATCTGCTGACCATTCTGGCGTGTGCCGCGATGGCGCTCGTTGCCACGCCGCTACGCGATGTGCTCGATCTGGCCAACATCGTGATGCTGTTCCTGCTCACGGTGTTGCTGGTCGCCGTCACGCTCGGCTTGCGGGCGGCGCTGCTGGCGGCGTTTCTCAGCGTCGGGCTGTTCGACTTCTTTTTCGTGCCGCCGCGCTTCTCCTTTGTGGTCAATGACGGCCAGTATCTGGTGACCTTCGCCGTCATGCTGGCGGTGGCCATCATCACCGGCCGGCTGACGGCCGGGTTGCGCCAGAAGGCCGACGAATCGGCGACCGAAGCCGCGCGGGCGCAGGCGCTCTACGAAATGGCGCGCGACTTGACCGGGGCGTTGACGATCGAGCAGGTCGTCGACAGCACATCCCATTTCCTGGCTAACGTTCTCGATGCACGTGCCGCGCTGCTGTTCGCGGACAGCGCGGGGCGGATGCAAACGGCCGGGGCGTCGGTCGGCGTCGAGCCGCGTCTGGCGACGATCGCCTTCGAGCAGGGCCGGCCGGTCGACTGCCAGCCGCTGGCCGCCGGTTATGCCGTGCTTTATCTGCCGTTGAAAGCGCCGATGCGCGTGCGCGGGGTGATTGCCGTGGCCCCGGCGGACAGCACGCTGGCTACGGAAGCGCTGCTCGACCAGCGGCAGCGTCTGGAGGCGATGGCCTCACTGGTGGCGATTGCCATCGAGCGCCTGCATTACGTCGAGGTCGCCCAGCGCACGCAGGTGCAGATGGTTGCGGAGCGGTTGCGCAGTTCGATTCTCTCGGCGGTCTCACACGATCTGCGCACGCCGTTGACGGCGCTGGTCGGGCTCGCCGATTCGCTGACGGTGAGCAAGCCGCCGCTATCTAGCGCAGCGCGGGAGACGGCCGAGGCCATCCGCGAGCAGTCGGAACAGCTGTGCAGCCTTGTCGGCAATCTGCTCGACATGGCGCGCCTGCATGCCGGCGAAGTCACGCTGCGCAAGGAGTGGCAGCCGATCGAGGAAGTGATCGGGTCGAGCATCAAGCTGCTCGGCCGGGCGCTCGCCGAGCATCCGGTCAAAGTGACGCTGGCGCCCGGCTTGCCGCTGATCGAATTCGATTCGGTGCTGATCGAGCGCGTCTTTTGCAACCTGCTCGAGAACGCGGCCAAATACTCGCCGCCGGGCGCCGGGATCGAGATTCGCGTGCAGGTCGAGGAGGGGCGGGCGCGAGTCGATGTCATCGACGGCGGTCCCGGCTTTCCGGTGCGCGATGGGGCGCCGCTCTTCGAAATGTTCGTGCGCGGTGCTGCCGAGTCGACGACGCCGGGCGTCGGTCTCGGGCTGGCCATTTGCCGCGCGATCATCGAGGCGCACGCGGGAGCCATTGCTGCCAGCAACCTGCCGCAAGGCGGTGGATGTCTCACCTTCTTCCTGCCGCTCGGTACGCCGCCGGTGATCGAAGAAGAGGTGGCCGTGCCGCAACCGGGGAGCGAAACATGAGTGAAGCCGCGCCAATCGTGCTCATCGTCGAGGACGAGAAACAGATCCGCCGTTTCGTGCGCACGGCGCTGGAAGATGAGGGCTGCCGCGTCTTCGAGGCCGAGACGTCGGGCAAGGGGCTGGTCGCCGCCGGCGAATGTATTCCCGATCTGGTCATGCTCGATCTGGGCCTGCCGGACGGCAATGGCGTTGATTTCATCCGCGATTTCCGCCACTGGTCGGATGCGCCGATCCTCGTGCTGTCGGCGCGTTCGCACGAGAACGACAAGATCTGGGCGCTCGACGCCGGCGCCGACGATTACCTGACCAAGCCATTCGGGGTCGGTGAGCTGCTGGCGCGGGCGCGCGCCCTGCTGCGCCGTCCGCATCGCGGCGAGGCGGCCTCGCCGGTGGTCGCCTTCGGCGACGTGCGCGTCGACCTGTCGCGGCGCGTCGTGACGCGGCGTGCGGAAACGGTGCATCTGACGCCGATCGAATATCACCTGCTTTGCCTGCTCATCGCCCACCCCGGCAAGGTGCTGACGCAGCGCCACTTGCTGCGCGAGGTGTGGGGGGGCAACAACGTCGAGAGTCCGCACTATCTGCGTGTCTATGTCGGCCACCTGCGCCAGAAGCTCGAGGACGATCCGGCGCAGCCCAAATACTTGCTTACCGAAACGGGCGTTGGTTATCGCTTCCAGCCGTGAAGCCGACCGAGCTGAGCAACAACGCGTTCGATCGCCAATTCAAAAACCAAGGGAACCTTTCATGAGTCATTCCACATCATCTTCCATCGCCGGCAAGACCGGCGCCGGTGGTCTGGCGCTGGCGGCGCTCGGCGTCGTCTATGGCGACATCGGGACGAGTCCGCTCTATGCGCTCAAGGAAACGTTCGGCAGTCCGCACCATCCGGTGCCGATCACGCCGGACAACGTGCTCGGCATCCTCTCCGTCGTGTTCTGGGCCCTGATGCTGGTCGTCACCGGCAAGTACGTCTCTTTCATCATGCGTGCCGACAACCGGGGCGAGGGCGGCATCATGGCGCTGATGGCCTTGGCCTTGCGCGATGAGCGGGACGGACCGCAACGCCGTATCGTTCTCATGCTCGGCCTGGCCGGCGCGGCGCTGTTCTATGGCGACGGCGTGGTGACGCCGGCGATTTCGGTGCTCTCCGCCGTTGAGGGGCTGGCGATCATCACGCCGGCCTTCGAGCAACTCGTCATCCCGCTGGCGCTTGTTGTGCTGACCGGCCTGTTCCTCATCCAGCGGCACGGCACGGCCAGCGTCGGCAAGCTGTTCGGACCGGTCATGCTGCTCTGGTTCGCGACGCTCACCGTGCTTGGACTGACCAACATCGTGGCGGCGCCCGGCGTCGTGCGGGCGCTCAATCCGGCGTGGGGCATCGCTTTCTTCATAAATAACCCGCTGCTCGGTTTTTTCACGCTCGGCGCGGTCGTGCTGGTGCTGACCGGCGGCGAGGCGCTGTATGCCGACATGGGACACTTCGGGCGGCGGCCGATCCAGCTCGCGTGGTACTCCGTCGTCTTGCCGGCGTTGCTGATCAATTATTTCGGGCAGGGCGCGTTGCTGCTCAGCAACCCGGCCGCCGTTGAAAATCCCTTCTACCGCATGGCGCCGGGCTGGGCGCTGATACCGTTGCTGCTGCTGTCGACGATGGCAACCGTCATCGCCTCTCAGGCTGTCATCTCGGGAGCCTTTTCGCTGACCCAGCAGGCGATCCAGCTTGGCTACACGCCGCGTTTGCGCATCCTGCACACGTCGGAGCGGGAGATGGGGCAGATTTACCTGCCGGCCATCAACTGGCTGTTGCTCGGTTCGGTGATCGCCCTGGTGCTCGGCTTCAAGTCGTCGAGCAATCTGGCGGCGGCGTACGGCATTGCGGTGACCGGCACCATGCTGATCACCAACCTGCTGGCTTTTGTCGTCATCCGCCAACAGTGGCGCTGGAACCGCTGGCGGGCGCTGGCCTGCGTCGTGCCTTTTGCGCTCGTCGATGTGGCGTTCTTTGCCGCCAACTCTCTGAAGATTGCTGATGGCGGCTGGTTCCCGCTCGTTTTCGGCCTGTTTGTCCTGGGCGTGCTGACGACCTGGAAACGCGGCCGGGAATTGCTGAGCGAGAAACTCGGCGGCAGTGCGATCAGCCTGAACGAATTCATCGCGAGTCTGGCGTTGGGCGGTGCGACGCGCGTTCCCGGTACCGCTGTCTTTCTGACCAGCCGGCCGGAAGGCGTGCCGCGTACGATGTTGCACAGCCTCAAGCACTACAAGGTGCTGCACGAGCGCATGGTGATCGTGACGATCCAGTTCTTCGATGTGCCTTACGTGCCGGAGATCGATCGCGTCGAAGTGCACCCGCTCGACGAGAATTTCTGGCAGATCACCGTCCAGTACGGTTTCCGCGACGAACCGGACCTGCCGCATGCACTCGAACTGTGTGCCCATTTCGGGCTGGAGTTCGACATGATGGCCACGTCCTTCTTCCTCGGCCGCGATACCTTGCTGGTCCAGCGCGGCAAGGAGATGGCCTACTGGCGTGTGCTGCTTTTCGCCACCATGTACCGCAACGCCAACAGCTTCGCCAACTTCTTCAAGATTCCGTCGAACCGCGTGGTTGAACTGGGATCGCAGGTGGCGCTGTAGTTCCTCAGGTCTGAAGGCGCCGTGGCGTGGCGCCTTAGTGCGCTTCGTCCCAGTTGGCGCCGACGCCGACTTCGACGGCGAGCGGTACGCGCAACTGAGCGACTTGCGTCATCAGCGGCGGCAATTCGACGCGTACGCGCACGAGTTCGTCGTCGGGTACTTCGAGGATCAGTTCGTCGTGGACCTGCATGACGAGGCGAGTTTTGAGCTTTTCGCGCTTGATCCAGTCGTGTACGGCGATCATCGCCAGCTTGATCAGATCGGCGGCGGTGCCTTGCATCGGCGCGTTGATGGCGGCGCGTTCGGCGCCTTGGCGGCGGCCGACTTGCGCGGCGGTGATTTCCGGCAGCCAGAGGCGGCGGCCGAAGACGGTCTCGACGTAGCCATGCATCTTGGCCGTGTTGCGCGTGCTTTCCATGTATTTGGCGACGCCGGGGTAGCGGGTGAAATAGCGCTCGATGTAGCTCTGCGCGGCCGAGCGTTCGAGGTCGAGCTGGCGGGCGAGGCCGAAGGCGCTCATGCCGTAGATCAGGCCGAAGTTGATGACCTTGGCGACGCGCCGCTGGTCGGGGCCGACTTCGAGCGGCGTGACGCCGAAAATTTCGGCCGCGGTGGCGCGGTGCACGTCCTCGCCGTGGGCGAAGGCGTCGAGCAGGCGCGCGTCTTCCGAGAGGTGGGCCATGATGCGCAGTTCGATCTGCGAGTAGTCGGCCGAGACGATGCTGGCGCCCGGCGGAGCGATGAAGGCCGAGCGGATGCGCCGCCCTTCGGCGGTGCGCACCGGAATGTTCTGCAGGTTGGGATCGCTCGACGCCAGCCGGCCGGTGACGGCAACGGCCTGCGCGTAGCTGGTATGCACGCGCCCGGTCTGCGCGTTGACCATCTTCGGCAGCTTGTCGGTGTAGGTGCCCTTGAGCTTGGCGAGCTGCCGCGATTCGAGCAGCACCTTGGGCAGCGGGTAGTCGAGCGCCAGTTCGGAGAGCACTTCCTCGTCGGTCGACGGCGTGCCGGACGGCGTTTTCTTCTTCACCGGCAGGCCGAGCTTGTTGAACAGGATGTCGGCGAGCTGCTTCGGCGAATTGACGTTGAACGGTTGGCCGGCGATTTCGTAGGCCTGCTTTTCCAGTTCCAGCAGGCGGCTGCCGAGTTCGTGGCTTTGCCGGGCGAGCCGGTCACTGTCGATCAGAACGCCGATGCGTTCCATATGAAACAGAACGTCGCGTACCGGGATTTCGATGTCGCGATAGACGTGCAACTGGCCTGGATTGGCGTCGAGTTGCGGCAGCAGCCGCTCGTTGAGACGCAGGCACAGGTCGGCGTCCTCGGCGCCGTATTCGGCGGCCTGTTCGACGGCGACCTGATTGAAACCGATCTGGCTGGCGCCCTTGCCGCACAGGTCCTCGTAAGCGATGGTTTCCAGCCCGAGGTGGCGCAACGCGAGCTGGCCGAGGTCGTGACCGCGCACACCGGATTTTCCCGCTTCGAGCACGTAGGACTGCAGCAGCGTGTCGTGTGCGACGCCGGCCAGCGCGATGCCGTGGTTGGCGAAGACGTGCTGGTCGTACTTGAGGTTCTGGCCGATCTTGGCGTGCGTGGCCGCTTCCAGCCAGGGTTTCAGGCGGGCCAGCGCTTCGTCGCGCGGCAGTTGGGCCGGTGCGCCGGCGTAGTCGTGGGCGAGCGGCAGGTAGGCGGCTTCGCCGGGGGTGACGGCGAACGAAATGCCGACGATGCGCGCGGCGAACGGGTCGAGGCTCGTCGTTTCGGTGTCGAGCGCGGTGAGCGGCGCGGCTTCGATTTTCTTCAGCCAAGTGTCGAATGTCGTCCAGTCGAGGATCGTCGCGTAGCCGGCGCGATGCGAGCCGTCGGCCAGCAGGTTGGTCGGAGGTGCTGCCGCCGTGGGTGTTGCCGGCGTTTCACTGGCCGGGGTCGTTTGCACTTCCTTGAGCCATGATTTCATCTCGTAGCGGGCGAACAGTTCGGCCAGCTTTTCGCGGTCCTGTGGGCGTGGCGTGAGGTCGGCGAGTGGTTTCGGCAGTTCGACGTCGCAGCATACGGTAACGAGCCGCCGCCCGAGCGGCAGGAAGTCGAGCGCCTGCCGCAAATTCTGGCCGACGACGCCGCCGATGTCGGCCGCGGCGGCGATGACGCCGTCGAGCGAGCCATATTGCGCCAGCCATTTGACCGCCGTCTTCGGCCCGACCTTGGCGACGCCGGGCACGTTGTCGACGGTGTCGCCGATCAGACTCAGGTAGTCGACGATGCGCTCCGGCGGCACGCCGAACTTGGCGAACACGCCGGCTTCGTCGAGCACCTCGTTGCTCATCGTGTTGACCAGCGTGATATGGGCATCGACGAGTTGCGCCAGATCCTTGTCGCCGGTCGAGACGACGACGTCGATGCCCTGCGCGGCGGCCTGTTTCGCCAGGGTGCCGATCACGTCGTCGGCTTCGACGCCGTCGACCATCAGGATCGGCCAGCCGGCGGCCTCGATGCAGGCGTGGATCGGCTCGATCTGGCGGGCGAGATCGTCCGGCATCGGCGGCCGGTGCGCCTTGTACTCCGGGTACCAGTCGTCGCGGAAGGTTTTGCCCTTGGCGTCGAAGACGCACGCCCTGTAAGCTACGTCGTGCGCCTTGTAGTCGCCTTCGAGCCGACGTAGCATGTTCAGCACGCCGTAGATGGCGCCGGTCGGTTCGCCCTGCGTGTTGCGCAGATCGGGCATGGCATGAAAAGCGCGGTAAAGGTAGGACGACGCGTCGACCAGCAGCAAGGTAGGCATAGTGAAAGAGAATTGAGAAGAAGATGACCGAAAAAGACAAAATTCCCGAATTGGCCGATCACGCGGCAGCCAAGTTCACAGCCTCGCAGGAGGCCTGGCGGGTCTTCGGCATTATGTCAGAGTTCGTCGAGGCGACGCAGCGCCTGTCCTCGATTCGTCCAGCCGTGTCGATCTTCGGCAGCGCCCGCACGCCGCCTGAGTCACCGTATTACAAACTGACCGAGGAAATCGCTCGCCTGCTGTCGGATGCCGGTTTTTCGGTCATCTCCGGCGGCGGTCCGGGGATCATGGAAGCCGCCAACAAGGGCGCCTACCACGGCAAGTCGCCGAGCGTCGGGCTCAACATCCAGCTGCCACACGAGCAGACGTCGAACAGGTTCCAGGATATTTCGCAGACCTTCCGCCACTTTTTTGCCCGCAAGTACATGTTTGTGCGCTTTGCCAATGCTTATGTGGTGATGCCGGGCGGCTTCGGCACGCTCGACGAGTTGATGGAGGCGTTGACGCTGGTGCAGACTGGCAAGAGCCAGAAGATTCCGATCATCCTCGTGCATTCACCGTTCTGGCAGGGAATGGTTGACTGGCTGCGCGACCGGCTGGTTGATGAGGGCATGATTTCGCCCGAAGACATGGATCTGATCCAGTTGATCGATGAACCGGCCGATGTGGTCGAGGCCATCTTCAAGCATTACGAGACGCGCGGCTTTGCCCCGTTGCCGTGCGAGCGGGAGATGTTGCTCAATTTGTAATACAATCAACGCCCTTCGGTTTCCCCGCCTCATTGCCAAACGGATTATTTGCCATGCGCCGCTTTCTCCCCTTCGTCTTCCTGCTGGCCTGTGCCGCCGCACCGGTTTCGGCCCAGGTTCAGACGCCGGCCGCTCCGCCAGCCGTGCCGGATGCTCGTCCGCCAGTCGTGGAGGTGATCGACGAGTCGGTCGAGCCCGAAGTGACGATCAAGCGCCAGGACACCGATACGATCGAGGAATACCGGGTGAATGGCCGTCTGTACAAGATCCGGATTATTCCGAAGAACGGTGTGCCCTATGAACTCGTCGACCAGAGGGGCGACGGCAGCTTCACCATCCTTGACGGACCGGGCACGTCGGGGCTGAGCATCCCGATGTGGGTGATCGGCACCTTCTGACGCCCTGCTCATGTGCCGTCCGCGCGGTGTTCACCGGGACGGTCCGGGATCGGGAGCCGGTGCGGATTTGCTGCCTGCGCTCCCGTTGTTTTTCCGGTTTCCTCCTTTCTTCCTGAACCTCTCCGATTGACTTGCCGGCCTTGCGGCCGCCTCTAGGGACGACGCCATGGACCCATTTCCGATTCAGGCCCCGGCTTTCAACGGCGAGAGCCGTGTGGTCGAAGCCGGCAGCGCCTTTGAATGGCTGCGCCAGGGTTGGGGGCTGTTCGCCACCAATCCGGGGATGTGGATTGCGATGACCGTCGTGCTGCTCGTCATCTTTTTCGGCTTGCAGATCGTGCCGTTTGTCGGGTCGCTGGCGGCGCACCTCTTGACGCCGGTTTTGCTGGCCGGCTTGCTGCAAACCAGCCGCAGGCTGGAGTCGGGAGAAATGCCGGAGATCGCCGACCTGTTCGTCGGCTTCAAGCAGCAGACCGGCAGCCTCGTCACGCTCGGTGTTCTCTATATGGCGGCCATGCTGGTCATTCTCCTGATTGGCCTGCTGCTGGGCGGCGGCAGTCTGGCCGGCGGCATGATGATGGGCCGGCCGGCCGGTTTCGGCGTGGCCATGGGCGGCATGATGCTGACGATGCTGGTATCGCTGCTGCTCTCGGTGCCGGTGCTCATGGCCCTGTGGTTCGCTCCGGCGCTGGTGTTGTTCAACCGCATGCCGCCGGTGGACGCGGCGAAAGCCAGCTTCAACGCCTGTCTGAAGAATCTGCTGCCGTTCATCGTCTATGGGCTGATGCTTGCCGTCCTGATGTTCTTCGCCGCGCTGCCCGTGCTGCTCGGCTTTCTGGTACTCATCCCGGTCATTGCCGGGTCGGTGTATGCCGCCTATCGGGATATTTTCGTTGCCCTCTGATTTTCGTGTCGTGACCTCATGCAAGCTTTGACCCTTCCCGCCAGCCGCGGCTGGCGCTGGCTGACCGACGGCTTTGCCATCTTCCGCCGCAAGCCGTTCCAGTTGTCGGTCCTCGTGCTCGGCTACTGGCTGGCGATGGCGTTGATCAACGCCGTTCCGTTCATCGGGCAGCTGCTCGGCTTCATCCTGATTCCGGCCTTTTCGGTCAGTCTGATGAACGCCTGCCGGGCGGTCGATCAGGGCGTCGAGGCGCCGCAACCGGTGCTTTTTTCCGGTTTCCATGCCCATCTGCAGGCGCTGATCCAGCTCGGCGGGGTGTACTGCGTTTTCAGCATCGTTGTGCTCGGCGTGACGACACTGATCGATGGCGGCGTCCTGTTCCAGCTCGTTGTTCTTGGGCAGCCGCCGGGCGAGGAGGCAATGGCCAGCGGCAGCGTGATGGCGGCCGGCCAGCTGGCGCTTTTTTTGCTGCTGCCGATCATGATGGCCAACTGGTTTGCGCCGGTGCTGGTGGCCTGGCATGGCTTGCCGGTCGTCAAGTCGCTGTTTTTCAGTTTCATCGCCTGCCTGCGCAACTGGCGCGCCTTCTTCGTCTATACCGTGGCAGTCATCGTCGTCGGCGCGCTCGTGCCGGGGTTCGTGCTCGGCTTGCTCAAACCGGCGGGCGGTGGCGAGCTGTTTTCGGCGGCGATGACGTTCTTCGTCATCGGTGTCTTGTTGCCGACGCTGTACGCCAGTTTCTACGTCAGCTACCGCGACGTGTTTGTCATCATCGACGAGAATGTCTGACGCGGTGCAAAACCAGCCGCTTGGCGTTTTTGGCGGCACCTTCGACCCGGTGCATTATGGTCACCTGCGTCTGGCCGAAGAGGCGGCGGATGCGCTCGGCCTGGCCGCCGTGCGCTGGATTCCGGCCGGCCGGCCGGCCTTGCGTGAATCGCCGCGGGTCAGTGCGGCGCAGCGATTGGCGATGGTGCGGCTGGCCATAGCCGGGAATCCGCGTTTTGAACTCGACGCCGCCGAGGTCGAAGCGGCGCAGCCCAGTTACACCGTGCCGACGCTCGAACGGCTGCGCCAGCCGGAGCATTGCGGTACTGCGCGTCCGCTGGTGTTGCTGGCCGGCGCCGATGCCTTTGCCGGGATGACGAATTGGCACCGTTGGGAACGCCTGCTCGAACTGGCGCACATCGGCGTCGCCCATCGTCCCGGCTATTCGATCGACGCGGCCAGTCTGCCGCCGGCGCTGGCGGCGCTCTACCGCGAGCGCGGCAGCACCGATCCGGCCGATCTCACCGGTGCGCCGGCCGGGCGCATCGTGACCTTCGCCATGACGCCGCTCGACATTTCGGCAACCCGCATCCGCGAGCTGTTGTCGAAGGGTTTGAGTCCGCGTTATCTGCTCCCCGACAGCCTCGTGGATTACATTCGCAATCACCATTTTTACTTGGGAAACTGAAAACGTAATGAACGTATCGCAACTGGAAAAAATCGTCGTCGACGCGCTTGAGGACATCAAGGGCCGCGACATCGAAGTCATCGACACGACCCGCCTCACTTCGCTCTTCGAGCGCATCGTCGTCGCCTGCGGCGACTCCAATCGCCAGGTCAAGTCGCTGGCGCGCAACGTGCAGGACAAGGTGCGCGAGGCGGGCGGCGAAGTCATCTCGAGCGAAGGCGAGGACACCGGCGAATGGGTGCTGGTCGACCTCGGCGACATCGTCGTGCATGTCATGCAGCCGGCCATCCGCAGCTACTACAACATCGAAGAGCTGTGGGGTGGCAAGGGGCCGGAGCGCGTCCGCAAGGCGGCCGCGGCCCACGCGTAAGAGGGTGCGAGCGTGAGGCTGGCCATCCTTGCCGTCGGGCACAAGCTGCCCGGCTGGGTCGCCGACGGCTGCGCCGAATACCTCAAGCGCATGCCGCGCGAGCTGCCGCTTTCGGTCGTCGAGATCAAGCCGGAGCCGCGCGGCTCGAAGACGCGCGAGCAATTGCTGGCCGCCGAAAAGGGGCGGCTCGACCAGGCGCTGCAAGGATTCGCCCGGATCGTCGTGCTCGACGAGCGCGGCGCCGATCTGACGACGCTGAAACTGGCGCAGCGGCTGGAAAACTGGATGCAGGAGGGCGGCGACACCGCCTTCATCATCGGCGGTGCCGACGGCATCGACGAGGAGCTGAAGCGGCGCGCCAGCGACATGATCCGCCTCTCCAGCCTGACGCTGCCGCACGCCATGGCGCGGCTCGTGCTGTGCGAGCAGCTTTACCGCGCCGTCAGCGTCGTCAAGAACCACCCGTATCACCGGGAAGGCTAGCCGGAGAGGAGGAACAAAATGCCGATCGATACACGCAATCCACGCCTCTACCTCGCCTCGCGCAGTCCGCGCCGGCGCGAGCTGCTGACGCAGATGGGCATCCAGTTCGACACCCTCGCCTTCCGCGGCGGGGCGCGCGAGGATAGCGAAGTCGACGAGACGCCCCATGCGGACGAGGCTCCCGTCATATACGTCGAC
This sequence comes from Propionivibrio limicola, assembly GCF_009469695.1. Classification (GTDB taxonomy): domain Bacteria; phylum Pseudomonadota; class Gammaproteobacteria; order Burkholderiales; family Rhodocyclaceae; genus Propionivibrio; species Propionivibrio limicola. Next base: position 35,834 of record NZ_SSSR01000006.1, read on the forward strand.
CGCGTCGCCCGCGCCAAGGCGGTGCACGGAGCGAAGATTGCCGGCTGGCGCAGGCTCCGGCCGCAGCCGGTGCTGGCCGCCGACACGACGCTCGAATTCAACGGAGAGATCATCGGCAAGCCGGTTGATGCCGAGGACGCGCGGTTCATCCTGCGCCGGCTTTCCGGTCGCACACATCGTGTGCTGACCACCGTCGCCGTCGCCTTCGAAGGGCGGCTCGAATCGGTGATCTCGGTCAGCGAAGTCTGTTTCGGCGAACTGACGGACGACGAGATCCGCCGTTACGTCGCCAGCGGCGAGCCGATGGACAAGGCCGGCGCCTACGGCATCCAGGGGCGCGCCGGCCTGTTCGTCAAGCATCTGACCGGCAGCTACACGGGCGTGATGGGGTTGCCGCTCTACGAAACCAGCGTTCTGCTCAAGCGTTTCGGATTTCCCCTCTGAGGGAGGTGCTTAAGTCAACAAGCGTCATTCCGGCGAACGCCGGAATCCAGAAGAATCAACGAACTGGACACCGGCTTTCGCCGGTGTGACGAATAAAAGGGCTTCCTCAGATCGCCAGCTTTTCGACGAAGGGGCGGTAGCGCTGGTCTTCCTCGAAAATGTGCTGCTTGAGCCAGTCCTTGAGAAACGCCAGCACCGGTTCGCCCAGCGCTTTCTTCCCGTAGGCGATGAAGTCGTCGCGGAAGTCTTCGACCCATCTGACGAACTCCTGGTGCATGCGCTGGTGCTCGTCGAAGTGGGGGAAGTCGGCGGATGACATCAGCTTCTCTTCGAAATCGAAGTGGAAGGCCGCATAGACGAGGAGTTCGTCGATGATCATCGCCACCGCGTAGTGGTTGTGCAGGCTGCCGACGCCGGCCAGCTGGTTCACCGTGTCGATGAGGATGCGGTGTTGTTCGTCGATGCGCGGATTGCCGACGCTCATCGCGTCGTCCCACGGGAACAGGCAGGCGGTTTCGCGCTCCTTGATGACCTCGACGAAGGCGGCAACGACCGCGGGGTCGAACTGCGAGCCGCTCTTTTCCTGGATCCGGTGGAGGGCCTGCTGGGCCGTCCAGGGTGTTTTGTAGGGGCGGTGCGAGGTCAGCGCGTCGAACACGTCGGCCACCGTGCAGATGCGGCCGGCGAGCGAAATTTCCGCACCGGCGAGGCTGTGCGGATAGCCGCCGCCGTCGAACCATTCGTGGTGCGTGAGGGCAATCTCGGCGCCCATGTCGAGATAGGGGTTGTCGCCCATGGTCAGCTTGGCCTGCCGGATGAGGCGGGCGCCGATGGTCGTGTGCTCCTGAATCGTCTGCCGCTCGGTGGCCGAGAGTTCTCCCGTCTTGAGCAGGATATGGTCGGGCGTGGTGATTTTGCCGATGTCGTGCAGGATGCTGGCGGTGGCGGCCCGTTCGATGAATTCCTCGTCGATCACCGCCCTGAATTTACCGAGCATCATCAGCTTGCGCGCTGTCTGGCCGACGAGCCGGGCGACGCGCAGCACGTGGATGCCGGTGTCGGCATCGCGGTGTTCGGCGAGATTGGCCATGGCGATGACCGATGCCTTGGCGCTGCGCCGCTGCAATTCGCGCAGGCGGCGGGTCTCGCTGACATCGTGATAGACATACACATAGCCGCCGCCGGGGAGTGGCACGGCCGAGATCGACAGGGCGACGCCGTTCGGCCGCACCCGTTCGACCTTGAACGACTCGCGGTTGCGCAGGATCGGCAGGTGATCGCTCAGGTAGCGCTCGACCTCGCCGTCGACGAATTCACCGCGCTGCTGCAACGACCGCAACAGTTCCTGGAACGGGCGGCCGATGAACGTTTCCAGCTCGCCGTCGAGTTCCATCAATTGCTGGTAGGTGGCGTTATGCCCGACAACGCGAAGATCGCCGTCGAGCCAGAGCAGGCCGTGATCGACCGAGGCGTTAGCTCCGGCGGTGGTCGTCTGGTCGGCAGTCAGTGCGTTCGGGTCGGACATGGGGACGGTAGTGATGCGTCGGAGCGGTGGCTGGTAGCGCACGATTCTACCAATTCCACAGGCGATACCGGCGCGGATAGATGTTCGGCGATGAGGGCGGCCGCTTCCTCCGCGCCGGATGGAAGCGGCGGCGGGGGCGGCGTTTCTTCCCACAGCGTTCGCAATCCGGCGAGCGTCATCCCTGAGAGCAGGTCGGCTTCCGTGGTTTCCAGGCCGCGTCCATGCGCGGCGAGCCAGTCGATCAGGCAGTCCTGTTCCGGCCAGTCGTCGCGGCGCAGGAAAACGACCGGCGTGCCGTTGCAGGCTGCCTCGGTGAACGTGCCATAACCCGGCTTGGTGAGCACGGCATCGACGCTGCGCAACAGGTCGGTGAAGGGCAGGCCGAGCGGTGCGAAGGCGGAAAAATCCGGGCGGCGGATGTCCCAGTGTGCCGGCACCAGCCAGCGCACACCGGGATGGTGCGGCCAGCGCTCGGCGGCGAGCGGCTTGTCGAAGCCGCCGAAGGCGACGAGCACCCGTTTTTCACCGGCCGGGCCGGGTAGCCGGGCATCGAGTTCGGCGAGCCGATCCTGTCCGAGCGAAGCCACCGGCGCGATGGTGCGCGTGCGCGGCAGGCCCGGCATCGGCATGGCCGGCGTCAGGCGCAGGAAGCAGCAGGCGCTGCGGTAGGCGGCCAGTATCTCGCCGTGAATCCTGGCCGCCCAGGGTTCGTGATCGAACGTGTGCTCAAAGAGATCGGCCCAGTTGAGCGAACTCATGGCGAGGCTCGGGATGCCGGCGACGGCCGCGGCGGCGAGCGGCAGATAGGCGACGTCGGTGAGGACGAGATCGGGGGCGAGCTGCTTCAACAAGGCGGCGTCTTCGGCGACGCGCCGCGGCCAGTCGGCGTGCCACTCCCGGTAGGCCACCGCCGTGGCTTCGCGGTCGATACGCGTGGCGTCGATCATGACGAAGCCGAAATCGCTGCGTCCCGGAATGTGTTCGAAAGCGGGGCGGATACGGGCGCGCAGCATTTCCGGCGCAAGGCCGCTGCGGAGGGTCAGGCGAAGCCCGGGCAGGCGTTCGGCGAGCGCATTGAGGACTGGCGCAGTCTGCGCCAGATGGCCGAGGCCGTGCGAGGAAATGTCGACGAAGAGATGCGGCATGAAAAATGGGGAGCGGCGAAGAGTGCGAACGGCATGATACGCCGCTTCCTCAGGTGCGCATCAGCGTGCTCTTGCCGAACAGGCTTTCGATCAGATCGACGGCCAGTTCGGCGGTGCGGTTCCGTAAGTCGAGGGCCGGGTTGAGCTCGACGACATCGAGCGAGGCCAGCCGCCCGCTGTCGGCGATCATCTCCATGCACAGCTGCGCTTCGCGGTAGGTCGGGCCGCCGCGTACCGTGGTGCCGACGCCCGGCGCGATGTCGGGGTCGAGAAAGTCGACGTCGAGGCTGACGTGCAGATGCGTGTCCGGACCGATCAGCGCGAGCGCCAGATCCATCGTATGGCGCATGCCCATTTCGTCGATGAAGCGCATGTCGAACACCTCGATGCCGGCGTCGTGCACGAGGCGCTTCTCGCCGGCATCGACGCTGCGGATGCCGATCTGGCGGATGTCCCTGGCGCGCATGGCAGGCACGAAGCCGGCCAGGTCGACGAGTCCGGGCGGGCCGAAGCCGCACAGGCTGGCGACCGGCATGCCGTGCAGGTTGCCGGAAGGCGTCAGCGCGGCGGTGTTGAAGTCGGCGTGCGCGTCGAACCACAGCACGCGCAGCTTCTTCTGCCGCGCGCGGCAGTGGCGGGCGACGGCGCTGATCGAGCCGACCGCCAGCGAATGGTCGCCGCCGAGCAGAATCGGCAGACGGTCCGCGGCCAGCTCGCCATGGATGGCGTCATGCACCGCGCGGTTCCAGGCGATCACCTCGGGCAGATGGCGGAAACCGTCGACAGGCGGCTGGCCAGGATTGGGCGGGCCGCTGACGTTGCCGATGTCGTGCACCGCGAAGCCGAAGCGGGCGATGGCGTCGGCAATCCCGGCCACGCGCAGCGCTTCCGGCCCCATGCGGGCGCCCGGCGTGCCGGCGCCGATGTCGGTCGGCGCGCCGATCAGACTGACCGTTTGTGTTTGCATCTCGTTGGCCCCCGTTGTCAAAAGCGCTTTCGTCACTGTTCCGAGTGTAGCGATTTTCGCGGCGCCGCGCGGTGCTCTCACACGGCCAGATCGATCTGCTGCAGGCTGCCGGCGCGGCCGTCTTCGTTGAGATAGATGCCGCTGCGGCGGATCTGGGCGAGCGTGCGGTTGTCGTCGTCCTTGAGCGTGAACGGCGTCGCCGTCTCGCCGAGGTAGAGCGCGCCGATGCCCTGGTCGCGCAGGCTGGCGAGCGTGCCCGATGTATCAGCGCTTTCGCCATTGAATTGCCAGACGCGCAGCGCGTCGAACGCCGCGTCGGCCTCGTCGAGCCAGTAGTTACCGTCGCTGTCGAGCTTGGCGAGATCGGCAAAGCCGTTGCCGGAACGCGTGCCGAACAGCTCGCTGCCGTCGTTGATGCAGCCATCGCCGTTCGCGTCGATGCACAGATAGCCGCTACCGGCGGCGAGGCCGGCGAGCGATTCAGATGTGCTGTCGTAATCCAGGTCGAAGGCGAAACGCTTGCCCGACAGTTCGGCGGCGTTACCGTCGAAGTTGATGACCAGCGGGTCGCGCAACTCGATTCGCTCGCTCGTCGTACTCGTCCGCGTGCAGGAATAGTCGCGGCACATGCCGAGTTCGAGCGAAAAATCGAGCTGGCGGCCGTCGGCGGTGTGCACCTGTCCTGCGGCGGCGAACGTGGTGCGCTCGTGCTCCTCGATGCGTTCGCTGACCGTTTTCGTCCATTCGATTTCGATCGTCCGCGCGGGCGTGAATGGCAGCGCGGCCCGAGTTGCCTGGCCTGTCTGCAGATTGCCGCAGTTTTGCAGCAGATCGCTCAGGCCGTTCTGGCCGGCGTTGCCTTGCGTTGCATAGAGCATTTCGAACAGGTTGGCCGTCAGTTTCTGGATAAAGAGCTGCAAGCGGGCCTGCAACGATCCAGCCGTCGGCAGGGCGCTGTCGATGGCCGTCGGCGTGTCGCCGGATTCGGCGAGTTGATTGAACAGCGAGCGGAAGCTCGGTAGCGAAGCGGAGAGCTGCGACGTCGTTTCACACTCGCTGCGCAATTCGTGCTCGGCCTGAAGGCAAACGGCGGCGTCTTCGATTTTCATGGGGTGCTCCTTGTTGTCCGTGCGGAGCACTGTTGTCGCAAAGCCTGTGCCATACGCCAAAATGCAGCAAGATCAATGAGTTGCCCATGGCGTGGCGTTGCCGCCGGCAAAATCGGCCCTCAGGTCGGCAAGTTTGGCATGCCACCGCAAAACAAAAAAAGGGCGCCGCAAGGGCGCCCAAAGAACTTCCGAGGAGAAACAGAATGCTTAGTTGTGGTAGGCCTGTTCGCCGTGCGAGGTGAGGTCCAGACCTTCGCGTTCCTGGTCTTGCGGCACGCGCAGACCGATGAACATGTCGACCAGTTTGAAGGCCACTACCGAGACGATGGCAGACCAGACGACGGCCACACCGACGCCCCACAGCTGGCTGATGACTTGTGCCGTCATGTTGTATTCGCCGACGGCGTTGGCCACGTAGTCGTAGACACCCGTACCACCGAGCGACGGATCGCAGAAGACACCGGTCAGGATGGCACCGAGGATACCGCCGACGCCATGCACGCCGAACACGTCGAGCGAGTCATCGACACCGAGCATGCGCTTCAGGCCATTGACACCCCACAGGCAGACGACGCCGGCGAGGAGGCCGATGATGATGGCGCCCTTGATGCCGACGAAACCGGCGGCCGGGGTGATCGCCACGAGGCCGGCCACAGCGCCGGAAGCGGCACCGAGCATCGAGGGCTTACCCTTGAGCATCCATTCGGCGAACATCCAGGAGAGCGTTGCGCAAGCGGTGGCGACCCAGGTGTTGACCATGGCCAGGGCGGAACCGCCGTTGGCTTCGAGCGCCGAGCCGGCGTTGAAACCGAACCAGCCGAACCACAGCAGCGAGGCGCCGATCATGGTGAAGGTCAGGCTGTGCGGAGCCATCGACTCGCGGCCGAAGCCGATCCGCTTGCCGATCATGATGGCGCCGACGAGACCGGCGACAGCGGCGTTGATATGCACAACGGTGCCGCCAGCGAAGTCGAGTGCGCCTTTCTGGAACAGGAAGCCGGCGGTCTTGCCAGCCGCTTCAGCGGCCGCGGCGTCGACGTAGGCATCCGGACCCGCCCAGTACCACACCATGTGAGCCATCGGGATGTAGGAGAAGGTGAACCAGATGACCATGAAGGCGAGGATGGCGGCGAACTTGGCGCGCTCGGCGAAGGCGCCGACGATCAGCCCGCAGGTGATCGCCGCGAAGGCGCCCTGGAAGATGACGTAAGCGAGTTCGGAGATGACCACGCCCTTGCTGAAGGTGGCGGCGACCGACTCAACCGTGACACCGTTCAGGAACAGCTTGTCGAGCGTACCGAAGAAGGCGCCGCTCTCGGTGAAGGCCAGCGAGTATCCGTAAACAACCCAGAGAACGCTGATCAACGAGAACGTGACGAACACCTGGATCAGCACCGAGAGCATGTTCTTGGTGCGGACGAGGCCGCCATAGAAGAGGGCCAGGCCCGGAATCGACATCAGGATGACGAGCGCGGCGCTGATCATGATCCAAGCGTTGTCGGCCTTGTCGGCAACGGGGGCCGGCGCCTGCTCGGCGGTGGCCGGTGTCGCGGTGGCCGCTGCTGGAGCTGCCGCTGCCGTGGCAGCGGGGGCTTCGGCAATGGCCGTGGCGATGGTGGCGTCGACCGGCTTTTCTTCGGCCCAGGTCGGAGCGCTGACCAGCATCGCACCGACGAGAGCAAGAGCAGCAAACAGTTTCTTCATGGTTGTCTCCTGATTACATGGCGTCCTCACCGGTTTCGCCGGTGCGGATGCGGATGACTTGTTCGAGGTCGGAGACGAAGATCTTGCCGTCGCCGATTTTGCCCGTGCCGGCCGATTTCTCGATCGCTTCGACAACCTGATCGAGCACGGCATCCGTTACGGCGGCCTCTACCTTGACCTTGGGCAGAAAATCGACCACGTACTCGGCGCCGCGATACAGCTCGGTGTGGCCTTTCTGGCGGCCAAAACCTTTGACCTCGGTAACCGTGATGCCTTTGACGCCAATGGCGGACAACGCTTCACGCACTTCGTCAAGCTTGAACGGCTTGATGACGGCGGTAACCATTTTCATGATGGGCTCCCATTCTGGGGAGGTTGCCCTCCCCGGTTGCAAAAAATCAGAACGTGCGGCTGACGGAAAGAACGGCGATGCCGCGGCCGGCGTCTTTCGTGGAGCCGCTGACCACACCATCATCATTCAACGTATTGTAGAAGCAGTAGAACTCACCCTTGCTGCAGCTGCCTTCGGCATTGGTGTCGACATAAGCGAGACCGACGACCCAGCCACTCAGATCCTTGGTGACGCCAATCTTCCAGTCGGTGTAATCACCGTTGTCGATGTTCTTCAGGTTCAGCTGGCCGACGTGGCCGTTGACGCCCCAGCCGTTGCCCAGATCGTAGTTGGCGTTCAGCTCGAGGTAGCCGGTGCCATCGGTTTCCTTGCCGGTGGAACTACGCAGCGAGAAGTAGTCGTCCACGCTGTACGAGTACTTGAGGGTCAGGAATTTCCACGAACCGGCGACATAGAGTTCCTTGTTGTTGACGGAGCCGGAGTCGGCCTTGGCGCTGAGCGCCTTGGCTTCCGAACCTGGGTAGTAGTAGAGGATGCCGCCGACGTCGAGGCCGAAGTCACCAAAGCTGGTCTTGTAACCGGCGTAGAAGTCCATTTCCAGGTTGCCGTCCGGGAAGCCGGCGCCGGAGCTGACGTTCGAGTTCCAGTTGCCGGCATAGAAGCCGCTGGAGTGCGCATAGTCGAAACCGCCTTGCAGGGCTGGCTTGCCGTTGGTCTGGTCGATGCCGCGGAAACGGTAGCTGGAGAACAGGCCGACGTTGGTCGTCAGCGTGTGCGGGCTGGCTTCTTCGGCAGCAGCCGGAGCAGCCGTTTGTGCAAAGGCCGGTGCGGCGAAGGCGGTGACCAGAGCGGTGGCGATCAGGGCTTTCTTCATAGAGTTGACTCCTCGATTTAGTGAATGGTGACGAAGGCAATGCCTTGCGAGAGACATTTAGCATGAGTCGTGCCAGATTTAATTATGCAAATAAAACAAAGAATTAAAACGATTTGTTTCGATCCTGCCAAAACCTTGGCACGTTGCTGGCGCGATGATTGAAGGGTTTGCACCAAAGCGGTGCCGGCGGCTGGCCTAGTCCGCTGTGCTAAACTCAAAGCCTCTCCCGCCACAGGAAAAACGCCATGCTCGATCCCAAAATCCTAGAGGAATTCAGCAGCCGGCTGAGCGCGCTGGTTGCCGCCAGCCCGGCCGCCGACATCGAAAAAAATGCTCGCGCCTTGCTGTCGGGGTTGTTCGGCAAGCTCGATCTGGTCAGCCGCGAAGAATTCGACATTCAGGCGCAAGTGCTGCAGCGTACGCGCGAAAAACTGAAAGCGCTCGAAGAACGCGTCGCCCGCCTGGAAAATCCGGGTGACAGCGGCGACGCGGCATAAACGCCCTTCGCTGTCGAAACCCCCGTTATGCCGCTCGCCATCGTTCACAGCCGTGGCCTGGACGGACTCTCCGCCCCGGAAGTCGCGGTCGAAGTGCATGTCGCGGGTGGCTTGCCCGGCGTGACGCTGGTCGGGCTTCCCGACACCGAGGTCAAGGAAGCGCGCGACCGGGTGCGGGCGGCGTTGCAGAATTCGGGCTTCGAGTTTCCTGCCAAACGCATCACCATCAATCTGGCGCCGGCCGATTTGCCGAAAGAATCGGGGCGTTTCGATCTGCCGATTGCGCTCGGGATTTTGGCCGCGTCGGGGCAGATTCCTGCCGAAGCGCTCAACGAATATGAATTTGCCGGCGAGCTGTCGCTGTCGGGGCATGTGCGCCCGATTCGCGGCGCACTGGCCATGGTGCTGGCCGCCGGTCAGTGCGGCCGCCGTTTCATCCTGCCGGCGGTGAGCGCCGAGGAAGCGGCGCTGGCGCGGGACGGGCGGGTTCTCGCGGCGCATACGCTGCTCGAAGTCTGTGCTCATTTGTGTGGTCAGGGCGCCCTCAATGCGTGCGAAGCGGACGCGGACTGTGACGATGACGGTGCCGGCTATCCCGATTTGCGCGACGTGCGCGGGCAGGCGCAGGCCAAGCGCGCGCTGGAAATCGCCGCCGCTGGCGGTCACTCGCTGCTGATGGCCGGGCCGCCGGGCACCGGCAAGTCGATGCTCGCCAGCCGTTTGCCGGGGCTGTTGCCGCCGATGACGCAGGAAGCGGCGCTCGAATCGGCGGCCGTACTTTCGTTGGCCGGGGCGTTCCAGCCAGCGCATTTTGGCCGCCATCCGTACCGCTCGCCGCACCATACCGCCTCCTCGGCGGCGCTCGTTGGCGGCGGTGGCGTGCCGCGTCCAGGCGAAATCTCGCTGGCCCATCGCGGCGTGCTTTTCCTCGATGAGCTGCCGGAATTCGACCGGCGCGTTCTCGAAGCGTTGCGTGAGCCGATGGAAAGCGGCCGCGTCCACATTTCGCGTGCCGCCCGGCAGGCCGAGTTTCCGGCGCAATTCCAGCTCATCGCGGCGATGAATCCATGTCCGTGCGGGCATCACGGCGATCCGAAAGGGCGCTGCCGGTGCACGCCGGATCAGGTCAGCCGCTATCGTGGCAAGCTCTCCGGCCCGCTGCTTGACCGTATCGATCTGCAGATTGAAGTGCCGGCGCTGCCGGCCGAAGCTTTGCAACAGGCGCCGGATGGCGAATCCTCGGCGACGGTGCGGGCTCGCGTGATGCAGGCGCGCGAGCGGCAAATGCGGCGCCAGCAGAAGACCAACGCCCGTCTGGAAACGCGGGAAATCGACACCCATTGCCAGCCCGACGAGACGGGCGCCGCGCTGCTCAAAAGCGCCGTCACGCGCCTTCACCTGTCGGCCCGCGCCTACCATCGCGTGCTCAAGGTCGCGCGCAGCATTGCCGATCTCGCCGGTAGTGACGCCATTCTGGCGCCGCACGTCGCCGAAGCGATCCAGTACCGCCGCTTCAGTCAGGAATGAATCAGTCAGGAAACCCCATGCAGCACACTTCCTCAGGTACCGAACCGCCGCGCGGCATTGCCGTCCTGTTGGCCGCCCTCGGCGCGATCGGGCCGTTCGCCATTGATACCTATCTGCCGTCCTTCCAGGACATCGGGCAATCGCTTGGCGCCACGCCGCTGCAGGTACAGCAAACGCTGACGGCTTATCTGGTGCCGTTCTCCTTCATGGCGCTCTGGCATGGCGCCATTTCCGATGCCGTCGGGCGCCGCCTCGTCATCCTCGTTTCCCAGCTGCTTTTCGCGCTCGCCTCGTTCGGGTGCATTTTCGCCACCGCCATCGAGCACATATGGATTCTGCGCGCCGTGCAGGGCATTTGCGCGGGCGCCGGGATCGTCGTCAGCCGGGCCATCGTGCGCGATTTGTTCGAGGGGCCGGGCGCGCAACGCCTGATGTCGCACATCACGATGATGTTCGCCTTCGCGCCGGCGATTGCGCCGGTGATCGGCGGGCGTCTGCAGGCGTGGTTCGGCTGGCGCTCGGTGTTCGTGTTCCTGACCGTGGCGACGCTCATCCTGCTCGTGACAAGCTGGCGCTTGTTGCCGGAAACGCTGCCGCGGGAAAAGCGCCAGTCGTTGCATCCCGGCTATCTCGGCCGCGCCTACTGGAAGGTGCTGACCTCGCCGGTTTTTCTGCTCGCCTGCGCCGGGCTGACCTTCAATTTTTCCGGTTTCTTCCTCTACGTGATGTCGGCACCGGAATTCCTGATGCACCACCTTGGCGTGGCCGAGACCGGGTTTCTCTGGCTGTTCGGCCCGGGCATGCTGGGGATGATGCTGGGGTCGTGGGTGTCGGGCCGGCTGGCCGGCAAATTGTCGCCCGAGCGGACGATCTGGCGCGGCTTCGCGATCCTCGGCGTTGCTGCGCTGACCAACGTGGCAGTCAGCTTCTGGCTGCCGGCCGGGTTGCCGTGGAGCATCCTGCCGATTCCGATCTACACCTTCGGCATGTCGCTCGTCGCGCCCAGCCTGACGCTGATGGCGCTTGAGCCGTTCCCTGACCAGCGCGGGCTGGCGGCCTCCTGCCAGATGTTCTTCCAGTCGGGATCGAACGCCCTCATCGCCGGCCTGCTCGCGCCGCTGCTCTGGGGCTCGACACTGACGATGGCCCTGGGCATGACCGGTCTGGCGGCTGGCGCCATGCTGGCCGTCTGGCTGCATCACCGGTTCGCACGGCAGTCGCTTGATCTTGGCTAACCGCCTTCAACGCAGAGATCGCAGAGCCGCAGAGAACACAGAGAGAAAACCGTTTTTCCCTCAATGGGTAGGGAAAACGATTTTTGGCATCCATCTTTTTGGTTTTCTCTGCGTTCTCTGTATCTCTGCGCACTCTGCGTCGAAAGCGCTTAAAACGGCGATTTCAGAATCAATCGGCCTTCTGGCTCGCTTCGTAGGCCGATAACGTGACACCGGCACGGGCGAGGGCTTCGCGCAACTGCTTGATTTCCTGGCGCTGGCAGGTGGCGTTGTTGTGCGGTTGGTGCAGATAGAACTCGATCCTGTTCAGCACGACGCGGAAACGGGCGCCGTGCGCCGGTTCGACCGTGGCGCCGAGATGCGACAGCAGCGACTCGACCTCGCGCCAGTGGATGTTGGCACTCGGCGGGTCACGGTAAATCGCTTCGAGCAGATGCAGGTGTTTGTGGCTCATGGCGGGCTCTCCCTAATCCCCTGATTGTGCGCCTATGGTACCGCTGCTTGAGCTTGTATCACTCAGGTATCTCAGGCGCGGCCATCAGTGCATTCAAGCGCGCCAGAGCTTCTGCAACGATGCGGCCCTGCGCCTCGATGCTCTCGATGATTTCGCCGGGCGTGCGCTCGTCCACGACCGTCACCGCGTTTGGATTAACGGCTTTCAGGTCGAAAACGGCGGCATCGATGGCGGCAGCCTCGGCTTCCAGATCGCGTGCCGCTTTTTCCTGTTCGCGGATGTCCGCTTCCAGCGCCTCGATCTTCTCTTCGGCCGCCTTGTCCTTCTTCAGCTGCTTGAGGTCTTCCTTCCGATCGACCACGGCCGCTTTGATGTCTGCGGCCTTGTCCAGCAGCGGCTGCATTTCTTCGCGCGCCTTGGCTCGACGGTCTGTGAAATCCACCGCCCATGAATAACGGCTTTCTCCCTCGGGTTTGCCGTGGTTTTTCAACATGCGGGCGTAGCTGGGGAACGGCTTGCCTGCGTTCGCCTCGTCGGCCTGCCAATCGGCGGCGAGGATGGCGGGCAAGGCGTCATCGCTGAGCGTCTCGCCGTCTTTCCCGAAACCGAAGTGCGCCAGCGTCAGCGGCGTCTTCTTGCCCACCTTCACCCACGACAGGTCGTAGTACCAGATGCGCTCGGTCTTCTTGCCCTTGGTGAAGAACAGAAGATTGGTCTTCACGCCCGCGCCCGCCGTCGAAAACACCCCGCCGGGAAGGCTGACGATGGCCCACAGATCGCACTCGTCGGTGAGTTTCCGCTTGGTCTCGACGAAGGCGCTTTCGTTGGTGCGGAACAGCAAGCCCTCGTCCAGCACGATGGCGCAGGTGCCGCCCGGCGCGAGTTCGGCCAGAATGTCCTGCACGAACAGCACCTGCGTGGCGCCGGTCTCGAAGGCGAAATTCTTCTGCGCATCCTTGCCTTCCTTGCCGCCAAAGGGCGGGTTGGTCAGGATCACGTCGAACTGCGCCGGCGCATGCCGGAACAATTCGGCGTAGGTCGCGCGGCGCGTCAGCGAGTTGCCGTGCCACAGGTTCGGCTGGTCGATGCCGTGCAGCACCAGATTGGCCAGCGCGATCGGGAACACCAGATTCTCCTTCTCGCGCCCGAAGAAAGTGTCGTGCTTGAGCGCTTCAATGTCCGTGCTCGCCGCCGCCTTGCCCAGCTTGCGCGCCATATGCTCGTAGGCCACGGCCAGAAAGCCGCCGGTGCCGCAGCACGGGTCATAGACTGTCTGGCCCAGCGCGGGATCGACGGTATGCACCATCGCCCGGATCACCTCGCGCGGCGTGAAGAACTGGCCGCCGTCGGAATTCTTCTCGCCCATCTTCAGCAGCAGGTCTTCATACACCTGCGACAGCGTGAAGAAATGCGTGTCGTCGATGTGATCGATGCTGATCTCATGCACGCGGTCGAGGATGTCGCGCAGATTGGCTTCGTCATCCACGCGCACGCGCTCCACTGCCGTCATGATGCGGCCGATGATGCGCTGCTTGGGGCTGGCCGCCGGGTTCGGCAGATTCGTGCGCGGATCAACGTCCAGCGCGTGCAGGTGCGGCAGCAATTCTTTGTTGATGAAGTCGAACAGCCGGCCGTCACCGGCGGCGAATAATTCCTGCCGCTTCCAGCCCTGCATCTTGCCGTCCGTGGTTTGCGGATGACCGGCCTTGTCCGACCAAGGCGCCGCCCAGTCCTGCCAGCGGTAAGGGCTGCACAACGCGGGCGAAAACTCCGCGCCCAGCGCCTCGGCCTGTTCCGCCTCGCGCGCTTCCTGCGCGTCGAGGATGCGCAGGAACAGAATCCAGGTCAGTTCCGGCACGTATTGCAAGGCGCTGGCGCAGTTGGAGCGGCGCATCACATCGCAGATGCTCTTGACGAAGCTGGAGAGCGACTGGGTGGAGGCGATGGCCTTGGGGGCTTTTTCGGCTATTTTCTGTCGGGCCATGGTTCAGGCGACCAAGTGAATTTGTGACATCAGTGGTGGCACTTTTTTTGTCTCACCACTGACGAGACAAATAGACGATGTGGAGTGGTCATTCTTCCGGCCTCTTCAACTGCTTTTTCTTCGCCGACGAGACCTGCTGAATGCTGTTCTCGGGCACCGGCAGATTCTCGGGCATGGTGCCGCCCAATTCGGCAATGGTCTGGCGTACTTTCTGGCCGACCGCGTAGTGCGTGCGATTGGCCTGCGTTTTGCCTTGTACGCCCTCGCGACGCAGCTTCTCCTCGGTCTGGGTAGCGCGAAACAGGTTGGCCGCCAGTTCGGCGCTCCCCATGTGATCCAGAATTTTCTGGCTCTTCTTCAGCGCCTTCCGAGCATGAATATCCTTGGCACCCAATCCGCCATACAGGCCCTTATAGCCATGATCCTGAAAGATGGCATAGTCCACAGGCGATTCCACCCCGCTATCCTTGGCGGCGGCAGCCAGATGCTTGTTGTGTTCGGCCAGCTCGTTGCGAATGGCCAGACGCTTGTCGTCCTCGGTGAGTTGTGCAAACTTCGCTTCATCGGCCAACTCCTGCCGACGCGTCTGAAGGGCAAAGTAGGTCTGACCGTTGGCGATCACCGGTTTGGACGGGTCGCCGTTCTGCACGATCAGGTAGCAGGCGTAGCGGGACAACCGTACGTCTTCCACTTCACGTCGCGCGCCGGAGCCGATTTCGACCATTTCGAGGACATCCTCGAAATGGTCGACAAATTCCTGGCCACTGGTCTGACAAGCCGTTTTCGCGCGCTCAATGACGGGCATGAAGTGCCGGTATTCGGAATACTCCAACACCTTGGCCAACTGGCGTGCTCGCCAGAACTCGTTGCCATTCGCATCGACCTGGCGGATATCGTCGAAGGTCGCCTGATGCGCTTGGCTGATTTTCTTCCGGGTCATTCTGTTTCTCCTTGAGGGGTGAAGGCCTGCGCCAGCAGCTTCTGCGGCAGGCGTTCGATCTCGGCGAGTTGCGCGGCGGCGGCTTGGGCGATGGCGGCGGCTTCGGCGAGTTGGGTTTTCAGGCGGGATGCGATGTTGCGCTGCTCATCAAGCAACAGCAATGGCAGCATCACTGCTTCCACTTGGCCCGGCGAGATGTGCGGCACACCGAGACTCTGGTCGTGCCCTGAGATAGCCTGAATGAAGTACGAGGATTGCAGAAAGGCGTAAAGGAAATCGGGATCAATCAATCCCGGTTTCAGCAGGAACCGGCCTACTCGTTGCAACAGAAGCGCAGGCAAATCGTTCGCTCTCACGCGTGCAACCTTAATGCCGCTCGAAATCAGCGGACGATCCAGACTGATAAGGATGTCACCTGCTTCGAGGGCATAACTTGGGTAGCGCCAAGACTCGCGCTCATCGATACAAACGACATCATCCCAATACACCTTGCCGGGAAGAATGTTGGTATTTCGCAACAAGCGGATGCCGGAAGAGGTGAAATCCTCACTCTTGAAGGCATAGCCAGATTGCACCTTGGCCACAGCACCGATGGGCTGCCATTGGTTACATTCCGCGAAGGCAGCATCAATCAGCGCTGTGCAAAGCAAATCAGCATCCCGCACCTGCACCTGCGCCGCCTGCCGCGCGGTTTCCACTTCGGCCAGTTGAGCTTTCAGGCGGGCGGCGATGAGGTGCTGTTCCTCGATATTTGGAACATGAAGTTCGTGTTCCAAATACTGCTTCATTTGCAAATTGCGAATCCCAGTGGTCGCTGTTTGATACTTTTCTGTGTCGCCCCGCACATGCCAGAAACTTAGCGAGTACATCAAATAAAGCGGATCAACGACTGAACGCTTTGGGACCAAGCGAGAGATGAAGTTGCCACAAATGAACTTCTTTCTTTCATCCGTTTCCCAAAAACCCGCGACTCGACCAACCGGCTGAAGCGGTCCTCCACCAGATCGCTCCAGCAAGAGGTCGCCAAGATAGAGCTTCTTCTTCTGGTAGGTACGCTCATCTATGGAAAGGATTGCTTGGTTTTCAAACGACAACTCACCTCCGCTTCTGAAATTCGTGGAGCGCAGCACAGAAACACCAGTTGATGGATCGGCTGGCTCACCCCATGCACCCGCATCCCAGCTTTCCAAAACGTCCTTGAGTGGCGTGTAGTTCATACCCCAAACAACCTCATCTTCGCGTCCTGCATTACCTGCGACGGCTTGCCCAACATGCGCAGCGCCTCCAGCCCCCCCGCCTGCGCGATTTCCGGCACGGCCCACAACGAATTGCTTTCCAGCGCCTCGGTGCCGCCCTGGGCGAACTGCGAACCGAAGCCCTTGAGGACGATGGCCGATTTGGCGTCCATACCCGCGAACCACGCGGCGTTGCCGCTCACGTATTCCGCTCCGCGCTGCGGGCGTTTCAGTGCGCGGGCGTTGTAGCCGTATTTTCCGAACACATCGAACAGATCGAACTCGTCCATCTGCTCGGCGTTGCGTACCAAATCCGGGACGTAGTGGTCGCCGAGCAGATGGTCGATCAACTGGCGGCGCTTCTTCGCCTCGACCCACAACCCCCGGAAATCATCGAGGTTGTGCGCCTCGGCGAGCACGCGGGTGATGACTTCGCGCCGGTATTCATCCACCGGGATCGGCGTGGCGACGCCGCCCCGGTTGCCAAGAATGAAGCGGCCCTGCGCGTTGACGATAACCGACTGCCCACCGATGACCGGCACGGCGGGGCCATCGTCGTCACCATCTTCATCGCCACCACTGCCGCCACCCTTTCCACCGCCGCCGCCGGGACGCGGCGGATTGGTGATGAAGTCGGTGCCAAACAGATCGGTGACGCCGGTGTAGTCGTAGAGCCAGAACTTGTACTTCTGCGTTTCTTCGTGGATGCGCGTGCCGCGCCCGACCATCTGGTAGAACTTGATCGCCGATTGCAGGTAGCGGAAAAACACCACGGCATTCAGGCGCTCGATGTCCACGCCGGCTTCCAGCAAATCGACTGTACAGGCGATGAAGGCGCGCTCGCCACTGCCGCGCATGATCTCGATCTTCTCCGCGCCGCCAGCAGCGGTGCATTTGAAGGCGTAGTCGTCCTTGCGCGGCTGGCCTTTTTGCTTGCACCATTGGGCGTAGAGGTTGTTCATCTGCATCGTCACGCGGTCGGCGTGCAGGTCGCGGGTGCAGAAGATGATGACCTTCTGCTCCGGCCCGCCGTTTTCGCACAGGAGCTTGAACAGGTCTTCGCACATTTTGGGCGTGCGCAGGTCGATGAACAGTTCGTCGTCGAAATCCTTGCCGGTGTATTCGGCTTTGATCAGATCTTCTTCAGTGAGTGGCTTACCGGTTTTGATGTCCCTGACGCCCGCCTTGAGGATTTCTTCGCGGGTGAAGGTGCGCGAATCGATGTCGGCCTTGCGCTTGAGGATTTCGCAGGCGGCGAGATAGCCGTCTTCCTGCGCCTGCGCCAGCGTGTATTCGTACACCGGTTCGCCGAAGTACTCGACGTTGTGCGCGGTGATGGCGTCGTCTGCCGCGATGGCCGCTTCGATGTCCTTCGCTTTCTTTTCGCGCTTTGGCGATTCGAGCTTGCGCGGGGTGGCGGTCAAGCCGATATGGATGGCGTTGGGGTTGCGCGTGAGGACCTGCGACCACTTGCCCCAGGCCGAGCGGTGGCATTCGTCGATGATGATGACTGAAAAGGCGTCTTCGCCGTAATGGTCGGTGAGGAAGCTGCCATCGCCGTTTTCATCAATGCCCAGCGTTTGGTAGGTGGCGATATGGATGCGGGCATTGGCCGCCGCATTTTGGCCTCGCTCAGTCTCCACGATGCGGGCGTTGCCGCCGAACGCGGCCTTGAGTTTGTTGTAGGCCTGTTCGCGCAGCTCGTCGCGGTCGCACAGGAAGAGCGCGGGCTTGGGCAACAGCCCCGCCTGCGCCATGCGCCAGAGCAGGTTGGTGGCGATGATGGTTTTTCCCGCGCCGGTGGCGAGCGTGAGCAACACCTTGGGAGCGTGGCCCGCCTGCCGTTCGCGGATGATCTTTTCGAAGGCGGCGCGGATGGCGGCGTCCTGATAGTAGCGCGAGGCTGACCACGCCGGGCTGTCAGGCTGGAACAGCAGGGCGGCATCGGGCGAGGCCAGATCGATGCCCTTGTCCGTTGCGTAGCGCACGCACAGGTCGGGATGTGGCGGGAAGTCTTCCAGCGGATGCGGCCCGGTCTGGATGCCGCTGGGCTTGTCGTAGTCACCATAAAGATGGCCGTTGCTGGCGAAGACGTATTGCACGTCAAAGCGCTTGCAGTCCGCGTAGCCCTTGGCCTGCTCCATGCCCTTGAGCGGATCTTCACTTTCGCGCTTGGCTTCGAGTACGGCGACCGGCAGCGGTTTGGGCATGTCGCCCACCTGCACGCAGAGCAGGTAATCGGTGCGCCCGCCGCGCTTGCTGCGGCGGCCCTTCGGCCCGGTCGGCTCGACCGGGGCAGGGGTTTCCAGCCGGATGCGCTGCGGGTCGTCGTAACCCTTGCGGCGCAGCACCGGATCGATGAGGTGAAAGCGAGTTTCTTCTTCGTTGTAGGCCACGATTCCCCTCAGCTCCGGTCCTTGTGCTCATCTGCGCCACCGGCGCGCACCCAGTCATCGACTTCGCTGATCTTGAACTTCCAAAGCCGCCCGACGCGATGCGCGGGCAGGTTCTTGCGGTCGATCCAGCGGTAGATCGAATCGCGCGTGACGCCCAGATGCTCGGCGATCTGGTCCACGGACACCCATGATTCAGTCGTCACGGCAGCGCTCCGGCAGCAGGGGTTCGGGTTGCATAAAGTCGGCTTCAGTCGCAAAGGGTGCAATTTAGCAGCTTGGCAGTGGGCCGGCGAGCGCCGCCTGATTTTTCGGCACTGCGCTCTCTGTGTTGCAAGCGGTTAGCGCTTGCCGTCTACGGCGACCGGCAAGCGCATCGCCACTTCCAGTCCGCCGCTCGGTGCGTCGGCGAGTGTCATTTCGCCGCCGCAGGCGTCGACGATGCGGTGCACGATGGCCAGTCCGAGGCCGCAGCTGCCGCGCGTTGCCCGTGCCGGTTCGAGCTGGATGAACGCTTCGAGTGCCCGTTCGCGCTGTTCCGGGGCGATGCCGGCGCCGTGGTCGCGCACCTTGAGGACGACGAAACCGGGTTGGCCGTCGCGCCCGAGTGAAACCTCGATCGGCGGTGCGCCGTATTGCAGGGCGTTGTCGATCAGGTTGTCGAGCAGGCGTTGCAGGCTGCCGTGGTCGATGGCGACCTGGCACGCCGCCACCTCGCCGCTGACGGTCATTTCGACCGGTCGCCCCAATTCGCGCTGGCGTGCCACTTCGTTGCTGACCGCTTCGGCGAGGATGAGCGGTTCGGTGGAGCGCTGTTTGTTTTTGTCTTCCTCCTCGCTGCGCAGGAAGCCGAGGCACTGGCTGACGATGCGTTCCATGTCGTCGGCGTCGCGTTCCAGCCCGCCGCGCTCCGCGTCGTTCTCGAGCAGGGCCAGGCGCACGCGCAGGCGGGCGAGCGGGGCGCGCAGGTCGTGGGTGAGGCCGGCCAGCATTTCGCGCCGTTCGGCGTCCGACTGCGCCAACTGGTCGAGCATGGTGTTGTGTTGTTCGGCGAGTTGTCGAACCTCTTTCGGGCCTTCCGGCGTGACCGTGCGCGCTCGGCCTTTTCCGGTGGCGGCGACGGCGTCGCCCAAGCGTCGCAGCGGGCCGACGATCCCCCAGACGAATACGCCGGCCATGAGCACGAGAGCGGCCAACGCCACGCCGAGATTTCCCCACAGATCGGGCGGCAAGCCTTTCGGCTTGAAGCGCGGCGGCGGCAAGACCAGCCACCAGCGCTCGCCGGCGGCGACAAAGCCGATCCAGAGTCCGCCGTGTTTGCCTCGTCCGGCATGCCGCAGCTCGATTTTCTCGCCGAGCATCCGTTCCAGTTCGTTGGCCAGATCGCGCGCGAAACCGAATTCTGGTGCGCGCGGCGGCACGCCGCGGCTGTCCGGTCTTAACGGTAGCCACTGTTCGCCGGGAACGGGAGATTCGAGGCGTTCGCGTGCTGCGTCATTGAGTCCGGGTAACACGCTCTGTAGGAGGCGCACCTGACCGGCGATATAGCGGGCCGTCTGATCCTTGTGCGTGACGCGTTCGTTCTGCATCACCAGCGAGAAGGTGGCGATTTCGGCGACCACGACGACGGCGATGACGAGCAGTACGGTGCGAACGGCCAGCGAGTCGAAGAGAAGCTTTATTCGCTTCATTCGCCGGTCGCTCCGGCGGCGTCATTGTCCGGCACGAACACATAGCCGACGCCCCATACCGTTTGCAGGTAGCGCGGTTGCGACGGGTCGGCTTCGATCAGGCGACGCAGGCGGTGGATTTGCACGTCGATGGCGCGGTCGAACGATTCGCTGTCCTCGCCGCGCGTCAGTTCGAGCAGGCGTTCGCGCTTCATCGGCCGGCCGGCGTTGCTGACCAGTGCGTTGAGCAGGGCGAATTCGCCGCTCGTCAGGGCGACACTTTCTTCGCCGTTATTGCTTTGGCGGGCAAGTTTTCGCGTTGCGCGGTCGAACGACCAGTCGCCGAAGCGGAAAACGCCGCCGTTCGCCACCGGCGCGGCGGCGGGCTGGGCGCCGCGCCGCAGGACGGCTTCGATGCGGGCGACCAGTTCGCGCGGGTCGAACGGCTTGCCGACGTAATCGTCGGCGCCCATTTCCAGCCCGATCACCCGGTCGACCGGCTCGTCGCGCGCCGTCAGCATGATGATCGGCAGCGTCTCGCCGCGCCCGCGCAGGCGCCGGCAGGCGGCGAGACCATCCTCGCCGGGCATCATCAGGTCGAGCACGATCAGGTGCGGCTGATAGCGTTCGAGAAAAGCGTCGAGCTGGCGCGTGTCGGGCAGCAGCAGCGTGTCGTAGCCGTGCCGCGCGAGGTAGGTGGCGAGCAACTGGCGCAGTTCGGGGTCGTCATCGACGAGCAGGATCTTTTTCATGGGGCAAACCGTGAGGCAATCGGGACGAACGCCATTGTATGTCCGGCTATTTCACCCGGCGGAGCGATGAAACAAATTGCAACGAAGTGGCCGGGTGGCGAAATCGTTTGCAACGGGGGCGGGCAGAAAATGGCTCCGTCAGCAAACGGCGGTCGGGCCGATAGCCGGACGCCCGCTGAACGATCAACCCGACAAAAGGAGTCCTGTCATGAAACAACGTTTTTCCCCCCGCCTTCTCGTCGCCGCCCTCGCCATGTCGCTCGGGCTGGCCGCCAACAGTTTTGCCGGACCACGCGGCGGATCGGGTGGCGAAGCGGTCGGCCCCGGCTTCGATCGCCCGGGACATCATCAAATGTTCCTCGGCGGCAAAGGCATGCAGCGTTTGCACGACGACCTGAAGCTTGATGCCCGCCAGGAAACGCTCTGGAAAGCGGCTGAATCCTTCGCCAAGGAAACGCATGACGGCATGCGCGAACGCTTCCGCAAGCACCATGAAGAGATGAAGGCGTTGATCGACAAACCGAATGCCGACCTGCGCGCGCTGGCCAAGCGCGCGGATGATTTCCGCGCCGAAGGACAGAAGCTGCGCGACACGGTGCGCGACCGCTGGCTCGCCGTCTATGACTCGCTCAATCCCGAGCAGAAGGAGAAGGCGCGCCAGTTCCTCAAGGCCGGTTTTGACCGCATGGAGCGCAAGGGTGGTCGCCATGATCGAGACGACCGCCGTGGTCGCCGTGGCGATCGTGATGACCAGCGGCCAAGGCGCGGCGACGCCAAGGGCGACATGCCGCCGCCGAAGGGCTGACGGAAAACGCGAAAACCGCTTCTGACGCAGAGAGGGCACATTTTATGTTGTGTTTTCTCTGCGTTTTCCACCTTTCCCTGCGGACTCGGCGTTGAGTGCGGTTTGTTGATTAACGCGAATTTACCTGCGGCGTTTCCTGTCTGGCGTCATGCCTTGGGGTAGGCCGGCCGATAATGCTGGTTTGTCCGTTGCCGTCTTTTCATTCGAGTTGCCTGTGGATCGTCACCTACGCCGGAACCTGTTTTTCACATCCAGTCTTGCGCTGCTGGGTGGTTGCGCCTCGCTCGAACAGTGCCTGGCGGATGTCCAGTCGGCCGCGACGGTCAGTGTTCCGGGCGGCTGGAGGTCACACGATTCCCGCCTCCGGGCTGGCGCCCCCTCTGAAAACCTCGCCGTCTGGTGGCGGCAGTTCAACGATGCCGATCTCGACGCGCTGATCGTCGTCGCCATGGACGCGGCGCCGGATGGGCGTACCGCCCGCGCCAAATTGCGGCAAGCGCGTGCGGCGCGCGATCTGGCGACCGCCAACCTGTGGCCGAGTCTTGGCGCTTCGGCCGGGGCGACGCGCTCGCGCGTCGGTTCTGACAGCGGTGGTTCCGGCAAATCGCAGACGCTCTACGCCGCTGGCTTTGACGCCAGCTGGGAACCGTCGATTTTCGGCGGCCTGCGCGACGCGGCCGATGCGGCGAGCGCCGATGCCGCGTCGGCCGAAGCTACGCTGCAATCGACCTACGCCTCGCTCGCGGCGGAGGTGGCGCTCGAATACGTGACCCTGCGCGCCAGCCAGCAGCGGTTGGCGATTGTCCGTGCCAACGTCGCCAGTCAGGCCGAAACGCTGCAGATCGCCGAATGGCGCGAACTGGCTGGCCTCGTGACGCGCCTCGACGTCGAACAGGCGCGCACCAATCTCGAACAGACGCGCGCCACGATTCCCAGCCTGGAAACCGCGCGCGCCGCCGCCGAGTACCGGCTCGCCATCCTCACCGGCCGCGCGCCGGGCAGCCTGCGCGAAACGCTGCGGGAAGCACGGCCGCTGCCCGTGCCGCCGGGCGAAATCGCCGTCGGCATTCCGGCCGACACGCTGCGCCAGCGACCCGACGTGCGCGCCGCCGAATTCACGCTGAAAGCCGAAATCGCCCGCACCGCCGAAAGCGAGGCCGAGCGCTACCCGAGCCTGACGCTCGGTGGCTCGTTCGGCTGGCAGGCCTTCAGCGCGTCAGCCTTGGGCGGCAGCGATACGCTGGTGCGTTCGCTGGCCGCCAGCCTGGCCGGCACGTTGTTCGACGGCGGCCGCATCAGCAGCCGCATCGCCGTGCAGAGCGCGGTGCAGGAACAGGCGCTGGTCGCCTACGAATCGAGCCTGCTGACGGCGCTTGAAGATGTCGAAAATGCGATGACCGCCTACGCCAACGGCCGCGAACGCGTCGATGCCCGCCGCAAGGCCGCCACGGCCGCCGCCAACGCCGCCGAATTGGCGCGCATCCAGTATCAGGCCGGCGCCGCCGACTTCCAGAACGTGCTCGAAACCGAACGCACCCTGCTTACCGCCCAGGACAATCTGGCCAGCGCCGAAGCCGACGTGCTGAGCGCCGTCGTCCAGCTCTACAAGGCGCTCGGCGGCGGCTGGCAAGCTACTTCCGCACTCACGGACACGAATAAATCATGACCGCGCCCGAATCCCGAAACATTAATTCTGACAACGCTAACAACGCCCTCCCCGATTTTCTCAAGGCCGGCACGTCTTCCCGTTTCCTCGGCCGCTCGAAGCGCTTTTGGGCGATGGCCGGTGCGACCAGCCTCGTCGTGCTGCTTGCCGTGGCGTTTTCCGGCGGCGGCAAAGGGCAGGCTGGCCAATATCTGACCGAAGAGGCGGCCACC
This sequence comes from Propionivibrio limicola, assembly GCF_009469695.1. Taxonomy (GTDB): domain Bacteria; phylum Pseudomonadota; class Gammaproteobacteria; order Burkholderiales; family Rhodocyclaceae; genus Propionivibrio; species Propionivibrio limicola. The sequence goes on from NZ_SSSR01000006.1 coordinate 59,324, forward strand.
GGCAACCTCGTCGTCAGCATTTCGGCGAGCGGCACGCTGGCGCCGACGCGCTCGGTCGATGTCGGCAGCGAACTGTCCGGCACGCTCGAAGCCGTGCTCGCCAACGAAAACGACAAGGTGACGAAGGGGCAGATCGTCGCCCGCCTCGACACGGCCAAGCTGCGCGATGCCGTCGCCAAGTCGCAGGCTGCGCTCGACGCCGCCGCAGCCACCGTGGCGCAGACCGAGGCGACGCTCGGCGAAGCGCGCGCCAACCTCGACCGGTTGCGGCACGTCGCCGAGCTGTCGGGCGGCAAGGTGCCGTCGAAGACTGAGCTGGACAGCGCCGAAGCCGTCTGGCGCCGTGCCGTGGCCAATCTCGCCAGTGCGCGCGCCTCGGTCTCGCAGGCCAAGGCGACGTTGCAGACCGACCAGACCAACATCGAGAAGGCCGTCATCCGCTCGCCGATCAACGGTGTCGTGCTGACGCGCAAGGTCGAACCGGGGCAGACGGTGGCCGCGCAGATGACGACGCCGGTGCTGTTTACGATTGCCGAAGACCTGACCAAGATGGAACTGCAGGTCAAGGTCGACGAGGCCGACGTCAGCAACGTGCAACTCGGCCAGCCGGCCAGCTTCGCCGTCTCGGCCTGGCCGGGACGCAGTTTTCCGGCGACGATCCAGCGCGTCGGCCTCGGCTCGACGACGACCGACAACGTGGTCACCTACAAGACGGTGCTCACCGTCACCAACGACGATCTGGCGCTGCGTCCCGGCATGACGGCAACGGCGCGCATCATCACCGCCAAGCGCGACGACGTGCTGCTCGTGCCGAACGCCGCGCTGCGCTTTTCGCCGCCGAACGGCCCCGAGGCCGGGCCGCAGGGTGGCATCATCTCTCGCCTGATGCCGCGTCCGCCGATGCCAAAGAAGCAGGCGCCGAAAGCGCAAGCGGACAACAAGCAGATCTGGGTGCTGCGCGACGGCCAGCCGGTGCCGGTTCCGGTGCAGACCGGCGCCAGCAACGGGCGGCAGACCGAGATCACCGGCGGCGCGTTGAAGGCCGGCATGGCGGTGATCGTCGACTATCAGGAAAAAGCCAAGTGAATGATGGCGCCCTGATTTCCCTGCGCGGCATCACCAAGACTTATGGGCAGGGTGCGGCGGCCTTCCAGGCGCTGAAGGGCGTCGACCTCGATATTCCGCAAGGCCAGTTCGTCGCCATCATGGGACCGAGCGGCTCCGGCAAGTCGACGGCGCTCAACATCCTCGGTTGCCTCGACGGGCCGACCAGCGGCGCGTTCCGCTTCAAGGACATCGCCGTCGAAACGCTGAGCCGCAACCAGCGTGCGCTCCTACGCCGGCACTATCTCGGTTTCGTCTTCCAGGGCTTCAACCTGCTCTCACGCACTTCGGCGCAGGAGAACGTCGAACTGCCGCTGCTCTACCGCGGCGCAGAAACGACACAAAGACATGCCGCCGCATGCGAGGCGCTGGCGCAGGTCGGCCTGACCGGCTGGGAGCGCCACACGCCGGCCGAACTCTCCGGCGGCCAGCAACAGCGCGTCGCCATCGCCCGCGCCATCGTCACCCGGCCGCTCGTGCTGCTCGCCGACGAGCCGACCGGCAACCTCGACAGCCAGCGCGGGCACGAGATCATGGACCTGCTCGTCTCGCTCAACCGCGAGCAGGGCATCACCGTGATCATGGTCACGCACGAGCCGGAAATGGCGCATTACGCCGACCGGGTGGTGAAGTTCGTCGATGGACTGGTGGCCAGCGACGAGTCCAAGGAGCGCACATGACCCAGATGCTCCTCAACGCCCTGTTGCTCGCCCTGCGCGCGATCCGCCGCAACCTGATGCGCTCGTTTCTGACCGTGCTCGGCGTGGTCATCGGCGTCGCGGCGGTGATCACCATGGTCACGCTCGGCAATGGCGCGACGCGCATGGTCTCCGACCAGATATCCAGCCTTGGCAGCAACCTGCTGATCCTGCGCCCCGGTCAACGGCTTGGCCCGGGCCGCGACAGTGCCGGGGCGGCGAACTTCAAACTCGCGGACGTGGAAGCGATCAAGGCACAAATACCGGCGCTCAAGGCGGTCGCCCCGGTCGTTGGCAGTTCGGTGACATTGGTGGCCGGCAACCAGAACTGGCAATCGCAGGTCAGTGGCACGAGCAACGCCTATTTCGTCGCCGGCAACTGGCAGATCGCTTCCGGGCGACAGTTCGAGGAGGACGAGGAAGCCGCCGGCAAGGCCGTGTGCATCATCGGTGCGACGGTCAAAAAGCAGCTGTTTCCGCGCGGCTCGCCGATCGGCGACGAAATCCGCGTCAAGAACTTCACCTGCGAGATCATCGGCGTGCTGCAAGGCAAGGGGCAGGGCGCGATGGGGCAGGATCAGGACGATGTGGTGCTGATGCCGATCCGTACCGCGCAGCGGCGGTTGACCGGCAACGCGACCGACGTGTCCACGTTGATGCTCTCGCTGCGCGACGGCGTCGTTGCCGACCCGGTGATGGAGCAGGTCCGCAAGCTGATGCGCGAGCGGCGCAAGCTTTCCGAGAACGCTGACGACGACTTTAACGTCATGGACACCAAGCAGATCGCCGAAACGCTTTCCGGCACGATCCGCACCATGACCGCGCTGCTCGGCGCCGTGGCGGCGGTGAGTCTGCTCGTCGGCGGCATCGGCATCATGAACATCATGCTCGTCTCGGTCACCGAGCGGACGCGTGAGATCGGCATCCGTCTCGCCATCGGCGCCCTCGAACACGAAGTGCTGCTGCAGTTCCTGATCGAAGCGGTGGCGCTCTCGGCGCTCGGCGGGCTGGTTGGCATCGTGCTCGCGCTGTTCGTCTGTCTCGGCCTTACCGCGCTGATGAATATGCCCTTCCTGTTCAATCCGGGCATCAACCTGCTGGCCTTCGTCTTCTCCGGGCTGATCGGCATCGTCTTCGGCTACATGCCGGCGCGGCGGGCAGCGCGGCTCGATCCGATCGTGGCGTTGCGCTTCGAGTAGGAATTCATGATTGTTGCGCGCCAGTTAAAGTGGCGCAATAATCTGCTGGTTCCTTTCTCGATGCGTGTAACGTGCCAAAAAAAATCGCTACTCAGGAATTTGACCAGGTTCTCTCGCTGATCGCGCACCATCCGGATGGTGCAAGCGTGGAAATGTTGCAGGCGCTGGCGGATGGCGCTCTCTCCCGGCGGACACTGCAACGCCGGCTGGCGGCATTGGTCGCCGAAAAGCGCATCGAGAGTTTTGGCGAAGGGCGCGCGACCCGTTATCGTCTTTTGCGCGCCAATATGGAGGCGCAATTTGCGCCAGTTATTGCGCCGGAAAAGGTAAGTGCGCCACAAACGTCCGGTGTCGCGCCACAACGCTCGCTGCGCATGCCGGTCGTTTCGTACGGAGGGAGTACCGCTTACGTTCCTGTGTCGCCCGAGGGCGAGGAAATTCGCCGTTACGTCAGCCAGCCGCGTCAGAAACGCACGCCGGTTTCCTACGAGACCGGCTTTCTGGAGCAATACCAGCCCAATCACACCTTTTATCTGCCGGAATCCCTGCGCGCTCAATTGCACAGCATGGGCCGCTCGCCTGCCGAGCAGATGCCGGCGGGCACCTTCGCCCGCGACATCCTCAACCGTTTGCTGATCGACCTCTCCTGGGCCTCGTCGAAGCTCGAAGGCAACACCTACAGCTGGCTCGATACCGAGCACCTCATCGCCCACGGCCAGGCCGCCGACGACAAGGATGCGCTCGAAACCCAGATGATCCTCAACCACAAGGCCGCCATCGAATATCTCGTGCATGACGGCCAGAGCGCCGGCGTTTGCCCGGAAACGATCATCGCCCTGCATGCGCTGCTGGCCGATGGCCTGATGGCCGACCCGCTTTGTGTTGGCCGCCTGCGCATCCGGCCCGTCGGCATCGGCAACAGCGTCTACCTGCCGCTCGCCGTGCCGCAGAGCATCGAGGAGCTGTTCGGGATCGTCCTGCAAATGGCTGCCGAAATCGACGACCCGTTCGAGCAGAGCTTCTTCCTGATGGTGCATCTGCCCTATCTGCAGCCGTTCGAGGACGTGAACAAGCGCGTCTCGCGGCTCGCTGCCAACATTCCGCTGATTCGCCATAACCTCTGTCCGCTGGCGTTCATCGATGTGCCGCAGCAGGCCTACGTCGATGCGCTGATCGGCGTGTACGAACTAAACCGCGTCGAACTGCTGCGCGACGTTTATCTCGCCGCCTACGAGCGCTCGTGCCAGCAATACGTCGCCGTGCAGCGCGAAATGGTGCTGCCCGACATCTTCCGCCTGCGCCACCGCAACGAACTGGCCGAAACCGTCCGCGCCCTCGTGCGCGGCGGCTTGCCAGTGAGCGAAGCCACCGTCGCCGCGCACACCCCAGTGCGCGTCGCCGATGCCGACCGCCCGCGCTTCATCGCGCTGGTCATCGACGAATTCCGCGCCCTCACCCCCGGCAATGCGATTCGCTTCGGCTTGCGCCCGCTGGAGTTCGCCGGATGGCAGGGCGGGCGACAGGAGTAAATGGAGCACGGACGAACTGAGACTCCAGAAGAATAGTTGTCGCGACGTGGCGGCGGCTTTGCGATAATTCCTTGTTTTATGACAAGGAGAAGTCAATGACTCGCCCGCACACCCCGAACCACATCGACTACATCGAATTTCCCGTGTCTGACGCTGATGCGCTGACGCAATCGCAAACTTTCTTTTCCAGCGTTTTTGGCTGGAGCTACAAGAACTGGGGCGACAGCTACGCCGACACGGCCGACAGCGGCGTTGGCTCCGGGCTGGCCGCCGATCCGGCGAGCCGGCCGGGACAGCCGCTGGTGGTGATCTACACCGACGACCTCGCGGCGATGCGGGAAAAAATTCTCGCCGCCGGTGGCACGATCACCCGCGACACCTTCGCCTTCCCCGGCGGCCGGCGTTTCCATTTCAGGGAGCCGAGCGGCATCGAACTGGCCGTGTGGTCTGACAAGTAGCGCTGCGACACTCATCTTCGCTGTCCCGGCCGCCTGAATGGCGGCCTCTTGTAATGACGAACCGCCTTGGTTATATTGCTAATACGATTTAGCACGAATTTTTGCACGATAGCGGAGGGCCTATGGGCGGTCAGGTCTTTGTCGGGATTGATGTCGGTTCGGCGAGCGTCCGGGCCGGAGTCTACGATGCCAACGGTCAGCGGCTTGCCTTTGCCGTCCGGCCGATCCAGCAGTTTCACCCGCGCCCGCTGGTCGTCGAGCAGTCCTCCACCGACATCTGGGCGCAGGCGTGCGCGGCCGTGCGGGAAGCGGTGGCCGGCGCCGGGGTCGATCCAGCATGTGTCGCCTCGATTGGCGTCGATGCCACGTGCTCGCTGGTCGCCGTCGGCTTTGACGGAAAAGCCGTTTCCGTGGCCGAAGACGGCAACGCCGAGCGCGACATCATCATGTGGATGGACCACCGCGCCGCCGAGCAGACGGCGGCGATCAACGCCACCCACGACGAGGCGCTGGCCTACGTTGGCGGCGAAGTCGGCATCGAAATGGAACTGCCCAAGGTGCTCTGGCTCAAGCAGCATTTTCCCGAGCGCTATGCCGCGACGTGGCGCCTCTTCGATCTCGCCGATTATCTCGCCTGGCGTCTTGCCGGTGCCGACGTGGCCAGCGTATGCACGCTGACCTGCAAGTGGAACTACCTCGCCCACGAGCAGCGCTTCAGCGAAAAACTGCTGGCGGCGGTCGGTCTTGCCGACCTCGCCGGCAAGATTCCCCCCCGCATCCTTCCCCTCGGCTCCGCCGCCGGGAGGCTGAGTCCCCGTGCCGCGGCTGAAACAGGTCTGCCCCCCGGCATCGTCGTCGCAACAGGCATCATCGACGCCCATGCCGGAGGTTTGGCGCTGGTCGGCACGGCGCCGGAAGGCAGCCTCGCCATCATCGGCGGGACCTCCAACTGCCACATGGCCGTCAGCCGCGAACCGGTGATGGTGCCGGGCGTCTGGGGGCCGTATTTCGGTGCCATGCTGCCCGGCTACTGGCTGAACGAGGGTGGGCAGAGCGCCGCCGGCGCCTTGCTCGACTGGACCTTGCGCCAGAGCGACGCCTGGCCGCTGCTGGAGAATTCGGCCAAGGCCGAAGGCCGCAATGTCTACGCCGTACTCAACGACTGGCTGGCCGATCTTGAACAGCGCGAGAAGTGGCCGACGCGCGACCTGCACGTGCTTTCCGACCACCATGGCAACCGCTCGCCGCGCGCCAATCCGCATGCGCGCGGCATGGTCGTCGGCCTGACGCTGGAACAGGGCAAGGACGCGCTGGCGCGCCTCTATCTCGCCACGCTGCAGGCGCTCGCCTACGGCACGCGGCACATCGTCGAGAGCATGAACGCCGCCGGCCACCGCATCGAGCGCATCGTGATGTGCGGCGGCGGCACCAAGAATCCCTACTGGCTGCGCGAGAACGCCGACGCGACGGGCTGCGAAATCCAGCTCGTCAGCGAGGAGGACGCGGTGACGCTCGGCGCGGCGCTGCTCGGCGCCGTGGCCTGTGGCGCTTTCGCCGCGCTGCCCGAGGCGGCGGCCGCGATGGTGCGCCCCGGCGGCGGCGTCAAGGCGCGGCCGGAGACGAAAGCTTTTCACGACGCGAAATACGCCGTCTATCTGCAGCTTTACGAAGACATGGAACACTGCCGTTCCGCGATGCAGGCGTGGCGCCCGTAGCCCGGTCATGAGGAATGAGGCGACGATGATTTTTCACCACCATGACACAAAGACACCAAGAGGCACCAAGAAAAACCTCGAAGGATTCATGCCTTTCTTGGTGCCTCTTGGTGTTCTTGGTGACTTGGTGGTTCGCTTTTTTCCGTTGATCAACTACTCGCGCCGCGCATTTCAACCGACGAGGACTCCCCGATGCTGACACTGAATCTTCCCGAATCGAAGCCACTGATCAAAGCCGGCGCCAACGAGGTGCTGCTGGTCACCAACGCCGACCTGCGCGAGTCGGCCAACGTCGAATGCTGGCCGGTGCAGCACAAATTCGAAGCCAAGCTCGATCACGTGCTGAGCGATCGTTTCGGCGTGCGGGCGCGACGGGCGCATCTGTACAAAGGCGACAAGGGCCACGGCTTCATCAGCAGCCAGCGCGAAGGCAGCGACCTGATCGCCAGCATCGATCCCGATGCGCCGGTGATCGTCCTGCTCACCGCCTGGCAGTATTCGCACCATCTGGCGCCGAGCCTCGCCAAACATCGTGGCCCAGTGCTGCTCTTGGCCAACTTCGACGGCACCTGGCCGGGGCTCGTCGGCATGCTGTGCATGGCCGGTACGCTGACCAGCCTGGGCAAGGCGTACTCGCGCCTGTGGTCGAGCGAGTTCGACGACGAGTTCTTCTACAACGGGCTGGAGTCGTGGCTGAAGACCGGCCAGATCAAGCATGACACCTCGTATCTGCACCCGGTCCTCGCTTCGCATCCAGCGTCCGTCACGCCGGCTTGGGCCATCGGCCAGCAGGTCGGCGAGTTCGTGCTGCGCAACAAGGAGATCATCGGCCTGTTCGACAGCTTCTGCATGGGCATGATCAACGGCGTCTTTCCGCAGAAGGCGCTCGTCGACATCGGTATGCCGATGGAAAGTCTGTCGCAATCGGCGCTGCTGGTCGAAATGGCCAAGGTGCCGCAGTCGTTGCGCGAGGAGTGCCTGGCCTGGTATGAAGCCAAAGGCATGAAGTTCCAGTTTGGCAGCGACCCGGCGACCGAGCTGACACGCGACCAGGTGCTCGAGCAGTGCGCGATGATGATCGCCATGGCCCGCTTCACGCAGCGCTTCGGCCTCACTTCGGTCGGCGTGCAGTATCAGCAAGGGCTGGCGCAGTCGTGCGCCGCCTCCGACTTCGCCGAGGGCGCCATCGGCTCGACCGCGCGCTTCCCGATCCCCGACGAGGACGGCAAGATCATCCGCGCCGGCAAGCCGATTCCCTGTATCAACGAGGTCGACATGGGCACGGCCATCCCGCAGACGATGCTCTTCCGCCTGCTCGACTCGCTCGGCCTGCCGTCGGAAACGACGCTGCACGACATCCGCTGGGGCAGCGAATTTGAGGGCACCTTCTACTGGGACTTCGAGATTTCCGGCTCGGTGCCGTTCGAGCACCTCAAGGGCGGCATCGCCGGCGCCACCGGTTATCGCCAGCCGGCGATGTACTTCCCGAAAGGCGGCTCCTCGATTCACGGCCAGGGCAAGGCCGGCCGCCTGCTCTGGGCGCGCGCCCATTACGAAGGCACGCAGGTCTTCATGCACATCGGCACCGGCACGGCCGTCGAACTGCCGGCCGCCGAGTTCGAACGCCGCCGCCGCGCCACCACCTACGAATGGCCGCTGCTCAACTGCACGCTCGACGGCGTCGGCCGCGACGAACTGATGGCCGGCCACCAGAGCAACCACATCACGATTGCCTACGTCGATGCGGACAAGTTGCCGGACGTGCTGCGTGCCTTTGTCGCCCAGGCGATCACGCAGCACATCAAGGTCTGCGTCGCCGGCAACGCGGTCAATCTCCTGTAAAGGCCGATCATGAACGGAAACGACAACTACTGCGGCGTCTGGCCGGTGATGCTGACCCCGTTCGACGAGAACCGCGAGATCGACTGGGATTCGCTAAAAAAGCTGATCGACTGGTACATCAAGGCCGGCGTGCATGGCCTGTTCGCCAACTGCCAGTCGAGCGAGATGTTTTTTTTGTCCGAAGCTGAATCGTTACAGCTCACCCGCTTCGTGCTCGATTACGTCGATGGCCGCGTACCGGTCGTCGCCTCGGGGCACACCGCCTGCGGACTGTCGCAGCAGATCGACCAGCTCGGCAAGATCGCCGAAACCGGCGTCGATAGCGTCATCCTGATCAGCAACCGCCTCGCCATGCCCGGCGAAAGCGATGAGGTCGCGCTCGCCAACCTGCAGAAAATCACCGCCGCCGTCACCGACAAGGTCGGGCTGGGCATCTACGAATGTCCGCACCCCTACAAGCGCCTGCTTTCCGATGAGATCGTGAATTGGTGCGCGCAAAGCGACCGCTACACCTTCATCAAGGACACCTGCTGCCAGATCGCGACGATCAAACGCCGGCTGGCGCTGACCAAGGGTAGCCGGCTGCACATCGCCAACGCCAACGGCCAGACGCTGCTCGCCTCCTTGCAGGCCGGCGCGCATGGTTACAGCGGCGTGATGACCAACTTCCACCCGGAACTCTACGTCTGGCTGTACGAAAGCTGGCCGCATGAACCGGAAAAGGCGGTGATTGTTTCCGACTATCTATCAACCGCCTCGCTGGCCGAATCGCTCGACTACCCGATCTGCGCCAAGGATTTCCATGTATCCATCGGCAATTTCAAGACCGTCGCCAGCCGGACGCGAGAGGCGGGCAACTACTATTCGGCGCATTTCCAGAGCACGGTGCAGCAGATGGTGCGCCTGGGCGAAGTACTGAAGGAGCAACTGGCGCTCTCCGCGCCGTCATGGTGATGCCGTAGGCGAGTCACGAATAATCCGCAAATGGAATAACAACGTGTTTTCTTCAGGCTTTCAGCCCCAGACGGCGCGAAAGTTTGTGCAAATTGCTCGCATCCAGGCCAAGGTCACGCGCCGCACGCGCCCAATTGCCGTCGCAGTCGGCCAAGGCTTGTCGGATCAGTTGGCGCTGATAGGCATCGACGGCCGTCTTGAGCGGTACATTGACGGCCGCCGGCATTGCGTCGAGCGAAGCGGAAAGGGCTGGCGACAGCAATTCGCTATCCGGCAAATCAAGAGCCAGAAGTTCCGGCTCCAGCGTCACGATCCCCGAACGATCGGCGCCGCGACTGATCGCGCGCAATGCCGCGCGGCTGATGACATGCTCAAGCTCGCGGACATTCCCGGGCCAAGGGTAGGTGCATAGCGCCGTTTCGGCGCGCGGAGAAAGGCGCAAACCACGCACGCCAAGCCGGGTGCGATTGATTTCGAGAAGGCGGCCGGCCAGCAGCAGCACATCGTTGCCGCGTTCGCGCAAGGGGGGAATCTGTACCGGATAGACGGAAAGCCGATGGTAAAGATCGGCGCGGAAATGCCCTTCACGGACGCGGTCTTGCAGCTGACGGTTGGTCGCCGCCACGATCCTGACATCGACCTGGTGCGGCTGATCAGCCCCCAGACGCTGGATTTCACCGTTCTGCAGCGTGCGCAGCAGCTTCGCCTGAACGGGAGGCGGCAATTCCCCGACCTCGTCCAGAAACAGCGTTCCGCCCTCGGCGGCCTCGATCCGGCCGGCGCGTTCGCCGAGCGCGCCGGAGAAAGCGCCTTTGATGTGCCCGAAGAGCTCGCTTTCGGCCAACGATTCGGGGAGCGCCGCGCAGTTGACCTGCACCAGCGGTCCGCTTGCACGTTTCGACGCCCGATGCAAATGACGGGCAAACAATTCCTTGCCAACGCCGGTTTCTCCGAGCAGCAGAACGGGCAGTTCCGATGCGGCCACGATATCGAGTTCATGCAACAGCACCAGCAACTGCGGGCTTTGCCCAATGATCTCGATTTCGTCATCCCCTCCCGAAACCGGCAAAGACGCGTCCTGGACGATGCGCCCGGCCCGCAGACGGCGGTTTTCCTCCTCGAGCCAAATGAAGCGAATGACCATCTCGGCAACGAGGGTCATCTGCACCAGTTCGTCACGCGCAGATTTGCCAAAAACGTCACCGCTCAGCGCATCCAGCGTCAGCGCTCCCCAGAGACTGCCGTTCAGAAACAGGCTGATTCCCATGCAATCATGCACCGGCAAGGGTTCGCCGAGATGCTGGTCGAGCAATCCGTCGTACGGATCGGGCAACGGGCTGCCGGGCGGAAAACGGACAGGTTCGCGACTGGCCAGAATCGCCGACAAGCGCGGATGCTGTGCCAGCAAGAAACGCCGGCCAAGCGTTTCGTGCGCCAGGCCATCCACGGCGATCGGTCGCAGGCTGTCGCCGTCGGCCTTCAACAAACCGACGGCGCCACAGCCGAAATGCGCGCGCACGGCGCCAACCAGACGCTGCAGCCGAACGGCCTGCGGCAATTCGACCACGAGATCCCCGAAGAGTGAGGTTTCTATCACGGTAATAATCACCTTGGTGACGGTATTATCAACCCGTTCATGATAGGGTAAAAACAACCGCGAAAAAATAAAATCTTTTCCAATCATTGGATTAGAAGCTGGCACGGGGATTGCGATATGTCGGTCATTACTTGACCACTCAGAGGAATACGCCATGAACCTGCTTGAACAACTAATCGGACAACTTGCCTGCGCCTTGCCGGGCGCGACCCGGATTTTTCACCAGCACAAGCTCGATTTCTGCTGCGGCGGTCACAAGAGCCTGCGCGAAGCCGCCGAAAAGCGCGGGGTCAATCCGCAAGTCTTGCTGGATGCACTGCAGCCGCTGCAAACCGTCGATTCATCCGATCGCGATTGGCGCACGGCGCCGGCGTCGGAGCTGATCGAATACATCCTGCGTCGTTTTCACGAGCGTCATCGCGAAGAGATTCCCGAACTGATTCGCCTTGCCAGACGTGTCGAACAGGTGCACGGCGAGCGCCCGGATTGTCCGACCGGCCTGGCGGATCATCTCGAGGCGATGTTCCAGGAACTGCTCAGCCACATGATGAAGGAAGAACAGGTGCTCTTCCCGATGTTGCTGGATGGACATGACCGCCTGGCCAAATCGCCGATCGCGGTAATGCGTTTCGAGCATGACCAGCACGGCGAGGCGCTGGCGCGACTGGAAAGCCTGACCGACGACATCACCGCGCCGGCCGATGCGTGCAATACGTGGCGGGCGCTTTACGCGGGCCTGAGGCAGCTGCGGGAAGACCTGATGCAGCACATCCACCTTGAAAACAATGTGCTGTTTCTCAATGCCGAGCAGTTCAACTAAAAGATATGGAACATAGCCACGAAGAACTGCCTCGGCTCGCCGAATCGATTATCGAGCAAACGGCCGAGGCCATCATTTATGCCGACCGAGGCGGCATCATCCGGCGCTGGAACCGCGCGGCGGCCAGCATGTTCGGCTATCCGGCCGCCGAAGCCATCGGGAAAAGTCTCGACCTGATCATTCCCGAGCGCTTGCGCGCCGCCCATTGGCGCGGTTTCGACGCCGCCGTGGCGAACGGCGCCACCCGTCTGCATGGACATCCGACGCTGACGCGCGCGGAGCACCCGTCCGGCAAAAAGCTCTATGTCGAAATGAGCTTTACGCTGGTGACGGACACGACGGGCACCGTACAGGGCTCGGTGGCGGTCGCGCGCGATGTCACCGAACGCGTCGAGCGTGAACAAGCCGCGGCGCAAGGATATGCCGCCGGCTAGGCCGTGCCGTGCCGCGCGGATAGCTTGCGCAGAGCGCAAGCCCCTTTCATCAGGAGCGACATACAGATGCATCATCTTCGAACCCGCGCCGTCCATGCCGGACAACAGCCCGACCCGGTCAATGGCGCGATTGCGACGCCGATCAACCAGACCACGGCCTTCGGGTATGGCACGCTCGACAACGGCGCGGCGCTCTTTGCCGGCGAGGTGAAAGGCTATCGCTACAGCCGTTTTGCCAACCCGACCGTCACCGCGCTCGAAGCCAAGATGGCCGATCTGGAAGGCGCGGCGACGGCCGTCGCTTTCAGCAGCGGCACCGCCGCAACTTCCGCTATCATGCTGGCGCTGCTTGAACCGGGCGACGCGATCGCGTTTCTCGGACCGCTGTACGGCGGCACCGAAAGTGTCTTCCGTTCGCTCGGCGCGCGCTTCGGCATCGAGGTCATCGACGCCTCGGAGCGCGGCTTGGCCGCAAGCCTGACGCCGGCGACACGGCTGATCTGGGTCGAAACGCTGACCAACCCGACGCTGCAACTGCACGATTTGGCCGAAATCGCCGCGATAGCCAAGGCCCAGGGGATTACGACGGTGGCGGATAACACGTTCTGCACGCCGTGTCTGACGCGACCGCTCGACCATGGCGTCGATCTGGTGATGCACTCAATGACCAAATACCTGGGCGGGCATGGCGACGCCACCGGCGGCATCGTTTCCGGGCCGGAACAGCACATCGAGCGAATCCGCAAACTCGGACTGGGGCAGCTTGGCGGAAACCTGTCGCCCCAGGACGCCTTCCTGTTTCTGCGCGGCATCAAAACCCTGCCGTTACGCATGGCCGCCCATTGCGAGGGGGCGGCACGGGTAGCCGATTTTCTGGCGAACCATGCCGCCGTAGCAGAAACCCATTACCCAGGACTGCCGTCCCATCCCCAGCACGCGTTGGCGAAGAAGCAAATGCAGGGCGGCTATGGCGGGGTCGTTGCCTTTGAAATGGCGAGCGGCGGACGGCAGGCGGCCGCGGCCGTCCTCGACCATCTGGCGCTGTTTACGCAGGCCGTTTCGCTCGGCGATGTCGACAGCCTCGCCTGCCATCCGGCGACCACCACGCACAGCGTCGTTCCGGCGGAAGTCCGGGCCAAATACGGAATTCGCGACGGACTGATCCGGCTCAGCGTGGGTATTGAAGATCCGGACGATTTGATTGCCGATCTCGGCACGGCGCTGGCGCAGAGCTCAACGGGCCCGAAGGGCGGCTAACCGCACGTGACGTGTGTCACTACGTTGATGCGCCGACAAAAGCGGCGGGCTTTCGTCATTTCGTCGCTTCGGCGTGGGGAAAAACAGAGAGGCCCGAGCTTCAGGGCACCGATTCAGTCCCCGCCCCTCGTATTCTGCCGGCTGCGCCAATGAAGAACGGCGGGAACCGTGCACGAAGCGGCTGCACGGCCCTGCAGCAGGCCCAACAGCCCGGCCAGGCTGGCGCTGGCCAGCGCCGCGCTATCCTGCCCGATGGCGTCGATCTTGAGCGGCAGGCAGTCGAGCAGGTAGTGGTCGTCGAAGGTCAGGACGCGCTTGGGGGCGACATCGAAATGCCGGTGTTCGCTGATGAAGGCCAGAGCGCCTTCGAGCAGGGTGATCGAGCCGGTGAATAGCACCTGCGGATAACGCCCGAGATCACGGAAACACTCCTGCATCAGGGCGTAGCCGCTGCTGCGCCGGTAGTCGCGGGCGCGCACCCAACCGGGTTGTTCCGGCAACCCGGCCTGCGTGAGCGCGGCGCGGAATCCGTTGAGGCGGTCGATGCTCGGCGACAGGTAGGGCTGGCCGCCAAAGTAATACGCTTCCGAGGCGCCGCTATTCAAGGCGTCGAGCAGCAAGGAGGTGACGGCACTTTCGGCATCGGTTACCACATAGGGCAAGGGCGTTCCGTCCAACCGCCGGTCGACGAGGATCAGCGGCAGGCGCGACCGCCATTTGATGTAGGCCTCAGGTTCGGGCGAACAGGGCACGACCATCAGGCCGTCGACCTGCCGGGCGATCAAGTGTTCGATGCCGGCCGCTTCCTGTTCGGGTTCGTCGTTGCTCGTCACGACCAGTAACTGGTAACCGGCCTGATGGCAGAGCGGTTCCATCGCCTGCGCCAGACTGGCATGAGCAAAGTTGGTCAGTTCCGGAACGACGAGGCCAAGGGTGTTGCTGCAGCCGGAGCGCAGAGCGCGCGCCGAGTGCGATGGCTGGAAATTGTTATCGCGCGCGGTGGCGAGCACGCGTTCCTGTGTCGCCGCCGAGATGCGGTATTGCTCGGCCCGGCCGTTGAGCACCATGCTCGCCGTGGTGCGTGAAACCCCGGCCAGGCGGGCGATGTCGTCAATGGTCAGGCGGGTTGGTTTGCTCATGGATACCGGTGGGCGTCGATCAGGCGTGCCGCAGGGGAGTCCCTGCGGCACAAGGCAAAAGACGGGAATTTTACTGGGTTGCGTAGCCCATGGATTGCGGCAGCCACAAGACGATCTGCGGGAAGAGCGTCATCAGCAACAACGAAATCAGCAGCAGCGCCATGAAGGGCAGACTCTGCCGAATCATGCCTTTCAGGGACGTTCCGGTGAGCGCGTTGATCACGAACAGCAACATGCCGAAGGGCGGGGTGACGAGGCCGATCATCATGTTGACCACGACGACAACGCCAAAATGCACCAGGTCGACGCCCATGATCTTGGCCGATGGAATCAGCAGCGGCACCAGCACCAGCAACATGGTCGAGGTATCGAGGAAACAACCGAGAACGAGGAAAACCAAGTTGGCCAGCAGCAGGAACTGGAGCTTGGTGAATTCATGCTGGGTGAACCACTGGGCGACGAGATCGGGAATCTGCTCCGAAGCGATGGCGTAGTTCATGATGAAGGCGCTGGCGACGATCAGCGTCACCGAGGCGCTCTGCCGCAACGATTCCTGCAGGACATGCCACATCCGCTGCCAAGTCAGGCTGCGGTAATAGATCGTCAACAGGATGGCGTGCATGGCGGCAACGGCGGCAGCTTCGGTCGGCGTGAACACACCGGAGTAGATACCCCCGAGCAGCACGATCGGTAGCGTCAGCGGCAGGAAGCCTTGCAACACCACCTTCGGCATATCCCTGAAATGCGTGCGCTCCTCGCGCGGAAAATCGTGGATACGACCAAGGATATAGATACCAACCATCAGCGAAAACGCCATCAGGAAGCCGGGAACGACACCGCCGAGGAACAGCGCGCCGACCGAGGAACCCGACACCAGCGCGTAAATGACCATCGGAATCGACGGCGGGATGATCGGCCCGATCGTCGATGAACACGCCGTCAGCGCGCCGGCGAATTCCGGCGTGAAGCGTTTTTTGTCGGTCATCATGCGCATCGAGACGAGGCCGGGGCCGGCCGCATCGGCGATGGCACTGCCGCTCATGCCGGAGAAGATGACGCTGACAATCACATTGACGTAGGCGAGGCCGCCACGGAAATGCCCGACCAGTGCGATAGCCATGGCAAACAGCCGCTCGCTGATGGCGCCGGCATTCATGATGCTGGCCGCCAGAATGAACAAAGGCACGGCCAGCAGCACGTAGCTGTTATACAGGCCATTGAGCACCTGCTCGGCCATCAGGCCGACATCTTGGCCCTTGGCGATCAGATACGCCACGCCGCCGGCCAGCATGCCGAAGGAAATAGGGGCGCGCAGCAACATGGTGCCGCCCATGACGGCCAGCATGAGGATAAGTGCGTTGCTCATTCGACGGACTCCGCGTTGTGTTCATCATGGGTTGGCACACCGACTTCAGTTTGCCAGGTCGGCCCGAACAGGACGATCAGCTTGCGCAGGTAAAGCAGCCCGATCGCCAGCAGGAAGAGGATAAACGGGGCGAATACCAGACCGAAGGGCACATCGAGCACGGGCGTTTTCTCCCGCATCATGAAACTGACGTAGCTGTATGAGGCCGGTACGGCCCAGAGAAAAAGCCCACCGATCGCGAGGGAATAGGCGACGGAGAAAACCCGCTTGCCCTGCGGCGGCAGGTGCTCGTAAATCAGGTCGAGCATCACGTGGTCCTTCTCCTTGAGCAGGAAGGCGCCCGCCCAGAACATGCTGAACACGTACAGGATCACGATCAGTTCATCGCTCCAGGTCAGCGGCTTGTTGAAGACGAAGCGCAGGATCACCTGAAAGATGAAGGTCAGAAACAGGATGCCATAACTGGCTGTGCCGATGAATTCGGCAATTCTTTTTAATTGCTTGAACATAAATCCCCCTGCAGACTTCCGGAAAACCATGCCAGCTTCCCGGCAGGTACGTCGGAGGGGTTTCTCCTGGACGGAGAAACCCCAAAAACACTTATTTCACGGCATTGATGCGCTCAAGCAAGCCCTTCGGCCAGATCTTGGCGTAGTCGGAATTCAGGTATTTGTCCTGAACCGCCTTGCGGAAAGCGTCGACATCCGGCTTGACGATCTTCATGCCCTTGGCCTTGAACTCGTCGACGATCGCCGCCTCGTCCTTGATGCGGTTTTCGTTGTTGTACTTGGCAGCGGCCTGCGCGGCGGCCTTCACCTTCTGCTGCTGGGCCGGGGTCATGGCATTGAACGTCTTGCTGGCCATCGACAGGAAGATCGCATCGACGAGGTGGTCGGTCATCACCACGGTCTTGCTGACCTCGTAGAACTTCGCCGCACGCGTGCTTGGCAGCGGATTGTCCTGCCCGTCGATGGTGCCGGTCTTGAGCGCCAGATAGACTTCGCCGAAGGCCAAGGGCGTCGGCGTTGCACCGAGCGCTTCGCCGAGGAACAGCCATTCCTTGCTGGCCGGCATGCGCAGTTTGACGCCCTTGAGGTCAGCCGGCGTCTTCACATTTTTGTCTTCGCGCAGCATGACCTGGCGGGTGCCGAGGTAGGCGGTGGCGAGCGGCGTCACTTCCATTTTCTGGATCACCGGCTTGAAGACTTCCGCACCGATCGGGCCGTTGAATACCTTCTGCTGGTGATCCGGATCGCGAATGATGTAGCCGGCGGTGAAGATCGAGAATTCCGGCACGATCTTGGAAATATCCTGCGCCGAGATCGGCGCCATTTCCAGGTTGCCGCGCGCCATCGCGGCCGGTTCGGTGCCTTGCTTGAACAGCGCGGCATTCAGGTGGATCTGCACATCGAACTCGCCCGGCGCCGATTTTTCCAGCGTGTCCTTGAACACGGTCCACATCTTGGCGTGCCAGTCGTCCGGCACGGCGGCGGTGGAAATGCGGATCACCTGCTTGGTCTGCGCCATGGTTTGCGGCGCGCCAAAGCCGAGGCCCAGCGCGGCGACAACGGCCAGTGTCTTGAGGCCGGCACTTTGCAGGACATGCTTGAATGTTTTTTGACTCATGTGCTTCTCCTTACCATGCGTTGCAGAAAAACGAAGGCCAAGGTGCGCCCCCCGATGTGGAATCTCTAGCGTGAAGTTCCAGCGATTCCTCTTTCCGCCTGACTCGGCGACCCCTTGAACCAAGCCAGAAGCGGTGTTCCCCTGTGGCGACAGCGAATGTAATGGTGTTGGTGGCTGTCCGCCTTGTTCTAAATGTTCAGCTGCGGTTCTTTTTGTTCAGAAACTCTTCCAGTTCTGCTTTGGTCGGCATGCCGCTCTGTGCGCCCGCTTTCGTCACCGACAAGGCGCCGGCGGCGCAGGCGTGCCGGGCGAGATCCGGCAGATCCATTCCCCAGAAGGCCGCCAGCGCACCGTTGAAGGTGTCGCCGGCGCCCGTCGTATCGATGGCCTCGACGGCAAACGCCGCCTGATGGCGCACTTGGCCGCTGGAATCGGCGAACCAGGCACCTTCGGCGCCGCGGGTCATCAGGATGCGCTGCGGATGACGGCGCAGCAGTCCGATCCAGTCGTCGTCGGGCTTGCCAAGCACGATGCCGAGTTCGTGCTCGTTCGGCGTCAGCAGCGTCACGCGGTCGAGCAGGCTCTCCGATAATGGAACGGCCGGTGCCGGATTGAGCAGGAACGGCGTGCCGTGATCGGCTGCCAGCGCCGCGGCGGCTTCCACCGTGGCGAGCGGAATTTCCAGCTGACAGAGCACCACATCGGCGGCGGCGAATGCCGCGTGCGCCGCATGGAGATCATCGGGCGCGAGCGCATGGTTGGCGCCCGGTGCAACGACAATCGAATTTTCGGCCTGACAGACCGTGATCGCGGCGACGCCGGTCGAGGCGCGTTCATCGATGCGGACATGGCGGGTGTCGATGCCTTCGCGCCCCAGGTGCGCGACGAGTTCCCGGCCGAAGGCGTCGTTGCCGACACAGCCGATCAGGGTGACCTGCGCGCCGAGGCGGCTCGCGGCGACGGCCTGATTGGCCCCCTTGCCGCCGGGAAAAGTGCGGAACTGTCGGCCCAGGATGGTCTCGCCCGGGGCCGGAAATTGGCTGGTTTCAACGACCAGATCCATATTGATGCTGCCGATCACCAATACCTTGCTCATGCCGCACCTTGCAGAAAAAACAAACGTTGGAGCAAATGCCGGAAGAATCACCGGAGCGATGACTAAAACGTGCTCAGCAGGTGACAACTTATACCAGACGATACGCCGGTGTCTACCGGTTTCAGCGACCCGTTATGGGTATCCAGAACGTCGTGCAAGCGGCGTCTGTGGCGGCGATTCGCGATGGGTTGAAGCCGGCGCGTATTCCTCCTAGAATCGCCCGAGCTGCATCGATTTAGCCCGTCGCGCAAGTTGCGCAATCGCGTGTGTCACCCTCTTGAGGAGAAGTCGGAAATGATTCAAAAGAAAATCGAAGGCATCGTCCCGGTGATGATCACCCCGTTCACGGAAGCGGGCGCGATCGACTATGCCGGGCTGGAGCGGCTGATCGAGTGGTACATCGCGAATGGTTCGGACGCCCTTTTCGCCGTCTGCCAGTCGAGCGAGATGCAGTTCCTGTCGATCGCGGAACGCGCCGCGCTCGGCCAATTCGTCGTCAAACAGGCGGCCGGCCGCGTGCCGGTCGTCGTTTCCGGCCACATCAGCGACGATCCATACAGCCAGCTTGAGGAACTGACGGTAGCCGCCGACAGCGGCGCCGACGGCGTCGTGCTGGTCACCAATCACCTCGACCCGAAAAACCGCGGCACGGAAACGTTCCGCGGCAACCTGCAGTGGCTGCTCGACCGCCTGCCGCAAGATCTGCCGCTCGGCCTCTACGAATGTCCGGCGCCCTACCGTCGCCTGCTGAGCGACGACGAACTGCGCTTCTGCATCGACAGCGGTCGCTTCGTGCTGTTGAAGGACGTTTCCTGCGACCTCGAAACGGTCAAACGGCGCGTCGCCATGACCGCCGGTACTCCGTTCGCCATCCTCAACGCCAACGCGGCGATTGCCTGGGATGCGATGCAGGCCGGCTCGCGCGGCTTCAACGGCGTGTTCACCAACTTCCACCCCGATCTCTACAAGTGGCTCTACACCTCGGGCGCGCAGCACCCGGCACTGGCCGACGAGGTGGCGAACTTTCTGGTGCTGGCCGCGCTCGCCGAAGCCTTCGGCTACCCGGTGCTGGCCAAGATGTACCACCAGCGCCTCGGCACCTTCGCCTCGATCAAGAGCCGCACGATCACCTTCGACGTGCGCGAACGGTTCTGGGCGCTCGACGCCATCCTCGACAAGATCGTGGCCGGCACCGAGGCGATGCGCGCCAAGATCGCGGCGCTCTGACGATCTACTCGTTCAACGGGTGGCGAGGAGAATCGTCACCCGTTATCCGCTCCTCGTTCTGTTCGTAGATGGGGCGGCGTTACTCTGTTCGCCAAGCGCTTCCTGGCATGATTCTCTTCATGAACTCATCGAAGAGGGGAACAGTGAATGCCGTATCTCCATGCGATGGGCTCCATATCATTCCCTTGCTGATTAACTTGCCACGGGTCGGGGCAAGCGCCGAAACCTCCCGCCCCAAAATGGCGGCAATATCACCGGAGCGATGAGGGCCAGGCCCAAGTTCAGCCATTGCACGCAGGTATCGGCGCTCCAGCGGCGTCATGCGGTCAAAGCGAACCCTGAAGAAACTCTCGTCGAGGGCTGCGATCGCTAATTGGCTTGCTGTTTCAACGTCGGCGAATGTGATGGGGCTCGTGTCTGCCACATCCCAGGCATGCTTTCCCCATTCCTGCAGGAAGTAAGGATAGCCCCGTGTATGGCTGACGATTGCCAAAACAGCTTTGTCCTCAAACCTCACTCCCAAGTGCTCAGCTGGTGACTCCAATGCCCTTCGGGCATCGATATCGCTCAATGGGCCAACCTCGGGATAGTCAAACAGTCGCTCTGCATACGATTTTGCGCTACCGGCCCGCTCTCGTAATTGGGGCAAGCCCGCGCCGACAAGGATGATCGGAAGTCGCCGCTGAGAACAACGGTGTAGTGCGGAAATCAAGGCGGCAAACTCAGCCTCTTTGATGTACTGGAGTTCGTCGATAAACATTACGACGGCGGTTCCTGCTCCTTTTGCGGCAAGTCCAACCTGTTCGAGGAGCATGGCCAAATCAGTTTCGAGATCTCCATTGTCTGCCAGCCCAGGTTCCGGCTCGTAATCTATCCCGACTTCGATATCCTGATAGGAAACGCGCAAAGCTTTGGCAAAACCGGCCAGAGCGCTAAGCCCTTTCCGGGCGAAGTCTTTTGCTGCCTCAATGCGGCTCAATCTGAGTAGTGCCACTCTCAGTTGGGGGGCTAAAAGCGCCGGCAGTGATCTTCCCTCCGGGGCTTCCATGCGAATGGTTTGCATCCCGTCAGCTTCTGTGTCGATCCGGATTTGCTCGAGCAGGACGGTCTTGCCGACGCCTCGCAAACCGACCATGAGAACGCTCTTCGCCGGGTTGCCTATGCGTATTCTTTGAAGTGCGATATGGACTATCCGGCGGAACGCATCGCGACCAGCGAGTTCGGGAGGCGGGGAGCCAGCCCCGGGAGCATAAGGGTTCCGTACTGGGTCCATATCCATGTCTTTCTTATCGAAGTTATCGAAAATATATAATATTGCTAACTTTTGTTGATATCAAATCAAACTTATCCGGTGGCCGATGGGTTTCATCCAAAGTTTCGAAATTGGACTCATGGCGGCTTTGGTAATAGGCGGCTTGCGTGGCATGGGTTTGATCCGAAAAATCCGGTTACAAAATCATCCAATGCTTTCCAGGAGGGCCGTTCCGGCTGCTTGTTATAATCTTGACCTTCCTTCCCTCATCCAGAAACACGGTTCCCCATGCGTACGCTTCGCTCGTTTTTCCTCGCGCTTCTCGTTTTCCCGCTGCTGGCGCTGGCCCAGCAAATGCCCACTCCGCCGACGCTGGCCGCCAAATCCTGGCTGCTGATCGAATCCGGTTCCGGCCAGACGCTCGCCGCACAGGCCGAAAACGACCGTCTCGAACCGGCGTCGCTGACCAAGCTGATGACCGCCTACCTGACGTTCGCCGCGCTCAAGCAGGGGACGATCAAGATCGATCAGGCGATCCCGGTTTCCGAGCGCGCCTGGAAAACCGGCGGCTCGCGCATGTTCATCCAGGTCAACACGCAGGTCGTGGTGGATGACCTGATCAAGGGCATGATCGTGCAGTCCGGCAACGACGCCTGCGTCGCACTGGCCGAAGTCATCGCCGGCAGCGAGGACAATTTCGCGCAGATGATGAACCGCGAGGCGCAGCGCCTCGGCATGAAGTCGACCAGCTTCCGCAACGCGACCGGCATGCCCGACCCGCAGCACTACACGACGGCGCGCGATCTCGCCACGCTGGCCGACGCGCTGATCCGCGACTTTCCGGCCGAGTACGCCAGGTACTACTCGCTCAAGGAGTTCCGCTACAACAACATCACGCAGCCGAACCGCAACCGCCTGCTGTTCATCGATCCGACCGTCGACGGCGTCAAGACCGGCCACACCGACGCGGCCGGCTACTGCCTGATCTCCTCGGCCAATCGCAACGGCCGTCGCCTGTTGTCGGTCGTGCTCGGCACCGCCTCCGACGCCGTGCGTGCGCAGGAATCGCTGAAGCTGCTCAACTACGGCTACCAGTTCTACGACGCGGTGAAGCTCTACGCCAAGGACCAGCCGGTTGCCAACCTGCGTGTCTGGAAAGGCGAGTTGTCCACGGTCAAGGCCGGTTTCACCCACGATTTCGTCGCCGCCGTACCGAAGGGCTTCAACGACCGCCTGAAGAGCGAGTTTGTCGCCCAGCCGCGCTTGATCGCGCCGATCAAGGCCGGTCAGACGCTCGGCACGCTGAAGGTGACCTTCGACGGCAAGCCCTACGGCGACTTTCCGGTGATCGCACTTGAAGAAGTGCCGCTGGGCGGCTTCTTCACTCGCCTGATCGACACCATCCGCCTGTGGTTCAACTGATTTTTGCCTGATGCCGCCATCCCGGCCTTTGTGGGGATGGCGTTACTGTCAGCTTTTCCAATGAATTCGACACTCTGCTACCTCAACGGCGATTACCTGCCGCTGTCCGAAGCCCGCATTTCGCCGCTTGATCGCGGCTTTCTGTTTGGCGACGGCGGCTACGAGGTGATCCCCGTCTATGCCCGCCGCCCGTTCCGTTACGAGGAGCACATGCGCCGCCTGCAGGCGACGCTCGACGGGCTGCGCCTGCCCAATCCCTGCACGCCGGAAGAATGGCGCGGCATCCTCGGCCACCTGATCCGCGAGGCGGAATTTCCCGACCAGTCGCTGTACATCCAGATCACGCGCGGCGCCGACGTGAAGCGCGATCCGGCCTTCCCGCAGGAGGTGAAGCCGACCGTCTTCGCCTTCGCCACGCCGCTCGCCAGCCCGTCGCCCAAGCTGCGTCAGACGGGAATTGCCGCCATCACGGCCGACGATATCCGCTGGGGGCGCTGCGACCTCAAGGCCATCACGCTCTTGCCGAACATCCTGCTGCGCCAGCAGGCGACGGAGGCCGGATGCGCCGAAACGATCCTGCTGCGCGACGGCTTCGTCACCGAAGGCACCGCGTCGAGCGTGTTTGTCGTCAAGAACGGCGTCGTGCTGGCGCCGCCGCAGGGGCGTTACGTGCTGGCCGGCATCACCTACGATGTGGTCATTGAACTGGCCGCGCAGTACGGCGTGCCGCATGAAATCCGTCCAGTCAGCGAAGCCGAACTGCGCAGCGCCGATGAAGTCTGGGTCACCTCGTCGAGCAAGGGCGTGCTTTCGGTCACGCACCTTGACGGCGAACCGGTCGGCGACGGCCAGCCCGGCCCGATGGCGCGCCAGATGTTCGCCTGTTACAGCCTGCTCATGAAATGTGGATGATCCGCCATGTCTGAAAAAGAAACCCTGCTCGAATTCCCCTGTGTCTTTCCGCTCAAGATTATGGGGGAATCCCACGACGCGCTGGCGCAGACCGTGCTCGAAGTCATCCTGCGCCATGCACCCGATTTCGACGGCGCGACGATGGAAATGCGCGCCTCCAGCACCGGCAAGTACATCAGCCTTACCTGCACGGTCAACGCCACCTCCAAGCTGCAACTCGACGCCCTCTACATCGAACTGAGCGGGCACCCGATGGTCAAAGTAGTTCTTTGACGGTTCGGTTGCGCAGATGAATTTTCACCACCAAGTCACCAAGAACACGAAGTTGCACCAAGAGAAACGAAGCATTTTCTTGGTGATTCCTTGGTGCCCTTTGTGTCTTGGTGGTTCGCTTTTTTCGGTCTGATGGTTGGCTGCATGCGGGACGCAGAGGCGAGCACGCGTTATCCGGCACTGATTGTCAGAAACCTTGGCCGCGTCGACTACGAGCCGACCTGGCGGGCGATGATCGATTTCACCGCCGCCCGCACCGATAGCACGCCCGACGAACTCTGGGTCTGTGAACACCCGCCCGTCTATACGCTCGGTCAGGCCGGCAAGCCGGAGCATCTGCTGGCAGACAACGGCATCCCGCTGGTTAAGATCGACCGCGGCGGGCAGATCACTTACCACGGCCCCGGCCAGGTCGTCATTTACCTGCTGCTCGACCTCAACCGGCGCGGCCTCAAGGTGCGCGAACTGGTCAGCCGCATGGAGCAGGCGATCATCGATCTCTTGGCGGCGCACGGCGTCACGGCCCTGCGGCTGGACGACGCGCCGGGCGTCTACGTTCGGCAGGGCGGCAACGTGCATTACCCGGCCAAGATCGCCGCGCTCGGCCTGCGCATCCGGCGCGGTTGTAGTTACCACGGCCTTTCCCTCAACGTCGCTATGGAACTTGCGCCGTTTTCGGCGATCAACCCCTGCGGTTACGCGGGCATGCCGGTCACGCAGACGCGCGACCTAGGCGTCGCCCTGGCCCCGGCGCAAGCCGCCGACGAACTGATCCGCCACCTCGCAATACAACTAAAGCAACTGGAACGCCCATGACCGAACCGACGCACAAACCGACCTCCAAAATCCCCGGCGTCAAGGAGAGGGGCGAGCTGAAGACGGCGCGCATCCCGATCAAGATCGTTCCGCTCGATGCGCCGTTGAAGAAGCCGGCGTGGATTCGCGTCAAGGCCGGCAACGACGCCGGCCGCTTCGGCGAGATCAAGAAAATGCTGCGCGCGCAGAAACTGCACACCGTCTGCGAAGAAGCCGCCTGCCCAAACATCGGCGAATGCTTCGGGCGCGGCACCGCCACCTTCATGATCCTCGGCGACATCTGCACGCGCCGCTGCCCGTTCTGCGACGTCGGCCACGGCAAACCGCTGCCGCCCGATGCCGACGAACCCGCCCATCTGGCCGACAGCGTCGCCAACCTGAAACTACGCTACGTCGTCATCACCAGCGTCGACCGCGACGACCTGCGCGACGGCGGCGCCGGCCACTTCGCCGACGTCATCGCCGCCGTGCGCGATCAATCCCCGGCAACGACCATCGAAACGCTGGTGCCCGACTTCCGCGGGCGCATGGAGGTGGCCATCGACGTGCTCGGCCGCGCGCTGCCGGACGTGCTCAACCACAACCTCGAAACCGTGCCGCGCCTGTACAAGGAGGCCCGCCCGGGCGCTGACTACATACACTCGCTGGAATTCCTCAAGCAGTTCAAGGCGCGCTACCCGCAGATTCCGACCAAGTCCGGGCTGATGGTCGGCCTCGGCGAGACCGACGACGAGATTCTCGAAGTGATGCGCGACCTGCGCGCTCACGGCGTCGAAATGCTCACCATCGGCCAATACCTCGCTCCCTCTGTCCACCATCTGCCGGTGACGCGCTACGTCCATCCCGACACGTTCAAGATGTATGAAGACGAAGCGAAAAAGATGGGCTTCACCGGCGCCGCCTGTGCCCCAATGGTGCGCAGCAGCTATTGGGCAGACAGGCAGGCGCACAGCGCGGGGGTAGCCTGATGCTGCACATCGGCTGCCATCTTTCAACGTCCAGAGGCTTCATGGGCATGGGCCGCGACGCGCTGTCGATCGGCGCCAACACCTTCCAGTTCTTCACGCGCAATCCGCGCGGCGGCAAGGCGAAGGACATCGATCCGGCCGACCTTGAGGAATTCCTTGCGCTGGCTCGAACGAACGGCTTCGGCAAGTTGCTGGCGCACGCCCCTTACACGCTCAACCCGTGTTCGGCCGACGCGAAGACGCGCAATTTCGCGCTGGAAACGATGCAGGACGATCTGGCGCGCATGGAACGGCTGCCGGGCAACCTCTACAACTTTCACCCCGGCAGCCATGTCGGGCAGGGGGTAGAGGCCGGCATCGGGATGATCGTCGAACAGCTGAACACGGTGCTGACGCCGGAACTGACCACAACCGTCTTGCTCGAAACGATGGCCGGCAAGGGCAGCGAAGTCGGGCGCACGTTCGAGGAAGTTCGCCGCATCCTCGATGGCGTCGTGTTGCAGGAAAAGATGGGCGTCTGCCTCGACACCTGCCACGTGCATGATGCCGGTTACGACCTCGTCAACGATCTCGACGGTGTGCTCGAACAGTTCGACCGGGTGGTCGGCCTCGACCGCCTGCGCGCCATCCATCTCAACGACAGCATGA
Organism: Propionivibrio limicola; assembly: GCF_009469695.1. Taxonomy (GTDB): domain Bacteria; phylum Pseudomonadota; class Gammaproteobacteria; order Burkholderiales; family Rhodocyclaceae; genus Propionivibrio; species Propionivibrio limicola. The sequence continues at coordinate 85,676 of NZ_SSSR01000006.1, forward strand.
ATCCGTGCGGCGCCGGCAAGGATCGCCACGCGCGCATCGGTCACGGCCATCTCGGGCTGGAAGCGATTACCCGCATCATCAACCACCCGGCCCTGCGCCACCTGCCGTTCCTGCTCGAAACGCCGAACGAACTGCCCGGCTACGCCGAGGAGATTGCTCTCCTGCGCGGCCTGTATCGCGCTTAGGTGCCACTGCGGCGTTGCAAGGTGAGGGCGCGCCGGGTTTCCTCGTAGATGGCGCTCAGCGTCTCCGCGTAGTCCGGCCAGGCAAGGCCGTCGACGGAAAAAGTGTGCTCTTTCGTGCAGCCGTCGATGGCGCCGGCGGCGCTCAAGGCTTCGAGTACGGCGCGTTCGTGTGCGGGAGGGCGGAGCAGCAGTTGGCCGCTCGACAGCGCCAGCGCGGCGGTGAGGGCGAAGGCGCCCCAGTTCGAAATCCCGGCCGGAATCACATAATCGGCGGGCGTCGCGCAAAAGATCAGTTCGCCATGCGTGACCTTGTCCATCAGCGCTTCGCGCAGACTGCCCAACCCCAGTTCGTTGCCGCCGTCGCCGATGGCGATGGTCGTGAAGTCGCGCGGAGTGGGCGGAACCAACAAGCGGTCGGCGGCGGGGACGAAAGCGTCGAGCCGTTCGCCGCGCATCGAGTAGCGGTGACCGTCGACGGCGCTGCCCGGGCGCTCGATGGCGACGACATGGGTGGGCCGGAAAGAGGTGAGCAGGGCGTCGATCGCGCGGTCGGCGTCCTTCTGATTGCGGCTCAGCGCGACGATCCGGAACGCCGTGCCGAACACGGCCATGCCGGCGTGCAGCAGCGGCAGGCTGTGCTCGTCGGTGACGAGCACCACCTCCTTGCCGAGCCGGCGCAGCGCGTCGGCCACGGCCAGCGTGCCGGAAACGCCGTCGTTTTCGCCGCCGCTGGCGATGATGTAGAAGCCGGTAACGAGGATCACCCGGTTGCCGGCGGCCAGTTCGCGCGCCGCCGCCAGCAGGTCGCGCGTCGTCGCCGCCGCAGCGAGGCCGCGCCCGCCGGGATCGCGGCGGGCCAGCATCTCGATGCGCAGGATGGTCTGCTCGGCGGAGATCGTCATGGCGTTTCCTTTCCCATCGTCGCTGGTGAGCAAAATCGCCAACTTCACTCTAGCAGGTCGCCATGCGCTGCTTCGTCGTGCGGAGCGGCCGTTGATGCACCAGCATGAAGCGACGGCGCGCCATTGTTTCGTGCAGCTGGTGAAAAAACATACGGAAAATCATACGGTTAGTCGTGTGTCGAGGTGCTGGCACATGTCCTGCTAAATGCTTGATTGTGCAACGGTGCGCCTGATCGGGTGCCGTTCCTTTTCCGAATTTCGACAGCCATCAAGGAGATGATGATCATGCATTCGAACCGTATTGCTTTGGCAGCGTTGGTTGCTTCGACGCTCCTTTCCGCCCCGGCCTTTGCCCAGGAATCGGCAACGCTCAAGAAGATCAAGGAAATCGGCGCCATCACCCTCGGCCACCGGGAATCCTCGATTCCGTTCTCGTATTACGACGACAAGCAGCAGGTCATCGGCTACTCGCAGGAAATCATGCTCAAGGTGGTCGATGCGGTGAAAGCCGAGCTGAATCTGTCCAAGCTCGACGTGAAAATGATGCCGGTGACCTCCGCCAATCGCATTCCGCTGATCCAGAACGGCAGCGTCGACATCGAATGCGGTTCGACGACCAACAACACCGAGCGCCAGAAGCAGGTCGGCTTCTCCAACACCATCTTCGTCATCGGCACCAAGCTGATGGCGAAGAAGAATTCCGGCATCAATGACTTCCCCGATCTCGCCGGCAAGAACGTGGTAACGACGGCCGGCACGACGTCCGAGCGCCTGCTGCGCAAGATGAACGAAGACAAGAAGATGGGCATGAGCGTGATTTCGGCCAAGGATCACGGCGAATCGTTCCTGACGCTCGAAACCGGTCGCGCCGTGGCGTTCATGATGGACGACGCGCTGCTTTACGGCGAAACGGCCAAGGCCAAGCGCCCGGCCGACTGGAGCGTGGTCGGCAAGGCGCAGTCGATGGAAGCTTACGGCTGCATGCTGCGCAAGGACGACGCGGGCTTCAAGAAGGTTGTCGACAAGGCGATTGCCGGCCTGATGACCTCCGGCGAGGCGGAGAAGATCTACAACAAGTGGTTCATGAACCCGATTCCGCCGAAGGGGCTCAACCTCAACATGCCGCTCTCCGACGAAATGCGCGCCCTGTTCAAGTCGCCGAACGACAAGGCGTTTGACTGATACAAAACCGAACCGCCTTCAACGCAGAGGGCACAGAGAGCACAGAGTTCGCAGAGAAAACCGTAAAAGCTTGAGAAGGTAAAACCTCTTCTCTCTGCGTCCTCTGTACCTCTGCGCGCTCTGCGTCGAAAGCGTTTTATCCGATCTGAAAAGCCACTGAGCCTTGTTGTGCAAGATCCGGTGGTGTGGAGCAGGACATGGCCTACAACTGGAACTGGGAAGTTTTTCTGCAGCCGTCGGCGACCGGTAGCGGCACGTATTTCGACTGGATGGTCTATGGTTTCAAGACGACCATCGGATTATCTCTGACGGCGTGGCTCATCGCGCTGTTGCTCGGCGCGCTGGTCGGCGTGCTGCGCACGGTGCCGAACAAGCTGCTGTCCGGAATTGCCGCCGCTTACGTTGAAGTGTTCCGCAACATCCCGCTGCTCGTGCAGCTTTTCCTCTGGTATTTCGTTCTGCCCGAGCTGTTGCCGACCGAGCTTGGCAACGCCTTCAAGCAGAGCAATCCGTTCGTGCAGCAATTCCTCTCGTCGATGCTCTGCCTTGGCCTGTTCACCAGCGCCCGTGTCGCCGAGCAGGTGCGCTCCGGCATCGAGTCGCTGCCGCGCGGTCAGAAGAACGCCGGTCTGGCGATCGGCTTCACGCTGCCGCAAACCTACCGCTACGTGCTGCTGCCGATGGCCTTCCGCCTCGTCGTGCCGCCGCTCACCTCGGAATTCCTCAACATCTTCAAGAACTCCGCCGTCTGTTCGACGATCGGTCTGCTCGAACTGGCGGCGCAGGGGCGGCAGCTCGTCGATTACACGGCGCAGCCTTACGAATCCTTCATCGCCGTGACGCTGGCCTACGTAGTAATCAACGTTACGGTGATGGTGCTCATGCGCCGGGTGGAAGCGCGTGTGCGCGTGCCCGGCTTCATCGGAGGCAAATGACATGTACGAATTTGACTGGTCTTCGATTCCCGGTGCCTTGCCCTTCCTCGCCAAGGGGATGCTCGTTTCGCTGGAGATCATGGTCGCGGCGGTAGTGATCGGCATCGTCTGGGGCACGCTGCTGGCGATGATGCGGCTCTCCTCGATCAAGCCGCTTTCGTGGTTTGCCGCCGGCTACGTGAATACCTTCCGCGCCATCCCGCTGGTCATGGTGCTGCTGTGGTTCTTCCTGATCGTGCCGCATCTGCTCGAACAACTGCTCGGCGTGCCGCGCGGCACCGACATGCGCCTCGGTTCGGCGATTGCCGGCTTTGCGCTGTTCGAGGCGGCGTACTACTCGGAAATCATCCGTGCCGGCATCCAGTCGGTGTCGAAAGGCCAGATGGCCGCCGCCAGTGCGCTCGGCATGAACTATTGGCAATCGATGCGCCTCGTCGTGCTGCCGCAGGCGTTCCGCAACATGGTGCCGCTGCTGCTCACGCAGGGGATCATCCTGTTTCAGGACACCTCGCTGGTTTACGTCTCGGCGCTCGCCGATTTCTTCGGCACCGCCTCCAAGGTCGGCGACCGTGACGGGCGCCTCGTCGAGATGCTGCTTTTTGCCGGTGCCGTCTATTTCGTCCTCTGTTTTTCCGCCTCGCAGCTGGTGCGTTTCTATCAGAAAAGACTGAAAACGGCCTGATGTGTCCTCAGGAGATTTCCAATGATTTCAATCAATAACGTCAATAAGCATTACGGCGCCTTTCAGGTGCTGACCGACTGCACGACGCACGTCAACAAGGGCGAAGTGGTTGTCGTCTGCGGGCCGTCCGGGTCCGGCAAATCGACACTGATCAAGTGCGTCAATGGGCTGGAGCCGTTCCAGAGCGGCGGGATTACGGTCAATGGCGTGGCCGTCGGCGACCCGAAAACCAATCTTTCCAAGCTGCGTTCGCACGTCGGCATGGTCTTCCAGAATTTCGAGCTGTTCCCGCACATGTCGATCGCCAAGAACCTGAGCATCGCCCAAACCAAGGTGCTCGGCCGCGATCTCGCCGAAGCCGAGGTCAAGGGGCTGCAATTGCTCGACCGCGTCGGCCTCAAGGCGCACGCGCACAAATTCCCGGGCCAGCTTTCCGGCGGCCAGCAGCAGCGCGTGGCCATCGCCCGGGCGCTGGCCATGGATCCGATCTGCATGCTGTTCGACGAGCCGACCTCGGCGCTCGATCCGGAGATGATCAACGAGGTACTCGACGTGATGACCGAACTGGCGCAGGAAGGCATGACCATGATGTGCGTGACGCACGAAATGGGCTTTGCCAAGCGTGTCGCGCACCGCGTCGTGTTCATGGATCACGGCCGCATCGTCGAGGACGACAGCAAGGAAGCCTTCTTCGATAGCCCCCGCTCCGAGCGTGCGCACCAGTTCTTGGCCAAGATTTTGCAGCACTAGCCTTTGCCGCTAAAGGCGAACCACCAAGTCACCAAGAACACAAAGGTGCACCAAGAAAGGCAAACCTCTTGCAAGGTTTTTCTTGGTGAAACTTGGTGCCCTTGGTGACTTGGTGATGAAGGTTTATCTCGGTTTTGTTTCCCCCCGCAGTGGCCGCGGCGTCAAAAAGAAACTACGATGCTGCCCATAAAAACAATCCGCGACGGGAGAGTGAGGGCATGGCGGAATCCGATAGCGTCTGTGTGACGGCCGACCAGCTACGGGTCGGCTTGTACGTCCATCTTGACCTGAAGTGGTTCGAGCATCCGTTCGCCTTCAACAACTTCAAGATCAAGGACGAGGAGCAGATCCGCATCATCCGCAGCCTGGGCGTGAAGAAAATCCGCTACGACCCGGCGCGCAGCGATCTGCAGCCGTTGCCGCTTGCGCCGTCGGTCGTGCCGGAGGCGGTGCCGGAAAGTGCGCCCGAAGAAGTGCCGGTGCTCAAGGAGCACCCGGCGCTCGCCGCCAAGCGGGCGCTGATCGAGAAGATCAAGCAGCAGCGCGCGGCGGCCGAGCGTATCGAGCACGCCTTCGTCGATACGGCACGGACGATCCACAACGTCGAGAAGAACCTGCTGGCGCGGCCCGAGGAAACGGTTGCGCAGGCGACGGCGCTGATCGGCCAGATTGCCGATTCGATCCTGTCGGCGCCCGAACTGGCCATTCACGTGATGGGCGACAAGATCGGCGGCGAGGAAATGTATTTCCACTCGCTGAACGTCACCATGCTCTCGCTGATGGTGGCGCGCGACATCAAGTTGCCAACGGAGGTCGTCCAGCTGCTCGGCATGGGCGCGCTGTTCCATGATGTCGGGCGGACCGAAATCCCGGACAAGATCCTGATGAAGCACGAGCCGTGGACGACGGCCGAGCAGAAACTCTATGAGATGCATTGCCAGTACGGCGTCGAACTCGGCAAGCGGCTCGGTTTTGCGCCGGCGACGCAGGCGATCATCCTGCAGCACCACGAAATGTTCGACGGCAGCGGCTATCCGCAAAAGCTCAAGGGCGAAGCCATCAACCTGCTGGCACGCATCGTCGCCATCGCCAACTATTACGACAACCTGTGCAACCCGGTCGATCTGGCCAAGGCGCTGACGCCGCACGAAGCGTTGTCGATGATGTTCGCCCGCCTGCGCACCAGGTTCGACCCGAAGCTGCTGCAGGTGCTGGTGCGCTGTCTCGGCGTCTATCCGCCGGGAACGATCGTCCAGTTGTCGAACGGCGTCATCGGCATGGTGGCGACGGTCAATACCGCCAAGCCGATGAAGCCGATGGTGGTGGCCTACGATGCGGAAATTCCCAAGGAGGAGGCGATCCTCGTCGACATGGGCAACGAAGTGGACGTCAATATCGTCAAGGCGCTCCGGCCGGCGCAGTTGCCGCGTGAAATCTACGCCTACCTGAATCCGCGCAAGCAGGTCAGCTACTACTTCGATGCGAGTGCGCCGAGCAAGGAAGCGGGGCAGCCATGATCGCCGGCATCGAGCGACGGCTGATCGACCACGCCGAGCAGATGATCCTGCTCGTCGAGGCGGATACGCTGAACATCGTTTTCGCCAATCGGGTGGCCCTGCAGCTGCTTGGCTACGCCGAGGCGGAGCTGCTCGGCAAGTCGATTCTCGACGTCGAATGCGCGCTGCAGGACGTCTTCTACTGGGAAGAAGTGCGCAGCGGCCAGCCGTCGAACATCGAGGCGCAGGAGGGCTTGTACCTGTGTTCCGACGGCAACATGCGGGCGGCGATCAAATCGGTGCGCGTGCTCGAGGACGAAGACGCGACCGGATCGCCACCGCGCTGGCTGATGGTGCAGGCGCGCGAGGTCGAGGAAGCCTCCAGCATCGAAGGCGATCTGGCGCATACCACCTCGCAGTTGCGGGCGACGCTCGAATCGACCGGCAACGGCATTCTGGTGATCGACTGGCAGGGTCATATCGCCAGCATGAACCGGCTGTTCAGCTCAATGTGGGCGGTGCCCGAGGACCTGCTGCTGAAACGCGACGACGACGCGATCCTGGCGCACGTCTCCGGCCTGATCGCCGAATCGGAACTGTTTCAGCAGCGGCTGCGCGAAATCGTCGAGAGCAAGGAGACGGAAGACCTGCTGCATCTGGCCGATGGCCGTGTCTTCCAGTGCAAGTCGCTGCCGCAGTATCTCGACGAGCGGATCATCGGCCGCGTGTTCGGCTTCAACGACATGACCGAGCGCATTCTGGCCGAGAAGGACCTGATCGCCGCGCGCGAACGGGCCGAGGCGGCCAACCGCGCCAAGGCTTCCTTCCTGGCCATGATGTCGCACGAAATCCGCACGCCGATGAACGGCGTCATGGGCATGACCGCGCTGCTCGCCGACACGCCGCTCAACGCCGAACAGAAGCGCTACCTGGAGGTCATCCGTTCCAGTTCCGAATCGCTGCTGGCGATCATCAACGACATCCTCGACTTCTCGAAGATCGAGGCGCACAAGCTGGTGCTCGAAAAAATCGACTTCAGCCTGCCGGGGCTGGTCGACGACATGGCCGGCCTCAATGGGCTGCGCGCCGACGAGAAGGGGCTCGAATTCGCCTGCTGCCTCGACCCCGACGTGCCGGTGCGCCTGCGCGGCGACCCCGGCCGGATCAAGCAGATTCTCACCAACCTGATCGGCAACGCGCTCAAATTCACGCCGGCGGGGACGGTCTCGTTGCGCGTTGCCAGCGCGGGCAGCTTGGCCGGGCCGGACGGGCGAAGGCTGGTGCAGTTCGAAGTCAGCGACACCGGCATCGGCATCGCGCGCGAAAATCTCGACAAGGTCTTCGCTCCCTTCGAGCAGGCCGATTCGTCGACGACGCGCAAGTACGGCGGCACCGGTCTTGGTCTGGCGATCACGCGCCAGCTCGTCGACCTGATGGGCGGCGACATCGCCGTCGACAGCGAGGAAGGGCGCGGCACGACTTTTCGCGTGCGCCTGCCGCTCGATGCGGCCCTTGGCAAAAGCGAGGCGAACGCCGGTCTGCCGGCGCTCCAAGGGGCGCGCATGCTGGTGGTCGATGACAACGCCGTGGCCTGCGCTGGACTCGACGCCCGCTTGCGGGCGCTGGGCATGGAGGTGGATGCGGCGACTTCGGGGGATGCCGCGCTGGCCGCTTTCGCTGCCGCGCGCGCGGCCGGGTACGAGCAGGGGCGTGGCTACCGCGCCCTCTTTGTCGACCGCGATATGCCGCACATGGATGGCGTGAGCCTCGCCCGGCGCTTGCAGAGTGTCGAAGCGGGGGGGCAAGGAACAGGCGACGTGGCTCTCCCGTGCATCGTCTGCGTTCCGGCCGGATTTCGCGGCACGGCGGGCGAGTTTGCCGCCGCGGGGTTCGGTGGGTTCGACGATTTGTTGCACAAGCCGGTGACCGCGTCAGCGCTGATGGCCTGCCTGGAGAAATTGAACCGGGGCGCCGCCGGCGGCGAAAAAGCGTCGGCCGGAGAGAACGAGGGGGCGGAGGGGCGGAGCGCCGCCTTGCTGGCCGAAAAGAAGAATTCGCGCCTGCTCATCGTCGAGGACAACTCGGTCAACATGCTCGTCATTCGCGGCATCCTCGCCAAGCTCGGTTACGCCAATCTGGCCAAGGCACGCGATGGTCTGGAAGCGCTGGAGGCGGTCGAAGCGGCGGCCAGCACGCCGTTCGACCTGATCCTGATGGACTGCCAGATGCCAAAACTCGATGGCTACGAGGCGACGCAGCGCCTGCGCGAGCGGGGCGTCAAGGTGCCGATCATCGCCATGACGGCCAACGCGCTCAATGGCGACCGCGAGAAATGCCTCGATGCCGGCATGGACGACTATCTGACGAAGCCGATCGTGGTCGACGCGTTGGCGGCTTGTCTTGAGCGCTGGCTTTGCGTCGAAGCGACGGCCGCGACGGCCGCGGCGCTGCCACCCGCCGAGGCGGAGGCGCAGGAGGGACGAGAGGCGGATGCGGCCAGTCTCGAGCAGATTTTCCGTTACGAGGCCTTCCGGGAATTGATGATGGGCGACGGCGAGCTCGTCGAATCCATCCTCGACATGTTCATCGCCAATATGCCGGCCAATATCGACCAGCTCAAGCAGGCGCTGACGTCGGGCCAAGGGGCGCCGGTCCGGCAGGCCGCGCATTTCATCAAGGGGGCGGCCTCCAACCTTTGCGCCTCCGGGTTGTATGCCGTGGCCCTCGAAATCGAGCAGGCCGGGGCGCAAGGCAACGTTGCACGGGCTTCCGGTTTGCTGACCACGCTGGATGCCAATTGGCTGGCCTTCCTTCAGCACCCGCTCGTCATGCAGCATCTGGCACGTGGGCGACGGCCGGCGTAATTTTATCTCGTCGTTTCTCGTGTCGTGCTCGCCCCGACCGGCTGGCGCACCGGCAGCTCGATGCGGAAACGGCTGCCTTGGCCCGGTGCGCTGTCGACGGTGATGCGGCCGTTGTGCTTGCGGACGATGCCGTGCGTGATCGAGAGGCCGAGGCCGGTGCCGGTGCCGACCGGCTTGGTGGTGAAGAAGGGGTCGAAAATCCGGTTCATGATGTCGGGCGGGATACCGGCGCCGGTATCGGCGATTTCGATGCTGATCTGTTCGTCATTGGCACGGGTGCGAATGGTGATCGTGCCGCGCTCGGGAATCGCTTGCGCCGCGTTGACGAGCAGGTTCATGAAGACCTGGTTGAGTTGCGAGGGGATGCATTCGATCGCCGGCAGCGCGGCGTAATCCTTGATGACTTCGGCCTTGTACTTGAGTTCGTTCCAGACGACGTTGAGCGTGCTTTCCAGCCCGCAGGTGATGTCGGCCCACTGCATTTCGGTGTCGCCGACGTGCGAGAAATCCTTGAGATCCTGCACGATGCGTTTGACGCGCTGCAGGCCGCCGAGCGATTCGTCGAGCAGATTGCCGATGTCGGCGCGCAGGAAGTCGAGATCGATGTCCTCGCGGACTTGCCTGAGCTCCGCCTGGCCGGCTGGAGAAAGTTCGCGTTCGTGCCGCTCGTAGGTCGCCGTCAGGCGCAGGAGGCCGCGTACATAGTCCTGCAGAGCGCCGAGGTTGGAATTGACGAAGCCGACCGGGTTGTTGATATCGTGCGCGATGCCGGCCGCGAGTTGGCCGATCGACGCCATTTTTTCCGATTGCAGCAGCTGGTTGTGGGCTTCCTCAAGCCGGTTAATGAGTTTGAGGTGTTCGGCCTTCTCCTGCCGCAAGGCTTCCTCCGTGCGTGTCTTCTCCAAGAGCTGTTCTTGCAGTGCGTGACTCAAGGCGGCGACCTGCCGGGACAGGCGCAGTTCCTCGATGTGCTGGCGGTCGCGCAGGCACTTGGCGATGGCGTCGACGAGCAGATGGATGTCGATCGGCTTGTTGATGTAACGCTCGACGCCGAGGACGAGCGCCTGGCGCAGGCTTTCCGCTTCCTGGCTCGAGGTGATGACGATGATCTGCGCGTTGGAATCCTCGGCCTTGATGGCGGCGCTCATCTCGAGGCCGTTCATGCCCGGCATGAAGATGTCGGCGACGACGACGTCGGGTTGCCAGTCGCGCCAGACGGCGAGTCCTTCCAGACCGTCGGTGGCGATGCGGATTTCGCCGACGAAGCGCTCCGCCAGCCGCTTGATCTGCATGCACAGAATCGGGTCGTCGTCGACGAGCAGCACACGGGCATCGATGGGGAGCTGCGTGTGGCTTGCCATCGTCGCGGCCTGCTGCGGAGTTGGCGTCTCAGTCATTGGATTTTCCCCGTCCAAATTGTTCGCGCCAGTAGCGCAAGGCGAGTTTGAGTTCTTCTTTCAGTACGTGATCTTCCCAAGGCTTGAGCAGGAACCGATAGGCGGCGCCCTTGTTGATGGCGTCGGTCACGGCCGAGACATCGGCATAGCCGGAAAGGATCATGCGCACCGTCTCGGGATAGAGACTTTTCACGCGGGCGAGGAATTCGGTGCCGCTCATTTCCGGCATGCGCTGATCGGAAATGACGACATGCACCCGGTGTCGGGCCAGCAGCGACATGGCCTCGGTGGCCGTCGTCGCGGTCAGGATGGCGTAGCCTTCCCGGCGCAAGGTGCGGCGCAACGATGACAGGATGTGCGGCTCGTCATCGACGAAGAGGACGGCCAGGCGGCCGTGGAGGGCGTGCTGCCCGTCCGGCGGCAGCGCGGTGCCGCCTTGCAGAAGTGGCGGAATGCTGTCGGCCGGCAGTGGCCGTCCCAGCCAGTAGCCCTGCACCGTGTCGCATTCCTCGCGCTGCAGGAAGCGCATCTGCTCTTCGCTCTCTACCCCCTCGGCGAGCACCGTCTTGCCGAGCTTGTGCGACATGGCGATGATCGCCTCGGCGATGGCCGCGTTGGCCGGATTGGTCGTGATGTCGCGCACGAAGGACTGATCGATCTTGACCGTGTCGATCGGGAAGCGCGAGAGATAGGCGAGCGAGGAATAGCCGGTGCCGAAGTCGTCAAGCGCGAGGCGCACGCCGAGTTGCTTGAGCCTGGACGTGCATTGGATGGCCGCCAGCACATCCTGCATCATGGCGCCCTCGGTGATTTCGATTTCGAGCTGGTGCGGCGGGATTTCGTACCGTTCCAGGGTGCGGCCGATCTTTTCGGTCAGGTGGGGCATCAGGAAGTGTCGGGCGCCGAGGTTGATCGAGGTCTTGAGCGGTGGCAGTCCGGCTTGCCGCCATTCCCGCATCTGGCGGCAGACTTCCTCGAGCATCCATTCGCCGATGTCGATGATCAGATGATTGTTTTCGGCCAGGGGGATGAATTCGCCCGGCGGGATCAGGCCGCGTTCGGGGTGTTGCCAGCGGACCAGCGCTTCCGTGCCGCACATCTGGCCGGTGAGCAGGCAGACCTGCGGTTGGTAATGGGCCCGCAAATCGCCGCGCTTGATGGCGATCTCCAGCTCGGCGAGCAAGGCATGCCGCGTGTTGAGTTGCTGGGCGGCGGACGCGTCGAGGCAGACGATCTGGTTGCCGCCCCGCGCCTTGGCCTCCTCGGTCGCCAGCACGGCCAGAGTGAGGAATTGCTCCGCGTCACCCGACTGGGCGGGTTGCGATCCGATGCCGATCGAGGCGGTCAGCCGCACCGGCCGTTCCGGTTCATCGACCGGCCGGCGGATGCTGTTCAGGATGCGTTCGGCGACCTCGCGCGCCGGATTGTCGGCCTCCGTGGTCGTCGTATCGAGCAGGATGGCGAACCGGTTCTCGCCCACCCGCGCCAGCCGGTCGCTATGGCGCAAGGCCTCGTGGATGCGTGTGGCGACGAGCGTGACCAGCTCATTGGTACGCGGTGAGCCGACGGTGTTGTGCAGGGCAATGAAGTTGTCGATGCTCACATGCAGCACCGAAATCTCCAGATTGTTCGTCTGCCTTTGTTGCAGCGTGTTGTTGAGCGCCTGCAGGAAAGCCGTGCGGTTCGGCAGGCCGGTTTGCTGGTCGTGGTTGAGCAGATCGGCGATGCGTTGCTGGTAGTGCTCGTGCAACGAAATATTCTCGAGATTCCGGTATGCCTCCGGGCAGGGCAGGGCGCCGGGATCATCGTCAGCCTCGGGTGGTGTGTTCTGATCCGGCGGGGCTTTTTTCGTCGCAGTCATGAAGCGCGGGTGTCCGTTGGCGTGCGGCCGCACGACGTATTCGTTTCGTCGTCGAGCAGCGATTCGTCGAGCAGCACCGAGCCGTCCGTGCCCCAGATGACGCGGGTGATGCCGGGTTCCTCGGCTTCCAGCCGCTTGCGTTCGATTTCCTCGGGCGTGACCTGGCCTTGCGCGAGTCGGGCGAGATCGGCCAGGCGCAGGTTTTCCAGGCTCAACTCACGCAGGGTGAGTACCTGGCCGATGCTCGAGATCAGCTCGTAATCGTTCCACGGCTTGGAGATGAAGCGGACGATGCCGGCCTCGTTGATCGCGCCGATCAGGCCGTTGAGGTCGGCATAGCCGGACAGGATGAGGCGTGCCGCCTCCGGCTGGATGTCGCGGATCGCCTTCAGGAAATCGACGCCGTTCATCGTCGGCATCCGGTAATCGGAGAGTACGAGGTCGTAGGCCACGTGTTTCGCCTTGTTCAAGGCCGCCTCGGGCGTGTCGAAGGTGTCGACGTGAACGGTGCGTTCGTCGCCCGAAATCGTGCATGGCGTGCGCGAAAAGAGGCGGCGCAGCGCGTTCAGGATCAGCGGGTCGTCATCGACAATCATTAGGCGGGACATGGCGAGCTTCCTTTCTGTTCGTCGTCCGACGGTGTGGCCGTGCGGCTTTCGGTGTTCGTTGCCGTCTGTTTGTCGGTGCGGATATAAACGGCGGGCGGGTGTTGCTCGCGCCGCATGTAAGTCTGAATGTGACGGATCAGGTTCACGTCGAGCGCCCGGCCGGCGGCCAGCAGCAGCATGCCCTCGCGGTTTTCCAGATCGCGCGCGAGCACCATGCCGATCTGCAGGTCGAGGTAGGGGATGATTTTCTCTGGAACGACTTCCTTGACTTCTACGCTCAACATGTCGATGAAGGCATCGACGATGGCCGGGTCGTAGCGCTTGCCGCGCGCGTTGAGCAGCATCGTCCGGGCTTGCTCGGGGGGAATCCGCTTGTCGGCCAGGGCGCCGTGCAGCAGGCCGTCGTAGTCGTTGATGACGGCCAGAATCCGCGCCCCGAGCGGAATGGCCTCGCCCTCAAGCGTATCGGGGAAGCCCTGGCCGTCGAAGCGCTCGTGATGCGAGCGCACGATGTGCCCGACCTCCTTCAGTTCTTCGAGCGGCATCAACGCCATTTCGCCGGTGACCGTATGCCGGCGGTAATGCGCGTACTCCTCACCGGTGAGGCGCGAGGGCGGTTTCTGGAGCATGCCGTCCGGGAAACCGATCTTGCCGATGTCGTGTAGGAGGCCGGCGCAGAAAACGTCCTGCGCCGTTTTCGGGTCAAGCTGCATGTGCTGGGCCAGCTGGCGGGCCTGTTCGGCGATGCGTCGCGAGTGTCCCGCGATGTGGCTGCCGCGCAGTTCCAGTAATCCGGAAAATACCTTGATCGAGAGCAGGAAATTTTGCTTGAGCCGTTCATTGGCCAGATTGAGGAAGCTGTTGATCTGCTCGATTTCGGCTGTCCGCTGTCGGACTTTTTCCTCCAGTTGGCTGTTGAAGTCGCGCAATTCGTCGTTTTGCGCCTGGGTCAGCGCGAGCAGCCGGGCATTTTCGCGGCGCAGGCGGGAGGACTCGAGCGCGTCGCGCACGATCAGCTTGAGGTCGTTGTCATCCCAGGGTTTGGCGATGTAACGATAGATTTCGCCGCGATTGATGGCGTCGATCGTCGACGCGATATCGGCATAGCCTGTGAGCAGCAAGCGTACGGTGCCCGGCCAGTTGGTGCGGACCTGTTCGAGGAATTTGGCGCCATCCATTTCCGGCATGCGCATATCGGAAAGGACGAGGTCGACCGGATTCTGTTCGAGAATCGCCAGCGCCTCGCGGCCATTGCGCGCGGTGAAGATCGTATAGCCGGCCGGCCGCAGGAGCCGGTTCAGCGACGACAAGATGCCGGGTTCGTCGTCGACGAGCAGCAAGGTGGCCGGGACATTGTGCATGTCGCTCATGCTGCTTCGCCTGCATGCGAGCGAGATATCCCACGGTCGCGGAGCGTTTCTCGACCAAGCGGAGTTGGCAAGCGCGTATCTGTCTTGCGAATAGCGGTGTTGTTCACCCTCAACCTCTTTTTCTGGCAGTCCCGCTGCCATAACCCTGGGGGCGTTAGGCCGGAAACTTTGCGTCGCCGTTTTTCAACGGGTTTGCCGTTTTTCAGAGGCTGGATCGATTTCCAGCCATGGTTAATCGGGCGCGGTGTGGAGCATTCGCCAGGTGGCGGCGGTATGTGTCGGTTATTCTTTTGCCGCTGCGGAGCACCGCGTATCCGAATCAATTATAAAAGAATCTTCCTCAATGGAAAGCCATGAACAATGCTGGCGAAAGGTTTAAATTGACCGCTCCGGCGCTGGAGTTCTATAGTTAGTGACTTTTTGGTCAGTAATTGCGAGGTAGGTCTTTGTCCATGGTTCCGACGGACTCTTCATATTCTTCAACAGGCGAACGCCCAGCGCGCCGTCGCCGCAAGGAGGCGCGTCCGGCCGAATTGACGGCCGCGGCGCTTGAGCATTTCGTCGAGAAGGGCTACGCCGCGACGCGGCTCGAAGACGTGGCGGCGCAGGCCGGCGTTTCCAAGGGCACGCTCTACCTCTATTTCGAGAACAAGGAAGCGCTGTTCCGGGCCGTGGTCGAGGAGGGCATCGTGCCGGTGCTGGCGGCGGCGGAAGAGATGCTGGCCGATTTCTCCGGCTCATCGGTCGATCTGTTGCGCCGCCTGCTGTTCGGCTGGTGGGAGCAGGTTGGGGCCACCCGGCTGGCCGGCGTGCCGAAGCTGATCGTCGCCGAGGCGCATAATTTCCCGGAGGTTGCCCAGTATTATCACGACAACGTGATCGTGCGCGGTCGCAGCCTGGTGCGCCGGGTCCTGGCGCGCGGCATCGAGCGCGGCGAGTTCCGGTCGCTCGACGTCGAGACGGCCATCGACGTGATCATCGCCCCGCTGTTGATGCTGGTGATCTGGCAGTCGTCCTTGCGTTTCTGCGGGCCGGAATTTGTCCCCGAGAATTACCTGCAGACCCATTTCGAGCTGCTCGTGCGCGGACTGGCCGCGGGCGAGGAAACACCGGGGATCGGCGTGCCTGACTCGGAGCGCCAAGGGGTATAATTGCAAGCTGTCATTTTTGCAACGATTGGCTTTGTCCAATCAACCGGTCATGGGGATGGTTATGTCAGCGACGTCAGCGGTGACGATGGATATTGAAAAAGCACGCTTCAACATGATTCAGCAGCAGATTCGCCCGTGGGAGGTGCTCGACCCTGAGGTGTTGAAGCTGCTGTCGGTCGTCAAGCGCGAGGACTTCGTGCCGACCGAGTACAAGGATCTGGCGTTTACCGACGTCGAGCTTCCGCTGCTGGCCAAGGGCGATCCCAGCCAGACCATGCTGGAGCCGCGCGTCGAAGCGCGCATGCTGCAGGAAGTGGCGGTCAAGAACACCGACACGGTGCTCGAAATCGGCGCCGGCGGCGGCTACATGGCGGCGCTGCTCGCCGCGAAGGCCGAGTTCGTTTATACCGTCGATATCGAACCGGCGCTGGTCGACATGGCGCGTCAGAACCTGGCGCGGGCCGGTGTGGCCAATGTCAGCGTCGATCTCGGTGACGCCGCGCAAGGCTGGAGCCTCTATGCGCCGTACGACGTGATCGTGATTTCCGCCTCGCTGCCCTTCGTGCCCGAGACGATTCTGCGCAGCCTCAAAGTCGGCGGCCGGCTGGTCGCCGTGGTCGGCGAGGCGCCGGCCATGCACATGCAGCTGATCACGCGCACCGACGAAGACGCGTTCACCACGGTGAACGTGCTGGAAACGTCCGTCGCGCCGCTGATCAACGCCAGGCAGCGCGACAAGTTCGTTTTCTGATTGCTTCGGGTGTCCCGACCACCCGACATTTATTTCACGAGGAAGGCATCATGCGCATCAATCTCCCAGCACCACGTTTGTCCCTGATGCTGGGGGCGCTGTTCGCGGCGGTGCCGGTTTTTGCGGCCGATCTTCTGCAGGTCTATCGCGATGCGTTGACACATGATGCCCAGTACGCCGCGGCGCGTGCCACCGCCGAGGCCGGGCGCGAGAAGCTGCCGCAAGGGCTGTCCGGCCTGCTGCCGACCCTCGGGGCGACAGCCAACACGGTCTGGAACGAGAACACCTACAGCCCGGCCAATGTGCGCAGCTATTCGCGCGATTTCAACTCCAACGCCTGGAACGTCAACCTGACGCAGCCGCTGTTCCGCTGGCAGAACGTCGTCCAGTACGGGCAAGCCAAACTGCAGGTGGCGCAGGCCGAGGCCAACTTTGCGCAGGCCTCTCAAGACCTGATTTTGCGTGTCGCGCAAGCCTATTTCGACGTGCTCTACGCGCAGGAAAACCTGAGGGCGGTGCGCGCCAACAAGCAGGCCATCGCCCAGCAACTCGAACAGGCGAAGAAGAATTTCGAGGTCGGTACGGCGACGATTACCGACACCCATGAAGCGCAGTCGCGCTACGACCTGGCGAGCGCGCAGGAACTGGCCGGCGAGAACGATCTGGAAGTGAAGCGCTATGCGTTGCGGGTCATCGTCGGCAAGGAAGCTGGCGAGCTGAACCGGCTGCGCGCCGACGCGCGGCTCAATCCGCCGCAGCCGGCGAGCATGGACGCCTGGGTCGATGCCGCCGAGAAGGACAGCTTTACCGTGCAGGTGCAGCAGGCGGCGGCCGAAATCGCAGCCAAGGAAGTGGACAAGGCGCGGGCTGGTCATTACCCGACGCTCGACGCGGTCGCCAACTATGGCAACAACAACGCCTTTTCCAGCAACACGCCGATCGAGACGGATGCCAAGAACATCGGCTTGCAGGTCACGATCCCGATCTTTCAGGGCGGCTACGTAAATTCGAAGACGCGCGAGGCGGTGGCCAACCGCACGGCCGCCGAATCATCGCTCGAAAGCGCCCGCCGCACGGCGGCGCTCAATGCGCGCCAGTCGTATCTCGGCGTGGTCAATGGCCTGGCGCAGGTGCGGGCGCTCGATGCGGCGCTGGTGTCGAGCACGAGCGCGCTCGAATCGAACAAGCTCGGCTACGAAGTCGGCGTGCGCATCAACATCGACGTGCTGAACGCCGAGCAACAGGTCTATGTGACGAAGCGCGACCTGGCGAAAGCGCGTTTCGATACGCTGCTCGCGCAGCTCAAGCTGAAAGCCGCCGTCGGCACGCTCAGCGAAGCCGACCTCGAGCAGATCAATCCGCAGTTCGAGCCGCCAGCAATTCCCTGACGAGCGCGACCGTCTTGTCGGTGGCGCCGCGATGTGCGCGGCTGAATGCGGCCGCCGCGTCGCGCATCGCCGCCAATTCCGTCCGTTGATCGAGTAGACGAGCGGCTTCCCGTGCCGCGTCGTCGGCATCGGCGATGCGTTTGGCGGCGCCGATGGCAATCGAATCTTCCGTCGCCTGCGCGAAATTGAAGGTGTGCGGCCCGGCCAGCACCGGGCAGCCGCAGGCCGCTGCCTCGATCAGATTCTGTCCGCCGAACGGCAGCAGGGTGCCGCCGATCAGCGCGATATCCGCCACCGAGAAATAAGCCGGCATTTCGCCCATGCTGTCGCCGAGCCAGACGCGCGTCGTGGCGTCGGGCAGTGCGCCGGCGCTGCGGCGGCAGAGCGGCAGCTTTTTCGCTTCTACCAGTGCGGCAACTTCGTTGAAGCGTTGCGGATGACGCGGCACGAGCAGGAGCAGAATGTCCGGCCGGTTGAGTCTGGCGAATGCGTCGAGAATCAGCTCTTCCTCGCCCTCGCGCGTGCTGGCCGCGAGCCAGACGGGGCGATCGCCGAGTGCCTGCCGCCAGCCGTGCCCCAGTTCCAGCTTGTCCGGGGCCGGCCTGACGTCGAACTTCAGGTTGCCGCTCACGCGAACGTGGCGGGCGCCGATGGCCGTCAGTCGTTCGGCGTCGGCCGTCGTTTGCGCGGCAATGCCCGAGAGTTGCGCGAGTGCCGGCCGGATGAGTGCGGCAAAGCGCTGGTAGCCGCGCTGCGAACGCGCCGAAAGCCGGGCGTTGATGAGGGCGACGGGGGTGCCGTGCGTGCGGGCCGTCGCAATCAGGTTCGGCCAGATTTCGGTTTCCATGAGCAGGCCGAGGCGGGGGCGGAAGTGGCGCAGAAAGCGTCCGCAGGCATCCGGCAAGTCGTAGGGCAGGTAAGCCTGCATGAGGCGCGGACCGTATTTGGCGATCAACTCGCCGCCAGTGGCGCGGCCGGTCGGCGTCATGTGCGTGAGCAGCAGCGAATGATCGGGAAAGGCGTCGAGCAGCGCCTTGATCAGCGGCTCCGCCGCGCGCGTCTCGCCGACCGACACGGCGTGCAGCCAGAGCAGTCGCTCGGGCGCCGATTGCGCGTAGAAGCCATAACGTTCGCCAAGATGCTGCAGATATTCCGGCTGCTTGCGCGCCCGCCACAGCAGGCGCAGCCAGACGAGCGGTTGCGCCAGATAGAAGAGGGTGCTGTAGAAGATGCGTGCCATTGGATGGAAAGCCGGTTAAAAAAACGAACCACCAAGACACCAAGAACACCAAGAGGCACCAAGCAAGAGCATTGATGTTCTTGGTGAAACTTCGTGCCCTTGGTGTCTTGGTGGTGAAAGTCTTTCAGGCATGACGTTCTCTGAGTTCCCGTTCAGCGAGGGCCAGAACGTCGGCCGGCGTCGGTGCGTGCCCGGGGCCGCCGAGGTTGTGGAGGGCGCGGACGCCATGCACGCCGGTCAGTGCCGGGTCGGTCGTGATGTAGAGGGCGATGGTCGGCACGTTCAGAGCGGTGGCCAGATGCACGAGTCCCGTATCGACGCCGATGGCCAGCGCGGCGCGGCCGATCAGCCCCGCCAGTTCATGGAGGCGCATCGGCGGCGCCGCGAGGGCGCCGGGCGCCGCAGCGACGATGCGCTCGACGCGTTCGCGCTCGCGCGCGTTGCCGGATGGCAGCACCGGCGTCAATCCGCGTTCGATGAGGGCGCGGGCGACGGTGATCCAGTGCGCTTCGTCCCACAGCTTGTCGTCGCGGCTGGTCGCGGTGAGCAGGACGGCGTGTTTGTCGCCGGTCAGCCACGGCAGATCGACCGCCGGCGCCTGAATGCCGTAATCGAGCGGCAGATCGACCGGGTAGTCGAACGCCGCCGCGCTCAGCCAGCGGTTGCGTTCGACGGCATGGGCGTTGGACGGGATGACGAACGTCCTGTCATAGAATTGCGCCGCCAGCGGCTCGCGCGCCACTTCGGCGGCGTAGCCGTAGCGGCGGCCGGAGGCGCAGCCGGTGAGCAGCGCGCTCTTGATCAGTCCTTGCGTGTCGAGAATCGCGTCGTACTTTGTTTCGCCGAGGCGCCTTTTCAGCGCGCCGATTTCCTGCCAGGTCGAGCGCTTGAACAGCGCCTTGCGCCAGCGGCGGATGGCGACCGGGATGATGTCGCCGACGGCCGGATGCAGACGCGGAATGTCGGCGAACGACTCCTCGACACACCAGTCGATGCGGGCATCGGGGAAAACCGAGCGCAGATCGCTGACGACCGGCAGGTTGTGGATGACGTCGCCCAGCGACGAGGTTTTGACCAACAGGAGGCGCATCGGCAGGTAGAATTGGGCGCTGACAGGAAGGCCTCATTATAAAAGAAGCCGGCATGCCGGAACGATGTGGTCGCGATCAACGGAAAAAGGAGAGAAAATGATTTTAGTGACAGGTGGCGCCGGCTTTATCGGCAGCAATTTCGTACTCGATTGGTTGCGTGTGAATGACGAACCGGTGCTGAATCTCGACAAGCTGACCTACGCCGGCAATCTGGAAAACCTTGCCGAGCTGCAAGGCGATCCGCGCTACGCCTTCGTGCAGGGCGACATCGGCGACAAGGCGCTGATCGACACGCTGCTGCAAAAGCACCGGCCGCGTGCCGTCATCAACTTCGCCGCCGAGAGCCACGTCGACCGCTCGATCCACGGCCCCGGCGAGTTCATCCAGACCAACATCGTCGGCACCTTCAACCTGCTCGAAAGCGTGCGTGGCCATTTCACCTCGCTGAATGAAGCCGAGAAAGCAACGTTCCGTTTCCTGCACGTATCGACCGACGAAGTGTATGGCTCGCTCAAGGCGGACGATCCAGCCTTCAAGGAAACCAACCGCTACGAGCCGAACAGCCCGTATTCGGCGTCGAAGGCTGCCTCCGACCACCTCGTGCGCGCCTACCACCACACCTACGGTCTGCCGGTGCTGACCACCAACTGTTCCAACAACTACGGCCCCTATCATTTCCCGGAAAAACTGATTCCGCTGATGATCGTGAACGCGCTGGCCGGCAAACCGCTGCCGATCTATGGCGACGGCCAGCAAATCCGCGACTGGCTTTACGTGACCGACCACTGTTCGGCCATTCGGTGCGTCCTTCAGGCCGGCCAGGTGGGCGAAACGTACAACGTCGGCGGCTGGAACGAAAAGCCGAATCTCGCCATCGTGCATGCCGTCTGCGACCTGCTCGACGAGCTGCGGCCGCGTGCGTCCGGCGGCACTTACCGGGAGCAAATCACCTACGTCACCGACCGGCCCGGTCATGACCGCCGCTACGCCATCGACGCCAGCAAGATCGAACGCGAACTCGGCTGGAAACCGGCCGAAACGTTCGAGACCGGCATCCGCAAGACGGTGCAGTGGTACCTTGATCATCAGGACTGGGTGGCGAACGTTCAGTCCGGCGCTTACCGCGAATGGCTGGACAAGAACTACGCTGGGAGAGCGCGTTGAAAATCCTGTTGCTCGGCAAGAACGGCCAGGTCGGCTGGGAATTGCAGCGCAGCCTGGCGCCGCTCGGCGAAGTCATCGCGCTGGACCGGGCTTGCTCGGGCGGCTTGTGCGGCGATCTTTCCCGGCTGGACGAACTGGCGGAAACCGTACGCCGCGTCGTGCCGGACGTGATCGTCAATGCCGCCGCCTACACGGCCGTCGACAAGGCCGAATCGGAGCCGGAGCTGGCGCGCACCATCAACGCGCTGGCGCCCGGCGTGCTGGCCGATGAAGCGCAGAAACTCGGTGCCTGGCTCGTCCATTATTCGACCGACTACGTGTTCGACGGCAGCGGCGAAACGCCCTGGCGCGAGAACGATGCGACCGGCCCGCTCAGCGTCTATGGCCGCACCAAGCTCGAAGGCGAGCAGGCCGTGGCGCGTTGCGAGAAACACCTCATCTTCCGCACCAGCTGGGTTTATGCCGCGCGCGGTGCCAACTTCGCCAAGACCATGCTGCGCCTGGCCGCCGAACGCGATCAGCTCAAGGTCATCGACGACCAGATCGGCGCGCCGACCGGCGCCGAATTGCTCGCCGACGTGACGGCCCATGCCATCCGTATCGCCCAGGTGAAACCGGAACTGGCCGGCGTTTATCACCTGGTGGCGGGGGGCGAAACGAGCTGGCATGCCTACGCCCGCTTCGTGATCGACTACGCACGCCAATGCGGGCAACCGATCAAAGTCAGCCCGCCGGCCATCGAAGCCATCCCGACCACGGCGTACCCGACACCGGCGAAGCGGCCGCTCAATTCGCGCCTCGACACGCAAAAACTCCAGTCGGCCTTCGGCTTGCGCCTGCCCGACTGGCGGCAAGGCGTCGAGCGCATGCTGGCGGAAATTTTTGACCGATGAATACGGACAGGCGGCAATCGCCCGGCAAAGCCGGGCTCCTACAAAACCTTGGCGTCCGCCGTAGGAGCGCAAATCCTCTGCGCGATAGCCAATCACCCGACGAATCCGCCCCCCCCCAAAAAACCACCGCCCCCCGTAGGAGCGCAGATTCTCTGCGCGATCATGTGCTCACCGCCCTGACCCTCGCCTTCCTCGCCCTACCCGCCTTCCCCGCGCTCGCTGCCGAACCCCCGCCCTTGCTCCTGGCCGAAACCGCCCAAGCCATCACCGACGTCTCTCTTTACCTCGTCAGCGAAAAACTCGACGGCGTGCGCGCCTTCTGGGACGGCCAATCCTTGCGCACGCGCAACGGCAACCCCATCGCCGCGCCCGCGTGGTTCGTCGAAAAATTCCCGCCGCGGCCGCTCGACGGCGAGCTGTGGATCGGGCGCGGCCAGTTCGACCGCCTCTCCGCCACCGTGCGCCGGCAAGTGCCCGACGACGCCGAATGGCGGCAGGTGCGCTACATGCTGTTCGAACTTCCGCACGCGTCCGGCACCTTCCGCGAACGGGCGCAGGCGATGCGCCAACTCGTCGTTGAGGCCGACGTACCGTGGCTGCAAGTTGTCGACCAGTTCGAAGTCGCCAGTCGCAAAGCGCTGGAAAACAAGCTGGCCGAAATCGTGCAAGCGGGCGGCGAAGGCCTGATGCTGCATCGCGCCGACGCGCCCTACCTCACCGGTCGCCACGATGCCCTGCTCAAGCTGAAACTGTGGCAGGACGCCGAAGCGACCGTCATCGCCCACCTGCCGGGCAAGGGAAAATACCGGGGCCTGCTCGGCGGCCTGCGCGTGCGCACGCCCGAAGGCGTCGAATTCACGCTCGGTACCGGCCTCTCCGACGCCGAACGCCGCGACCCGCCGCCGCTCGGCGCGCTCGTTACCTATCGCTATCGTGAGCTGACGCACTACGGCGTACCGCGCTTCGCCAGCTATTATCGTGTCAGGGAACTTTGAGGTTCGTCATGTCAATCAATCAACGCAAAGGCATCATCCTCGCCGGCGGCTCCGGCACCCGGCTTTATCCGGCGACACAGGTCGTTTCGAAGCAACTGCTGCCGATTTTCGACAAGCCGATGATCTACTACCCGCTGAGCACGCTGATGCTGGCCGGGATTCGCGACATCCTGATCATCTCGACGCCGCAGGACACACCGCGCTTCGAGCAGCTGCTCGGCGACGGCAGCCAGTGGGGCATCAACCTCAGCTACGCCGTGCAGCCATCGCCGGACGGCCTCGCGCAGGCGTTCCTGATCGGCGAGCAATTCATCGGCGATTCGCCCAGTGCCCTGGTGCTCGGCGACAACATTTTCTACGGCCACGATTTTGCGCAGCTGGTGCAGGAGGCCCATCTCAAGGAAGACGGAGCGACCGTCTTTGCCTACGCCGTCAATGATCCGGAGCGTTACGGCGTCGTCGAATTCGACGACCACTGGCGGGCCATCAGCCTCGAAGAAAAGCCGCAGGTGCCAAAGTCGCGCTACGCCGTAACCGGCCTCTATTTCTACGACCGGCAGGTCGTCGAACTGGCGAAAACCATCAAACCGTCGGCGCGCGGCGAACTGGAAATCACCGACCTGAACCGGCTTTACCTCGAGCAAGGCCGGCTCAGCGTGCAAACCATGGGGCGCGGCTACGCTTGGCTCGACACCGGGACGCATGAATCGATGCTCGAAGCGAGCCAGTTCATCAACACCATCGAGAAGCGGCAAGGACTCAAGGTCGCCTGCCCCGAGGAAATCGCCTGGCGCAACGGCTGGGTCGACGACGCGCATCTGGAAAAAATGGCGCAGCTTCTCGTCAAATCCGGCTACGGCCAATATCTTCTCGGCTTGCTCAAGGACAAGGTTTTCGCATGAAAGTCACCCCACTGGCCATCCCCGACGTCCTGCTCATCGAGCCCAAAGTGTTCGGCGACGAACGCGGCTTCTTCTACGAGAGCTACAACCAGAAGGTATTCCAGGAGGCGACCGGCCTCGCTGTCGAATTCGTGCAGGACAACCATTCCCGCAGCGCGAAAAACGTCCTGCGCGGCCTGCACTACCAGCTTCCTCCCAAAGCGCAGGGGAAGCTTGTCCGTGCGATTGTGGGCGAAGTGTTCGACGTGGCCGTCGACATCCGCAAGGGGTCGCCGACATTCGGCAAGTGGGTGGGCGAGGTGTTGTCGGCGGACAACAGGCGCCAGCTCTGGGTGCCGCCGGGCTTCGCGCATGGCTTTCTGGTGCTGAGCGAAATGGCCGAGTTTCTCTACAAGACGACCGATTACTATGCGCCGGAGTACGAGCGTTGCATCGTCTGGAATGATCCGCTGATCGGCATCGATTGGCCGCTGGATGGCGTACCCCAGCTTTCGGCAAAGGATGCGCAAGGGGATCTTCTATGCGCCCATGTGCAAGTAAAAGTTAATTAAAATCATGCCGTTATGGTTTTCTGATCTTTATGTTTCCTTGATATAAATGGCGGTTCGCGGTAGAGTCCTTCCCCCTTCCCAGCCAGATTCAATGCAGATGCCTGTTTTGCCTGATGGCTGCGTTCCGGACTTACACAAGCATGGTGCTCTGCCGCCATTCAAGATAGACATTCATCATTTGAAACAAAGAACATGCTGATTCCAGTAATTCTTTCGGGTGGCAGTGGTACCCGCATGTGGCCGCTTTCCCGCGCGGCTTATCCAAAACAGTTTCTTGCCCTGACCGGCGAGTATTCGTTGCTGCAGCAGACGGCCAAACGAGTGAACGGCGTGGAAGATCTGGCGGCGCCGATCGTCATCAGCAATGCCGAGCAACGTTTCCTGGTCGCCGAACAGATGCGGGCCTTGAAGCTCAAGCCGTCGAACATCGTGCTTGAACCGGTGGGGCGCAATACGGCGCCAGCGGTCGCGGTTGCGGCGCTGATTGCGGCAAAGACCGATCCGGAGGCGCTGTTGCTGATCCTGCCGTCGGATCATGTCATCCTGAACGAAACGTACTTCCGTGCGCTCGTCGAGCGTGCGGCGCGCGTCGCGGAAAAAGACTACCTGGTCACCTTCGGCATCAAGCCGACATCGGCGCATACCGGCTACGGCTACATTCGCCGCGGGGTAGCGCTGGAGCAGGGCAGCTACGTTGTTGACGCGTTCGTGGAAAAGCCGAACGCGGCCAAGGCCGCCGATTTTCTGGCGGACGGAAGCTACTACTGGAACAGCGGCATGTTCCTGTTCAAAGCCTCGGTTTATCTTGAGGAACTGGGCAAGGTGCAGCCGACCATGCTCGAACAAGCCCGTCTGGCGGTAGAGAATGCGAAAGAGGATCTCGATTTCTTGCGGCTGGAAGAAGCTTCATTTGCCGCCTGTCCTTCGGAATCGATTGATTACGCGGTCATGGAGCACACCGCGCGCGCGGCGGTGATCGAGGCGGTCGATCTTGGCTGGAACGATATCGGTTCGTGGTCGGCGCTTGCCGAAGTCGTGGAACGCGACGAATCCGGCAACAATCTGGTCGGCGATGTGCTGACCGAAAATGTCCGCAACTGCTATATCCGGGCCGAAAGCCACATGGTGGCCGCGATTGGCGTGGAAAACCTCGTCATTGTCGAAACCGCTGATGCGACGCTCGTCACCACCAAGGACCATGCGCAAGACGTCAAGAAGATCGTCGAACGCCTGAACCGGGACGGCCGGGGCGAAACGATGTTCCATCGGCGGGTGTTCCGGCCGTGGGGGAGTTATGAAGGCATCGACGCCGGCGACCGTTTCCAGGTCAAGCGCATCATCGTCAATCCGGGCGCCACGCTCAGTCTGCAGATGCACTATCACCGGGCTGAACACTGGATCGTGGTCAAGGGGACGGCCAAGGTCACCAACGGCAGCAAGGAAATCCTGCTCGCCGAGAACCAATCGACCTACATTCCCCTGGGCGAGACCCATCGCCTGGAAAATCCGGGCAAGGTGCCTCTCGAATTGATCGAAGTGCAGTCGGGTTCCTATCTGGGAGAGGACGACATCGTGCGTTTCGACGATCAGTACGGGCGGACAAAATAAGGGCCGGAGAGAGTGGGCGGGCGCATTTCAAGTGCCCGCCTTTGGCATAGCCAAGAGCTTCCTGTTGTTAAAGACCATCCATGACCAAAACGCTGACCTGTTTCAAGGCCTATGACATTCGCGGCAAGTTGGGCGAGGAGCTCAACGAAGATATTGCCTACCGCATCGGCCGCGCCTATGGCGAATTCCTCAAACCCACGTGTGTCGCTGTCGGCGGCGATGTCCGCCTGACGTCCGAGCCGCTCAAGCTCGCCTTGGCGAATGGCTTGATGGACGCCGGAGCGGACGTCATCGATATCGGCCTGGCCGGCACCGAGGAAATCTACTTTGCCGCCTTCCACCTCGACGTCGATGGCGGCATCGAAGTCACTGCCAGCCATAATCCGCTCGACTACAACGGCATGAAACTCGTCAAGCGCGGCGCGCAGCCGATCAGCGGCGATTCCGGCCTGAACGAGATCAAGCGTCTGGCCGAGCAAAATGCCTTTTCGCCGGTCGCCCGGCGCGGCACGCTCAAGCGGCAAAACATTCTGGAGGCCTATATCGATCACCTGCTCGGCTACATCGATGCGCAGGCGATACGGCCGCTCAAACTGGTCGTCAATGCCGGCAACGGCGCGGCGGGCCACGTCGTCGACGCGCTGGAAGCGCGTTTCAAGGCAGCGCAGGTGCCGGTGGAATTCATCAAGGTGCACAACGAGCCGGATGGCACCTTTCCGAACGGCATCCCCAATCCCTTGTTGCCCGAATGTCGCGCCGACACCGCCGATGCGGTCAAACAGCACGGCGCCGACATGGGAATCGCCTGGGACGGCGATTTCGACCGTTGCTTCCTGTTCGACGAAAACGGCGAATTCATCGAAGGCTATTACATCGTCGGCCTGCTCGCCGAAGCCTTCCTGAAAAAGCAGCCCGGCGCCAAGATCATCCACGACCCGCGCCTGACCTGGAACACCGTCGATGTGGTGACCAGGGCGGGCGGGCGGCCGATCCAGAGCAAAACCGGCCATGCCTTCATCAAGGAGCGCATGCGTCAGGAAGACGCCATTTACGGCGGCGAAATGAGCGCCCACCACTACTTCCGCGATTTCGCCTATTGCGACAGCGGCATGATTCCGTGGTTGCTGGTGGCGGAGCTACTTTCCGTGTCACAGCAACCCTTGTCGCGCCTGGTCGCCGAACGGATGGCGGCGTATCCCTGCAGCGGTGAAATCAACTACCGGGTAGCCAACGTGGCCAGCGCCATCGCCGGTGTAGAGGCCGCCTTTCGCGAAGGCGCGGGGCCGGACGCTCTGCTTGGCGTTGAACGCATCGATGGCCTGTCGATGGAATTCGGTGACTGGCGCTTCAATCTGCGCGGCTCCAACACCGAGCCTTTGCTGCGTTTGAATGTGGAAACCAAAGGCGTCGCCGGACTCATTGCGGAAAAAGTACTGCTTATCGAAAAAACGGTCTTCGATCAAGCAAAGACCGGGCAAGCCGGGGAGACCGTCTAAGTCTGCTGGCAGCCTGTCGGGCGTGGTCAATTCCGACAGGCTGCTGGAACCTACGCCAACCACAACCCATCGTTTGCATTGCCGAAGTAGAGGCTGATCACCTCCGGCGCTTCTACCCAGCAGGCCACCAGTTCAGCGTGCGAGTGGGTTGTCAGGTAATCCTCCCAATAGGTTTGGCCCGCCGCATCCGGTGCGCGTTCCAGCACGTTTTGGTACAGCATCGTGACAAAATCGGCATCGTTTTGCGTGCCATACGTCGCGGCAAATTCGGCGGATGCCACAAAGCTGGAAGCCATCCCGGTCAAATCGAGATTGCCGCCTGTCCAGTAGGCTAACCCCTCCGTGTCTGCAGCCCTGCCCAATACGACGTGGTAGAGCAGCGCCACGTCTTCCAGTACTGCCGTGTCGGCTTGCGTGAAAGTGATATCTACCGTGCCATCGGCAAACGCGCCGTATTCGACACCGGAAATGACATCGATATCGCCGCTGGCCGTATCGACCACCCGGATGAGACCATCGCTGCCCAGCCGGAACTGATAGTCGGACACGTTCCCGTCATAGCGGATGGTGTCAATGCCATCGCCGCCGTAGATGAGGTCGTCGCCCGCTCCTCCGTCGAGGATGTCATCGCCGCTGTTGATGATCCAGTTCTGTTCGCTGGCGTTGATTTGCGTGCCGAGGACGAAGCCATTGCCCGTTTGTACGGCCGACCGATGCTCTTCACTCGAAGCGAAGGCTTTGAAGAGATCCTCGCGCGTCAGGGCAGTGTTGGCGCTGCCATCAAGTTGGGCCAGCCAGTAATCGACCCCGGCATCTTCGCCCGCACGGTCAAGCACATTCAGGTAAAGTTGCTCGACATAGCTGCGGTCATCGAGTGTGCCGATCGTTTGCTGCCATTCCGCCGAACCCATGAAAGCATGGGCGATCTCATCAATGCTTAGCTCGCCTGTGGCCCAATAGCTGAGCCCCGCCAGATCGGGCGCACGGCCAAAAGCGGCGTCATACAGCAAGACCAGGTTCTCAAGCCGATCCGCGCTGGCGTTGGCAAAGCCCAAGTCGGCGAGGGTGGTGTTCAGTGCATCGGGCGCAACAGTTTCCCAGGCTTGCGCATTGACCTGAACGGTAGTGTGCTGCGCCACAATCTGACCGTCCTTGAGGAAGAACTGCCATTCCCCCTCGTCGCTGCGCCCGCCGAGCAGGATATCGTCCTCCGTGCCGCCGATGACCGTATCGTTGCCGATGCCGCCATAGACGAAGTCATTGCCGTCACCGCCATCCAGATAATCATCGCCGCTTGCACTGCCGATGATGTCATCGCCCGCGCCGCCGTAGAGAATATCGTCGTCGGCGCCGAGCAGGATGTTCTGCGTTCCCTCGCCCCCCACGACATAATTCTGCCCTTCGCCCCCACGGAGCGTGGCGCTGCCGACGATGATGGCAAAGTCGATATCGTCCAGTTGCAGGATGGTGCCTGCCGGAAGTTGAGATACGTCGATGACGAGCGCGTTGGCATGGCCGGACGCGCCCGCATCTCCCGTGATGACGATGGTCGGCGGTATGCTGCTGTCGCCGCTGTAGGTCGGGGCCAATGTGCCGGTGATGACGGTGGTGTCTTCAGGCAGGGCATCAAGAAAATCGCCGAGCTGGGTGAGCGCCGCCTGTTCGCTGGCCTCGTACTGCGCGAGGCTGGCCGCCAGTTCGGTTTGTACTTGGGTGGGGGCCAGCGGCGAGCTGGCGATCGTGGCTTGCAGTCCGGCACCGACCGGAAGAGCGGCCTCAAGGGCGTCCGCCGTGCCAGTCGGGCCGATCGGAATGTCCGCCAGCTCATCATGCGGCGTACTCAGATCTTCCGTGCGGGTTTCAGTGATAGTTGGGACCGTGACCACCTGTTGAACCGTCCCTGTGCCAGGGGTGGTTACGGTCTGCTGAGAAACGCTCACGCCATCGACGGTGCCGGTGACGGGGGCCGGATTGGGCGTCGAGGAACCCCCTCCTCCTTCGGATACATCGGTGACGTTGACCGTGATCGTTTGCACGCCGGTGCCACCGTTGCCGTCGGATGCCGTGACTTGAACAGTGTAGCTGTTGTTGGCATCAGCATCGGCGGGCGTTTCGTAGTCTGGCGCGGAGATGAAAGACAGGGCTCCGGTGGTTGCGTTGATGGCAAACTTCGCCGCGTCGGCACCGCCGGAAATGCTGTAGGTGAGCGTGTTGTTCTCGGCATCCGTGGCGGTCACGGTTGTGACGGTGGTTGCGTTCTCGGCAACGCTGAGCGTTGCTGTTGCACCGCCGCCGTTGCTGGTGATGACGGGGGCGGTGTTGGAGGTCGTCAGCACCACATCGTTGCCAGTACCGCCGACATAGCTGATAGTGAACTGCCTGCCGCTCACCGTCACCGTGGCACCTTCGGCCAGCCCGGCGAAAGTGCCGACAACAGCATCCGCGCCATCATTGTCGATCAGGATGAAGCTGTTGTCTGCCGTCGGCACGAAACTGTTGATAATCGATGCACTCAGGGTGGCGCCGGTCAGATTCACTGCGCCGGTGACCTTAAGCTGGTCGTAGCCGGTACGCGCCGAGGCGCCGCCGATTTCGGCGATGAAGGTAGCGCCGCTGGCGAGCGTGAGGTCGCCGGTAGCGAGGTCTTCGGTGGCGCTGCCATTGATGCCGAGCGTGCCGCCACTTTGCACGGTAACGGTGGCGGTATTGGTTCCGCTGCCGTCAAAGGTGGCGCCAGAGTCGACGCTGACGGCGCTGGTGAGTGAGCCGGTGAGCGTGAGCTTTCCCCCGCTAACGGTGGTTGTGCCAGTGAACGTGTTGTTGCCAGAGAGTTCCAGCACGCCAGTGCCTTGCTTGGACATCGAGCCGGTACCGGAGATCACCCCGGAAAGCGTGACGGTCGCATCCGTCGTCACGGTCGTGCTGCCATTCAATGCCATCGCGTTGTCGATGGTGGTATTGCCGGTGACTTGCAGGGTCGTGCTATTAGCCAGTGACACTTGGCCAGCCCCCAGATTGGCGTCCGCTGATATGCTCAGCACCCCCGCTGCGACTGACGTTGCGCCGATGAATGTATTGGTGCCGGTCAGCGTCAACGTTCCGCTTCCCTCTTTGTTCAAATTTCCGGTTCCGGACAGCTCCCCGGAAAGAACCACGTCATTCGCGTTGCTGATGACCGCGCCGGCGTTGTTCAGGGAAAACGCGTTGTCGATGGTTCCTGCGCCCGTCACCTGCAACTTTGACGTACTACCGTCGAGGGCAACGCTTCCCGACCCCAGATTGGCGTCGCCGGCAATCGATAACGTTCCCGCAGAAATGGTCGTGCTGGCGTAGGAATTGTTTCCCGCAAGAACCAGGGAGCCTCCGGATTGATTGGATACCACCAGATTTCCATTGCTGACCGCGCCATTAAGTGTCAGCGCCGGCGTAACAAGCGAGTTGTTGATGGTTCGCGTTGCCCCGCCCAGATCAACCGTGCCGTTGAAGGTCAGCGCATAGCTGCCGGACATGGTCAGGGTGCCGCCCAGAATCAGGTTGTTGCCCAACGTGAAATCCGATGTCGTCGAACGAATCTTGCCGCCATTGACCGTCAATGCGCCAAAACCGATCGCGGTGTTACTCGCCAAGTCGAGGATGCCGCCATTTAACGTGGTTCCGCCCGAGTAGGTATTGTTCGCTCCGAGTCTTATGACATTACCGGCATTAGTACTGTTGACAATCAACGCACCGCTTCCCGAAACCACGCCCGACAAAAACATCGACCCGTTTGAGAGATCGAATGTGCCGCCACTTCCGCCGACTGCAATTGCGGCGTTTGAGGATAAAGAGGTACTGTGGGTTTTAAGCGTGCTGCCATCCAGGTTCAAACCAGAGGTGCTGCCAAGACTGTTGGTCTGCAACGTACCGCCCGATACGGTCGTCGTTCCCGAATAGGTGTTGGTGCCCGATAACACCAGCGTTCCCGCGCCGGTTTTGGTCAAGGACGATCCTGTGCCCGTGAGTGCCGAATTGATTGTTAACTGATCTCCAACTCCGTTTGTCACGGTCAGCGCGCTGGCAAGAGCCAAAGACTGGCCGCCGATCGTCAGCGAACCGGCGTCATCCGCATCCAGCGTTGTTGCTGTCGGCACCGTGACGCTGCTGCCAAGGGTAATCGTCTGCCCGTTCAGCGCGGCTGAAAAACCCACCGTCTTGTTTCCGGCCGATGCAAGCGCCAAGACTTCGCGCAGGCTCAGGCCGGAACCGTCGGCCAGTTCGGCGGCGTAAGTGCTGCCGGTCGTCGCATCATCCCCGCTGTCGCTGTTGGTCGTGACGACCAAACTGCTGGAGGCGGTGAGCGTCAATGTTTTGTCAAAGGTGCCGCCGCTGCCGTCGTCGGAACGCACCACCAGCGTGTAACTGTCGGCGGTAAGGGTGGAGGGAGTGGTGGCGCGCAGCGCCGTGCCACTTACGTTGAATAGATCGAAGGTTGCACCGCTGGTTTCGCCATTGACCGAGACGATCGTATAACTCGCTGCCGGGCCATCTACATCAGTGGTCGAGAGCGTGCCAATCGTGGTGTCGTTGGCGTCGAAGGTCGAAATGCTGCTTGCCGAGAGGGCTATGTCGGTGGGGGCGTCGTTCGTGCCGATGACCGTCACAGTCGACGCAAAAGCCAGCGTGGCCGTATCGCTACCGCCGCCGTTATCCTGCAACGTGGTCAACGTGACGACACGCGGACTGGCCGTCGCGGGCCCATCGCTGCTGTTGCTGTAGGTAATGCCGTTGATCAGCACCGCCGTTTGTTCCGCCGTCAGCCCCGCGGCCTTGCTCAGGGTGACGGTGGCCGTGCCAGCCGCCACGGTGACGTTGTACGTCACTCCGTTGGTCGTCGTGGTCCCCGATGTGCCGTTGACGAGATCGATCGTACTGCCATCGATTGCCAGGCGTTCGGTGGTATCGCTGACGTTGGTCACGGTCAGCGTCAGGGCGATGATGCTCTGCCCGCTTTCGACCGTGCTGACGGTCGCGCCGCTGAACAGGCTGACGGGCGCGGCGCCTTCCGTGTAATTGACGGCAAGACCGCCGGAAACGGCGCGGGTTGTCCAGTTTGCACTGTTCGCCGTGCCGTCAAAGTGGTTCCCCGAGCTATCCGCCAGCGAAGTGCCGGTGGCTTCGTTCAGTTTCCACAGGCTCACAAGGCTGTCTTCACCGCCCGTGAGGCTCACATTCATGTTGTTGCGGATTTGATCGGCGGTGCGCACATCGCTCCAGAGGCGGAATTCGGCGATGGAACCGCTGAGCGGATAGGTGTTATCGCTGCGCTTGCCGAGGGTGTAGCCGGTCCCGTCTTGCAACGCCGAATCGGCGGTCGCACTGGCATCGGTGGCGGCGACCTTCGTGCCGTTGATGTAGATTTCAGCCACATCGGTGGTGGCATTGTAGGTCGCGGCGATGTGCGTCCATTGGCCCGCTGTCAGTACATTGCCGGTATCGAAAAAAGCATTCTGTGTCGGGATGAAGCGCAGTGCTGCACCATTGGTATGCAGCTCGAGATGGTTCAACAATCCTGCATTCCCGCCGCTGGCGATGAACTGCACCCCGGTCAGGTTGGAAAAGTACACCCAGCCTTCCATGGTCACGGCTTGCGAGGCAACGATGCTGGCATCAACATCCGGGAACTGGGCATAGCTCGTGAGCGCCCCCGAAAACTGCAGCGCCGGGTCTGCCGTGTTCGTCACCTGCGGTGCGTCGTTTACCGGGGTAACGGTTACCGTCTGCGTGGCCGAATTGCTGCCGCCTGCATTGTCCGTAGCAGAAAAGCTGATGGTGCGGTCTGCCGCGGCCGGTTCGTCGCTATCGTTGTCGAACAGCACCGCGCGCGCCACGCTTTGCACCAGCGCAGTGGTAGCGCTGCCATTGAAAGTAAAGATCCATTCCGTGCCGCCCGAGACGCTGGTCGCGCTGGCGCTACCGATTTTAGTAGCCCCGTTCATGAGATCACTGTTGCCCGAATTCAACCAGATGCCGCCGGTGTCGGTGGTCGGCAGGGAGAGGCTGTCATCGGTGCTCGCATTGCCCGTAATCTGCACCTTGAGCATGCCGCCGTTCCAGCCGGCATCGCCATCGACATCGGTGATCGTGATGCCTGGAGCGATGGCGGTGGCGGTTTGTTCGGTGAACGCGGTGGTACCGCCGGCAGTGATGACGGGATCGTCATTGACCGGCGTGATGGCGATGGTGCGGGTATCGGTGGCAGACGCGGAATTTTTGTCGGTAGCAGTTACAGTCACCACGCGATCAGCAGTGCCGGGATTATCGCCCGTATTGCGATAACGCAGGGATTGCAGGGTTTCCTGGACGATGGCGTTGGTGGCGTTGCCGTCAAAGGTAATGGTCAGCTTCGTCCCGCCAGTGACCACGCCGCCGCTAACGGACAGATCGCCGACATCGACGCCACCCGCAAAAATATCCGTCCCGCTGACGGTAATGGTCGTGCCGTCCCCATCCGTGTCGGAAATGCTGATCTCGTCGCTGGCTATGGCCCCGCTGGTGATCTGCACGTCCAGCTTGCCGCCGTTCCAGTCGGCATCGCCGTCCGCGTCACTGACCGTGCCCGCGGAGTCAATCACGATGGCCGAGGCGTTTTCGGTGTAGGAATGTGCTGTGTCGGCAAGGGAAATCGCGGGGGCTGCATTCGTGCTCTGAATATCCACAGAAGTCACGGCAGTTCCGGTCATCGCACCGCCATCGCCTTGTGAACCGCTGTTGCCGTCGTTGAATGACCAGAGCAGATTCACGGTGCCTGCAGGCGAACCGGTATTGCTGTAGGCAATCTGTTGCATCACCCGATTAACCTTGTCGCTGGTCGAATTTGCGCCGAAATTCAAGGTGAGTGTGCCGCCCGCGTTGGTGAACGTGCCGATATTCGTTCCATCGACAGTAAGTGTTCCGCTTGCCGCCGTAATCGAACTGAGTGTGCCCGTCGCGGAGAAAACATCCTGTGCGTTTGCCCCTCCCTGGCGGGAAAGTGTCAGCATCGAGCCGCTGTAGTTGTCTGAAGCGAAGCCGTTTGCGACGTCGGAAAGCTCGTAATCCAAGGCCTGCGCGTTGAGCTGGAGGGGGGCGTCGCCTACCGTATAGGTTAGCTTGCCAAAGGTACTATCTTGCGTGCCATCGGCGTTGAGGCGCGTGATCGCTGTTTTCCAGGTAGCCCAGTCTGCATTGCCGGAAAGACCTCCTACAACGATTTTTCCATCGCCCTGGATCGCAAATGCACTGGAAATGTCCGAGCTGAAACCAAAATTGGTGGTGGCAATGCCATCGCCGTCAAAGCTGGTATCCAGGGTGCCGTTGGCGTTGTAGCGTGCCACTAGGAAATCGTTGTCCCAAGTTTCCAGGTTTTCGGCGAGCCCCGTGACCAGAACTTTGCCATCGTCGAACAGCTTGATGCCCGCTTCCACCCGGCTCGAATCCCAGCCTGGGACTACGGTGATGAGCTTGCCGTCGGTATCGAACGAGGTGTCCAGCTCGCCGGTGCTGGTGTATTTGGCTACGGCAACATCCCATCCACCGCCAGGGGTATCGTTGTAAGCCAAACCTCCCACTGCGATGGAACCCGAAGTATTAACGCTGATCGTGATGGCCTGATCATTGCCGCTGCCAATGTCAGTCGTCACGATGCCATCGGTGTCGAACGTGGTATCAAGTGTGCCGTCCGTGTTCAGGCGCGCCACAGCAAACAAGGAACCGCCAGAAGACTGGCCCTTATCACCGGCAATCAGAATCTTGTCGTCGCTCTGCAGGGTCAGCCCGTGATAATTGCTGGAAGTTGCGTCCGGTATCGAGATATAGGCTTTGCCATCTCCGCTGAAGGTCGTATCCAGCGCGCCGGATGACGTGTATCGGGCAACTGCCATGTCATACACACCATCTGCCACCTTATGCTGACCGCCAACGACGATGCGCCCTTGCGAATCGATGGCAACGCTGATCCCGAAGTCGGAATCCGAACCCATGTCGGTAATCACTGTGCCGTTGGTGCCAAAGCTCGTATCTACCGAACCATCGGCATTGAAGCGCATAAGGGCGAAATCGACGGAGCCGTAACTGCCATTATGAGAAATGCCGACGGCAATGACCTTGCCGTCGCTTTGCTGAACTGCGTTATAAAAACCCAGCGTAGTTCCGGTAGAGTGGCTCACGATGCCATCACCGCCACCATAAGTAGTATCGATGGTGCCGTCGGCATTGAGGCGCATCAGCGACAGGCTCTTGCTGCTGCCATCGCTGGTGGACTGGCTATTAGCGACCACCAGCAACTTGCCATCGCTTTGCACAAAAATGGATTTTGCATTGCTGGCGTAGGCTTCAACCTCGAAAAGGGCGGTGCCCGAGCCGGTGGCGACTACCGAGGGCGCAGTGTTGTTGGCCAATGTATCGCCGTAACCATCGAACGTGAGAACGTGATTGCCGATTTCGCCGTTCGTTGCTTCCAGCACCCAATCCCCTCCCTTGCCCACCGCACCAGTCAGATCATCCGACGCCGCCACATCCGCCCCCGTCGCCTGCGCGAGCTTGCCGATGAAATCGAGGCCCGTCTGCCCCTGCGCCACATTGCAGCCATAGAGCAGCAGATCGCCCTCTTCGCTCAGCGACTGGCCGATGGCGGCGAGTTCCGTCGAGTGGCTTTGCAGCGTGGTTTCATCGAGCGTGAGCGCACCCAGTTGCAGCGAACCTTGCGCGCCGTGGGAGATGAGGTGGATGGCGTCGATGCCGCTACGCCCGGCAAGGACGGCGGCCATCTGCGCCAGGCCGTCACCCTCCGCATCGAGCACATGCACTTCCAGCGCGGGATCGAGCCCGGCGATCAGCGTGGCGTAGTCGGCCACGTTGCTTTCGATGAAGACGATTTCGGTGCGTTGGGTCATGGACAAGGTCGGGGTAGTCATGATCGGTCTCGCGGTTGAAACGGGTTGAAAATTGGATAAGGCTGGAGCAGGGAACAGGTTCGGGTGATCGCCGAAAATGTTAATAGGTCCCAGCAGCGGCTTCGGCTGTCAATTCTCGATTCCGGCCTGATCTGGCGTGTGGTTGAGTTGTTCCCGAAAGGTTTCAACGGGAATTCCTCCTGTTCCGAGAAGACATGAGCGAAGAACTCGCATAACGAAAACCTTCCAGAAGGTCAAAATATACCACTGGGGTGTTGTTGCGCGTCGAATTTATACCCAATGACTTTAACCACGCTTCATGCCTGTGGTGGCCGACTGAAGTGGGGTAGGCGGTTGATTCGGAAGCTGTTTGTCTATGCGCTAATGCACGGGCAGACAAAAGGGGAGGGGGATGGGTGGAGCGGCTGCAAGCTCAGTGCAACAAGGGGGATGTTTGCACTGAGGCCGTGCGTGCTTGCGCCATCCAGTCGGGCCAGAAGTCGGCCGCCCAGCCCGCCGTCCGGTACAGCCGATACAACACATCGAGCCACTGCCGTAGCGGCAAGGGCGAGAGCACGAGGAATGCCGGCATGGCATGGTCGCCGCCTCCCGCGCTGCGGAAGGTCAGCCTGACATTCTGCGGTGTTGCATTGATGTTGACCTCCTGCACGAGGCAAGAGCGATTTTGCGCGTGAGGCGGCACCGGCGGTTGCGGGGTGAGTGAGGCAATCGCCGCCTGTTGGGCAAAATCCTGCCGGATTTCGGCATCGAGACGGCCCCCCGTTTGCTGTTCCAGCCAGCCGAGCAGGTGGGGCATCAGGCGGCCCAGCAAGCGCTGGGTCAGCCACAGCGCGACGGTTTGACCCTGGTTCGTCTCCCCCGTCAGCCGAATCCGGTCTTCGGCCGCAATGTATTCGGAAGTGATGCGCTGAAGTTGGGCGACGCCGGACTGATCCTCAGATGAAATTGCCAAAGCGGATGACTCCCCCGTGATTCAGGAATTCAAGGTCAAGATCCTCGCCGGAAAATGGCAATACAGAAGTGAGTGATTGTGCAACCTGCTGGAGAGCCTGCGTCCGCTGGCGCGCCAAAGCCGCCAGTTTTTGCAGATTCTGCATCGATAGCAACTGGCAATAGGCGACGGGCAACGCCCCGGCCTGGCGCAGTTCCTCAAAAGCGGCGGGCGCGAGGGCGTTCAGCGCGGCCTCATCAACGCGGAACAGCCCGGCGATTTTTTCCTCCCCGTTGTCGCTCTGCACCCTGACCGGCCACGGCTGGATGAGATCGTGCTTCTCCAGTACGCCACAGACGCGCTGGGTAAGCTGGCGATTCTGTTCAACCTGCGTCAGAAAATTGATGACATTTCTTACGTCGGGCGACGGCTGACCATCGTCGCCGAGGATGGGCGTTCCATCCGTCTCCTGCAGGCGCGGCGAGCTCTCATCGACGCACAGAACCTGTTTTCCGTCCGCTGTATTGGCCAGCGCGAAGGGATGTCCGCGGTAGGCCGCCGGGACGTAGTCGGCCAGCCAGCGGCCGTCCGGCGCCACGAAAAGATTGCTGCCCGGCCGGAAATCGAGCACTGCAACGGGGGCGAAGTGCTCGCCTTGCCGGACGAAGGCGATGGCAAAGGCCATGGCCGCCCTGGCCAGCTCGGCCGCAACGAGCGGCACAACCGCCTCCTGTGCTGCAAACCCAAAGTCGGCCGACGGTTGCCAGTGCCGATTGGCATGGCGTTCGCGGGAAACGGGATGATAGTCAGGCATCGGAACATCTCCGGTCGGCGCCGGCCGGGAGCGAACCGGAATCAGGCGATCCGGTGCCAGTCAATGAGGCTGTGCGCGTGCCGGCCGGAATAATAAGGGTCAGGAAAATTTCAGCGTTTCACTTTTCTGGGCTTGCTCGACGGGAGAAGGCAGAGCCTGCAGGAGAGCACGGCTGTAGGCGTTTCTGGCCGTTCTTGCAATCGCCAGCTGGGCCTGCAGCCGCTGGATTTCGGCATCGGTCACCCGCAGGGAAGCCAGTTGGGCCTTCGCCTCGTCGCTGAGTTGGTCCAGGTCATAGTCCTGGTTGTCGATTTTGATCGTCGGCATATCGGATCCTTTTCAAGTCGTGAAAGCCATTTCGTCGCACGAAACGGAGATCGCCATCCTGTTGGCGCATGCGGCCCGCCGCCAGGGGCGCCGCGTCGTAACGGGCATCGCGTAGCGGGGGAGCCGGGACCGCGCATTATGCCAATCTTTGCGCCGGAGGAAAAACGGATTGTCCCTGCAAAGACGGCCTATCGTCGGGGAGGAAGGCATCACGCCCGACAGGCTTAGTGACATTTGTCACATCGAGGAGGATAATCGCCGTCCTGTTGTCATTGCCGCAGTCGATGCCTCGCTGCGCAGCTTCTCTTGCCGGATCGAACGAGCATGTCGCTCTCGGCTGGCGTTACTGGAGTTACTCGTCTATATGAAAAACCGGTTTTCAGGCCGTTCCGAGATCGCGGCGGCGATTTGGGCGTTACGTCGTCCGTTCTACGTGGCGGGCGGATTCAGCTTCGTCATCAACATGCTGATGCTCATGCCCACCATCTACATGCTGCAGATGTACGACCGCGTGCTCGGCAGTCGCAACGAAGTCACGCTGTACATGATTACCCTGATCACGCTCGCGCTGTACCTGCTGCTGGCCGGGCTCGAATGGGTGCGCTCCCGGGTGCTGGTCCATGTCGGCGCCAACTTTGACAAGGCGCTGAACAGCCGTGTTTTCAATGCGGCATTTGAAACCAACCTGAACAGTGCCGGCTCGAATGCCGGCCAGGCGCTTGCCGACCTGACCAACGTGCGCCAGTTCATCACCGGCAACGGCATCTTTGCCTTCTTTGACGCGCCCTGGTTCCCGATCTACCTGGCGGTCATCTTCGTGCTGCATCCGGTACTCGGCTGGTTCTCGATTGCCGGCGCAATCATTGCCATCTCGCTGACCCTGATCAACGAACTTGCCACGCGCGGCCCCCTGGCCCAGGCCAACCAGGCCGCCATCGTCTCCAACGCCTTCGCCACCAACAACCTCAAGAACGCCGAAGTCATCCAGGCCATGGGCATGCTCGACAACCTGCGTGCCCGCTGGTACAAGCGCTATCAAGACCTGCTTGCGCTGCAGACCATCGCCAGCGGCCGCGCCGGGATGATCAGCGCCTGCAGCAAATTCTTCCGAATCGCGCAACAGTCCCTGATTCTCGGCTTGGGCGCCTATCTCGTGATCAAGGGCGAAATGTCGGCCAGCGGCATGATCGCCGGCTCCATCCTGATGGGGCGCGCGCTGGCTCCGGTCGATCTGCTGATCTCCTCGTGGCGCGGCCTGATCTCCGCCCGGGTTGCCTTCACGCGCCTTGAGGAAATGTTGAACAAGTATCCCGTGTCGGCAGAAACCATGCAGCTTCCCGCACCCAAGGGGAACCTGTCGGTCGAGGCCGTCGTGGCCATGGCGCCGGGCGGCAAGACGCCGATCCTCAAGGGGGTCTCGTTCGCGCTGGCGCAGGGAGAAGCCATGGCGCTCATCGGCCCCAGCGCTTCCGGAAAATCCACGCTTGCCCGACTGCTCGTCGGCGTCTGGCCCGCGATGAACGGAAAAGTGCGGCTCGACGGCGCGGACGTCTATGCGTGGAACAAGCTCGAACTCGGCCCGCATATCGGCTACCTGCCGCAGGACGTCGAACTGTTCGACGGCACGATCGCCGAAAACATCGCCCGCTTCGGCGAGATCGACCACGAAAAGGTGATCGACGCCGCCCAGATGACCGGCGTGCACGAAATGATCCTCCGCTTCCCGCAAGGCTACGACACGCCGATTGGCGTCGGCGGCAGCTTCCTGTCGGGCGGGCAGCGGCAGCGCATCGCGCTCGCCCGCGCCGTGTATGGGCATCCCTCGCTCGTCGTGCTCGACGAGCCGAACGCCAGCCTCGACGACCAGGGCGAACAGGCGCTGGTCAAAGCCGTCGCCGCGCTCAAGAAAGCCGGCTGCACCGTCATCCTCATCACCCACCGGACAAGCATCATCTCCTCGGTCGACAAAATCCTGATGATGAAAGAAGGTCTGGTCGCTGCCTTCGGTCCACGTGACGACGTGCTCAAAAGCATGATGGAGGGGGCGGCCCGCGCCAGGGCGAGCGCCGCCAACACCGGCGTGATGGCCGCTGTTCCGGCGGCGTGATTTGACGAGAAACGAAACAAGCGGCGTTTGCCGTGACCCGAGCATAAAAGGACAGGCCGAACATGCTGAACAGACTGATTGAGCGATTCCGCAACGCACTCAAAAAAAACGACGAACCCATTAACGAAACCGAACTGGCGGCCGTCAGCGCCAATCTGCTCGGAGAGAACCGTGCGGCCTCGATCGGCCTGTGGATTCTGGGGGGAGCGATACTCGTCTTCATCCTCTGGGCGCTTTTCGCGCCGCTCGATGAAGGCGTCCCCGCGCAAGGCGTCATTGCCGTGGAATCCAAGCGCAAGGTCGTCCAGCATCTCACCGGCGGCATCATCAAGTCCGTGCTGGTCAAGGAAGCGCAACTGGTCAAGGCGGCCGAACCGCTGGTCATGCTCGACGACACCACGGCCAGGGCCAATCACGACGCGGCCCGGCAACAGTACTACGCCTTGCTCGCCCAGGCCGATCGCCTGCACGCTGAAATGACCAAGGCCGCGGCCGTCACCTTCTCGCCGGCCCTGCTCGAAGCCGCGTCCGACCCCTTTGCCGCCGATGCCATGGCCGTGCAGCAACAGCTTTTCCAGACGCGCCGTCTGGCCCTGAAGGGCGAGCTGGAAATCCTTGCCGCCAGCGAACGCTCGGCGCAAGAGCAGATCGTCGCCCTCGAAGCGCAAATCAAAGGCAAACAGGAACAGCTGAAATTCGTCCAGGAGCAACTCGTCGGATCGCGCGAGCTGGCCCGGGAAGGCTACCTCTCGCGCAAGAGCTGGTTCGAGGAAGAGCGTCTGGCCTCCGACCTGCAAGCCTCCGTTTCCGAGCTGACCGCGACCATCGCCCGCGCCCGAAGCATGGCCTCCGAGGCCACCCAGCGGCGTTTGCAAAGACAGCGCGACTACCAGAAAGAAGTCGAGACCCAATATTCCGACGTCCGGCGCGAAGCCCTGACGGCCGCCGAGCGTTTCCGTTCCTCCCGCGAAGACTTCCATCGCACGGTTGTTCGCGCGCCGGTCGATGGCGCGGTCAACGGCCTGACCTTCCTGACCGAAGGCAGCGTTGTCGCCCCCGGCGGGCGCCTGATGGACATCGTTCCGAAGGACGAAGCGCTGATCATCGAAGCCAAGGTTGACCCGAGCGTCATCGACCGCGTTCATCCCGGACTCGCCGTGTCCATCAATCTGCATGTCTTCGCCAACGACCCCTCGCTGGTCATCGACGGCGTGCTTGACTCGATCAGCCCCGACCTGGTCGCCGATCCCAATCCCAACGTGCCGCCGCACTACCTTGGCCGCGTCAAGGTCACCAAGGAAGGGCTGGCCGAGCTCGGCTCCCGCGCCCTGCAGCCCGGCATGCCGGTGCAGATCACGATCCGGACCGGCGAGCGCAGCCTGGCCAAATACCTGCTCAAGCCGCTGCTGCTCCGTCTGTCCAGCGCCATGAAGGAGTCCTGAAATGCGTATCGCACGAAAAACGGCACTCGCCGCCGCGCTCGCCACGCTGCTGGCGGGCCCGGCCCACGCCCTCGACCTCAAGACCGCCTACGAAAGCGCGCTGGTTTACGATGCCGAATACCTGGCCGCGCGCTCGGCTCGCGACGAGGCGACCGAAGGCGTGCCGGTGGCCCGTGCCGCGCTTCTCCCGCAACTCAGCTACTACTACCAGACAAACCGCGCCAAGACCGACACGCACTACATCGAATCAGCGCGACCCGATACCGAAAGCGGCCACTACGACAGCGGCAGTTCCGCCGTCAGCCTGCGCCAAGCCCTCGTCCGCATGCCCGCCTGGTATTCGCTGCAAGCCGCCAAGGCCAGTGCCGGTGCCGCCGACGAAACCTTCCGCAACGACACGCAGCGCGTCGGCATGCGCGCCGTCACGGCTTTTCTGGCCGTGCTCGCGGCGCGCGAAACGCTGGAGCAGACCGAAAATCACCTCAAGGCCATGGAAGCCTGGCTGATCCTGGCCGAGAAAGCGTTTGCCGCCGGCCGCGGCACGCGGACCGACATCGAGGACGCCCGTGCCCGTCGCGACCTGTCCCGGGCCAAGGTGGCCGAAACCAGGATGCAGCTTTCCGCCGCCGAACACAATTTCGAAGTCATCGTCGGCCAGCAAGGCCAAGTCGTGGATCGTACCGACCCGCTGCTGCTTGCCCCCGACCTGCTGCGCATTGGCGGTCTCAAGGACGAATGGCTGCAGAAGATCGAGGACTCAAACCCGGAAATCGAGTCGTTGCGCAAACAGCTCGAAGGCGCCCAGGCGACTGTCGCCCAGATGCGCAGCGGTCATCTGCCGACGATCGATCTCGTCGCGACAAGGCAGAATTCGATCAGCGACACCAACAACTCGGTCGGTGTCGAATACACCACCACCTATGTCGGCGTACGCGTTGACGTCCCGCTCATCAACGGCGGCGGCACCACGGCCCAGACCAGTCAGGCCCGCGCCAGGAAAGAAAAGATCCAGCAGACCTACGAATCGACGCGGCGAAAAGTGCTTGCCGAAGCCAATCGCCTCCTGCTGGCCGTCGATCAAGGCATCGAGCAAACGCACGCCCTGCGCCAGTCGATTGCCTCGGCCGAGCAAGCCCTGATCGGCGAAAAGAAAGGATTGCAGGCCGGCACGCGCACCTTCGTCGACGTTCTCGACGCCGAACGGCGTTACCACGAGGCGCGGCGTGACCACGCCACGGCCATCTTCGAGCTGGCCAACAACCGCTTCAAGTTTCTCGCGCTGGCCGGCGGCATCGAGGGCGAATCGGTCGAAAGCCTGAACGCCTGGCTCATCAAGGGACGGCGCTGACGGTCTTTGTAGCGGTCAAGCGCCCGCGAGGAGGGGAGTGGTGCCCATGGGCAGGATTGAACTGCCGGCCTCTCCCTTACCAAGGGAGTGCTCTACCACTGAGCTACATGGGCGGATGCAGCGCTGCGCATCCAGGATGCGAGCGAGGCCGGCATTCTTCCCAAAACCCACGGAAAAAGCAAGCGGCACACATCAACTCCTCCCCCTTCAAGGGGGAGGATGGGTGGGGGATGGGGGAGGATATTCATGCGATTGACCTGGCTCACAACGCCAGATCGC
The DNA here is from genome assembly GCF_009469695.1 of Propionivibrio limicola. Classification (GTDB taxonomy): domain Bacteria; phylum Pseudomonadota; class Gammaproteobacteria; order Burkholderiales; family Rhodocyclaceae; genus Propionivibrio; species Propionivibrio limicola. The sequence goes on from NZ_SSSR01000006.1 coordinate 129,316, forward strand.
GCCACGAAAGTACCCGGCACTGTTCCCGTTCAAACGAGCTATCGCCTCCGAATACCAGAGTCGGAGTCCCTGCCTTCTCGCCGGCGATGTTTTGCCATTTGCGCACCCCGGCCAGCCAGTCGGTGGCAAAAGTGGCCCCGGACTTGATCTCCGTGGCCATCAGCCCGATCGGGGCCTCTTCGAGCAGATCAACCTCGTGCCCCGAACTGTCGCGCCAGTACGGGAAAGCCGTAGGCCAGTCGTGACAGGGTGTTCGAGGCGATTCTGGGTAGCATCTTGCAAATCTAAAGTTGTAGTTTCGATTTGCAAGATAGCATAAGCGTCCGGTTTTGTTGTTGCGGCTGCCGCGAGGAGACAAGCATGGCGATCGTCAGTTTGTTTCACGCAGCGGAACTGACCGCCCTGGTAGGGGCCCGGCTCTGCCGGGCGATTGCCCCGGCCCGATGAAGCAGAGATTTGCCGTCGTCCCGGCGAAAGCCGGGACCCAGCATCGGAGAGCAATCGCCGATTGGACCCCGGCGTTCGCCGGGGTGACGAATTCAAACATCAACGGGCCGGATCAATAACCACGTCTCGCCGGCCAATCACCCCGCAAACAGCGCGTACTCAATCCCTGCGCTGATGCTGCCAATCACATTCAACTGATTCTCGTCGCTCTCGCTGAAATTGATCAGCGTCTGCACGCGATTATTGACACCGCCGTCCAGCAAGTCGGTCCAGTAATCCAGCCCCGCCTGATCGGGGGCGCGGTCAAGCACGTTTTCATACAACAGCGTCACATACGCCTCGGCCGACGGAGCGCTCCCATACAGCGAACTGAATTCCGCCGAAACCAGAAAATTGCCGGCGATTCCCTCCAGCGACAGCCCATAATCCGCCTGATAAATCCAGTAGCCGATGCCCCCGCTATCCGGCGTCCGGTCGAACGCCGCCTGATAAAGCCGATACACCTGCCCCGCCGACCCGTCGATGTCGAAAGCCAGGCCCGTATCGGCAAAAACGAGGCGCTCCACGTCGATCAGGATCTCCGCCACGCTCCCCTCCGCGTCCGTCCCCTGCACCGTCAGCACATCGTCCCCGACCGTAATCACGAAATCCGCCGAATTCCCCGCGTAAGTCACCGTATCCGTACCGCTGCTCCCATACACATACGAAAACACCACGTCACCATCGTCCGGCGTCAGCGTCGGGCCGTACGTCGAGTTGTACCCATACGCCCCGCCCAGACCGTCGCCGCCGTAAATCCACGTCAACGCCAGCAGGTCGAATTCCTGAAACGTCGACTTGTACGCGCCGGTCGTCGTGTACGACATCACCGTATTGTTCGTAGTGTCCAGACTCGCATCGAGCACATACGCATCGCCACCGTCGTCGAACGGATGCCCCAGGCCGATTACATGGCCGATCTCGTGCAGCAGTGTTTCGTACCCCTCGCGCCCGGCGGCCAGAAAGTTGGTGATCGACGCATATTCGGCATTGTCCAGAAGGACATAGGCCAGCGGGCTGCACGAGAGAAGCTCGCCGGACTCCACCGTCGTGTAGTCGGTCCCCGCGTAAGTCACCCCCAGCGTATAAGGCTCAAGATCGCACGCGCCGAAAACAACATCGGCCAATGAGCCCAATCCGAGCTCCATAAAGTCGATCCCGGTGACCGACTCCACATACTGAAGAATCTCCCGTGCGGCACTTTGCTGCTGCAAACTGAAAGAGGAAACATAGCCCGGTGCCACCGAACGCAAATCCGGCGTCACGCTGAAGCTGTAATAAATCGTGTTGCGTTCCGGCAACGCAAAATTCCAGTCGGCGAAAGTCCACAGCAGCGAATCGACGCGCATATCGCCGGAATAGATTTCGTTGGTCAGATCGTTTTCAGTCGCCATGCCTTCCTCCTGCGCAGCACAAGAGCGACCCCCGCCCTTTTTGTGAAGACGGGTTGGAGTCTAGGTGCATGCCCCGCCGGGGGCAAGCGGGGCGGCCGGGAAAGTGGCAAGGAAGCGGGCCGTGTCCGTGCGGCGCAATGGGAAAGAAACTCCGCCAGATCATCAACTTATCGAGGCTGCTTTATTGACCGTCGCAGGACACCGTTGGTATATTCGCCGCGCTTGTCGGCAAGGCGATCCGAAATGGTCGAGGCGTGATTGTTGTCACACCACGGTCATGGGCGGGCCGCTATACTCGCCGCAAGCTTGTCGCCCCAGGTGGGCGGTGAGTGGTAAATCGATTTGACACTCGCAATTCCCTACTCATTTTTTGGAGTTGAAACAATGGCAATTACCTTGACGCTGACTCAAGTGCAAGTGGATAACATTCACCAGATGTATGTTAGCTACTTCGGTCGCGCAGCAGACAACGCTGGCGCCCAGTACTGGAATGACGTTTATGTTGCATACCTGAACCAGGGTTTGAGCGACGACCAAGCCGTTGCGAATATCGCTGCAGACTTCGCTCTGTCCACCGAGTTCGAAACCAACTACCCGGTCAGCATGACGAACGCAGAGTTCGTTGATGCGATCTACACCAACGTGCTCGGTCGTGCAGCTGACGACGCTGGCAAGGCCTACTGGGTTGCCCAGCTGGAAAGCGGCGCAGTGAGCAAGAGCACCTTCATCGTTGCGATCGTTAACGCCGTTGAAGTTCAAACGTCGGGTGACGACGTCGTCTTCCTGGCTAACCGCGTTGAAGTGTCGGAATACTTTGCCGAGACCGTTACCACCAGCACGACCGAACAGCAAACCGCTGTGATGGACGGCGTGACCGCTGATGCAGCCACCGTGACCGAAGCCAAGGCTGAAGCCGACGTTATCGCCAACACCGGCTCGACTTTCACGCTCACTACTGCTGCGCAGACCATCATCGGCACCTCCGGCAATGACACCATTACGGGCGCTACGGGCACCTTGAATAGCGGCGACACGATCGTTGATGAGTCTTCGACTGACAACGACACGCTGAATGTTACCTACAAGACCGCTGATTTCGCTGCTACGCCGACCATCTCCGGCATTGAGAACATCAACGTCACGATCGATGCGTTTGACGGTACTGCTGCAACTTTCGATGCGACGAATGTTACCGGCGCAACCATCACTCTGAGCTCCACGAAGCTGGGCTTCAATGGTACGGCCGGTGTTGCCGCTGCTGGTGATAACAACGTCACTGCAGGTACCAACGTGACCACCCTGACTGTCACAGGTCTGGAAGCTGGTGTAGTGAATGTTGGCGCGGCTGACACCGTATCGGTTACGACCGCTGCGGCAACCGATGTGGCTAACGTTACCGTCAATGGCGATGTGGGCCTGACCGTTGCAACTGCAACTGATGTCGCAATCAATGCGACTGCCGCTTCGACCGTCACCCTGGCTGCAGCTGCTGCTACCGATGTGGTTGTGACTGGTGAGGATGTGACTCTTGAAGTTACTGCAGTTCAAGTTGATGGCGATACCGTCACCGGTGCTGCTGCTGTTGTTGTCGGTTTGGCCGCTAGTGCTGACCTGGTTGACGTTGATGCCCCGATCACCCTCGATGATGACTTTGTTGGCACGACCGTTGAATTCGCCGATGGCGCAACCGTGACTTTGGGCGAAGCTCAGACGGGTATCCTGACGATCACCGGTGACGCCGCAAATGCCACGAACAGCGTTACCGTTTCGACGGCATTTGACCTCGCGACGCTGGACGTGTCCGATGTGGGTCTGACGACCACTATTGCCGTTACCGATGCAGTCACGATCGCTACCCTGACGGCCACGAGCAATGATGTCGTCCTGACCGGCTCCAGTCATGTCATCGTTACCACTTCCGATGCAGCCTCGTTTGACGCTTCGGCTTTCACTGGTAACCTGGAATACACGACGACCGTTTCGTCCGATATCGTCCTTGGCTCCGGCGACAACGAAGTCACCATTGCTGACTTTGACACCAGTGTTACTGGTCAAGGTGGTGCGGATACCGTTGATGCTCAGCTGAATGCTACGGCTGACTTCGCAGCGGAACTTGGCGCCGGTGATGACACCGTTAAACTTGACATCCCGACGGGAACGGTTGCAGTCGATTTCGGTGCTGGTACCGACACGCTTTGGCTGGCTAATGGCGCCGACCTTACGGGTGCTTCGCTGAACGCAGTCTCCCTTGAGACCGTTCAAATCGAGAACGTGACCACGGGTGCTGCAGATGCTGGCGTTGCTGTGGACGTTCTGGGCTCCCAACTGTCCGGTCTGGCCTACACCGTTACGACGGCGGAAGCGGCTGATACCGTGACCGTCAACGTGACGGCTGACGAAGCAACGACAGACCTCGGTAGCCTGACACTGAGCAAGATCGACGCTGTTGTGATCACTGGCCAAGCAACGGCCGAGACCATCGTTGGTACTTCGACTGTTGATACCATCATCGCTGCTGGTGGTGCTGATACGCTCACGGGTGGTGCTGGTGCTGACGTTTTCGTCTTTGCTGCTGATGACTCTACCGAAGCAGCTATGGCATCGATTACTGATTTCAATATCGCCCAGTTTGATGTGTTCAGGACGGAGAGTGGTCTGGTTGAAGCTGATGCTGTTGCAACCGATGTCTCTGCTGCTGATGAGGATAGCGGCACGGTTACCGCCTCTATCACTGATGGTGTCATGACTGTGGCTGGTGCTGATGCGGCCAATATCGACACGCTTGCCGAATGGATTGACGTGGCCGAAATCATGGTTGCAGTTGATGCCGGCGTTGCTGGCACTTTGGTGTTCGAGTTTAACGGCGATACCTACGTCTATGAAGCAGGGGCAGATGATGCTGCTGACGTCGTCGTTCAGCTGGTTGGTGTCACCGGTATTGCCGCAGTCGACACTGTTGCCGGTGTTGACACGCTCGTTATCGCCTAATCTCCCCCGGAGACAAGCACCCGCCCTCGGGTAGGTGCTTGCGGTGAAAGCCTTGGAAACCCCTGTGACTTCGGTTGCAGGGGTTTTTTCCGGGCAGGTCCCGGACTTTCTGCAGCGCCATCGAATGCGGCCTCCGGGCGGCTGAGTGTTGGCGCGGATGGAACGACGGCGAAACAAAAGGACACCCACTTTGTTTAACATAAGATCCGATAGGCGATATAATTCCTTCGTCACGTCTTTGTCGAACTTCGGAGATCGTCATGCCAACCATCAGCATGTTTTACGGGATTCTTGTCACCCTCATGTTCGAGGGCAATGAACGCCATCACCTGCCGCACTTCCATGTTCGTTATCAGGACTTCAAGGCGGCGATAGCCATTGAGGATGGCAGGGTACTTGCTGGTAATTTTCCCCCAAAGCAGCTGAAGCTGGTGCAGGCGTGGGTGGAACTGCACCGTGACGATCTGTTTGCCGACTGGGAGCTTGCGGCGAATGGTGAAGAACCTTTCCGCATCGCGCCGTTGCAGTAGGAGATTCGTATGGGCGAGTTGCTCGATGTCGTCAAGGTCAATGCCAAGCCGGGTTATCTCCTAGAGCTGGAGTTCGAAAATGGCGAACGCCGGCTTTTCGATATGTCGCCAATCATCGACAAGAAGCCCTTTGGTCGCCTGAAGGAAAACAATACCTTCTTTGCCGCACGTATCGATTACGGCACCGTTGTTTGGCCGGAAAATATCGATATCGATCCCGAAACTCTTTATGACCGCTCAATTCCCCTGGATGCCCCCCGGTAGCCTATGACCAGACCGCGCTCAACCCTTGTTTCGCTTTCGGATACGCCGTGGTATCACGTCGTTTGCCGCTGTGTGCGTCGGGCGTTTCTGTGCGGGGAGGATGCGCACAGCGGGCAGAGCTACGAGCACCGTCGGGGCTGGATCGTGGATCGGGTCAAGCAGTTGGCCGGGGTGTTCGCCATCGACGTGGCGGCCTACGCGGTGATGAGCAATCACTACCATCTGGTTCTGCGTGTGGATGCCGAGCGGGCGCAGTCGTGGTCGCGCGAAGAGGTGTTGCGCCGCTGGACGCAGTTGTTCGACGGGCCGTTGCTGGTGCGCCGCCTGCTCTCCGGGCAGGGCGAGGCGATGGATCAGGCGACGCTGAACGCCATCGACGAATGGACGGAGAACTACCGCGCCCGGTTGTGCGATCTGTCGTGGTTCATGCGCGTGCTGAACGAAACGGTGGCGCGCCAGGCGAACGCGGAGGACAACGTCACCGGGCGTTTCTGGGAGGGGCGTTTCAAGAGCCAGGCGCTGCTCGACGAGCAGGCGATTCTGACCGCCATGGCCTATGTCGATCTCAACCCGATCCGCGCCGCCATGGCCGAAACGCCGGAGGATTCGGCGCATACCTCGGTGGCCGAGCGCATGGCCGAGCTCAAGCCGGAGACCGAAAGCGCCCCGCCGCGCCGCTCGCGCCGCGAGGTGGCGCCAAACAAGGCTCCACCCGCCAGCGTCAGGTCGTTGCTCGCCCTGCGCCATGAGGCGCATCTTGCGGAATTGCCCCAACAACCGCTGATGCCTTTTGACGGCACGAGCCGATTGCGCGCCGCCGTCCCGTTTGCCTTTGAGGACTATCTCGAACTGGTCGAAACCACGGGCCGCTGCCTGCATCCCGGCAAGCGGGGAAAGATCGCCGGGCCGGTGCCAAAGCTGCTGCAACGCCTGGAGATCGATCCGGAGCGCTTCATCGACTGCACGACGAACTTGCTGCGCCGATTCGGCAGCGCCGTCGGCGCCCCGGCGCGCCTGACCGAACTCTGCGCCGCCCGTCAGGTCAGGTACCTGCGCGGCATGGGCGCCGCCCGCGAGGCGTTCGAGAAAAAGGCCGCGTAAGGAATAATGGGGACAGACCACGGTTTTTCTCTGTCCAATCCATCGGCTGGCAGCCATCTGGGCGATGGCGCCTACCTGCACCTGGGCAAGCCGGACGAGGAAGGGATCGTGATCACTGTCACGGGCGTGCCGGAGGTGGGGATGGCCGGGATGAATGTGCTGCTGGTGGGGTGAGGGTTTTGCAATGATTCTGACGGTAGAAGAATTTGACGAAGCGACGTTGTTCGAGCGCCTTGCCCTTGATCGCGTGCGCCCTGTGCTGGGGGATGAATCCACCGACGAAATAGATCTGCGCTCGCCCGATCAGCACGGCGGCGTCATCATGCATGTGCGACTGCATTGTTCGGTAAGTGGTGATGCGGTCAATTCCCTGGCTGTCGCCCTCACACCACTGCTGTTCGGTGCAGCGTGGAAGACTCTGGACTTGTTTGTCGAGCTTGCTTTGAATCTGGCTGGCACCAAACCCAAGCGCAGAAACTGGACTATCAATGAAAAGGTGACAGCAGCCCAAGGCGGGCTGGGATTGTGTTCCCTACTGACGGGTGATGCTGCCCTTTGGCGGGCAATCCTCTGCACCTACGCGGCAACCCATCAACATCGGCATTGCGTGGTGCATCGCACTGCTCAATTTTCCAGCCAAGCGGTGCAGTTGACTGGAGTCGACAATGGCGGCGCGGCGCTGCGGCCAATGACCAAAAACGAACTGGATGCTTTCCTCGTTGTCACCAGCGGTTGTAAATTGACACAGGCCAGCGATTGAAAGTTGATACACCGAACTGAGAAGATCGGCGGTTTTTGAGGCGCCGGTGATCACGAACG
>NZ_SSSR01000007.1 GCF_009469695.1 Propionivibrio limicola
CGAAAAGACCTCCGTCAGCGAGACTCGTTGATTTGCCGTAGCCGCTTTCTCCGTCTCCATACGCCACCCAAAAAGACAGAAAACTACACAAATCAACGCCCTGTGAACAGCCCCTTTGTAACTGATTGATTGTGAACGGCTATTTTGGCATGTTCACGACGGTGGCATTTCGGGTTTGGTGCGATTGCCCTGGTTGCTAACGCCATAATGCATAAGTATTTTTTTCTCCCTGCTATCATGGAGTGCTGTTGATCGGATCCGCGATGAATTCGTTCTTTTGTCGCTTCGCTTCGGTGCTCTCATGAGAAAACTCTTTCGCCCATTCCGGCTGGCCGGTCACTGCATCTTCCTTGCCTTCGCCGTACTGCCGCTACTGGCCGTGCCGGCTGCGGCCAGCGCCGGCCATGGTCGCGAGATCATCGTCGGCGTCCACGAAAACGAGCCGAAGATTTTCATGGGGCCGAATGGTCAGCCCTCGGGGATTCTCGGCGATCTGCTCGTCGAGATGGCGCGGCAGGAGGGGTGGAAACTGAAGCCGGTGGCCTGCATCTGGCAGGATTGCCTGACCGCATTGCAATCCGGGACGATCGACCTGCTGCCCGATGTCGCGTTCTCCGAGGAGCGCAGCCGGCAGCTCGGTTTTCACGAACGGGCGGCGTTGAACAGCTGGTCGCGGCTTTATCACGGCGATTCGGCACAGATCAATTCGATGCTTGATTTGCAGGGCAAGCGTGTCGCGGTCATGGAGGGCTCGATCCAGCAAACGTACCTCGACGAGGTTCTGCGCGGCTTCGGCGTGCAGGCCGTCTTGGTCCCGGTGGCATCGATTCCGGAGGGGTTCCGCCGAGTGGCGGCGGGCGAACTGGACGTGGCGGTGGCGAATCGCTTCGTTGGCGACTTGCAGGCGCCGCGGCACCACCTTCTGGAAACCCCGGTCATCTTTCAGCCGACGCAGCTCTACTACGCAACGGCCAGCGGGCGTAACGTCGACCTGCGGCAGGCGATCGACGAGCACCTCGAAAAATGGCAAGCGCAGCCGGATTCCGTCTATTCGCGCGTTCTGGAGCGCTGGATGGGGGCGGCGCCGCCGCGGCCCTTTCCCCGTGCCGTATGGTGGATCGGCGCCGGGCTCCTATTCCTGTTTCTCGTGACGCTCAAGGCGGTAGCGTTCCTGCGTCGCCAGGTCGCCAGAAAGACGGCGCAATTGCGCGAGAACGAGAACCGTCTGAACACGATCCTCGACAGTGTCGATGCGCACATCTTCATCAAGGACAGCGATTTTCGCTACCAGTACGTCAATCGGGGCGTCTGCGATCTGTTCGCCTGTACGCGGACAGCGATCATCGGCCGGGAAGACAAGGACTTTTTCGATGCCGATACGGCCGCCAACATGCGCGAAGACGATCGCCTCGTCCTGCAACAGGGAAAGCGCATCGAGGTCAAGGAAACGAAGCGCACGCTGGACGGCCGGTCGGAAAAGAACTATCTCACGGTCAAGCAGCCGTTGCTCGGCGACGACGGGGAAATTCAGGGGCTGTGCGGCGTATCGACCGATATCACCCGGCTCGCCGAGGCCGAGGCGGCGATCCATGAACTGGCCTTTTACGATCCGCTGACCGGCCTGCCGAACCGCCGCCTGTTGCATGATCGTTTGCAGCAGGCGATGTCGGCGACGACCCGTTACGCCGAGGGCGGCGCCTTGCTGTTCATCGATCTCGACAATTTCAAGGATCTCAATGACACGCAGGGGCACGACGCTGGCGATCGATTGCTCGTGCAAGCGGCCGGACGCTTGCACGATTGCGTGCGGGAGACCGACACGATTGCCCGGCTCGGCGGCGACGAATTCGTCGTCATGTTGCGCGGACTCAGCGCGGAGCCGGATCAGGCGCTGCTGCAGGCCGAGCGCATCGGCCGCAAAATCTGGGCCGCCATGCGCCAGCCGTACGAACTTGTAGGGCAGAGCCACCTGAGCACGGTCAGCATCGGCATCGCGATGTTTTCCGACCAGTACAAGAGCAAGGAGGATCTGCTCAAGCGGGCGGATCTGGCGATGTATCAGGCGAAAGCCGATGGGCGCGATACGTTGCGTTTCTTCAACCCGGACATGCAGGCCAAGGTCGCGGAGCGGACCGGCATCGAAAGCGCCCTGCGTCTGGCGCTGGCCCATTCCCAGTTCGTTCTGCACTATCAGCCGCAGGTCGATTCGAGTGGCCGCATCCGCGGCGTCGAGGCGCTGGTGCGTTGGCAGCGGCCCGGGCATGGGGTCGTGCCGCCGGATAGCTTCATCCCCGTCGCCGAATCGTCCGGCCTGATCCTGCCGCTTGGCGACTGGATTCTCCAGACGGCCTGCGGGCAACTGGTGGCGTGGGCCGACGATCCGGTGGCTTGTGGCTGGCATATCGCGGTCAATGTGAGCGCCCATCAATTCCGCCAGCCGGACTTTGCCGACAAGGTCATTGGCATTCTGGGTCAGACCGGCGCCAGTCCGGCGCTTCTCAAGCTCGAACTGACCGAGAGCCAGTTGATCGACGATATCGACAGTGTGATTTACCAGATGGAACGGCTGACAGAAAAGGGCGTTCGCTTCTCGCTCGACGACTTCGGCACCGGCTATTCATCGTTGAGCTTCCTCAAGCGCTTGCCGCTCGATCAGGTCAAGATCGACCGCTCCTTCGTCCGCGATCTGCTCTCGGATCCCGATGATGCGTCGATCGTCAAGACGATCATCGCCCTCGGTCAGAGTCTGCAGCTCAAAGTGATCGCCGAAGGCGTCGAAACGCAGGAACAGCGCGATACGCTGGAGCGGATCGGCTGTTTCCACTACCAGGGCTACCTGTTCGGCCGGCCGGTCAATTCGGACTCCCTGGCCGCTTCCGTGGCCGCCTGACTTCGCCCGCGGCGAAGCGACGGCCTCCGCGTCACAGCGTCAATAAGCCCGCGGCGGCGGGGGCGGACTGCCGGGTGGCGGAGGCGGGTAGGAGCCGGCAGGCGCGAGCGGCGGATAGGTGGTCGTGCGCCCTGACGATGATCTGACTACCGTGCCGGAGACCGGCACCCGTTGCCCGCGCGCGTACATGCACTGGAAGTAGGCGTTGTCGTAATACTGCTGCGTCGCGTAGTAGGAGCTCTGGGCCGTTCCAAGCCCAATCATGCTGCCGAACAACAGCCCCGTGCCGGCGCCGAATGCCGCGCCGTCTTGGCCGCCGAAGGCGGCTCCCGCCAAGGCGCCGACGACCGTTCCGACGGCCGCACTCTCAACGCCGGCCTGGGTCGCCGCCCCGGAAGCCGTCGTGCCGCCAAGCTGGTTGGTGGCATATTGCCGGCATTCGGCGTCGTCCCGGTTGAATTGCGCGAGTGTCTTTCCCGTTCCCGGCAGCGCCATGGCGCTGGGGCCCGTCGGAACGCTGGCGCAGCCGCCGAACAATGTCAGGCCGGCGAGCGCAAGGAGCACAGTCAGCGATTTCATATCCATTGTCCCTTTCGCGAATAGAAACTAACGCGGCGGTTGCGGCAACACCCGCTCCCAGCCGCCGGGACACTCCCTGACGTAGGGGTAGTAAGCCTTGGCCGAACGGCAGAAGTACCAATAATTTGCCGTAGCGTCCTGGCCGGTTGCCTCGCTGGACGGAGATGCCGAGTCAGCCGGAGCTTGCTCGATATAAACCTGCGGATAAGGACGCTCTATTACGGCCGGCGGATAGTAGTAGCGCGGCGGGTAATACCACGGATCCCAATACGGTCCCCAGTAAGGGCCGAAAGTGATGCCGACACTGCCTCTGTAGCCAGAATAATGTCGGTGCGCACGGTGGTCGGCCTCGGCGTTGTGGCTGCTGGCCAAGCCAACGAGCAAAAGCACGATTGTTGCGATTGTCGATTTCATCGGGACCTACCTTTCCTCTCAACTCTCCGATGCATCTCCGCCGGGATGCTCCTTGCCGTGATCGCAACGCGACCGTCGTTGGGGCAAGCAGCCCGGCATGGGATCAACTAGCTATCAGACTCTTGGATTATTGATCAGTTTCCGTGGCATTCAAGGGAGTGCAGGTAGCAGGGCGTGTTTTCCCGCCCGACCTGGCGCCGCCGCCTACTTTTCGGCGTCCTTCGCTGGTTTGTTCAGATCGCCATCCGGCAGATAGCCGACGCCACCCCAGTTGGCTTGCAGCAAGGCGCCGCGATCCGTCATTTGATATACGGAGAGCAGGGGATTGAACGACACGGCGCCATCAAGCACCAGACCCTCGCCTTCCTTCTTCAGCTTGAGCGTTGCGTCGCCGCTTGCCGTCACATCGGCGCCGACCTTGCAGAATGTCTTGAACAGCGACTTGTCCTTGAAGATCAGCACCTGTTTGTAGCTCTTGTGACCGATACCGGGCCCGGTTCCCAAACGGGCCATTTTCATGAACGTTTCCTGCTTGCTCTCGTTATCTACAGCAACACCGGCGCCCCGACCTGTCACGAGGAGAATGATGTTGGATTGCGAGGCATCGAACACGGCGTATCCCACCGACTTCCGGAGTTCTTCGCGCGCTTTCGGGTGGGCCTTGTACAAGCGTTTTAGCGTTTCGTCGCGCATGGTGCGGATTTCATCGCGGGCCTTTTGCTGCTCCGCGGTGCTGAGTGAACTGGTCGTTGGTTCCTCGGCGGAGGATTCCTGCTTTGGGTCATCGGCCAGTGCGGGGGCACCGGCAAACAGCAAGACCAACGAGAAGAGCAAACTGGCGCGTGATTTCATCTTGGTTGTCCCTTTAAGGATGGATGGGGTCTAATGGTCGGCGCCGCGGACGGTTCCAACCGTCGTGCACTGCAAAATTATTCTACGCCGAGGAAAAAATGCTTCCCAAGATAGTGTTTCTCGATCGCTCCACGCTGGCGGTTCCGCTGCGTCCCGTCGGCGTGCCGCACGCGTGGGTGGAATACCCACTGACCGCGCCGGACGAAACCGGCGAACGCCTGCAGGACGCCACCGTTGTCATCACCAACAAGACGCTCATCGACGAAGCGGTCCTGCGGCAAACCCCATCGTTGAAACTCGTCGCCGTCTCGGCGACCGGCTACAACAACGTCGATGTCGCGGCCTGCAAGGCGCGTGGTATTACGGTGTGCAACGTGCGTGACTACGCGCTGACCGGTGTCACCGAGCATACGCTGATGTTGATGCTGGCGCTGCGGCGCCAGCTGCTGGCCTATCGGACGCGGCTCATGGCCGGCGACTGGCAGAAATCGGCCAGCTTCTGCCTGTCCGAACCGCCTTTGCACGATCTGGCCGGCAGTACGTTGGTCATCATCGGTGGCGGCGCGCTTGGCAAGAGCGTGGCGGCGGCCTGTGGGGCGCTGGGCATGCGCGTGCTGTTTGCCGAGCACAAGGGCGCTGGCGTCGTGCGCCCGGGTTATGTGCCGTTCGCTGACGCGTTGGCGCAGGCGGATGTCGTGAGTCTGCATTGCCCGCTGACGCCGGAAACGCGCCACCTGATTGGTGCGCCCGAGCTGGCGCAGATGAAACGCAGCGCCCTGCTCATCAACACGGCACGCGGCGGCATCGTCGATGAACCGGCATTGCTCACCGCGTTGCAAAGCGGGCAGATTGCCGGCGCCGGCGTCGATGTGCTGAGCGAGGAGCCGCCGGTCAACGGCAACCCGCTGCTCAATGTCGACCTGCCGAATCTGATCGTCACCCCGCACGTCGCCTGGGCCAGCGAGGAAACGGTGCACAAGCTGGCCGAGCAGCTGATCGGTAACGTGGAAGCGTTTTTGTCGGGGACGCCGCGCAATATCGTGGTTTAGAAAGCTGCAGATTTATTGCAGATGCGTCATCCCGGCGAACGCCGGAATCCATAAAATCAACGAACTGGACCCCGGCTTTTGCCGGGGTGACGAATACTTCAACAACTCCTTAGCAGGCTTCCGCCTCGATTTGCTCGGAGAGCAGCAGCCACTTTTCTTCGCATTCGGCGAGCGCGTCGTTGACCGCTTGCAACTCCAGCCCGAGTTCGCCGATTTCCTGCGGCGAGAGCGGTTCCGCGAGGCGGGTTTCGAGGTCGGATTTCTGCGTTTCCAGTTCGGCCATGCGCGTTTCGACCTTGCCGAGGTCGCGCTTCATCGCCTTCATCTGCGGCGTGATTTTCTTGTTCGCGGCGGGGGGCGGCGCGACCGGGGCGGCGGCTGATGTTGTGGCCTTTTCTTCCTTGAGCGAGGTTTTGAGTTCCTCGCGCGCTCGTTTGGCTTCGTCGAGCAGGAATTGCTGGTAGTCGTCGAGGTCGCCGTCGAACGGGCCGACGCCACCGCGCGTGACGAGCCAGAACTCGTCGCAGACGGCGCGCAGCAGGGCGCGGTCGTGGCTGACCAGCATCACCGTGCCTTCGAATTCGTTGAGCGCAACGGCCAGCGCCTCGCGCGTCGCGAGATCGAGGTGGTTGGTCGGTTCGTCGAGCAGCAGCAGGTTCGGGCGTTGCCAGACGAGCATGCACAGCACGAGGCGCGCCTTTTCGCCGCCGCTCATCGTGCCGACCGGTTGTTTGACCATGTCGCCGCTGAAATTGAACGAGCCGAGGAAGTTGCGCAGATCCTGCTCGCGGCCCGATTCACCGTCCGGCAGCGCTTCCTTGGCCAGCCGCACCATGTGTTCGAGCGGGTTGTCCTGCGGGCGCAGCACGTCGAGTTCCTGCTGCGCGAAATAGCCGATCTTCAGGCCCTTGCCTTCGGTGACGGTGCCGCCGAGCGGGGCCAGCGTGCGGGCGATCGTCTTGACCAGCGTCGACTTGCCCTGGCCGTTGGCGCCGAGGATGCCGATGCGCTGGCCGGCGTTCACCGTGCGCGTTGCCTTGTTCACGATGACGGTCGGCGGGGTGCCGGCCGGCGCGTCGTCGGGAGCGGGATAGCCGCAGTCGGCGTCGCGCAGGACCAGCATCGGGTTGGGCAGGTTGGCCGGTTCCTTGAATTCGAAGGTGAAGTCGGCGCTGGCCAGTACCGGCGCGATCTTTTCCATGCGTTCGAGCGCCTTGACCCGGCTTTGCGCCTGCTTGGCTTTCGTCGCCTTGGCCTTGAAGCGGTCGATGAATTTCTGCAGGTGGGCGATCTTGTCCTGCTGCTTGGCGTAGGCGCTTTGCTGCAATTCAAGCTGCATCGCCTGTGTTTCCTCGAAGGTCGAGTAGTTGCCGCCGTAGCGGGTCAGCTTGCCGCTGTCGATGTGCAGCGTGACGTTGGTGATGGCGTCGAGGAATTCGCGGTCGTGGCTGATGACGAGCAGCGTGCCGTCGTAGCGCTTGAGCCAGGCTTCGAGCCAGACCAGCGCGTCGAGATCGAGGTGGTTGGTCGGTTCATCGAGCAGCAGCAGGTCGGATGGGCACATCAGTGCACGCGCCAGTTGCAGACGCATGCGCCAGCCGCCGGAGAAACTGTTGACCGGGTTTTCGAGCTCGGTGACCTTGAAGCCGAGGCCGAGAATCAGCGCTTGCGCCCGCGCTTCGGCGTCGTGCGAACCGGCGTCGTGCAGCGTCATGTAGGCGTGCGCCATGCGCTCGCCGTCGCCGGAGGCTTCGGCCGCGGCGACCTCGTCCTGCGCAGCTTTCAGGCGCGTATCGCCCTCGATGACGAAGGCCGTCGCGCTTTGCGCCGTTTCCGGCATCTCCTGCGCCACCTGCGCCAGCCGCCACGAAGGCGGCATGAAGAATTCGCCGCCGTCCTCGTGCAGGTTGCCGTTGATCAAGGCGAACAGCGACGACTTGCCGGCGCCGTTGCGCCCGACGAGGCCGGCTTTCTCGCCGGGATTGATCGTGACCGACGCGTTTTCGAGCAATACCTTGGCGCTGCGGCGCAGGGTGACATTCTTGAGGGTAATCATGAAGGGGGACGTCTTTTGAAAAACTGCGCAAACGCCTTAAACGCAGAGAACGCAGAGCCGCAGAGATACAGAGAAGTTCAAATCTGATTTTTCTCTGCGATCTCTGCGGCTCTGCGCGCTCTGCGTTGAAAGAGTTTCTAGTTCGATTTACTTGAAAACCACCGTCTTGTTGCCATGCACCAGCACGCGGTCTTCGAGGTGGTAGCGCAGGCCGCGGGCGAGGACGGTCTTTTCGATGTCCTTGCCGTAGCGCACCATGTCTTCAACCGAGTCG
The DNA here is from genome assembly GCF_009469695.1 of Propionivibrio limicola. GTDB lineage: Bacteria > Pseudomonadota > Gammaproteobacteria > Burkholderiales > Rhodocyclaceae > Propionivibrio > Propionivibrio limicola. The sequence continues at coordinate 8,115 of NZ_SSSR01000007.1, forward strand.
GAGTGGTCGATGCGGATCACGTCCTGCTCGATGATCGGGCCCTGGTCGAGCTCGCTGGTGACGTAGTGGCAGGTCGCGCCGATCAGCTTGACGCCGCGCTGGTAGGCCTGGTGGTACGGGCGGGCGCCGATGAAGCTGGGCAGGAAGGAGTGGTGGATGTTGATGATCTGGCCGGCAAATTTCTCGCACAGAGACGGCGAGAGAATCTGCATGTAGCGCGCCAGCACCATCGTGTCGCCCTTCACTTCCTCGAAGATGCGCTGCACTTCGGCGTAGGCCGATTCCTTGTTGTCCGGCGTCACCGGTACGTGATGGAACGGGATGCCGTGCCACTCGACGAAGCCCTTGAAGGTGTCGTGGTTTGAGATGACGCAGGGGATCTCGATGTCGAGCTCCTTCGACTGCCAGCGCGCCAGCAGGTCGTACAGGCAGTGTTCCTGCTTGCTGACGAGGACGACCACACGCTTCTTGACCGCCGAATCGTTGATCTTCCAGTCCATCTTGATTTCCTCGGCAAGCGGGCGGAAACGCTCGCGGAATTCCGCGAGATGGAAGGGCAGCGAGTCGGCCTTGATGTCGATGCGCATGAAATAGCGGCTGTCGCCGTTATTGTTGTCCGAGTGGTAGCGCGATTCGAGAATCCAGCCCTTGTGCTCGGCGATGAAGCCCGCGACGCGGGCGACGATGCCGACCTGGTCGGGGCACGAGGCCGATAGCGTGTAATAGCGTTTCGAGTACATGGCGGCGCTCAGCCTCCGACGCGGGCGAATGCCTTGTCGATTTCCGTGCGCAGTTCGTCGTAGTTCATGGTGACCGGGAACTGCGGGAATTCGCGGATGACGTTCTCCGGCGGGTGGAAGAGGATGCCGGCATCGGCTTCGCCGAGCATCGCCGTGTCGTTGTACGAATCGCCGGCGGCGACGATCTTGAAGTTGAGTTCCTTGAAGCGCTGGACGGCTTCGCGCTTCTGGTCGGGCATGCGCAGATGGTAGTCGACGAGCAAGCCGTTGGCGTCCGCCTCGAGGCTGTGGCAGAACAGCGTCGGCCAGCCGAGTTGGCGCATCAGCGGGTGGGCGAATTCGTAGAACGTGTCGGACAGGATGATCACCTGATAATCCTCGCGCAGCTTGTCGAGGAATTCGCGGGCGCCCGGCATCGGCCCCATTTCGCCGATCACCTTCTGGATGTCCGGCAGGCCGAGTTTTTTCTCGGCGAGAATGTTCAGACGATAGGTCATCAGCTTGTCGTAGTCCGGCTCGTCGCGCGTCGTGCGGCGCAATTCGGGAATACCGGTGCGCTCGGCAAACTGGATCCAGATTTCGGGGACAAGCACGCCTTCAAGGTCGAGACAGACGATTTTCACGAGAAGCTCCCAGAGAATGAGTAAAAAAACAGCCGGTCATTCTACCAAAGGGGGGAGTGGCGCATGTGGCTGATTCAGCGGGATTCATCGCCGTTTTTCCGCAAACCGGAGGCGCCCGTCTCCGCCGCGGCGTAAAATCGCCGGCTGTGGAGGAAACCGTAATGCACATGCGTAATCTGATGACCGTTTTGCTGTTGACCAGCACCCCGCTGGGGGCGCAGGTGCCTGCCGCCCATCCGGGGCCCGTGCCGAAAACGCTGGAGGAGGCGAAGGCGCAACGCGAACGCGCCTCGCAAATGGAGAAGGATGCCGAGCAGCGCTACGCCGCTGACGAAGCCGCTTGTTACCAGAAGATTCTGGTCAACGACTGCCTGGACGAAGCGAAAAAGCGTCTGACCCAGTCGAAGATCGACGCTCGCAATCTCGACACGCCGGCCCGCGACTTCGAGCGCGAGGCCAAGCGTGCCGACGTCGAGGCCAAGGAAGCGAAGCGCGAAGCCGATCGTCCGGTGCGCGAAGCCGAGCAGCAGACGAGGGGCGAACAGTACCGTAGCGAAGAGGCCGCCAAAGCGGTCGAGCGCGAGCGAAAAGCCGCCGAAAAAACGCAACAGGCCGCCGAGAATCGCCAGAAACTGGCCGAGGAGCAGGCCAGGCGGGCAGAAAAGAACGAAAAGCGCGCCAAGAAGGATGCCGAACGCGCCGCCCAGCGGGCCAAGCGGGAAGCCAAGGAAGCGGCGAAGGCGGCTGAGAAAGCGGCGGCCGACAAGGCGAAGGGCAATTGAGTTGAGCGATTCCTTGTCCGATTCCGACACGGCGATTTGCCTGAAAAAAGCTGCCGGCGAGGAATGAAAACTCCCTGCGCCGGCAGTCAAGGCTTCAAGTCGTGCTTCAAGAGGTACTGCTTGCTGCCACTGCGGGTACTACTTCTACTGCAATCCATAACGCTCAGATATACACGCCGCCATTGACGTCGAGGATTTCGCCAGTCACCCATTCTGCCTCGTCGCTGGCGAGGTAGAGGGCGGCATTGCCGATGTCGTCGGGGCGCCCAAGGCGGCCGATGCAGGCGGTGCTGATCAGCGCCTTGAGGTTTTCCGGCGGCATCGATTCCGTCATGCGGCCGGCCAGCGGGCCCGGACAGATGCTGTTGACGGTGATGTTGAAGGCGCCGAGTTCGCGGGCGAGGCACATCGTCAGGCCGTTGACCCCGGCTTTCGACGCGGCGTAATTAACGCCGACCTTCGGCCGGCCGGTGCGGCCGCCGACCGATGAGATCGTGATGATGCGACCGCTTTGTTGCTGCTTCATGAACGGCACGGCGGCTTTGCAGGTGACGAAGGTGCCGGTCAGGTTGATATCGACGACCCATTTCCAGTCGTTGAGCGACATCTCGTCGATCGGCATGTGCTTGATCACGCCGGCGCAGGGCACGACGATATCGAGCTTGCCGAACTGGCTGACGGCCAGCCTGGCGGCGGCTTCCATGTCGTCGAGGTGGCACACGTCGCCGGTGACGGTTGCCAGCGCGGCGCCGGCGTTCAGTTTCTGCGCGGCGGCCGCGAGCAGCTCGGGTTTCAGGTCGACCAGTACGACCCTGGCGCCGTTGGCGAGGAATTTTTCGGCGATCGCGATGGCCACATCGCCGCCGCCGCCGGTAATCAATGCCACTTTGTCTTTCAGTCTCATGTGTTCACCTCCGATGGTTCGAGTTCAGATGTGCCGTGCGATTGCCTTGCGCGCTCAGAGTCCGTTGGCTTCCAGATATGCCTTGGTTGTCTCGATGCTGCGGGAAATATGTTCGGAGGCGCCAATGGCCTTGAGGCGTTCGATATGCGGGATTTCGATGCCGCAAACGACGTTCGCCGGCATGTTGCTGACGATGCCGGCGATGTCGATGCCGCCTTCCCCGACGTAGAGCCGTTCGCCGCGGCCGGTGTGGATCAATCCTTCCTTGGTCGTCGGGATTTCGGCCGGCGCATCGCACAGGTGCAGCGCCCCGAGGTAGTCGGGCGGCAGGGCGGCCAGTTCTTCCAGCGTGCAGCGCGAGCGGGAAAAATGCAGCGTGTCGAGGGCGATTGCGGCGTTGTCGGCGCCGGACGATTTGATGATCTCGACGGAATCCTTGAGGTCGGTGATGCTTGCCCAAGTGACAAATTCAAGATTGACCTTGAGGCCGTAAGACTTGGCATGACCGCAAAGCTCGGCGAACTTGTCGACGACGAAAGCGCGGTCGGTTGACCAGATGTTCGTCAGCACCGCCTTGGCGCCGAGTTCGGCGGCAATTTCCATTTCCGGCAGATATTTCCTGATATCGACGTCGTCATGGAGGCGGGCATTTTCGATGTCGAGCAGCTTGACGCCGCTGTCGGCCAGCGCCGCCTTGGTGTCGCGCAGCAAGGCCGGATTGCTCGAAAGTCCGAAATTCAACTCGCCGGGAAGCCCCATGGCGATGGTGCGCAGGCTGACATAATCGAAACCGGCCCGGCCCGCCGTCTCGATCATTTCCGGCGGCGCCAGTTCCGAAGCGGTGAGATATACCAGCGAGAATTGTCTTTTCATTTGCGGTGCGTCCGAGATGTTGGCGGGGGCGGCCAGCGCCTGCTGAGACGCCAGCCCCCGTTCCAGCGGCTTACTTGCTGCCGCGCACCTTGGCGATTTCGGCGGTGAATTCCTTGTACAGCGCTTCGCCGACATCCTTCTGGACGAACTTGTCGATCACCGGCTTGGCTTTTTCGCGCAGCTTGGCGACGTCCTGCGGCGTCAGTTCATTGACCTGCACACCCGCTTTCTTCATGCGCTCGATCGCTTGCTGGTTCTGCTCGCGCGACAGATTGCGCTGGAAGACGGACGCTTCCTTGGCGGCATCGCCGATGATCTTCTTCTCTTCGGGAGTGAACTTGTCCCAGACCTTCTTGCTGATCAGGAACGCCATCGGGTTGTAGGTGTGCTGGGTCAGCGTCATGTACTTCTGAACCTCGAACAGCTTGGACGCCTCGATCGTGCGCGGCGGGTTTTCCTGGCCGTCGATGGTCTTCTGCTCCAGCGCGGTGTACAACTCGCCGAACGGCATCGGCACGGCATTGGCGCCCAGGGCGTTGAACAGGTCGATATAGATCGGCGACTGCACGACGCGGATCTTCAGGCCGGCGATATCCTCGACCTTGGTGATCGGCCGCTTGCTGTTGGTCAGGTTGCGGAAGCCGTTGTCGAAATAGCCCAAACCGACGAGCCCTTTCTCCGGCAGGCGGTCAAACATCTTCTGGCCGACCGGGCCTTCCATGATGGCGTCGGCTTCCTTCGAGTTGTTGAACAGGAAGGGCAGGTCGAAAACGATGAATTCCTTGATCAGACCATTGAGCAGACCGGCGTTGAGCGAGGTCATGTCGATCGTACCGCCCTGCAGCGCGGCGACGGTTTGCAAGTCGCCGCCGAGCACGCCGCCCGGAAACAGCTTTACGGCCATTTTGCCGCCGCTCTTTTCCTTCACCAGATCGGCAAACTTTTGCGAGCCGATGCCTTGCGGGTGATCGGCCTGATTCTGGAAAGTCAGGCGCAGCACCTTTTCCTGCGCCAATGCGGCCGAGCCCCCAACCAACAAGGCAGCCGAAAACAGACCCGCGGCGATTTTTTTGAGTGTCGTATTCATCAAGGAAGTCCTCCGAGAAGTGATTGGATAGAACCGGCACGAGTGGTGTGGAGCGCTAGTACCTCAGTTCATTTAATCACTGAGGTGTTAGTGTGTCAATCGATCTGCTAAAAAATCGGGACAAAACTGCTCCCGTTCAGGCGGTACGCTGCTTCGGCCTGTGCGAAAAAGCTTGTAGCACGCTCGGGTGTGTTGCATGTAACTGGATTTGTTGTATAGTGTTTCATGTAACATGGAAAAAGAGGTTCAACATGGCCACAACTCACGTAAACGCCCGAGTGCAGAAGCACCGCGCAGCCCTGCGCATGGCCGGGCTGCGCCCGGTTCAGATTTGGGTGCCCGACACGCGCCGGCCCGGCTTCGCCGAAGAATGCCGGCGACAATGCCGACTCGCGGCTCAGGCAGATGCCGCCGACACCGATATGCAGCACTTCATGGACGAGGCCTTGGCCGACGTGGACGGCTGGACTGAGTGATGCGCGGCGACCTCGTTACCATCGCCATGCAAGGCGATTTCGGCAAGCCACGTCCCGCCTTGATAATCCAGTCCGATCAGTTTGACGAACACGCGAGCGTCACGGTGCTACCCGTGACCAGCACGCTCGTTGCAGCTCCCTTGTTCCGTGTCACGGTGCGGCCGAGCACGGCGAACGGTCTCCAAAAGCCATCGCAGGTGATGGTCGACAAGGCCATGACTGTGAAACGGGATAAGGTTGGCCAAGCCTTCGGGCGCATTGACGCTGATGCACTGCTCGAAGTCGAACGTTGCTTGGCCGTGTTTTTGGGGATCGCTAAATGAGAACCCAAACCCCAGGAATCGCGATCCGCGTCTGATACGGTTGTAGCTCCCTCTCTCACCCCGGAAAGCTACAATGTCAACGATTTGACGGTCACGGCGCCTGAGGTTGTAGCTCCCTCTCTCACCCCGGAAAGCTACAATCGATCGTTGTAGATAGCCATCAAACGGTCTGTTGTAGCTCCCTCTCTCACCCCGGAAAGCTACAATAATCGCAGTCGTCTCGCTTGCCGTCGCGTTGTTGTAGCTCCCTCTCTCACCCCGGAAAGCTACAATGTTTTTCAAGATCGGCACAACGCCGGAGCAGTTGTAGCTCCCTCTCTCACCCCGGAAAGCTACAATTCGATCCACACGCGGCACTTTATAGGTGTAGTTGTAGCTCCCTCTCTCACCCCGGAAAGCTACAATACTACACCCGGAAGGGTGGCGTTCTCCTGTGTTGTAGCTCCCTCTCTCACCCCGGAAAGCTACAATCATCTTCGTCGAAGCCTTCGCTGTCTGACTGTTGTAGCTCCCTCTCTCACCCCGGAAAGCTACAATCCATTTAGGTTTCGGCCCCTTGCCGCCATGGTTGTAGCTCCCTCTCTCACCCCGGAAAGCTACAATAGGTGCGCATGAGCAAGAAGGGCGAGCGCTGTTGTAGCTCCCTCTCTCACCCCGGAAAGCTACAATTCCAGCACATCGACTGATGCATTGGCATAAGTTGTAGCTCCCTCTCTCACCCCGGAAAGCTACAATTCTTGCCCTGGCCGTTGGCTACGAGAAGAAGTTGTAGCTCCCTCTCTCACCCCGGAAAGCTACAATTCCTGACAATCAACCTGCCGAGCCAAGAGGGTTGTAGCTCCCTCTCTCACCCCGGAAAGCTACAATTGCAAAGCAGCACAGTACGCAAGAATGAAGGTTGTAGCTCCCTCTCTCACCCCGGAAAGCTACAATAGACCTCCCCAAAATTCCCGCCCGGCGTGAGCTGGGCGGGAATTTTTTCTGAAAAATCCGTGTCAGAAAAGTAGCATTTGTTCGGCTGTGACCGTTTTTTCTTGAAAAAGGCGCATGCCGACGAGCAGACGGATGCCGGCGAACTGCTTTTCAGTGACTGTCATGCAACGGACGGAGCCGGCGGGAGGAAGGCTGTCTACCAAACGCTTGAGGTGTTTTTCTTGATCGTCCGAACCATTGAGCAGGCGACCGTAGACGGACCACTGGATCATGTCGTAACCGTCGTTGAGCAAGAAGCGCCGGAATTGAACGTAGGCGCGCTTTTCGGTTTTTGTGACCATCGGTAGGTCGAAGAAGACAATCAGTCGCATGAAACGTCGCGTCTCCCTGCTCATGTTTAATAGTCCAGCGTGTGTGTTCTGAGTCCAATCAGGGAAGGCAATTCGAGATGGCTATCTTCTTGCTCGAAAAGTCGCCCAAGGCTCTCCACTGCGTATTCGATTGCCGACATGACAGACATCTTGCCCTGTGGCATCGCGAGGTCGACATTGAGCAGGGCAACCAGATCGGCTTTGTCTTTTGGTGAAAGATCGCCTTCTGTACTTGGGGGATTCTTTGCAACATGCAGATCGACCACGGGGCGAAATGGTTCGATCAGGTCGTCAGCAAGGTTGAAGGCGTTTTGCTCGCTGGCATGGAAAATACCCAGCGGAGGATGCAGACCGTGGGCGACAAGGCCGCGCGCAATTGCTCCACGGAGAACAGCGTAGCCATAATCGAGCGCAGCATTGATCCAGCGCTCTTCGGCACGGTAGAAACCGGGGCCGAAGAGTTGCGCGAAATAAAAGGCGGCGGCTTGTCCTTCGATATTGTCGACGTCGCCAGAGCGAACCCGGTTCGCGTATGAACTCAGGCGGTCCGCTCCCTGTCGCGCAGCCAAACGTAGGCATGCCGCCTGGTTTTCGATCTTGCGGCGGACGATGTTGGCCCATGCCTGTTTGGCAAGCGGCTTGCTGACGTCGAGTTGCTTTCGCATCAGGCGCGTCGTTCTCGAATGCGACAGAAAGGGCAGGAAAATGCCGTTCGGCTGATGGTTGTCGCCGGTTGCATAGAGTCCGATCCCATATTCGGCGCAGGCAGATAGCACCGGATGGGTCAGGTTGATTTGCCGGTGGTTGAGGACGATGACGGCAATGTCTTCAAACGGGATAAAGGCCGTTTCTTCCTGCTCGATAGCGAGCGAGAAGTGCTCCCGACGCAGACGGGCTGGCCGGGAGATCATTACGCTACGCCAGCCCACGGCGTGGCTCCGGTTGCGCCGGGTAGATATGGCCGAGGGTGTCGACGTGGAGTTTCTCTAATGCCAAGGCGGTTTTTACGCCAATCCCTTCAAGCATTCCATCTTTGCCCACCTGCTGATTTCGGTCATGTACCCAAATGTTTAGATTTCCTGTCCCACGATGGCAACTCGAGTAATAGCCAATAATTGGTTGTTTGCCTTTTTGTGTAACTCTGACCAGATCGTTCGGATAAAGCGAGAAACACCAGTCAAACGTCTCGTCGATCAGCGTCCATTCGCCTTCGTCCTTGGCCTGCACAATCGCCCGGTTTGGCAACACGGTCACTTTGTGGTGCACATAGACTGGCACGAGATGGAATTTGCCCGCTTTCGTGAAAACATCCACCCGCAACATGCTGTCGTTTTTTGCGATGCCGCCCCGAACAGGAATGCCGGAGAGCTTGTCGATGAGCATCGTGACGCTACGCACAACCGGGCCGGTCGGGTTTCCATCCCGGTCGGGTTTACGAAGCGGATTGTCGGGTGGAAAAGCCTTCTCTCCCTTGCCTCCATGTGCATTCAGGCGTTCCCGAATGGCGGCGTAGAGTTTTTCGTTCCGGTGCGGATCAATTAGCTTGTCAATGTCTTTCAGGCTCAGGCTGGCCAGCGGTACTTTCTGCGTTACGCTGCCTAGTTGTTGAAACCGTGCCGGTTGCGCGTAGATGGTGTCCTTGTGTGCGGCACCGCCATTGCGCCGTTGCGGCGCGCGGGAGACGAACAGGGGGAGTAGTGCGTCGAGCGCGGCATCGTCGTAGGTGCCAAAGCGTTCTATATCGGCACGAAGCTGCATGCGGTCATCTGTTTTGAGACGGGATTCAAGCTCATGGCGGAAGTGCGACCACGGTTCCGGAAAGTGCTGTTTCAGTTGTCGGAATTTGGCGGGGTTGATGATTTCGCCTGTGGTCGTGTCGATAAAGCCGTCACGAACCTGATGTAATTCCCGCGTGCGTGAATAATCGGCCAGACGTTTGACCATGCCATGCGAGCAGGCGGCGATGACGGCGGCGTCCAATGCGTGATGGCGGTCACTCTCGCTGCGGATTTTGTTGATTCCCCAGCGCGCACGCAAAAAGGCGGTCATTTGTCCGCTGAGAACGACACAGCGCTTGACCTCGCTGCCGTCTGCGAGTTGCAGGTAGCGCTCGACATGGTTTTTGAAGAATTTGCAGATGTAGCGGGTGTCGTTCAGGTTGCGCTCCTTGAACTCTTCAGCCTCTTTGCTTCCGAACTCCTTGCGCAACAAGCGGCTGCGTTTCGCTAACCGGTAGGCCTTGTTTGTTTCAACGAACACCACAAATCGCTGCCAGCGCGGGCTGTTTTCTGCTCCGCCAAGATATTCATACGGTGTGCGATTGCCTTTGTCGCGATTTTCCCGGGCGAGAACGAGTACTTTGTTGTTCTTGCCATCGTCGAAACTGCGCGAGTAGGGGAGTGCATGGTCGATTTCGACGTAACCGGCTTCGAGCAAACGGTCGAGGTCGATGGCCTCCTGGGAATAGGCGCATTTGCCCAGCTGTTCGCGGTAAAGGCGAAATTTCTCGAATTCGCCGCCTTTGGGCTCTTGCCCGAATTCTTCGATGAACAGGGTTTTGTCGCGTTCATTTCGGGTGCGGTATTCGTCCTGCTCTTTCTTGATCTTGTTGCGTTCATCAAGCGGCCGGGACAAATCACGCGCCATTTCGATATTTACCGCCATCGGCGATCCATAACGCCGCGCAATCGCGTTAACAACCTTACGCGCCTGATTCAACGCTCTTAAAACCACCGGATTGCGTGGAATATCAGCATCTTCAGCAAAAAGCATACGGCCATCGGAGTCTCGTCCTTTGTATAGCGGCGGCAACGTGCGGAATTTGCTTTCATCCGGTGCGTGCAACTGGCTGTGATGATAGCCGGCGGAAACACAGGCTTCGTCGTAGCGTTGCCCCTGTTCCATGAACGGGACAATTTTGCGAAGCACCTTCAGCGACAGCGCATGGAACTTATCAAAACGAATGTCGAGCAGTGCTTCGACCATCCTTTCCCGATTGGGCAGCTCCAGTTTTTCCAGCTCGGTGCGGGCCTCGTCGTCTTCTTTGTAGATACTGAGAATTCGGGCGATGTCGTCGAGTGTATGCGGATTGCCGCCATTAGCCGCGCCAGCGAGACTTTCCCATTCGGTTTCCAGTCCGGCTCTTTTCAGGGTGTTGCGAAGCTCCTGCCAGGCGGGCAAACGAATCAGCTTTTCCGACTTGGGGTCTTTGCCTTCTTTGGCCGCACGCAGTCCCGCAAATTCGAACGATTCTGGCAGCAGGCCTTTTTTGACGAGTGCGCTATGCAGTTGCTTGTAGGTCAGATCGCTGGCTTGCAGATAGGGCAGTGGAAGAGCTATCGCGCGTTCTTCAGCATTGAGGGGGCGGGTGACGCCGTCGCACACGATGCGCAGGTTGTTCAGTCGGGTCAGCCAGACCTGGCGCTCGGCGGTGAAACTGGCTTTGGGCGCGCGGTGTTCTGCTTTTTCAAATGTGCATTTGCCCAGCATTTTGAGCAAGGCGGCTCCGGAAAGTGCCGGCCTCTGCCGCCAGAACAAGCCGTTTTTTCGGTCACCATTGCCCAGAATGGTCATTTCCAGGGGGGCGCTTGTATATGGGTTGCCGAATTTGCGCTGGAGAGAAAACAGCGTTTTCAGTTCCTCGCCAAGCAGCAAACGAGAGATCGCTTTTGTGTATTCGCCCTGTTTGTTGCGCTGTGCGTTGGGAAACTCGGTGAGCAACATTTCGGCAACCGAGCGATAGCTTTTTTCTTCCATGAGGCGACGTGTGCCAGATAGCCCACGTTTGACCCGACCGCCTTCGCCTTTCGCATCACCTTCCGCCTGTTTTTCCTCGGCACGGCTAACCCAGTGAAAGCCCCGGTGTTTGCAGAGGTGATAGATAACCCGCGCCCACTCATCTCTGTTCAGCTTTCTGTCCAACCCCTCAACGCGCAGTTTCCACGGAGACACTTCTGCCGGATTGCTCGGCTGAAAATGCCGCTTATCCTCGATCAGGCCATGGCGCTTGAGTTCTCGTGTCAGTTTTTTTAGACGCCATGCGCGTTGGGCAAGGCGATGGCGTGCGAGACGAGCCATGCGCCGGGTGAGGTTTAGCGGATCACCTTCCTTGGCCGTTTCCGCCTTGTCGAAAGCGCGGACGCCTAAGTCGATTAGGCGGTTTTCACCAAGCAGGCACCAGCCGACGGAAGCGATGCCTATATCCAGTCCGAGTGTGTACGCGTGTTGCATAAATTGACCTGGCATTATTCAAATGCAGGTAGAATACGCCCGTTTGTAGCTTTCCGGGGTGAGAGCCGTTGCTACAATAAGGTGTCATCGAAAGATGACGACCGAATCCGGCCCGACAGGGAAACCTGTCGGGCCTTTTCATTTCTTGTTTGGTTTTTCTGCCCGGGCGGTGGCCGTCAGTCGTCGATCTGCAGCGTCAGACCGGATTCGCTGAGGGATGTGTAAGGCTTGGTGAGGAGGCCGTGTTCCAGCGCCAGATCGAAGGCGTCGAGCGCCTTGGCGATGTGCTCGGTAAGAACCGCTTCGGCTTCGGCGATGTTGCCCTGTTCAAAGGCATTGACGATTGCCCAGTGCTCGGACATCGAGCGCGTGCGCACGTCGCCGACGGCCAGCAGGACATGCGAGCGCAGCGCGACAAAACGGCCCGAGGAGACGCGATAGGCCTCGATCAGGTACTTGTTGCCGCTGTTTTCGACGAACGACGCATGAAAGTCCGTATCGGCGTGGGCTACCGCGAGAAAATCGTTGGCTGCCTTGGCGGCCTCCATTTCGTCGATCGATTGGCGCAGCAGGGCGAGGGTTGCCTGCTTGTGCCGGGTGCTACTGAGCGCGATTGCCTGCACTTCGAGAATGGTCCGGAATTCGCACAACTCGGCGACATCCTGCCGCGTTGGCATGAATACGTAACTGCCGCGCTGCGGCCGGATGTCGATCAGCCCTTGTACCTGCAGCGCCGTCAGCGCGTCGCGCACCGGCGTGCGGCTGACGCCGAGGGCGGTAGCGAGCTTGTCTTCGGAAAGCGCCTCGCCAAGCCCGAGTTCGGCGTCGAGGATGGCCCGGCGCAGGCGGTCGGTGACGCGGGAGGTCAGCGAGCCGCTGCGGGAGGACGAGATGGCGCGTGGCATGGTCGATGCGGCGGTGTGGTTATTCAATCCCCTGGCTGGCCAGATACTCTTCGTAATTACCGAGGTAATTGACGATGGTGCCGTCCATGCGGATTTCGAGGATGCGCGTCGCCAGCGAGGAGACGAACTCGCGGTCGTGCGAGACGAAAACCAGCGTGCCCTTGAATTTTTCGAGCGCGGTGTTCAGCGATTCGATCGATTCCATGTCCAGGTGGTTGGTCGGTTCGTCGAGCACCAGCACGTTGTTCTTCATCAGCATCAGCTTGCCGAAGATCATGCGGCCCTGTTCGCCGCCGGAAATGACGTTGACCGATTTCTTGACCTCGTCGCCGGAGAACAGCAAACGGCCCAGCGTGCCGCGAATCAGCGTTTCCAGATCCTCGCCCTCGGCGGCGTTGGCGCGTGCGTACTCGGCGACCCACTCGGTCAGGCTGGTATCGCCCTTGAAGTCCTCGGCGTGGTCCTGCGCGTAATAGCCGACGCGCGCTTTTTCGGTCCATTTGACGGTGCCGAACTGTGGTTGCAGTTCGCCCATCAACAGCTTGAGCAGCGTCGATTTGCCGACGCCGTTTTCACCGATGATGGCCAGACGGTCACCGGCATTGAGCGCCAGATCGAAGTTGTTGAAAATCTTGCGCTCGCTGCCTTCGTAGGCAAAGGTCAGCTTTTCGATTTCGACGGCCAGACGGTGCAGTTTTTCCTTCTCGTCGTATTCGAAGCGGATCCACGGGTACTGGCGCGACGACGGCTTGATGTCCTCGGGCTTGAGCTTGTCGATCTGCTTCATGCGGCTGGTTGCCTGCTTGGCTTTCGAGGCGTTGGCCGAGAAGCGGCGGACGAAGGTCTGCAGTTCGGCAATGCGTTCCTTGGCCTTGGCGTTGGCCGAAGCCTGACGTTCGCGCGCCTGCGTCGAGGCTTCCATGAAGTCGTCGTAGTTGCCCGGATAGACGGTGATCTTGCCGTAATCCAGATCGGCCATGTGCGTACACACCTGGTTCAGGAAGTGACGGTCGTGGGAGATGATGATCATCGTGCTGTTACGCTCGTTGATCACATTCTCCAGCCAGCGGATGGTGGCGATGTCGAGGTTGTTGGTCGGTTCGTCGAGCAGCAGGATTTCGGGATTGGCGAACAGCGCCTGCGTCAGCAGCACGCGCAGTTTCCAGCCCGGCGCGACTTCGCTCATCGGGCCAAAATGCTGTTCCAACGGAATGCCGACGCCAAGCAGCAATTCGCCGGCACGTGCTTCGGCGGTGTAGCCGTCATACTCGGCGAACTTGCTTTCCAGTTCGGCGGCGTGCATGAAGTCTTCTTCGGTGGCCTCCGGATTGGCGTAGATCGCGTCCTTTTCCTGCATGCAGGCCCACATCTGCTCGTGCCCCATCATGACCACGTCGATAACGCGCATGTCTTCGTAGGCAAACTGATCTTGGCGCAGATAGGCCATGCGCTCGTGGGCATCCTTCGAGACATTGCCGGCGGTGGGCTCCAGCTCGCCGGCGAGGATCTTCATGAAGGTCGACTTGCCGGCGCCGTTGGCGCCGATCAGGCCATAACGAAAGCCTTCGCCAAACTTGACGGAAACGTTTTCAAACAGGGGCTTGGCCCCGAACTGCATGGTGATGTTGGCGGCGACGAGCACTCGAAAACCTCGGAAAGTCTTTGATTTGACAAGCCCGCCATTGTACCCGAGGCGCGCGGTCTGCTGCCGGGAAGAAGAGTAAGGATTTGACGAATCGTAAAACGGGTGGCGCGCGATCAGTCGCGCTTTTCGTCTTTGTCCTCGTACATGCGCCGGTCGGCGAGCTCGATCAGTGCGGCGGGGGTGGCCGCTTCGGCCGGATACAGCGCCGCGCCAATCGCCGCGCCGACGTGAAGCGAAAGGCCGTCGATTTCGAAGGCGGCGCTTGCGCGTTTGCGCAGGCGTTCGATCACGCGGGCGAGGAGGGCTTCGTCGGCGTCCTCAATGAGGATGGCGAATTCGTCGCCTGCCCAGCGCGAGACGGTGTCGGCAAGGCGTACTTCTTGCTGGAGTCGGGTGGCGAATATGTGCAGTACCCGGTCGCCGAATTTATGCCCGTATCGATCGTTGATGGGCTTGAAACCGTTGAGGTCGATGAAAATGACGGCGATTTGTCCGCCGTTGCGCCGCATCAATCGCCGGATGCTCTGTTCCAGGCGGTCGTCGAACAGGCGCCGGTTGGGCAGTTCGGTGAGGCTGTCAAAGCCGGCCAGACGTGCCATTTCGCTGCGCTGGCGGAGTACTGTGAAAACGCAGAGGCCGCCCAGCACGGCGAGAAGCCAGCCAATGCTGCGAATTGTCCATGCCAGATCGGCGCGGCCCTTGTCGTTGTTGCGTACAGCGTAGGTCCAGGTGCCGCTGGGCATCTCGGCCTTGAGTTGCACGGTGGCCGGATCGGCGAACAGTTCGGGCCGTCCCCACAGGATGCCGCCGGGCGCGCCGTTCCGTTCTTCGCTACGCAGGGTGAACTCGAAAGACTTGTCCTCCATTCCCTCGAATACCGCTTGGTGCAGCGAGGGTATGTCGATCACCGTCGACAGCAGGCCCCAGTATTTGCCCTCGACGATGACGGGAACGCGGTAAATCAGGCCGGTGCCGCCCTGAACCAGGTTAACCGGCCCGGTCAGTACCGTCTGGTGATTTTCGACGGCTTGCCGAACAGCCGGCCATTGCGCCGGAATGTCGCGGTAATCGCGACCAAGCGCCTGTTCGTTTCCGGCACGCGGGCAGACGTAAGTCATGCGCGTGCCGATGGCGATGGAAAAGTTCCGGATGTGGCGCCCGAAGCCATGCACAGTTTCCAGGATGCGGTTGATTTCCTCGCTGTCGAGTTGATCGTGGCGCACGGCCAGATAGCCGACGATGCCGCTCGACAGATAGAGCACGGAGTTGAGTTCGCGGTCGGTGCGGGCGCGCAGTTCGGAGGCGATGGCCAGAGTTTTCGCCGAATTTTCCGACGCAATCTCCCTGGCGCGGAGGGCAATCAGGGTTTCCGTGGTCGTGATCAGCGAGAGACCGACCAGCAAGGCCGCCAGGCCGGCAAAACCGCGTGTCATGGATGCCCGGTTCAAGGCAAGCCCGATGTGACGTGCGACGGCGCTGTGCGAATTCTGGTGGCGGGTCATGGTAAGCCGGAACCTCGATGCGTTCCGGATTGTCTGTAATGGTTGGGTTTTCAAGCTTGTCCGGGGACGCGTTAGGATTGTAGCATCTGGGCTCCCGGCGCTTTGGGACAAGGCATGTGTCATGGCCGTTCCGTCACACCTGAATAACAACGATAAACAAAGGCTATCGTTGTTATCGAAACAATCAATTGGTTAAATGATTTGTGTGTCTTTAAGATTCACTCGTCGCTTCACTTTTCAACCCGAAACAAGGAGTCGTAACGATGAAATCACTGATCAATTCCGAAGTTCTCCCGTTCAACGCCACCGCCTTCCATAACGGCAAATTTGTTGCCGTCTCCGACGCCGATCTGCGCGGCAAGTGGTCGGTGGTCTTCTTCTATCCGGCCGACTTTACCTTCGTCTGCCCGACCGAACTCGGCGATCTGGCCGACAACTACGCCGAATTCAAGAAGCTCGGCGTCGAGATCTACAGCGTGTCGACCGACACGCACTTCACGCACAAGGCATGGCACGACAGCTCGGAAACGATCAAGAAGATCGAATACGTGATGGTTGGCGACCCGACCGGCGTGATCAGCCGCAACTTCGGCGTGATGATCGAGGAAGCCGGCCTCGCCGAGCGTGGCACCTTCGTGATCGATCCACAGGGCAAGATCCAGATCATCGAAATCAACGCCGGCGGCATCGGCCGCGACGCTTCCGAACTGTTGCGCAAGGTCAAGGCCGCGCAATACGTCGCCTCGCACCCGGGTGAAGTCTGCCCGGCCAAGTGGAATGAAGGCGACGCCACGCTGGCGCCGTCGCTCGACCTCGTCGGCAAGATCTAAGTTACGCAAGGTCCTCCGTCACCCCGGCGCATGCCGGGGCCAGCGAGTTGTCCTGGAGTCCCGCTTCCGCAGGTGACGGTTTCCCCTCAGTCAATGCTTCCTCAATAAAAAACCACCCGTCGCACTGGGAGAAAAGAATGCTCGACGCCGCCATCAAGACCCAACTCAAGGCCTATCTCGAAAGATTGCAGCAACCGATTGAACTCGTCGCCTCGCTTGATGCGGGCGCCAAGTCCGGGGAGGTGCGGGGCCTGCTGACCGACATCGCCGAGCTGTCGGACAAGGTGGCGGTCCGCTTTGACGGTCACGATGCCCGGCGTCCGTCGTTCTCCGTCGGCCGTCCCGGCGAACCGGCGCGCATCCAGTTCGCCGGCATCCCGATGGGGCACGAATTCACCTCGCTCGTTCTGGCTTTGCTGCAGACGGGCGGCCATCCGCCGAAGGTCGAGCCGGCGGTCATCGAACAGATCAAGGCACTTTCCGGCACCTTCCGCTTCGAGACCTTCATTTCCCTGTCCTGCCACAACTGCCCGGATGTCGTGCAGGCGCTCAATCTGATGGCCGTGCTCAATCCCGGCATCAGCAGCGCCATGATCGACGGCGCGCTGTTCCAGGATGAGGTTGAGCAGCGCCAGATCATGGCCGTGCCGACCGTTTTCCTGAATGGCGAACCGTTCGGCCAGGGGCGCATGACGCTCGAAGAGATCGTCGCCCAGATCGACACCGGCGCGGCGGCGCGCGAAGCCGAAAAGATTGCGGCGAAGGCAGCGTTCGACGTGCTTGTCGTCGGCGGCGGGCCAGCCGGTGCAGCGGCGGCGATCTACGCGGCACGCAAGGGCGTGCGCACCGGCGTCGTCGCCGAGCGTTTCGGCGGCCAGGTGCTCGACACGCTGGCGATCGAAAACTTCATCTCGGTCAAGGAAACCGACGGGCCGAAACTCGCCGCCGGCCTCGAGCAGCATGTCCGCATCTACGACGTGGATATCATGAATTTGCAACGCGCCGAGGCGTTGGTCAGCGATCCCGACGGACTGACCGAAGTGCGCCTGGCGAACGGCGCGACGCTGAAGAGCAAGACGGTCATTCTGTCGACCGGCGCCCGCTGGCGCGAAATGAACGTGCCGGGCGAGAAGGAATACAAGGCGCGCGGCGTTTGTTTCTGCCCGCACTGCGACGGCCCGCTGTTCAAGGGCAAGCGCGTGGCGGTGATCGGCGGCGGCAACTCCGGCGTCGAAGCGGCGATCGACTTGGCCGGTATCGTTGGCCACGTGACTTTGCTCGAATTCGATCCGGCCTTGCGCGCCGATTCCGTGCTGCAGAAAAAGCTGTTCAGCCTGCCCAACGTCAAGGTCATCACACAGGCGCAGACGACCGAGGTGACCGGCGACGGCGAAAAGGTCAACGGCCTCGTTTACAAGGACCGGGCGACCGGCGACTCGCACAAGGTCGAGCTCGAAGGCATCTTCGTGCAGATCGGCCTCTTGCCGAACACCGATTGGCTCAAGGGGACGCTCAACCTCTCGCCGCGCGGTGAGATCGAGGTCGACAACCGTGGCCAGACGTCGATGGCGGGTGTCTTTGCGGCCGGCGACTGCACGACGGTGCCGTACAAGCAGATCATCATCGCCATGGGCGAAGGCGCCAAGGCGTCGCTCTCGGCGTTCGACTACCTGATCCGCAATTCGGCCCCGGAATAAACGACGGTCCGTTGTTGCGCAAAGGAATGGGCGGGCCGGGGGATTTCTCCGGCCCGTTTGCTATGGGCGCTTGTCCGATCGGCTTGCCGTGCCAGAAGATGTCGCCGGACGCGGGGGCGAGAGTTCGCACGGGAGGCGCGGCAAGCTGGTTTTTCCGGAGCCATTCTGTCCCGTCAGATAAACGAGTTCGCCGGCGGCGACGTGGAATCCGATGCCGGCGAAAAGACGGCGTTCGCCACGAATGCATTCGAGATTGGAGACGGGCTGGCTGATCGAGAAAAAAACCCCCGGGGCCGCAGGGCGGCGCCGGGGGCTGTAAGCTACGTCGGTTGCCCGGAATGTAGCGAGGTGATTATTGCGTCTGCTGGATCCCGGCCACGACCCAGCCGCCGGAGCCGCTGGTTGCCTTGGTAAGGTGCCAGATCTCATCGATCGCTTCCGGCGTCGCGTCCTTGTCCTCACGAATCAGGCCGGTAAACCGCACGCTGACGATGTAGCGCGTCGCTTCCTGGACGACTTCGACCACTTCCGCGTCGAGCGTGACGACGTCGGTCTGCTGCGCGGCGTTTCCGCGTTCGGAGAGGTTCATCTTGATCTCGGCGAACATTTCCGGCGTCGTGAATTCGCGGATGTCGTCGAGGTTGCCGGCATCATGGGCGGCCTGCAGGCGGATGAAATTGACCTTGGCGTTGCGGACGAAGGCATCGGCATCGAAATCGGCCGGGATGGCTGCGCCTGTCGGGGTATCCGTGGTACTCGCGGTGTTGGACGATCCCCCGCCGACCGGTGCCGTATATTCAAACGGCCTGACGTCGGCCGACGGGTTGGCGCCCGCCGTCGCGTATTGCAGACCGCTCACGCGGGAACCGCCCTGCGCGGCGGCCCGCCGGCGCATGAAGAAGCCGATCACCGCCATCGCGACCATGGCCAGCAACGCGATCATCATGATCGACGCCAATCCCTCGCCGAAGCCGAGGTGCGAGGCCAGTGCCGCCAGACCGAGACCGGCGGCGAGGCCGGCCAGAGGCCCCATCCAGGAACGTTTGGCTGGCGCGGCTTGTGGTCCGGGGGTTGCGCTCTTGGCCGCGCTGGGCGCCGTGGCCTGGTTGGGGGCCGGCGCGGCGTTCTGCTTGTTGAACGTGGAGGACTGCCGTTGCATACCGAAGGATTTACCGCCGCCGAAGCGCTTGGCGGCTTCGGCATCGCCCGCTGTCAGCGTCAGCCCGAGTGCAAAGATAACAGCCAGCAACGAGAGAAATTTCATGTTTGAACTCCTGAGTTAGGAAAGAGTGCGTAAGGGTACGCAACTCTGATTGCAAAGAAAACAAGGATTATTGGCTTGGATGCGTCGAAAAATCCTGTGTGTTGCGTGGTTGCCGGGAGGTCTTGCGGCTTCAGTTCGGCGAACCGGCGTCACCGAAAATCGTGTGCTGGGCCTCGCGGCAGATCGTGGCGATGATCGGGTGGCTGAGTTTACGCTCGTTGGTGATCGCGTAGATTTGCTCGCGCACGGCGTCGGTGCGCCCGATGACCGTGATGCCGCTCTTTTGCATGAGCTCGCTTTCGATCGCCGACGGTGCAGCGAAAAAGCCGATACCGGCCTGGCCGAAAGCCTTGAGCAAGGCACTGTCGTCAAACTCGCCGATGATGCGCGGGCGCAGGCGTTCGGCTTCGAACCAGCGCATCAGCCGTGTATGCAGGGCGACGTCGGCACCGGGCAGGAGGAAGGGCGCGCCATCGAGCAGTTGCGGAAAGGGGAGGTCGGTTTGCCCGAGCAGTTCCCCGGTGCCGAAGAAACTGATCCCGCTTTCGCCGAGAAAATGATCGTAGCCGCGCACGTTGAGATTCTCGGGCATCGGCCGGTCGGCGATCACCATGTCGAGCCGATGCACCGCCAGATCGGCGAGTAGCGTCGTCAGGCGGCCTTCGCGGCAGATCAGCTTGATCGGCTCCTCGCTGGAGAGCGAGGGTTTGACCAGGCGAAAAGCGACCATTTTCGGCACCGAGTCGGCGATGCCGATGCGGAACGGCTTGCATTGAGAAAATGACTGGTCGCGCAGCGAATCGATCAATTCATCGCCGAGCGCGAAAATCTGTTCGGCGTAGCCGAGCATGCGTTCGCCGGCCTCGGTCAGTTCGAGACCTCGTCCAACGCGACGGAACAGTTCAATGCCCAGCACCGACTCGAATTCGCCAAGCTGGCCGCTGATCGACTGTGGCGTCAAATGCAGGTGTTTGCTGGCGCGGGCGATGCTGCCCGATTTGGCAACAACCCAGAAATAGCGCAAATGTTTGTAGTTCAGGCTTGGCATCGTTGTGATTCACGGCGGCGCGGAAACGAAAATGGTAGTGCAAAGTGGCGGGGATCTTGCCGCTGCCATGCAATTATTTTCGCAATCGGCCGTTTGGAGCGTAGATCGGGAAAAAGGAGGGGCTTGTCGGTTAGCGCGTTACGAACGCCGGCTTGTAGCCGAGCGCCAAGCGGATTTTTTCGGCGACCTTTTCGGCGTCGGCCCGGCTCGGATAGGGGCCGAGATGCACGCGATGGATGCCGCCGCCGGCATTGATCTGGATGCCTTCGGTTAGCCAATCGAGTTCGCGCGACAGGTGCGAACGCAGGCTCTCGGCGTTGTCGGCGCTGGAAAAGGCGCCGAGTTGCAGGAAGACGCCTTTTTGCACGACCGGCGGCAGACTGGTACCGGTCTGCGGCGTGAAGGTGATCTCGCTGCTGCTCAGTTTGCTGGCCAGCATTTCGATTTCATCGCGGCCGGCGGTCTGGGTGGTTGTCGGTGGCTTGGGCAGCGAAGCCGCCGGCGTGGGCGGTGCTGAGGCCAGCATCAGCGACCCGTCGGGAATGATGGATTCAACTTCGACTTGCGTGCTGCCGTTGTTGATGTAATCGAGACGGTAGGCGGCGGCATAGGAGAGGTCGATGACACGGTCGGCATGGAAGGGGCCGCGGTCGGTGACGCGCACGACGACGGACTTGCCGTTGCTGACGTTGGTGACGCGCACGTAGGACGGAATGGCCAGCGTCGGGTGCGCGGCCGTCATCGAGAACATGTCGTACGGCTCGCCGATCGAGGTCTTCTGGCCATGGAATTTCTTGCCGTACCAGCTGGCGATGCCACGCTCCCTGAACGGTTGTAGCTGGGTGGCCGGGACGTAGGATTTGCCGAGGACGACGTAGGGCCGGTTGGCGAAGCGGTGCAGCGCTTCGAGGCGCGGCTGGGCGTCGGGGATGTCGTCGAGGTTGTCCGGAATGTCGTCGCCCGGGCCGTCGTCCTTGTAGTAACCGCCGCCGCGCTTGAGCGTCACGGCGGGCTTGCGCGCCGTCTTCGTCGATGATTTTTCGGCTTCCGTTCCGGCCGGCGTGCCGTCGCCGATGCGGGCCGGTTGTCCGCCGCAGCCGGCGAGCAACAGAAGAATGACCAGCGTTGCGCTCCTGCGATTTCTCATCCCCGAGACCTCCTTGCTACTGCTTGACCAGCATCCGGTGCGACTGAATGCTCATCAGCATACCAAGCCCGAGAAACAGGGTCACCAGCGCCGTGCCGCCATAGCTCATGAACGGGAGCGGGACACCGACGACCGGCAGAATGCCGCTGACCATGCCCATGTTGACGAAGGCGTAGGTGAAGAAGCTGAGCGAAATCGAGCCGGCGAGGACGCGGGCGAACAGCGTCGAGGCATTGGCGGCGATGATCAGGCCGCGTCCGATCAGCATCAGATAGAGGACGAGCAGGATGCCGTTGCCAAGCAGCCCGTGCTCCTCCGAGAAGACGGCGAAGATGAAGTCGGTGTGGCGTTCGGGGATGAATTCGAGGTGTGTCTGCGTTCCTTCTAGCCAGCCCTTGCCGAAACTGCCGCCGGAGCCGATGGCAATCGTCGATTGGATGATGTGGTAGCCGGCGCCGAGCGGGTCGCTCGACGGGTCAAGCAGGGTCAGGATGCGCCGGCGCTGGTAGTCGTGGAGCATGTGCCAGAGAAAGGGGGCGGCGCTGGCACCGGCGACGACCAGGCCGATGATCACCTTCCACGACAATCCGGCAAAAAAGATGACGTAAAAACCGGCGCTACCGACGAGGACTGCCGTGCCAAGGTCGGGCTGCTTGGCGATCAGGGCGAACGGGATCAGCAGCAGCAGGCAGGCGCCGATGTAATGGCGGGTATTCAAGGCCGCTTCGTGCTTCTGGAAATACCAGGCGATCATCAACGGTGTCGCGATCTTGAGGATTTCCGACGGCTGGATGCGCGTGAAACCGAGCGACAGCCAGCGGCGGGAGCCATTGACCGTGATGCCGAACAGGGCCACCAAGACCAACAGCACGACTCCGGCGACATAGAGTGGAACGGCGAAACGCATCAGCTTTTGCGGCGACAGGCGCGCAACGGCAAGCATGAGGATGAAACCGACCGCCAGGTTGAGCACCTGGTCACCCGTCCGGTTGGTCGCGTAGTAGGTGGCGCTGTAGATTGTGAACAGGCCGATGGTCATCAGGCAAAGCACGATGAGCAGCAGCGGCAGGTCGAGGTGGGCGACGAGGCCGGCGCGGAAGCGGCGCAGATAATCATTGATCATGGGGATCCTCCTCGGTCGCGGCTTCATCCTCCTGCGCCGCCCCTTTCGGTTTTTTGCCCAGGAGGTAGTAATCGAGCACCATGCGTGCGATCGGTGCGGCCGACTGGGCGCCAAAACCGCCGTTTTCGACGAGGACGGCGAGGGCGATTTTCGGCTCGTCGACGGGGGCGAAAGCGATGAACAGCGCGTGATCGCGCAGGTGCTCCTTGATCTGCGATGCCTTGTATTCGCTGCCCTTCAGGCTGAACACCTGGGCCGTGCCGGTCTTGCCGCCGGAGGTGTATTCAGCACCGGCGAAGGCGCGGGCGCCGGTCCCTTCCTTGTTGACGCCAACCATTGCCTTCTTGATCGTTTCGACGTGTTCCTTTTTCCAGTGCAGCGAGCGTAGCGGCTGTGGCTCGATCATCGTTTTCGCACCGCTCTTGCTGTCGGTGATGTATTTGACGAGGTGCGGACGGAAGAGGACGCCGTTGTTGACCAGCATCGCGGTGGCCTGGGCGAGCTGGATCGGCGTGTACGCGTTGTAGCCCTGGCCGATGCCGATCGAGATCGTTTCGCCGGCGAACCATTTCTGCTGTTCGCGGCGCTTGAAGCGGCGTTTCTTCCATTCCGGCGAGGGCAACACGCCGGCCGATTCGCCGTCGATGTCGATTCCGGTCTTGCTGCCGAAGCCGAGCGGGGCCATGAAGCGGGCGATGTTGTCGATGCCCATGTCGTTGGCGAGGATGTAGTAGTAGGTATCGCACGATTCGACGATCGATTTGTACATGTCGACGATGCCGTGGCCGCCCTTCTTGTCGTCGCGGAAGGTGTGACCGCCAAAGTTGAAGAAGCCGGGGTCGGCGATGGCTTGACCGGCGGTGCGTTTGCCGAGTTCAAGCGCGGCCAGCGCCATGAACGGCTTGAAGGTCGATCCCGGTGGATAGGCGCCGTTCAGGGCGCGGTTGATCATTGGCCGATTCGGCGAATCGTTGAGTTCGTTCCAGTCTTCGGCGCGGATGCCGTCGATGAACAGATTGGGATCGAAGGAGGGGGTCGAAACGAGCGCCAGAATGCCGCCCGTCGACGGCTCGATGGCCACGAGCGCGCCGCGCCGGTCGCCGAAAGCTTTCTCGGCGATTTCCTGCAGCTTGATGTCGAGCGTTAGCGTCAGGTTGTTGCCGGATACCGGCGCCGTGCGTGAGAGGCCGCGCACAGCGCGACCGCCGGCGTCGATTTCGACCCGCTCGTAACCGGTGATGCCGTGCAGGTGAAACTCGTATTTCTGCTCCAAGCCGGTCTTGCCGATGTGGTCGGTGCCCTTGTAGTTGGCGGCCTGGTCGTTGGCCTCGATGTGCTCGAGGTCTTTCTTGTTGATGCGATTGATGTAGCCGATGGCGTGCGAGGCGCTGGGGCCGAGCGGGTATTGCCGGAACAGCCGGGCCTTGACCTCCACGCCGGGGAAACGATAGCGGTTGGCGGCAAAGCGTGCCACCTCCTCGTCCGAAAGGCGCGCGCGGATCGGCAGGCTCTCGAAGGACTTGCTTTCCTCGAGCAGCTTGCGGAAGCGCCGTTTGTCCTTGGGCTGAATGTCGACCAGCGTCGCCAGCGCGTCGATGGTCGCGTCCAGATCCTTGACCTTCGACGGCGTGATTTCGAGGGTGAACGCCGAATAGTTGCGCGCCAGCACGATGCCGTTGCGGTCGACGATGGTGCCGCGGTTGGGCGGTATCGGCACCAGCGAGATGCGGTTGTCTTCGGCGCGGGTGGTGTAGTAGTCGTGCTGGATGACCTGCAGGTAAACGAAGCGGGCCAGCAGGACGCCGAAGGCGAGCAGCACCAAGGCCGCGACGACGACGATCCGGTTGCGGAACCGGTCGAGGTCGCTGTCGGTGGTGTTGAAAGACGAGTGCCGGATAAGCAAGGCGGTGTGTCCCGAAGTTTTCTTTGGCGCCTAGATCGGGCGGTTTTCGTCGCGGTCGACCGGCCGGTATTGCGGCAGCAACAGGATGAAGGTGAGCGGCCACCAGAGGAGGGCGCCAATCAAAGGTCCGATGAAGTAAGCCAGTCCGGGGAATTCCTCGCCGGTCATGGCGCGGGCGCCGAGTTGAATCAGTTGCACGATCGCGAGGAGGGCGAGAACGTGCAAGGCCTGCTGTGCCATCGGAAACCACAAAATGCGACGCGACAGGGAAGAGGCAGCATAGGCGGCGAGAACATAGGCCAGCGCATGCTGGCCCATCACGCTGGCATCGGCGACATCCATGAGGACGCCGAGCAGAAAAGCGCTTCCCATGCCGACCCGCCGCGGTTCGCGGATGCTCCAGAACAACAGTACCAAGGCGACCCAGTCGGGCATCCAGGGCCACGCCGAGGTAGGCAGGAAATTGAGCGTCAGGGCGGCGATCAGGCTGAGGCCGATAAACCAGGGACGTACCGGCAGAAGAATGCGCGACGAGGCGAAGGAATGGGGCATCGGTTATTCCTTGCGCGGCCGTTCGTTCCGGGCCGCGGCTTTGCCGCGTCCGTCGGCTGGTTTGGATTTGCTCGCCTTTTCGGTCAATTCGCCCGGCAGGTCCAGCGGTTCACGCGGGTCGAGCACCATGACGAGGCCGAAATTCTCGACGCCGGCGAGCGGTTCGCAATGGATGCGCGCGAACGAATACGAGGCGTCGCGCTCCACGCTGACGACCCGAGCCACCGCCAGACCGGGCAGAAAGATGCCGTCCAGTCCCGAAGTGACGATCAGGTCGCCTTTTTCCACGTCGGCATTGTTCGGTAAAAAACGCAGCTCGAGACGCCCGTTGCCGACGCCGAATACCACGGAGCGCAGGCCGTTGCGCAAGATCTGGACGGGCACCACCTGATCCTTGTCGGTGATCAGGGTGACCTCCGAAACGTAGGGGAAGACGCGCGTTACCTGGCCGATGACACCTTTTTCGTCCACGACCGGTTGTCCGGGAACAATGTTGTCCTGCTGCCCCTTGTCAACGACGATGCGCCGGGAGTAGGGATCGCGCACCGTATAGAGAAGCTGGGCGACGCGCCCTTGCGCTTTCTTGCTTTCCTTGACTTCGAGCAACTGGCGCAGTCGCTCGTTTTCGGCTTCCAGATGTTGCGCGCGCAGCAGTGTTGTCGCATTTTCTACGTGGGTGCGTTCCAGGCGGCTGTTTTGTTCGCGCAGCGAATCCATGCCCGACAGGTAGCCGGCCGCGTTCTGCAGCATCTCGACCGGTTTCTGGACGACGCGCTGGATCGGGTGCGTGATCAGGGAAACCCCTTGGCGCAGGATCTCCAGCGTCTGAAAGCGCGAATCGATAAAAATCAGTGCCAGCGAAAGCGCGGCGTAGAACGAAAGCTGCGCCAGCGGCGCCGGGCCGCGTTTGAAAAAGGGAGGCGGCTGATAGTCCATGGGGTTCGGTGGTGCCTAACGAGCGGAGCGGGCGGGGCGTGAGAGGCAAGCCGTGAGCGAAAGCCGTTTTCGGCCCCGCTCAGGCGAGAGTGCGGCGGCCGTGGCTGCCAACACTCTTTGCGTCGTTCTGGCTATGCCCGTCAATCCGAGGCGAAGATGCTGCCGAGCTTGTCCATGCGCTCGAGCGCCATGCCGCAGCCACGCGCGACGCAGGTCAGCGGCTCTTCGGCGACGATCACCGGCAGGCCGGTTTCTTCCATCAGCAGGCGGTCAAGATCGCGCAGCAGCGCGCCGCCACCGGTCAGCACCATGCCCTTGTCGGCGATGTCGGCACCGAGTTCGGGCGGCGTCTTTTCGAGTGCCGACTTGACGGCGGAAACGACGTTGTTGAGCGGTTCGGTCAGCGCTTCGAGGATTTCGTTCGACGAAATCGTGAATTTGCGCGGAATGCCTTCGGCCTTGTTGATGCCGGAAACTTCCATTTCGCGGACTTCGGCGCCCGGGAAGGCGGAACCGATGCCCTTCTTGATGCTTTCGGCGGTGTTTTCGCCGATCAGCATGCCGTAGTTGCGGCTGATGTAGTTGATGATTGCTTCGTCGAGCTTGTCGCCGCCGACGCGCACCGAGCCGGAATAAACCATGCCGCCGAGCGAGATGACACCGACTTCGGTGGTGCCACCACCGATATCGACGACCATCGAACCGGTTGGTTCGGAGACCGGCAGGCCGGCACCGATTGCGGCGGCCATCGGCTCCTCGATCAGGAAAACCTGCGACGCACCGGCGCCGAGCGCCGATTCGCGGATGGCGCGGCGCTCGACCTGCGTCGAGCCCGACGGCACGCAGATGATGATGCGCGGGCTCGGCGAGAGCATGCGCGAATCGTGCACCTTACGGATGAACTGCTTCAACATCTGCTCGGTGACGGTGAAGTCGGCGATCACGCCGTCCTTCATCGGACGAATGACGGTGATGGCGCCCGGCGCCTTGCCGAGCATTTCCTTGGCGCTTTGGCCGACGGCCTGAATCGATTTTTTGGCGTTGGGGCCGCCGTCCATGCGGATGGCGACGACCGACGGTTCGTCGAGAACAATGCCCTTGCCGCGAACGTAGATCAGCGTGTTGGCCGTGCCGAGGTCGATCGCCAGGTCATTGGAGAAGTAACTGCGGAGAAAACTGAACATGCCTGTGCCTGTATGTGCGTGTAGGACTCCCGCAGAACTGCGGCGAGCAAAGCATTTATGATACCTTATAAGGCTTATTGTTTTAATACCTTACTGATTTCATTACCATGTCGCTCACTCTGGAACAAGTCCGGCGCGTCGCCCATCTGGCCCGGATCGAAATCAGCGACGCCGAGGCGCAAAGCACGCTCGGCCACCTGAACGGAATTTTCACCCTGATCGAAGAAATGCAGGCCGTCGATACGCAAGGCATCGAGCCGATGGCGCACGCTCAGGATCTCGCCCAGCGCCTGCGCGCCGACGCCGTGACCGAGCAGAACCGCCGCGACGCCTTTCAGGCCGTGGCGCCGGAAACGGAAGCCGGTCTCTATCTTGTGCCGAAGGTGATCGAATGATTACGCGTAGCCTTTCTTCCCTCGCCCAGGCGCTGGCCGCCAAGGAAATCTCCAGCGTCGAGCTGACTCAGCTCTATCTCGATCGCATCGCCCGTCTCAATCCGTCGGTCAACGCCTACATCACTGTCGATGCCGAGAAAAGCCTGGCGCAGGCCCAGGCGGCTGACGCGTTACGCGCCGCTGGTCAGGCCGGGCCGCTGACCGGCATCCCGCTGGCACAGAAGGATATTTTCTGTGCCAAGGGCTGGCTGACGACCTGCGGCTCGAAGATGCTCGGCAACTTCGTCAGCCCCTACGACGCGACGGTAATCGAACGTTTCAACGCGGCCGGCAGCGTCATCCTTGGCAAGACGAACATGGACGAATTCGCCATGGGCTCGTCGAACGAGACGTCCTATTTCGGCTCGGTCAAGAACCCGTGGGATAACGCACGCGTGCCCGGCGGCTCGTCGGGCGGTTCCGCCGCCGCTGTGGCGGCGCTGCTGGCACCGGCGGCGACCGGCACCGATACCGGCGGCTCGATCCGTCAACCGGCGGCGCTCTGCAACCTGACCGGCCTCAAGCCGACCTACGGCGTCGTTTCGCGTTACGGCATGATTGCCTTTGCCTCGTCGCTCGATCAGGGCGGGCCGATGGCGCGTTCGGCCGAGGATTGCGCGCTGCTGCTCAACACGATGGCCGGTTTCGACGAGCGCGATTCGACCAGCCTCGACCGCCCAGCCGAAGACTACGGCCGCGATCTGGAAAAACCGCTGGCCGGCCTGAAAATCGGCCTGCCGAAGGAATTCTTCGGCGAAGGCTGTACGCCCGAGGTCATGGCGCTGGTCGAAGCGGCGATTGCCGAGTATCGCAAGCTCGGTGCCGAAACAGTCGAAGTCAGCCTGCCGAACATGAAGCTCTCCGTGCCGGCCTACTACGTGATCGCGCCGGCCGAAGCCAGCTCGAACCTGTCGCGCTTCGACGGTGTGCGCTACGGCTATCGCGCCCCCGAGTACGCCGACCTCAGCGACATGTACAGCAAGAGCCGCGCGCAGGGCTTCGGCGCCGAAGTGAAGCGCCGCATCCTGATCGGCACCTATGTGTTGTCGCATGGCTATTACGACGCCTATTACCTGCAGGCGCAGCGCATCCGCCGCCTGATCGCCAACGATTTCGTCGAAGCGTTCAAGCAATGCGATGTGATCATGGGGCCGACCAGTCCGAGTACCGCGTTCAAGCTCGGCGAGAGGGCGGCCGATCCGGTCCAGATGTACCTGTCCGATATCTACACGATTGCCGTCAATCTTGCCGGTCTGCCCGGGATGTCGGTGCCGTGCGGTTTTGCCGGTGGATTGCCGGCAGGTCTGCAACTGATCGGCGACTATTTCAGCGAAGCGAAATTGCTGAATGTGGCGCACCGCTACCAGCAGGTGACGGATTGGCATCTGCAACATCCGGCCGGACTCGTCTGAGCGTTCCGATGAAGCGGATCTGCCTCGTTGTGCCGTTCCTGCTGTTGGCGGGTTGTGCCGGTTCTCCGCCCGACCAAACGCTGGAGGCGCCGGCCAAAGCGGAGACGGCCGCGAAGCCGGAGCTCAAATCGCAGCCGTTGAAGCATCTTGCCGGCCGTAATCTGAAACCGATGCCGGACAGAGAGTTGAACGTGCGCACACGTTGCCGCTTCAAGGATGTGAACGGCGGGCATGGCAGCCTGGATTTGCAGGTGGTGAAGGCCGATGTCAAGCGCTTTTCGGCCGAGGTCAACATCCCGAAGCAGGGCGTTTGCCGCTTTGACATGAATGATTTCGAACAGACGGCCCGGATGCCGAACGTCGTGCTGGCCGAAAAAGGCAGCGCCTGCACGGTGCGCATGTGGGAGCAGGAGTTGGGCGGCAAGAAAGGCGTCACTGTGTCGTTCAACAGCTGCCAGACCCAATGCACCGGCGATGCCTTCAGTTACCTGTGGCCGATCCTGGTCGATGCCCGGAATGGTCGCTGTTCTTGATAAGTGAGTAATTGACAATGAAACAATGGGAAGTCGTCATCGGTATCGAGACGCACGTTCAGCTCTCGACGCAATCCAAAATTTTCTCCGGCAGTTCGACCGCCTTCGGCGCTGAGCCGAATGTGCAGGCCAATGCCGTTGATATCGCGCTGCCCGGTGTGCTGCCAGTGCTCAACAAGGGCGCCGTCGACTGCGCGATCCGCTTCGGGCTGGCCGTCGAGGCTGAAGTGGCGCCGAAATCCGTATTCGCCCGCAAGAATTATTTCTACCCTGACCTTCCCAAGGGCTACCAGATCAGCCAGTACGAACTGCCGGTGGTGGTTGGCGGCAAGGTGAATATCACGCTCGGCCAAGGCGATACGGCCACGGAAAAGACGATCAATCTGACGCGCGCCCACCTCGAGGAAGACGCCGGCAAGTCCTTGCACGAGGATTTCCACGGCAAGACCGGCATCGACCTCAACCGGGCCGGCACGCCGTTGCTGGAAATCGTCACCGAGCCGGACATGCGCTCGTCGGCCGAGGCCGTGGCCTACGCCAAGGCGTTGCATGCGCTGGTGCGCTGGATCGGTATCTGCGATGGCAACATGCAGGAAGGCTCGTTCCGCTGCGACGCCAACGTCTCCGTGCGTCCGCTCGGGCAAAAGGAATTCGGCACGCGGCGCGAGATCAAGAACCTCAACTCCTTCCGCTTCATGCAGCAGGCCATCGATTACGAGGTGCAGTGGCAGATCGCCACGATCGAGGACGGCGGGCGCATCGAGCAGGCCACCGTGCTGTTCGACCCGGATACCGGCGAAACGCGCGCCATGCGCTCGAAGGAAGACGCGCACGACTACCGCTATTTCCCCGACCCCGACCTGCTGCCGCTGATCATCGACCGCGATTGGGTCGAGCGGACGCGCAGCGCGATGCCCGAGCTGCCGGCCGCCAAGAAACAGCGCTTCATGGCCGATTACAACCTGTCGGCCTACGATGCGACGACCTTGACCTCCTCGCTGGAAATCGCTGACTACTACGAAGCCGCCGTTGCTGTTGCCGGAAATGCCGCTGCCAAGCCCTGTGCCAACTGGGTCATGGTCGATCTGGCGGCGCGTCTCAACAAGGACGGCAAGGAGCTGGCCGATTCGCCGGTTTCCGCCGCGCAACTTGGCGGACTGGTCGCGCGCATCGCCGACAACACCATCTCCAACAACATCGCCAAGAAGGTTTTCGAGGCACTCTGGAACGGCGAAGGCCGCTCGGCCGACGAGATCATTGAGAAGCAGGGGCTCAAGCAGATCACCGACACCGGCGCCATCGAAGCGCTGATCGACGGCGTACTGGCGGCAAATGAAGCAATGGTCGCCGAATTCAGGGCCGGCAAGGAAAAGGCCTTCAATGCGCTGGTCGGTCAGGCGATGAAGGCGACCAAAGGCAAGGCCAATCCGCAGCAGGTCAACGAACTGTTGCGCAAGAAGCTCGGCTGATTTAGGGCGCCGAGGTAGAAAAAACGGCCGGAATGCCTCGAGGGGCGTTCCGGCCGTTTTTGTTTGACTGATTGTGGCGCTTAACGGCTGGCTGTCGGGGCAGGGCGTTGCGTCAGCTCAAGGTAGTGCTGGCGATCATTGTTGTATTTGGCTTCGATGACAGCCAACTCCTTCTTCTTGGCCTCGACGATCGACTCCTGCGTCTTGATTTCCGCCTCGCTGTCCTTCAAGCCTTTGCGGACTTCGACGGGCAACGGCTTGTTTTTGTAGAACTCGGCGTCCTGCTGGTATTTCTTACGCTTTTTGCTGATTTCGCCGATCCGTGACTGGGCCGCGTTGATCGATTTGATTACGTCCGAGCGGGCGCGTTCGCGCATGGCTTCAATGTCGTCAAGGCTGCCGTAGGTGTTGAGCAGCGCCTGATCCTTGCGCTGTTTTTCCTTGAGAGCCGCTTCCTCGGCTTTCTGCTTTTCTTCTTCAATGGCGCGCTGGCGTCGTTGTTCGGCCGTTGGCGGTGCGTCGACGTGACGGCGCGTTAGCCCATTGCTGCCAACTTCGCGATAAGCGCGGCTGTGACACGCCGGCGGGAGAATGTCGCCGCACATCTGTTTGCCGTTTGCGTCGGTGCAACAGTAAAAATTGCTGCCGCCGGCCGCGGCTGGCGAGGCCGCCGTCGCTTCACCCGAGAGCGGCAGCAGGCCGTAGAGGAGCGCCGTCGCGAATCTAGCGGCGATACGCAACGCCATACTCCTCGCGGTAACGGGCAACGGCTTGCCGGTAGTCCTCGAAATCGGACCGCTGTTCCAGGTAAGCCATCAGATCGTCGAGGGTGGCGACGGCAACGACCGGGATGCCGTAATCGCGCTCGACTTCCTGCACGGCCGACAACTCGCCCGTGCCGCGCTCCATGCGGTCCAGCGCGATGACGACGCCGCAGGGCGTGGCGCCGGCGGCGCGGATGATCTCGACCGACTCGCGCACCGAGGTGCCGGCGGAAATCACGTCGTCGACGATCAGCACCCGGTCGCTCAATGGCGCACCGATGATGTTGCCGCCTTCGCCGTGATCCTTGACCTCCTTGCGGTTGAAGGCAAACGGCAGGTTGTGGCCATCGCGGGCCAGTGCCAGCGCACTGACGGCGACGAGCGGGATGCCCTTGTAGGCAGGGCCGAACAGCATGTCGGGGGCGATCCCGCTGGCGACGATGGCCTTCGCGTAAAATTGCGAGAGCCGGTCGAGTGCATTGCCGTCATTGAACAGCCCGGCGTTGAAAAAATAAGGCGAGAGGCGCCCGGCCTTGGTCTTGAATTCGCCGAAGCGCAATACGTTCTGGGCAAGGGCGAACTCGATAAATTCCTGACGAAAATCCATAACAACCGCAATCAATGTCGTTCAAAGCCGGAGTCGGCGGGAGCACTTATGTTACGCATCATTACCCTAAACCTCAACGGCATCCGCTCCGCGTGGAGCAAGGGCGTCCTGCCGTGGCTGGCGGGGCAGGACGCCGATTTCGTCTGCGTGCAGGAGCTCAAGGCGCAGCATGGCGATCTGTCGGATGACATGCGCGCGCCGGACGGCATGCACGCCATTTATCACTGTGCCGAAAAGAAAGGCTATAGCGGTGTTGGCCTGTGGAGCCGGCACGCGCCCGATGCCGTTGTCGAAGGCATCGGTCATCCGGAATTCGATGCCGAAGGGCGTTATCTGCGGGCGGATTTCGGCCGTCTCTCGGTGGTTTCGCTTTATCTGCCTTCCGGGTCAAGTTCTCCGGAACGTCAGGCAGCGAAGTTCCGCTTCATGGAGGTTTTCTATCCGCATCTGCTTGAACTCGGCAAGAGCGGCCGTGAGGTAGTCGTTTGCGGCGACTGGAACATCGCGCACCGGGAAATCGACCTGAAAAACTGGAAATCCAACCAGAAGAATTCGGGTTTTCTGCCCGAGGAGCGGGCGTGGATTGGCCGGGTTCTGGAGGAGGGCGGCTGGTGCGATGCCTACCGGCGCTGTCATCCGGCGGCGACGGACGAGTGCTATACGTGGTGGTCGAATCGCGGTCAGGCGTGGACGAAGAATGTCGGCTGGCGGCTCGATTATCAACTGGCGACGCGCGGGCTGGCCGAAAGGGTAAGTGCGGCGCGCGTGTATAAGGAGCAGCGCTTCTCGGATCATGCGCCGCTGATCGTTGACTACAATGCCCCGATTGGCATTGCTTCAGGCTCGCAAATTGGATAATCTGAAAATGGTGGCAGCGGATGCATGATCGCTCCGTTCCATACTCCCCGAACCTTTCCAAGAATGAGGTGTGCTATGTCAGAGGTGACCGATATGAGCAGCAAACAAAAAATTGTTTCCGACATGAAAGTCGTGGTTTCCGATGCAGAGGAGATTCTGCGCGCGACCGCCGGTGTTGCAGGTGAAAAGATCGGCGATTTGCGTGAGCGCATCAGCGACCGTCTGCGGGATGCCAAGGTGCGTCTGGCTGACGCCGAGGCCGCGCTGGTCGACAGGACCAAGGCGGCCGCACGTGCCACCGACGATTACGTGCATGACAAGCCCTGGCAAGCCGTCGGCATCGCGGCCGGCATCGGCTTCCTCATCGGTGTGATCATTGGTCGTCGTTAATCAAAGCGATACCCTATGAGCGCACCCCAAGGCGGTGAACAGAGCGGTCTGTTCGCCGCCCTGAAAAATATTTCGGCAACGCTGCTGGCGACGGGCAAGACGCGGCTGGAACTCCTCGGCAACGAGATCGAGGAGGAGAAACTGCGTGCCATTCGTCTTGTCTTTCTGGCTCAGGGCATGGCGTTTTGCCTCGGTGTCGGCGTGCTGCTCTTTGTCGCTCTGATGGCGGCATTGTTCTGGGAAAGCCGGCTCGTCGTGCTGGGTGGGGCGGCGGGGGTGTTTCTTGCCGGAGGCGCGTTCTGTTGCGTGCTGTTCAAACGCGCGACCGTTCGGCCGGAACCGGTATTTGCCGCCAGCATCGCGGAACTTCAGGAAGATATCCGTCAATTGAAAGCCGCACTGGAAAATGAACAGACGGCTCGATGAAATTCTTGTGAAGCGGGGGCGTTTGCTTGAACGCATCGCCGCTCAGCGCGCCGAGTTGGGCCGTCAGTCCCAACCGGTGGTGATGGCCTTATCGCGCGTCGACCGGGCGGTTGGCCGCATCCGGTCGGGCGTTTCGTTCGTCAAGTCTCATCCGGCGTGGGTGGCTATCGCAATGACGGCGCTTATCGCCTTCAGGCCGAGCCGATTGTGGCGCTGGACGCGGCGCGGTTTCTCCGTCTGGCAGATCTGGCGGACGGTGCGCAGCCGCTTCATGTCCGTCGGCCTGTCGCTGCTCTGAATTCTGATCGGGGCGTGGCGCCAGCCGCGATTCGTTTTTTTACCCTGCCGGCGGCCAGATGCCCTGAGCGATGAGCTGCTTCGTTGCCGCTTCCGACCAGCCGCGATTGGCGGCCGGGCTGGCGGGGCTGGGATGCAGCACCTTGCCGATACGCACGTCCATGCCGTTCAGCGCTTCCTTGGCGCGTGCTTCGGCGAACCCCCCGATCCCGATCACCCACTCCGGTTCGAGAATTTCGACGAGCCGTCGCAGGTGTTGGTCGCACGCCGCGTAGAGCGGGCTGGCTTCGGCGGCGGGCAGTTTGTCGGGCGTCAGGTTGCGGCCGTGATCGAAGAAGGCGAGCGGGCAGTAGTTGGCGACGAAATGCGCGGAGAAAAAAGCCTCGGCGCTGCCGAAACGCTCCTGGAACAGCGCCCACAGTCGACGGCCACTGACTTCAGAGCGGGCGCAGGCGAAACCTTCGATCGGCCGTTTCGGGTTTTCCTGCGCCGGTTTGATGACGTCGGCTTCAATGCCCATCCAGTCGCGGACGGCGGCGATTTCGCCGAACGGGACGCCGCATTGCACCATGCCGAACGGTCCCGGATTCATGCCGAGAAAGACGATCTCCTTGCGGCCGTTGCCGAAGCGGCGAAGGTACGTTTCATGGGGCGCCCAAGCGTAGTCGAGCGGGTTGTAGATGTGCGAGACGGGCGGCGCGAAGGCGAGCCGGTCGACCGCGGCCGAGAGATCACGGGCCGCGTCGATGAGCGCGTCGGAATATGTGGCGGAAAGCGGGGCCGAGGTGCGGTGTTCAGGCATTTTGCAGGGCTTCCTTCGGTTTGGCCTCGTACCAGGGCGCGACGCGCGCAAGCAGCAGCATGCCGGGTACGGCGAGCACGAAGCAGAGCAGGAAAAAGCTCATCCAGCCCATGTTTTCGACGAGCCAGCCGGCCGAGGCGTTGATGAAGGTGCGCGGCACGGCGGCGAGGCTGGTGAATAAGGCGAATTGCGTGGCCGTGTAGGCCGGGTGCGTGGCGCGGGCGATGAAGGCGACGAAGGCCGCCGTGCCGAGGCCGACGCCGAGGGCTTCCAGTCCGATGACGCCGGCCAGCGCCAGCCGCTGCTCGGCGCCGATGATCGTCTGTGGCCCGAGCCAGGCCAGCCAGGCAAAGCCGAGGATCGAGACGATCTGCACGACGCCGAACAGCCAGAGGGCGCGGTTGATGCCGAGGCGCACCATCCACAAACCGCCGAGCAGGCCGCCGATGACGGCCGGCCACAAGCCGGCATGCTTGGCGATCAGCCCGATATCGGTCTTGGTGAAACCCATGTCGAGATAGAACGGCGTCGCCAGTGCCGTGCACAGCGAATCGCCCAGTTTGTAGAGGAAGATGAAGGCGAGGATCAGCAGTGCCTCGCGCACGCCGGCACGGTTGATGAATTCGTGAAAGGGCTCGACCACGGCCTCGCGCAGGGTTTTGGGGGCCGTTCGCGCCGAGGCGGGTTCGCGGATGAGCAGCGTCATCAGCATGCCCGGCAGCATGAAGGCGGCGGTGATCCAGAATACCTGCGCCCACGGCAACTGGTCGGCGAGGATCAGCGACAGCGAGCCGGGCACCAGTCCGGCGACGCGGTAGGCATTTACGTGCACGGCGTTGCCGAGGCCGAGTTCGGCTTCGGTGAGCAGTTCGCGCCGGAAGGCGTCGAGCGCGATGTCCTGCGTGGCTGAAAAGAGGGCGAGCAAGGTGGCCAGCCAGAGTACCGGCGCGATGCTTGTCTGCGGCGACAGGCCGCCGAGGAAGCCGATCGACAGCAACAGGCCGATCTGCATCAGCAGCGACCAGCCGCGCCGACGGCCGAGCAGCGGCAGTGCGTAGCGGTCGAGGAACGGCGACCAGAGGAATTTCCAGGTGTACGGAAACTGGATCAGCGCGAAAAAGCCGATCGTTTTCAGATCGACGCCTTCACTGCGCAGCCAGGCCGGCAGCAGGTTGAGCAGCAGATAGAGCGGCAGGCCGGAACTGAAGCCGGTGAAGACGCAGATCAGCATCTTGCGGGTGAGCAGCACCCGCAAGCTTTCGGGCAGCGCGGCCATCAGGCTTTTCGCCCGAGACGGTAGAAGGCGAGGCTGCCGTTCAGGTTGGGGTCGTCAGCTACCGGTTGGCCGAAAACGTCGAAGGCCAGCCGTTCGCGGATCTCGATGCCGAGCTTCTCGCACAACGCCTCGAAATCGACGATGGTGAAGAAGCGCACGTTCGGCGTGTCGTACCACTCGTAGGGCAGGTCTTCGGACACAGGCATGTGGCCGCCGGTGATCGCCTCGCGGTTGGCGCGGTAGGCGAAGTTGGGAAAGCTGATGACCGCTTCCTCGGCGACGCGCAGCATTTCGGTGAGGATGCGTTCGGTGGCGCGCATCGCCTGCAGCGCCTGCGAAATGATGACGTGGTTGAATGACTGACTCTCGAAGCCGGACAGGCCGCGCTCGATATCGATCTGGATGACGTCGACACCGTTGCGGATGCAGGCGAGCACGCTCTCGTCGTCAATCTCGACGCCGTAGCCGTCGACGTCCTTTGTTTCGCGCAGATAGCGCAGCAACCGGCCATCGCCGCAACCGAGATCGAGTACCCGTTCGCCCGGGGGAATCCAGTTGGCGATGACAGCGAAGTCGAAGCGTTCGCGTTCCTTGGCGGTGAGCGGGTTCCGGGGCGTCCCGCGCGGTTTTTCGTAGGTCATACCGAAATATTCTCCAGATAGGCGCGCAGCACGGCGTGGTAATGCGCGTCGTCGAGCAGGAACGAGTCGTGCCCGGCGTCGCAGTCGATCTCGGCGTAGGCGACATGGCGCCGGTTGTGCAACAGCGCGAAGACGATCTCGCGCGAGCGCGCCGGCGAGAAGCGCCAGTCGGTCGAGAAGCTGGCGACGAGGAACCTGGCCTTGGCGCGGGCCAGCGCGGCGGCGAGGTTGCCGTCGTAATTGAAGGCCGGGTCGAAATAATCGAGCGCTTTCGTCGTCATCAGGTAGGTGTTGGCGTCGAAGAAGCCGGCGAACTTGTCGCCCTGGTAGCGCAGGTAGGACTCGATCTCGAAATCGACGTCGTAGCTGAACTTGTGCTCGCCGTGGCGCAACTGGCGGCCGAATTTTTCGCCCATCTGGCTATCCGACAGATAGGTGATATGGCCGACCATGCGTGCCAGACGCAGGCCGCGTGCCGGAACGACGCCGTGTTCGGCGTAGTGGCCGCCGTGGAAATCCGGGTCGGATAGGATCGCCTGCCGGGCAACCTCGTTGAAGGCGATGTTCTGCGCCGAGAGCTTGGGGGCCGAGGCAATCACGATGGCGTGGCGGATGCGATCCGGGAACTGCAGCGACCATTCGAGTGCCTGCATGCCGCCGAGGCTGCCGCCGATGACGGCTGCCCAGGTGTCGACGCCGAGATGGTCGGCCAGCCGGGCGTGGGCGGCGACCCAGTCCTCGACGGTGACGAGCGGAAAATCGGCGCCGTAGTGCTTGCCGGTCTGCGGATTGATCGACAGCGGGCCGGTCGAGCCGAAGCAGCCGCCGAGGTTGTTGACGCCGACGACGAAGAACTTGTCGGTGTCGAGCGGCTTGCCGGGGCCGACCAGGTTGTCCCACCAGCCGACATTCTTCGGGTCGTCGGCATAGGTGCCGGCGACGTGGTGGCCGCCGGAGAGGGCGTGGCAGACGAGCACCGCATTCGAGCGCGCGGCGTTGAGCGTGCCATAGGTTTCATAGACGAGTTCGAAGCCGGGGAGCTGCGCGCCGCTTTTCAGCGCAATCGGCTCGTTGAAGCGGAAGCGCTGCGGTGCAACGATTCCGACGGATTTTTCTTGTGACATCGCAATTTACCCAACTGAACAAGGCGTCCGGCAGCGTGTCCGGACGTGACGCTGGAAAAACAAAACCCGGTCAGCTTTTTGAGGCGGACCGGGTTGATTCCGCTTTAGCCGTATTTATTGGGCGCCCGCAAGCTGATCGTTCAAATCGGCGCCATCAGTCCCGGCTGAAGTTACCGCCCGCTCCGGCAAAAGTCAAATTGCCGGAGGGGCGCCATCGGGGCGTTACATCGCATTGAGCCGCTCGATCTGCTCCTGGATTTTGGCCGATTCGTCGCAGCGAAGGATTTTGCGCACGATCGGCGTGATTTCGGCAATGTCGCTCTGCTTGATGCGCTGCTTGATCGCCGGAACTTGCGCCGGGTGCATCGAAAACTGGCGCAGGCCGAGACCGAGCAAGAGCCGCGTGTAGTTCGGATCGCCGGCCATTTCGCCGCACACAGACACCGGGATGTTGGCTTTTTCGGCGCTGCTGAATACATGCGAGAGCAACATCAATATGGCCGGGTGCACCGGGTCGTAAAGGTTTGAAACCTGCTCGTCGCTGCGATCGATGGCCAGCGTGTATTGGATCAGGTCGTTGGTGCCGATCGACAGGAAGTTGAGGCGGCGCAGGAACATGCCGACGGCCAGCGCAGCGGCCGGCACCTCGATCGTGCCGCCGATCTCGATGTTCTCGTCGAACGCAATGCGCTCGCAACGCAGGCTCGATTTGGCCTGCTCGACGGCGGCCAGCATCTGGTCGATCTGGTGCCCGTGCGACATCATCGGCACCAGGATACGCACCTTGCCCAGCTTGGAGGCGCGCAGGATGGCGCGCAGTTGCGCCTGGAACGATTTCGGTTCGATGAGCGACAGGCGGATCGAACGCAGGCCGAGCGCCGGGTTGTCGCGCCGTTCGTCCTCGCGGTCCTCGAACAGGTTCTTGTCGTTGCCAAGGTCGAAGGTGCGGATGGTGACCGGCTGGCCTTCCATGCCCTTGACGACCTTGCGATAGGCTTCGTATTGCTCGTCTTCGCTCGGCATGTCGCCACGGCCAAGAAAGATGAACTCGGTGCGGAAGAGGCCGACGCCTTCGGCGCCGCTTTCAAAGACGGCGGGAATGTCGTCTGGTTCTTCGATGTTGGCGAGCAGATCGATTTTTACGCGGTCGAGCGTCGTCGCGCGCGCCGTCTTGAGCAGCTTGAGCTTCGAGCGTTCGAGCTCGATCTGACTCTTCTTGAGCTCGTATTCTTCGAGAACGCGCTGGTCCGGATTGACGATGATGACGCCGCGCGTGCCGTCGACGATCAACGTTTCCTTGTCGCGGATGAGTTGGCGAGCGTTGTGCAGGCCGAGCACGGCCGGGATGGCCATGCCGCGTGCCAGGATCGCCGTGTGCGAGGTGGCGCCGCCGACGTCGGTGACGAAGGACGCAAAATGCTGATCCTTGAACGCCATGACGTCCGAAGGCGACAGGTCGTGCGCGACGACGATCAGGTTTTCGCCCTTGAAGCCACGTGTCCGCGACGAGGCGTGGCCGTGCCCGGCCAGTTCGCGCACGACGCGTTCGACGACCTGGCGCACGTCGTAGCTCCGTTCGCGCAGATAGACGTCGTCGATCTTCTCGAATTCCTCGACCAGGCGCTCCATCTGCTGGACGATCGCCCATTCGGCGTTGCAGCGGCGCTCGCGGATGATCTGTTTGGGCACTTCCGACAGCTCGGGGTCGGAGAGCAGCAGCAAGTGCAGGTCGATGAACGCGCCGATGTCGGCCGGGCCGCTCTCCTTGCTCTGCTTCATCGTCGCGAATTCGTTGCGCACGCTGGCGAGCGCTGCCTCGAAACGCGCCACTTCCTTTTCCACCATGCGTGGCGAAACAAGCAGGTGCGAGACTTCGAGCGTTGCCTGCGAAATGAGGTGCGCCTGACCGATCGCGATGCCGCCCGAAACCGGAAGTCCATGCAGGGTGAAGCTCATGGTGGGCTTCATTGCCGACTTACTCTCCTTCACCGAACTTGTCTTCGATGAGTTTGAGGATGGAGGTAAGCGCCTCGTCTTCGTCGCCGCCTTCGGTTTCGATGGCGACCTTCGAGCCTTTGCCGGCCGCCAGCATCATGACGCCCATGATGCTCTTGGCGTTGACGCGGCGCGTGCCTTTTTCGATCCATACTTCGGAGTCGAAGCTGCCGGCCAGTTGCGTCAGCTTGGCCGAGGCCCGGGCGTGCAGGCCGAGTTTGTTGGGGATTTCAATTTCAGCGCGTGGCATGGGATTTTCCGTCAATCATCCGGCGACTGCCGGGGCAGGTTGATAACGCCATCCCGGCCGCCGGTGATGGCTTTTTGCAAAAGGTTTTCCATGGAGCCGGTGCGATAGGTCAGCGCGCGCAGCAACATCGGCAGGTTGACGCCAGCGATGCCCTCGATCCGGCCGGGGGCGAGCAGGTGCTGGACGATGTTCGACGGCGTGGCGCCGAGCATGTCGGTGAGCACCAGCACGCCGTCGCCGCCGTCGACCTCGGCCAGCAGGCGCTGCGCCAGCGGCAGAACGTCCTGCGGATCGTCCTGCGCGGCAATGCCGAGCTGGGCCAGCTGCGGCGGGCGTTTGTGCAGGACGTGGCAGACATTCTGCAGCAGACTCTCGCCAAACGTGCCATGCGTAATCAGGAGGATGCCAATCATTGCGCGGTCTCATGGAAAGCAGACTGCATTCTAAGGGAATCCGGGCCGTTCGGTGGCCTTGCCGTCATATCCGGAAACACTTTCGCTGGCTCATGGTGCGGGAAGGCGGATGACTTCCGGCGCCGGTGCCGGCGATCCGGTGAATTCGAGGCGATCCGTCATCTTTTCGCTGACCTGGAGGCGTCCCTCGGCATCGACGCGCAGCACATGGTCGATGCCGAATTTTGCGGCCATTTCCGGCCAGCCGCTGCCGGCGATGAAGAGCGGTTTCGAACCGGCGTCGGAGAGTGTGCCGGCGGCCGGGCGCGGCGTGATCAGTACCGTCAGCGCCTGCGTGTGCGTGACCGGCGCGCCGGTGCGCGGGTCGAGCAGGTGACAGTAGCGTTTGCCGTCGAGCTCGAAATAGCGCTGGTAGTCGCCCGAGGTGCCGATCGCCTCGCCGTCGTTGAGCTTGAGGGTGGCCAGCGGGCCGGGCTGGCGCGGGTGCTGGATGCCGACGCGCCAGGGTTCGCCATTCTTGCTGCCGAGCGCCATGACGTTGCCGCCGATGTTGATCAGTGCGTTGTGGACGCCGTTCTCGCGCAGGATGGCGGCGGCGCGGTCGAGTGCCAGGCCCTTGAGATAGCCGCCGAAGTCGAGCGCCACTTCCCGGTTGCGGCTGCTGACGCGGTCGCCTTCAAGCTTGATGTCGGCGATGCCCGGTCGCGACGCCCGCCAGGCGGCCAAGGCTTCGGCGGGCGGCAACACGGGTTTGAATTCGTCGGAGTGGAAGCCCCAGATCTGGATCAGCTTGCCGATGCCGGGATCGAAATTGCCGCCTGCCAGGGCGGAAAAGCGTTGGGCGTCGGCGATCAGTCCGGCCATTTCGGGCGTGACGGTATGTGTCTGGCCGGCGGCGATGGCGTCGTTGAGCGCATTCAGTTCGGACGGCTGCCAAGGATGGTAGGTGCGGTGCAGGCGGTCGAACTCGCGCAGCACGGCGGAAGCGGCCGGACGCGCCTTGGCTTCGTCGAGTCCGGCGATCAGGATTTCGACGCGCGTGCCGAAGACGAACGACTCCTGATGATGCATCGGGGCCTTACCGCAGGCGGCAAGCAGTAGCGCCATACCGCCGAGCAGCAGAAACTGGAAAAACCTTTGAATGGACAGGAGCGGATTCATCTTTTCTCGATGGCCGCTTCGAGCGCCTTGATGAACAGGGCGGCGGTGTCGAAGCCGGTTTGTTTGTAAATTTCGACCATGCAGGTCGGGCTGGTGACGTTGATTTCGGTGAGCCAGTCGCCGATGACGTCGATGCCGACGAAAAGCAAGCCGCGTGCCGCCAACACTGGCGCCAGCGCTTCGCCGATTTTGCGGTCGCGCGCCGAGAGTGGCCGCGCCTCGCCACGGCCGCCGGCGGCGAGATTGCCGCGCGTTTCCCCGGCCATCGGGACGCGGGCGAGGCAGAAGGGCACGACTTCGCCGCCGACGATCAGGATGCGCTTGTCGCCATCGACGATTTCGGGGATGAAGCGCTGCGCCATGATGGTGCGCTGGCTGTCGCGGGTCAGCGTTTCGACGATGACGTTGCGGTTGGGGTCGTCGTAGCGGACGCGGAAAACTTCGCTGCCGCCCATGCCGTCGAGCGGCTTGAGCACGCAATCGCGGTGGCTGTCGATGAAGCCGTGCAGCAGGGCGGGGTCGCGGGCGACCAGCGTCGGCACAGTGAATTGCGGGAACTCGGCGGCGGAGAGCTTTTCCGAATGGTCGCGCAGGGCGCGCGGGCTGTTGAAAACGCGCGCGCCTTCCGCCTCGGCGCGTTCGAGCAGCCAGGTGGCGGTGACGTACTCCATGTCGAACGGCGGGTCCTTGCGCATGACGACGGCGGCGAAGTCGCGCAGCGGAACGGTGTGGCGGACGAGCTCGGTATGCCACGCCGGGTCGCTTTCGTCGGCGACTTCCAGCATCTCTAGATGCACGGCCTCGGCGCAGACGCCGTGCAGCGTCGACCAGTGCAGCGCGGGTTGCTGGATGGCCCAGACGGCGTGGCCGGCGGCTTGGGCGGCACGCATCATGGCGATGCTCGAATCCTTGGCCGGGTTGAGCTTGTCGAGCGGGTCGAGAATGAAGGCGATGCGCATGGGTTACTCCTCGGGTTCGGTACGTTCAAGTTCCAGCGAAGCCGCCAGGAGGGCGAGGCGGGCGACGACGCCGTAGGCGTAGAAACGGTTGGGCGGGGCATCGGGCGTCTGGCAACAGTCGGGCAGCGAGCAACTGGTCGAAAAGGCGAGCGGCTCGAAGTGCATGCCCGGCGCGTTGAGGTTCTCGTCCTTGCCGCGCCCGGAATGGACGCGGTAGAAGCCGCCGACGACGAAGCGGTCGATCATGTAGACGACCGGCTCGGCGACGCCATCGCGGACGCGCTCGTAGGTGTGTACGCCTTCCTGGATGATGACCTGGCTGACGCTCGCGCCTTCCTTGATCACCGACATCTTGTTGCGCTGTTTGCGGTTGAGGCCGACGACTTCGGAGGCGTCCTTGACCGTCATCACCCCCATGCCGTAGGTGCCGGCATCAGCCTTGACGACGACGTAGGGCGTCTCATCGATGCCGTACTCGGCGTACTTCTCGCGGATCAGCGTCAACACCGCGTCGACGTTGGCGGCGAGGCATTCCTCGCCCTGCCGTTCGTGGAAATTGACGCTGTTGCAGACGGAGAAATACGGGTTGATGCGCCACGGGTCGATGCCGACCAGTTTCGCGAATTCGTCGGCGACCTCGTCGTAGGCGGCAAAGTGGTTCGACTTGCGGCGCGTCGCCCAGCCGGCGTGCAGCGGCGGCAGGATGAACTGTTCGTTGAGGCCGCGCAGGATGTCGGGGACGCCGGCCGTCAGGTCGTTGTTGAGCAGGATCGCGCACGGGTCGAAGCCGTCGAGGCCGAGGCGGTACTTTGTCCGCCGCAGCGGTTCGAGCAGCAGCGTCGTGCCGTTCGGCAGTTCGATCGGCGTCGGCGTGTCGATTTCGGGCAGCAGCGAGCCGATGCGCACGTCGAGGCCGGTCATGCGCAGGATGGTCGCCAACTGGGCGACGTTCTGCAGGTAGAAGAGGTTGCGCGTGTGGTTTTCCGGGATCAGCAACAGGCTCTTGGCTTCCGGGCAGATTTTTTCGATCGCCGACATCGCCGCCTGCACGCAGAGCGGCAGGAAGGCGTCGCTCAGATTGTTGAAACCGCCGGGGAAAAGGTTCATGTCGACCGGCGCCAGCTTGAAGCCGGCATTGCGCAAATCGACCGAGCCGTAGAACGGCGGCGTGTGCTCCTGCCACTGGCTGCGCAGCCAGCGCTCGATGTCGGGCGCGGTGTCGAGGAACTTCGCCTCGAGTTCGTGAAGCGGACCGGTGAGCGCGGTCGTCAGATGAGGAACCATTGCTTTTCTCCAATCAACCCGGCCGGTGAGTCACGCCGGCGCAGGCAAAAAGGGAGGCTAGACAGTGCGCGCGGCGTCAGGTTCGGTTCGGGGCTTTTCCGGATGCCCGGACAACGGCATCACAGCAGTTTTTCGGTGTTTTCCTGCGATGTTACACCGGCCGTCGGCAGGAAGGCACGGAAGGATTCCGGTAGCGGCGCTTGCTCCAGACTGCGCTGGGTGAACAGGAAGCGGCCGTCGCAGACGAAGCCGAGATCGTCCCAGTCGACACCGTTGAGCGCGGCGGCCAGC
Organism: Propionivibrio limicola; assembly: GCF_009469695.1. Classification (GTDB taxonomy): domain Bacteria; phylum Pseudomonadota; class Gammaproteobacteria; order Burkholderiales; family Rhodocyclaceae; genus Propionivibrio; species Propionivibrio limicola. The sequence goes on from NZ_SSSR01000007.1 coordinate 52,579, forward strand.
GTGGCGACGTCGACGGCCGGATCGCGCGGGAAAATGGCGAGGACGGCGCCGTCGTAGTGCGGGCAGTCATGCACGAAAAACGGATTGGCGCGGCGCGTCTTGTTATTCACATAGACGCGAGCTTGCGGCGATTGGAAGTAGCCGCGACCCCATTGCCACCAGTTCGTTTCGTCGAACGGGCGGATGCGGCGCGCGATCAAGCGTTCCTTGTGCGCCTGCAGGATGACGGGCGGCGCTTCGCCGGGTTCGCACCAGATCATGCGCCGCGTCTTGCCGCTGGCGACGGTGGAGGAGCAGACGAAATCGCGGTTGCCGAAGGACTCGTCGGCGTAGATGTCGTCGGCTCCCGAGACCGCGCCGACCTTGACGAAGGCGAGGTCGGACAGGTGCAGCGGGTAGTCGCCGCGGGTGAACAACAGATGGCCGCCGCTTTCGATGAAGCGCCGCTCTTCCCACGCCAGCGTGGCGAGACCGCCGATGCCGCTGGAGGTGCCGAGCGCGGCATGACGCGTGACGCGGGAGTGGTTGCCCTTCTCGAAGCGCCAGATGGCGCAGTTCGGCGTCGCGCCGTCGAACAGGCGCGCGTCGCCGAGATCGATGAAATCGGTGATCGTGCCTTCGGCAAAGAGTTCGCGGTTGAGCGGCACGGCCGAGGTCGCCTTGATGAAGTCGCGCGGCGTGATGAAGATCAGCTCGCCGCCCGGCGCCAGGTGGTGCAGACACTTCTCGATGAAAAACAGGTAGAGGTTGGCGCGTCCGTCGAGCGCGCTGCGCCGCGTCAGCTGCCGCGTCTCGGGCGTGATGTCCTGATAGCGCACGTAGGGCGGATTGCCAATGATGGTGGCGAAGCGCTGGCGCGGATCGAGCGCGAAGAAGTTCATCACCTTCGCTCCCGGCGGCGCGTGGCGCGGGTCGATCTCGATGCCGAGCGCCTCTGGAAAATGCTGCAGGAAGGCGCCGTCGCCGCAGGCCGGTTCGAGTACCTTGCCGGTGTTGCGTACCAGCGTCCGCATGCAGTCGACGATGGTCGGTGGCGTAAACACCTGGCCGAGCAGGGCGACGTCGTTTTCAAGGAGCGAAGTGTTGAGCGAGGCGGAAGTCATGTGGCGTGTCAGGGGCGATCGGGCGGGAGGCGTAACGGCCTGGAAGTATATACGCTGGGCCGCGCCGGGCGAGACAAGACGGCGGACAAAAGAGTAGAGTAACCCTCTGTTTTCGGCAGCCACTGTTGCTGGCGAAACTTACTAACTACAGGGAGAATCTGGATGCGTATTCTTGTCTTGGGGGCGGGCGGTATCGGCGGTTATTTCGGCGCGAGGATCCACGAAGCAGGCGGCGATGTGACCTTTCTCGTGCGGCCGGGACGGCTGACGACCTTGCGCGAGCACGGACTCAAGGTGCTCAGCCCGCTCGGCGATCTCCATTTTTCCCCGAAGCTGCTGACCAAGGACGAGCTCAAGGCGAAGGCCGAACACTTCGATCTCGTCATCCTCTCCTGCAAGGCCTACGACCTCGCTTCGGCGATGGATGACATCGCGCCGGCAGTCGGCAAGGAGAGCGCGGTTCTGCCGCTGCTCAACGGCGTGCGGCATATCGACGTCCTCGCCGAGCGCTTCGGCGAGGAGCGGGTGTTCGGCGGCGTGGCGCAGGCGGCATTGCTGGTGACGGCGGCGGGGGAGATCCGCCATTTCAACAAGATTCACCGCCTGATTACGGGCGCGCGCGGCGTGCCGCATCCGCCCTGCCTGCACGAGCTGGCGGCGCTGATGGCGAAAACCTCGGTCGAATTCATCCTCGCCGACAATATCGAGCAATCGATGTGGAACAAGTTCGTTTTCTGGTCGTCGCTGGCGAGTGCGACATGCACGTTGCGCGCCAACATCGGCGAGATTCTGCAGACCGTCAGCGGCGAGGAATTCATCACCGGCCTCATCGACGAGTGCGCGCACATCGCGTCCGCCAGCGGCCACGCCCTGACCGAGTCGCAACTGGCGACGGCGCGTGCGACGCTGACCGAGAAAGACTCGGTGCTCGCCGCCTCGATGCTGCGCGATATCGAACGCAACGGGCCGACCGAGGCGGAGCACACGCTCGGCGACCTCGTGGTTCGTGCCGGGGCGCTCGGGTTCAAGGCGCATTGCCTGCGCCTCGCCTATTCGCACATGCAGGCCTACGAATTGCGCCGGCAGACGCAGCAAGGCTGAGTGTTGCGGGAGCGCCGGATATGCTGAGTGCCAATCAGTCCGAGCCGATTTATGTTCCATCACTGCTTTACCGCGATGAGGAAGGGCAGCCTGCGCTGGAACTGCCGCCGCAGTGGCGGGGCATTCCTCTGAATTTGTATCGCAGCCTGATCAGCGCGGAACGAGGTCCATGCCATCTCGATTGGCCGGTACTCATCTATTGCCACAACATCACCGGGCAGCGCTGGTATCGGGAGAACGGAAAAACGGTCGAGCTTGGCGCAACGCCCGGGCAACTGGAATTGCTGGACCGCGACTACCAGCGGGAATGGGGGCGTTGGGAGACGTCGCCCGGCTTTACCGTCGTCTTGCAGCTGACCCCCGAGACGCTGACGCGCTTGGCGCCGGAACTCACCGGTTTCGATTTGCGAACGACGCACGTACTGTTCGATCCGAAGGTTGAGTGGCTGGTTCGCGAGTTGCTCGACGAGGCGCAACGCGGGGCGCCGGAGGGCGGGCTGTACGCCGAGAGCCTCTCGTGCGCGTTGATTGCCCGCCTGGCCAAGGATTACGCGGACGGCGGCAAGGATGATGCTCCGGCCGGAGGCCTGTCGACCCGCTGCCGGTGCCGGATCGTTGACTTCATCGAGGCTAACCTTGGCGAAGAGCTCAGCGTTACCCTGCTGGCGCAGGAGGCGGGCCTGAGTCCCAATCACTTTGCCAACTGTTTTACCGCCAGCTTCGGCCAGTCTCCGCACCGCTACGTATTGCGCCGCCGCATCCAGGAGGCGCTCCGATTGCTGCCGCTGTCCTCGCGTTCGATTGCCGAGATCGCCATGGATCTCGGTTTTTCCAGTCAATCGCATTTCACCAAGGTCTTCCGCGAATACACCGGCATGACACCGAGCGGTGCTCGTCGTTCGTGAAAACCGACCGTAGAATCTGACAACTTTATTCCGTGGTTTTATGGCAGACCGCGGACGGCGATGGGCCCTATCCTTTTTGCACGGTTGTTTGCATGACCGGTAAATCTAAAACAGGAGGGGTGAAACATGCATCACCCATCGACTAAAGAGCTTGCCACGGACGGTCGTTTCCGACTCAAATCGAGCTTGCGCATGATGGCACTTTGCGGTGTTCTTGGTATTTCGGCGTTCCTTACCGCCTGCGGCGGGAGCGATAGCGACGATGAAGTGGCCGTTACCGAGCCATCCGTTCCGCAGCTTTCAGCGGCCGTCGGCACTACGCTGAGCAAGTGCGCCGATCTGGCTTCAACCTTCAGTTACTCCGGGCTCAAAATCACCTCATCGACACTGGTGGCCGCCGGCTCGACCGTGACGGCTGACGGAGAGACTTACACGCTGCCCGAGCACTGCTATGTGCAGGGCTACATGAACGAGCGCGTCAGCGTCGTGGATGGACAGACGTACCGGATCGGTTTCGAGATGAAGCTGCCGAAGGACTGGAACGGCCGCTTCTTCTTCCAGCCGAACGGCGGAACCGAAGGCACGCTGCTCCTGCCGCAGAACCAGGCGAACGGGCGCATGCTCGGCGGCGGCCCGGTGACGACCGGCCTGAACAAGGGCTTTGCCGTTTTGAGCTCCGATTCGGGGCATGACGGCAACGCCCGAACCGATGTCGCGGCGAGCATTCGTGGCGCGGTGTTCGGCATCGACCCCGGCTCACGTACCGACAACGCGCATCGCTACGTGGCGACCCTGACGCCGATGGCCAAAGGCCTGATCGCAGCGGCTTACGGCAAGGGGCCGGACCGTTCCTACATGATCGGCTGCTCGAACGGCGGGCGCGTCGCCCTCGTGACGGCAGCGCGCTATCCCGACATGTTCGACGGCATCCTGTCGGCCGCGCCGGCCGTCAGCCTGCCAACGGGAACGGTCGCCGCGATGTGGAATGCGCAAGCCATGGCGCCCGTCTCGCCGCTGGTGGATGGCAAGGCCGATATTTCCAACAGTTTTATCCAGGCCGAAATGGATCTCGTGAAGAGCAAGGTGCTGGCCAAGTGCGATGCGCTCGACGGTGTGGCCGACGGCATCGTCGCCGACTACAAGGCCTGCAAGACGGCCTTCTCGCTGACGGCGGACGTGCCGACTTGCACAGGTGGCGAAACTGCGGGCACCTGCCTGACGAGCGCCCAGAAAACCGCAATGGCCAAGCTGATGGGTGGTCCGAAGAAGGCCGACGGAACGGCGATCTACGCCGACATGGACTACGATCCGGGCATGGCCGCGCCCGGATGGCGGGCGTGGATGATGGGGATGACCTCGAATGCGGCCGGCCCGGCCTCGGCGAGCAACCCGACCAGCCAGATCTTCAACCTGATGGCGCCAAGCATGGGGCTGATGTTCTCCAGCCCGGCGGTCGACCCGGCAACGCTGACAAGCTCGGCCACCGGCCTTTTCGACTATGTCATGAATTTCAACATGACGACCGATCTGGCCAAGGTCTATGCGACGGGCAACGGCTTTGCCGATTCGCCATGGAACGAGTACACGCCGCCGAACCGGGACGATCTGAGCGCATTGCGCAATCGCGGCGGCAAGGTGCTGCTCTTCCACGGCACGGCCGATCCGATCTGGTACTTCAACGACACGATCAACTGGTACGAGGCGCTCAAGGCAAAAATGGGGTCAAACACCGAATCGTTCAGCCGCGTCTTCCCGGTTCCGGGCATGAACCATTGCTCGGGCGGCCCGGCGGCCGACCGCTTTGACATGGTGACGGCACTGGTCGACTGGGTCGAGAAAGGGCAGGCGCCGGAGTCCGTGATGGCCTCGGTGCGCCCGGTGGCCAAAAATAGCGGCATGGATGCCAGCTGGCCGACGAACCGTACCCGCCTGCTCTGCCCGTACCCGAAGGTCGCGCGCTACAAGGGAACCGGCAACACGGAGGACGCGATCAACTATAGCTGCCAATAATCCCTAACCACCCTAAGCTCTGCTGTTGGCCGTCATCGCTCTCCCCGTGGGGCGGTGACGGTTTTTTTTGACCGAGGTCAGGATCAGCGCCAGCCTCCTGACGGGCCGCCGTGCCAGTACGGCGCCCGACACGCGCCGCCGATCAGCCGAATTTCGGCAAGTGCTGCAGCGACTTCTGGATGGCCTCGTCGGGGTACTCGAAGTCGACCAGTTCGCCCGCGAAATAGCGGTCGTAGGACGCCATGTCGAAGTGGCCATGGCCGGTCAGGTTGACGAGGATGGTCTTGGCTTCGCCCGTCTCTTTGCAGCGCAGCGCCTCGTCGATGGCGCCGCGAATGGCGTGGCAGGACTCCGGCGCCGGAATGACGCCTTCGGCGCGCGAGAACAACACACCGGCTTCGAAGGTGGCGACTTGCGGTACGGCGAGCGCCTCGATCAGCCCTTCGTGGTAAAGCTGCGAAAGAATCGGGCAGGCGCCGTGATAGCGCAGTCCGCCGGCGTGGATGCCCGGCGGCATGAAGTCGTGCCCGAGCGTGTACATTTTCATGAGCGGCGTGAATCCCGACGAGTCGCCGAAATCGTAGGCGTATTGGCCCTTCGTCAGCGACGGACACGACGTCGGTTCGACCGCGACCAGCCGCACCGGCTTGCCGTTGCGCCCGCCGGCGGCGTTGTCGGCGACGAAGGGGAAGGCCATGCCGGCGAACGAGGAACCACCGCCGCACGGCGCGAACACGACGTCCGGCCAATCGCCGGCCAGCTCGAACTGTTTCTTCGCTTCCAGCCCGATGATCGTCTGATGTAGTGCGACGTGGTTGAGCACCGAGCCGAGCGCGTAGTTGGTGTCGGCGCGCGAGGCGGCTTCTTCGACGGCCTCCGAGATCGCCAGCCCGAGCGAGCCCAGGTTGTCCGGATCGTTGGCCAGCGCGTCGCGGCCCGTCTGCGTCATCACCGACGGGCTGGCGAACACTTCGGCGCCCCACGTCTGCATCATCGAACGGCGGTAAGGCTTCTGGTTGTAGCTGACCTTGACCATGTAGACGCGCACGTCGAGGCCGAACATCTGGCCGGCCAGCGCCATCGAGCAACCCCACTGCCCGGCGCCGGTCTCGGTGACGATCCGCTTGATCCCGGCCTGCTTGTTGTAATACGCCTGCGCGACGGCGGTGTTCGGCTTGTGCGAACCGGCCGGCGAGACGCTTTCCTTCTTGTAGTAAATCCGCGCCGGCGTGCCGAGCATCTCCTCAAGGCGCACGGCGCGCACGAGCGGGGCGGGGCGCCACAGGCGATAGATTTCGCGTACCTCCTGCGGAATCGGAATCCAGCGCTCCATCGACATTTCCTGTTCGAGGATGCTCATCGGGAAAATGGCGCTCATCTGTTCGATTGTCGCCGGTTTGCCGTCCGCCCCGAGCGCCGGCAACGGCGGATTCGGCATGTCGGCAGCGACGTTGTACCAATGGGTCGGAATTTCGGATTGCGGCAGATCGAAGCGAAGGGATTCCATGCACTAATCTCCTGAGACTGGGGCGCCCGCGCGGGGCGGGAAAAGGCGCCAGTATAGCGGTCGTGCGTTGTGCTAGCATTTTCGCTCCAAGGACGTGAGGACGACCTCACCTCTCCAATTCGTTTGGGGACGGCCCCGCTTGTTTGAGGAGCGTTTCGTGAATTGGATAATCCTTGTCGTCGCCGGGCTGCTTGAAGTCGGTTGGGCGATTGGACTCAAGTACTCCGAAGGTTTTACGCGACTGTGGCCCTCGGTCTGGACCAGTCTGTCCATGCTGCTCAGCGTTGGCTTGCTCGGCGTCGCCATGAAATCACTGCCGGTGGGTACGGCCTATGCGGTCTGGGTGGGTATCGGCGCCATCGGGACCGCCGTTATGGGCATCGTTCTATTCGGCGAGCCGGCCAACTCCACCCGATTGCTGAGCCTGCTTCTGATTTTCGCCGGTATCGTTGGCCTCAAGTTGTCGGCGCCTTGACTGTCCGTGCCGGAGCGTTCCGAGGCCGTCAGTTGTGCGCGATCCGATGCTTGGCCGGGAAAAATCGTGAAAGCACCGGCCTTGAGGAAATAGCGTTTCAGCGGCGCGCTTTGGCGACGCCCTGGGTGTAACAGGTTGCGGTCGTTTATAAGCGGTTGTAAGGCGGTCGTCGGTCGACGCGGGCGGCTTACGCTTCCCAGCGCAGCCGGGCCTCGAAGCCGACGATCTGTCCGCCTTCAGTACGGTTGGCGAGTTCGAGGCGGGCACCGTGCAGTTCGGCGATGCGGCTGACGATGGTCAGGCCGAGGCCGCTGCCTTCGGCGGTGACCGAGTTGCCGCGATAGAAGCGTTCGATCAGCCGCGGCAGTTCGTCGGCGGGAACGCCGGGGCCGTTGTCGCTGACGCCGATCACCGGGGCACCGTTCTCGGTGCGCAGGAAAACGCCGATGCGGCAGTCGGCCGGGCAGTAGCGCACGGCGTTGTCGATCAGGTTGCGCAGGACGATTTCGAGCAGCCCGGCATCGCCCTCGACGATGGCATCCGGCGCCGCGAGGTCGAGCTCGATCGTCGCGGCGTGGGAGGTGTCGCGAACGCCGGCGACGACGCGCCGGGCAAGGTCGGCCAGCGGCACCGGCTGCGAATCGGGCAGTCGGCCCAGCGGGTCGAGGCGGGCCAGGCGCAGCATCTGCTCGACGAGGCGCGTCGCGCGGTCAAGCCCGGCCATGGTTTGCGCGAGGGCGTGGGTGCGTTGTTCGGCGCTGCCGCTCAGCTGGGCGACCTGTGCCTGGATGCGGGCGGCGGCGAGCGGCGTGCGCAGTTCGTGCGCCGCGTCGGCGGTGAAGCGGCGTTCGTTTTCCAGCGTCTGCCCCAAACGGAAGAGCAGCCGGTTGATGGCGGCGACGAGCGGCTGTGCCTCCCGCGGCACATCGCGCGTGGCGAGGGCGGCCATGTTGTCGGCGGAGCGGGTCGATACTTCGGATGCCAGATCGTCGAGCGGCTTCAAGCCGCGCCGGACCGAGAAATAAATCGCCAGCAGGAGCAGCGGCAACATGAGGGCGATCGGCTTGATCGTCTTGTAGGCGATTTCCAGCGCTTCCTTGTCGCGCTTTGGGATCGACTCGACGATCTGGACGCGCAGCGCGTGGTCGGCCGATTCGAGCAGCAGGCTGCGCCACGGCGTGCCGGCGTCGTCGAGCGTGGCGTAGCCGAGAGGGCCATTGATCGGCGTGGCCGGCGCGTCCGGCGAACGGGTGAGCACGGTGCCGTCGGGGCGGCCGATCTGGTATTCGAGTGTCAGCCGGTTGCGGCGTGGCGAGAGGCCGCGTAGGCCGGCGATGCGGGCCGGCAGCTCGCGGAAATGATCGTCGCCGCTCTCCGCCTGCGCCAGGACAAGCTGCGCTGTTTTGGCCAACTGGTCGTCCATCAGCTCCTGCACTTCATGGCGGGCGCGGCGGTAGCTGATCGAGGAGGCCAGCCCGAGCATGAGCAGCGAAGCGACCGAGACGAGCAGCAGCAGGCGCCTGCGCAGCGAAGGGACGGAGCCGGAATCGAGGGCGCCGGATTTCAATTTGCGTCACCCAGTTGGTAGCCGAGGCCGCGCACGGTACGGATGAAGTCGGCACCGAATTTCTTGCGCAAATGATGCACATAGACTTCGACCGTGTTGCTTCCCGTTTCCTCTCCCCACGCGTAGAGGCTTTCCTCGAGCTGGGCGCGCGTGCGGATATGGTTCTTGTGGCGCAACAGGTCTTCGAGCAGCGCGAACTCGCGCGCCGAGAGCAGCACGTTCTGGCCGTTGAAACTCACCTGCTTGGCGGCCGGTTCGAGCACGACGCCGCCGTGTTCGAGCGTCGGCTTCGCTTCGCCGGCCGCACGGCGCAGCAGCGCGCGCAGGCGGGCCAGCAGTTCCTGCAGGTCGAAGGGCTTGGTCAGGTAGTCGTCGGCGCCGGCGTCGAGGCCGGCCACCTTGTCGGCGCTCGCGTCGCGCGCGGTGAGAATCAGCACCGGCAGACGGCTGCCGCGGTTGCGCAGATCTTTCAACACCGACAGGCCGTCGCGCTTGGGCAGGCCAAGATCGAGCACGCACGCATCGTAGGGATGGTCGAGCAGGGCGAGGCGGGCGGCCTCGCCGTCGCGCACCCAGTCGACCGCGTGATCGGCCAGTTTCAGCCCGGCATGGATGCCGTCTCCCAGCAGTGCATCGTCTTCAACCAGCAATATCCGCACGTTTTCTCCCGTTTATTTCGATTCTTTGTCGAGTTTCGCCAGCAACGCCTGGACTTCCTGCCGGCGGCCGTTGTCGGCCAACTCGCGGCCGGGGCGCGGCGCGGCTTTGAGTGCCTTTTCCAGATACTGGCGTGCTTCCGCCGGGCGGTCGCGGTCGGCCAGATACTCGCCATAAAAGAAGTTCGGGTCAATCCCGTCCGGGTTGAGGGCGAGCGATTTCTTGAAGTACTCCTCGGCACGGGCCTTGTCGCCGAAACCGACCGGCCAGCCCGGGACCCTGGCGTAGAGCGTCGCCAGACTGGTGTAAGCCGAGCCATTGAGTGCCTTGTCGTTGAGCTTCAGCGCTTCCTCGAAACGTTTTCTGGCTTCCTTGGCCAGCGATAGCGCGCCCAGTCCGCCGCGCGCGCCGGCTTCGCTGGAAACGACGATACCGTCCCAGATCAGTGCTTCGGCCATGCCAGGATTGGTTTCGACGATCTGGCGCGATTTCTGCGCCAGCGCCTGGTACTGATCCGCCTGCTGTTTTTCCGGCATCCGGTACTTGATCTCCGCCCACTGGTCCTGAATCGGGCGAATCAGCTCCTCGGGCGTGGCCGCGTGCGCGGCGCTGGCGAGCAGGAGCGCAAAAAGGGCGGAGGCGGTGGTCTTGATGATCGAGCGCATGGTGGTTCCTTTCATACGGTGATAAACGCTTTCGACGCAGAGATCGCAGAGATACAGAGAGCGCAGAGAAAACCTTTTTTCTCGCTTTTCTCTGCGTACTCTGCGCCTCTGCGATCTCTGCGTTGAAAGAGGTTTGGTGGCATGTCGTTATCGGCCGGCGGCGTGTTGTTTGATGATCGGCAGTTTGCCGGCGAGGCTGCGGTCGATGAGGCCGGGGGCGATGCCGTTGAGCCAGGCGAAGAAGCGTTCGGGAAAGCCGATGTGCAGTTCGCGGTCGTTGCGCACGAGCGCGGTCACGATTTCGCAGGCGACGTCGGCGGCGCTGTCGCTCTGGCTGTTGAGCGCCCGGTTGAGCGCGGTGACGGCGGCGCTGTTCATTGGCGTGTCGATGGAGCGCGGCGCGATATGCACGACGGCAACGCGCGTGTCAGCGAGTTCGCGCCGCAGCGCCTGCGAGAAGCCGCGCAGACCGGCCTTGGCCGCCGAATAGGCGGCAAATCCGGCGAACGGCAGGCTACCGAAGGTCGAGCCGATGTTGACGACGACGGCTTCCGGCTGCGCCTTCAGCCACGGCAAGAGAGCGTGCGTGAGGCGGATCGGCGCTTCGAGGCTGGTGGCGAGCACCTGTTCGATGGCGGCCCATTCCTGATTTTCGAGCAGGCCGAAGAGGCTCGCGCCGGCGTTGTTGATCAGCACGTTGGCGCCGAATTCACGGGCGGCATGGGCGACGGTGGCGATGCCATCGGCTTGGGTGAGATCGGCGCCGACGACAGCCGTGCGGCCGCCGAGCGAAGTCTGCAGCGCGGTGAGGCGCTCGGCGTTGCGGCCAGCCAGCAGCAAGGTGGCGCCAGCCTCGGTGAGTTGCTTCGCCAGTTCGCTGCCGAGTCCGCCGGTCGCACCGGTGAGCAGGATGCGGGCGTGCTGGAGTTTCATGACGTCTCCCGGGCGGTCGGCAGGGCGCGGAAAATGTCCGCGTAAAGCTTGAAGAAGACCTTGGCGCAATGCACGACCTCGGCCTGATCTTCCGGCGTCATCTTGTCGAGCAGATCGGCGAGGTGGCGGGTGTGTTCCTGATCGAGCGTGCCGTGTGAGCGCAGGTAGGTGAAGGCCTGGTCGGGCACTCCCAAGGCTTCCTGAATGCGGTCGGCGGCGTTGAGCGCGAGGGCGACGCTGGTGCCTTCGAGCACGAACACCATGCCGAAGAAGCCGGCCGGATTGCGGCGATAAACGAGGTCGTAGGCGTAGGCGACCATCAGCTCGGCCGGCAGGTCCGGCTGGCTGTGGCGTACCGCCTCGGCGTCGCCACCGGCCGCCGCGATGTCGTTGAGAATCCATTCCTCGTGGCCGATTTCTTCCTCGATGTATTCGGCGACCGGGCGGCGCAGCCAGGCGAGGCGTTCGGGCAGGCGGCCGCCGAGCGCCATCAAAAGCGGCGTCGTGTGGCGGACGTGATGAAAGGCCTGGCCGAGAAAGGCGAGGTAGCTATTCCGGCTCACTTCGCCGCGAAAACAGTCGGCGATGATCGGTGCCGACAGCAGGTAATTGCGCTCGGCGGCGGTGGCTTCGGCGAGTTGTTCATAGAAGGACATGGGCGGGCTCCTGGGTGGGTTGTTCGTCATAAAGTGCCGCCAGCGCGGCGGCGTGGTGGTTGAGAATCGCGGTGCGGACGGGGCGGCCGTTGCCGGTCAGCTGGCCGTTCTGCGGCGTGAAGGGCGCGGCGACGAGCCACTGGCCGATACGGGCGTAGTCGGGCAGCGAGGCGTTGGCGTGCCCGATGGCGGTAGCCAGTTCGTCGTCCGCGACCCCGGGGAAGGGCACGACGATCGCCGCCAGTGATAGCTGTCCGTCGCCGGCGACCAGCGCTTGGGCGATCTGCGGCTGCGCCAGCAGCGCGGCTTCGACCCATTCCGGGGAAACGTTGCGGCCGAACGAGGTGATCAGCAGGTTCTTGCGCCGGCCGGAGAGGTGCAGATGGCCGGCTTCGTCGAACTGGCCGAGGTCGCCGGTGGCGTATTCGGCGGCGTCGGGCGACGGGGTGCCGAGATAGCCGAGGAAGGCGCGCGTGGCGACGTGGATTTCGCCGCTGCGGATGACCGTGCGCACGTGTGGCAAGGGCCGGCCGACACCGTAACCGTCGTCGCCGGGACGGTTGAGGCTGACCACCGAACCGCATTCGGTCAGGCCGTAGCCCTGATACGCCGGCAGGCCGAGCCGGCGCGCCTGTGTTAGCAGCGAGGCTTCGACGCGCGAGCCGCCGACGGCGACGTAGGAGAGTTCTTTCGGCGCGCTTTGTTTGCTACGGGCGAGAAACTGGCTCCACGCCTTGAGCAGTTCCGGCACCAGAATCACGCTGTTCGGCCGAACCTCAGCGACGGCTTGCTGCAACGCCTGCGGATTGAATCCCGACATGCCCTGCCAGCCGAGGCTGGCCAGGCTCGGCAGATGGATCTCGGTGCCGCGCAGCAACGGCGCGTAGAGGCCGGCGCTGTTCTCCAGCAGCAGGGCGAGCGGCAGGACGGCCAGATGGCGCTCGATGGGAAGGTCGGCCAGCCGCGTGTGCAGCGAACGGGCGGTGTCGAGCAGCCCGCCGGCTGACAGGCAGACGCCTTTTGGCGCGCCGGTGCTGCCGGAAGTGAACGAAATCTTGACGGTGCCGTCGGGCAACGTAACCGGGGCCGTGCGGCGGCGCAGCCAGACGATGTCGCGCCGCGTTTCGCTGACCGCGAAACCGAGGTCGAGCGAGAGGACGCGCTCCGGCTGGTCGGTGAGCACGAGGTCGGCGCCGCTTTGCGTCAGCGCATGCGAAAGCTGGGCCGGGGTGAAGAACAGCGGCAGCGGCAAGGCGACGGTGCTTGATTTCAGCGCGGCCAGATCGGCGATGGCCCAGTCCGGCGAGTTGTCGGCGAGGATGGCCATGACCCGCGTGCCGGCGAGACGTTTGGCGACAGCCTCGATTTCGGCGCCCAGCGCGCCAGCGCGCCAGATGCCTTGCGATCCGTGCAACACCGCTGCGTCGGGGCGGCGGGCGGCCAGTGCCGCGAAAAGAGTGGCGACACTCATGCCGCGTCTCCGATTTTTTCGAGCGCATGGCGGATGCGGCCGGCCACGACGACCGGACGCGTGTCGTAGTAGCGTCCCCAGTCCTGCGCTTCTTCGCCAAGACGGGACGGATCGGCCTTGGCCAGCGCCAGCAGCGGCAATCCCAGCTTGGTGAAGATGCGCACGAGTTCGTGCGTGGCGGTAAAGACGACCCATTCATAGCCGGCCGCGTGCAGATGGCGGGCCAGCGTCAGGATGACGTGCAGACTGCCGCCCGGTTTGTCGGACGCGAGGTGGCCGACCTCGACGAGGCGGGCGCGCGGAAACGGCAGGCCGGTCAGTCTTTCCATCAGTTTCTCGATCGGCTCGTCGAGATAACGTTCGAGAAAGAGCGGTTCGTCGGCGGCGGCTCGCCAGCCGGCGGCCGCGACGACGTGCTGCTCCCGTTCGAGCAGCATCAGGTTGGGCGCGAACGAGCGGACGTGGGCCGCATGGTGATGCCGGAATATCTCGCGAATGAAGCCTTCGGCCTCGGCGCGGCGCGGTGAATTAGCCTCAACGAAACAGGCGTTCGCCATTGCGTCGGCTGCGTGCTCCGAGGCAGCTGTTTCTTCCAGCCTGGCATGTCTTACGGCTCGCATGATCAGCCCCTTTGTTGGTTGTCGATGGCTGTAGCGTAGGGCGCGAGGCTTAAGCGGGCCTTAAATCGGGAGAGTTAATTCAGCGCCGATTTTCTGCTGCGTCGGGTGGATGGAATGTCGCCGTTTGGCGACGGTGAATTTTCTGCTTTATCAAAGGGATGTCTTGCCGCACTACGTTTTCTGTCGTGTCGAGGCGACAGAAATCCTGTCTGCGTATCCGGGAAGAATCTTCAAAGCGTTGATTCTTAAAGCTTGTCTTGCGTGGCACTGTTGTTGCTAATGACCGCGTATGGATCAATCCAAGAGGACAAGACAAAAAATGATCAACGGCAAGAAAATGTGGGTGGCGGCCATCGCGATGGCGACCTTGAGCGGTTGCGCAAACATGGACGCGCAGCAGAAAAACACCGCCATCGGCGCGGCGATGGGTGGCGTTGCCGGCGCCGTGCTTACGGGCGGTTCTTCAATCGGGACGGTTGGCGGTGCGGTGGTCGGCGGCGTGATCGGTAATCAGGTCAGGCGTTAATCGCCGAGGGAATTCCGTCTTTGAGCTCGTACAACTTGCAAGTGGAAATCGATTCGTGAAAAAAATCTTCATTGCGCTGGCCTGGGTTGGCGCCCTCAGTACGCCCGCTCTTGCCACAGACGTTGGCATGTCGTTAAGCATCGGCCAGCCGGGCTTCTATGGCCAGATCGACATCGGCGGTTATCCCCGGCCCGCGCTGATCTATTCCCAACCCGTGGTTATCGAGCACGTGCCGGTGCGCCGACCGCCGATCTATTTGCACGTTCCTCCCGGTCATGCCAAACACTGGTCAAAACACTGCTACGAATACGGTGCCTGCGGTGAGCGGGTTTATTTTGTGAAAAAGGACTGGTACGCCCGTGAATATGTCCCGCGTTATCAGCGGGCGCAGGGTGAGTACCGCCATCACGATCGTGACCGGCATCGGCACCACGAGGATTACCGGCACGGGGGCCGTGATTACGATCGCGACCATGATCGCGACCGGGGCCGTGGGCACGGACGTGACCGCTAGTCGCGGCTCGGCTAGCGGTCCTGCAAAATTTCAGCAGCGAGAGGGCCGTCCGAAACGGGCGGCTGTCTAGATGAACTGGTACTTGGCGAGAAGGTAGAGAACGATGATCACCAGCACGGCGTAGACCAGCAGGATCAGTTTCCTCGTACGCGGTTTCATTGTGCTCATTGTGTTCCCCCTTTTTGTCCATTCCGGCCCTGTAAGTGTGCCGGCAAACTCGGTTCTACAGATACAACTTTCGTAGAATCGAGCGATTTTCAGGCAACGATCGCAGCTCGATTCTGTGCTCCGCCGATCAGCCTGTGTGATTCCCTCAAGCGGCGCTGCCCTACGTTGTAACCGCCGTTGGCGGAAATAGTTCCCGCTTCAATACGATCAAGATAGCTGAAAATTCGGCGGGGGCCGAATCGCCGGCGTTCATGCCTTGCTGCCGAAAACCTCCTCCGTTATGCTCGGGCGTTGGCTTTGCCAAAGAGAAAAAAGAGCTTTTGCAGCCAATGGTCTTTGGGGGTCCGCGTTTCACCGTCTGATTTCGCCGTCTAATCCAACCGAGGGGGGAGTGATGCAATCACTGCATGAATTTTTCAATACGATCAACGGCATCGTCTGGGGCGTGCCGATGATTCTTCTGATTCTGGGCACCGGATTTTATTTGCAGCTTCGCCTTGGCTTCATGCCGATCCGCAAGATTCCGACCGGTTTTCGCATGATCATGCAAAGCCGCAAGCCGGGCAGCAGTGCGGAGGGCGAAATTTCGCCGTTCGCGGCGCTGATGACGGCGCTTTCGGCGACGGTCGGCACCGGCAACATCGCCGGCGTGGCGACGGCGATCGCGGTCGGCGGGCCGGGCGCGCTGTTCTGGATGTGGATGACGGCGCTCGTCGGCATGGCGACGAAATACGCGGAAGTCGTGCTGGCGGTGCGCTATCGCGAGGTCGATGAAAACGGCGAGCATGCGGGCGGGCCGATGTATGCGATCAAGAACGGGCTCGGCCGGAACTGGCGCTGGCTGGCGACGGTCTTTGCCGTGTTCGGCGGTCTGGCCGGTTTTGGCATCGGCAACATGGTGCAGGCGAACGGTATTTCCAGCGTCATGCAAAACGCGTTCGGCGTGCCGACCTGGCTGACCGGCACGGTGCTCGTCCTGCTGACCGGTCTTGTCGTTCTGGGCGGCATCAAGCGCATCGGCAAGGTGGCGGAGTTGCTCGTGCCGGCGATGTGCATCGGCTATGTCGTGTGCTGTCTTGTCGTGCTGTTCGTGTTTGCGAAAGAGATTCCGGCGGCCTTCGCGCTGATCATCGAACAGGCGTTCAATCCGACGGCGGCGACCGGCGGTTTCCTCGGTTCGACGGTAATGATGGCGATCCAGAAAGGCGTCTCGCGCGGCATCTTCTCGAACGAAGCCGGTCTCGGCACGGCCGGCATTGCCCAGGCGGCGGGTACGACGAGCCAACCGGTCTATTCCGGGCTGATCGGCATGATGGGCACCTTCATCGACACCATCATCGTGTGCACGATGACCGGCCTTGCGCTGATCGTCAGCGGCGTCTGGAGTTCCGGCGCGAACGGGGCGGTGCTGAGTTCGTCGGCGTTCGAGGCCGCCATGCCCGGCGTCGGCAAGTACCTGCTGGCTGTGTCGCTGGCCGTCTTTGCCTTTACGACGATCCTCGGCTGGGCTTACTACGGCGAGAAGTGCTGGGAGTACCTGCTCGGCACCGTCAGCGAGAAGCCTTTCCGCGTGTTCTGGACGCTGTCGCTCTTTCCCGGTGCGGTGCTCAGTCTCGATTTCGCCTGGCTGGTGGCGGACACGCTGAATGCCTTGATGGCGATCCCGAACCTGATCGTCCTGTTGCTGTTGAGTCCGCAAATCGTGGAGCTGACGCGCCAATACTTTGCGGCGCCGGAGGCGGCGGAAACGGAGGGGGAAATGGTTCTCGCCGTGCAGGCTGAGGACGACTGATTGCGCCAAGGGGCGTCCGCGACAATTGTGTCGGGACGTCCTTCGGTATTCGGCTTTTTTCGAGAGTTGGCGGTTGTCAGGCCGATTGAAGCGCCTGTTCCGCGGCTCCGCCGACCAGACCTTGGTATTTCCTTGATCGACATTTCCTTGCGCGAGAACCGTCGCTTACGGAAGTGGTTCCGGCCTTTATATGATCAAGATAGTGGAAAATTTCGCGCGGGCTGAACACATTGCGTTTGAATCCGGCGGCAAGCAACACATCCTGCGCTTCGTAGCCCGGATTGCGATGCGACATGAGGAAACTCACGCGGTTCTCGCGCATGAGGCGTAGATTCCAAAGCGCGCAAAAACTTTTGACGTGCGTTTCCCGGTAGGGCTTTGGCGGCCGCGACTTCAAGCCCAGCGCGAGTTTTGCCCGGCGCAGGTGGTGGCTGATGAAACGGGTGCCAATTCGCCACGCGGTGCGGAGTGGCCCGCGGTAGATTTGTTCGAGGCAGCCGACCAGAAAAACTTTATCGTCGGCCAGGCATTGGTCGAGCATCGCACGGAAAATCCGGCCGTCGTGGATCAGCGTGTCGGTGTGCAGCAGGAAAAGGTAATCGCACGTCGTCCGTTCCTGTGCGAGATTCAGGGCGCGCCCATGCGCGTGGAAGCCCGGCTCCCTGCCCTCCGCTTTGCGCTCGATCAGGCGGATCCAGTCCAGCGAGCGCAGGTACTCGGTGCTTCCATCGGCCGAATCGTTGTCGACGACCCAGACTTCGGCGTCGTAGCCTGTCAGCGCTTCCCGCAACAATTCGAGACAGGTGCGGGTCATGACTTCCGTTCTGTAATTCACCAGCGCAATCGCGATGCGCGGGGGGGCGGAATGTTCTGACATTTTTTCTCCGTTGGGTTGAGAGTGGATGGCATGCATCTTCGCTGTCCATCCTTAAGCGTGTCTTAACGGAGGGATTTCTGTTTGTAAGCGGATGTTTAATACGCAAAGCTTTGTTAATTCAGCATGTTCTGCGCTATTTCCTTTAGCGACTGCGCATGCGGCGCGTGCAGCAAACTAGCCGTTCCGACCCGAAAACCGTGCCAGGTTTTGCATCATCTCGAGCATCGCCGGCCGAATCGATGCCTTGGCTTCGGCGACGTTGTCGATCGGGTTGTCGTCGCCGTCGGTGGCTTTGTTCCTGGCCGTTCCGGAGGCGTTGACCGGGAAGGAAATCTTCAGGTCGTTGCCGATATAGGCGATGCGGTTCCAGTCGCCGGCCACGGCGTAGTCGCGGTGGTAGTCGGGGGCGAGCAGGTTGTAGCCGAGCGAGTAATCGGAGGGCGGATTCTTCACGCCGAGCAGCGGCAGCAGCGTTGCCGGAATGTCGAGGTGGCTGGTGATGCCGGTGACGACGCGCGGCTTTTCGCCTGGAATGCGGATCATGGCCGGCGTGCTGGTCTGGAAACGGTTGAACTCGGCGGCGTGGCCCCAGTGCGAGCGTTCCATGAATTCCTCGCCGTGGTCGCCGAGCACGATGATGATGGTGTTGTCGAGCAGCTTTTTCGCGCGCAGGTGGTCGATCACCCGGCCGATCTGCTGGTCGACGTGGTGCGCGGCGTTGATGTAGCGGTTCTTGATCTGGCCGATGTCGGCGGCGAAATCGGCGGTCAGGTAGTTGAGGTCGTCGAGATACGGGCGGGCGATGGCCGTCTCGTCCGGGAAGTTGTAGTTGGCGTGCGTTGATTCAAAGAACATGTAGGTCATGAACGGGCGCGTGGGGTCGCGCCGGTCGATGAAGTCGAGCAGGTCGGCGACGTTGGCGCGGTCACGCTGCCAGGCGATGGCGCCCTCCGAGCGCTCGTGCAGGTCGGCCTTGTTCATGTTCACGAAAATCGTCTTGTCGAAGGCCGGGTAGGTGAAGCGCTGGCTGGTGTACAGGCCGAACTGGTAGTTCTCCTTCTTCATCACGTCGAGCAGCACCGGCGAGCGCCGGTTGTCGAGCATCGGGAACCAGTAGGTGCTGTACAGGCCGTAGAACATCGAAAAGACGCCCATCTGGGTGACGTTTCCGCCGCTGTAGTGTTGTTCGAGGCGCAAGGCGTCCTGCGAAAATGTCCATGTCTTCGGCATGATTTTCGGGTCGAGCATGTCGAAGCGCAGCGATTCGGCGACCAGCCAGACGACGTTCGGCGGCCGTGCCGGCGGTTCGATGTCGAGGGGCGCGAGCGGATAATGCAGCGTGCCGTTCTTGACCGCGATGCCGGAGGCGTCGCTGGATATTTCCTCGATCCCGAGCTTTTTGGCCAGCGTGCGCGCTGACGTCGGCAGGTAGAACGGATAGCGCTCGCTGGCGAAAAGGATCGGCCGGTAATTGGCGGCACTGCTGTAGGCGTAGGCGACGCGCTCGCCAAGGCTGAGGCCGGCGACGGCGATCAGCAGCCAGCGCCATTGCACGCGCCAGAGCCTCTTGCGCATGGTTTCGAAACGCGGCGCGAGCCAGAAATAAGCGGCGGCTTGCAGCGCGAACAACGCGAGAACGATCGCCGTCGCAGTCAGTTGCGTGCTCAGGCTGGCGCCGAGCGAGGCGATGCCGCCCGGCGTCAGTACCAGATCGACGACGAAGCCGTTGATGTGGAAGCCGTACATCGAGTGGATGACCCGGTCGGCAAAGAGCAGCACGTGCGTCAGGCCGGTGCTGCCGATGGCCGCGGCCGCGATGACGGCGGCGGCGCCGCGTGGTGCGAGCAGCCAGCCGGCCAGCTTGCGGGTGGTGAAAACGATGCACAGCGCTGGCAACAGGTAAAACAGGCTGTAGGTCGATGTCGTGGCCAGCGACCAGAGCCCGGTTCGCCAATCGGCGTACTGGCTCAAGCCCGCCAGGGTCGTCAGGTGCACGGCGACCAACAGCCAGCTGAGCACGAAGAAACGGTTGATTCTGGTGAGAGGGGAGAACGAGAGCATTCCTGGCATCATCCGATCCGAATGGTTTATGGTGGGCATCTTGGGGGGCGACCCTTAAGCCAGTCTTAAGGAGGCGATTTCAGACTGCCAGCCAATATTCATCGAGTTTCAGAGGTTGCCCGTGTTCTCAGCTTCCCACGCCATGCGCCTGTTTTGTCCCGTCTGTTGGGCCCAACGGGGCCGAGCCGGCGAGATGCCCGCCGTACGGGTCGAAACGCTGGCGCTTGCGGCCAGCCTGTTTTTCGCGCTCGCCTGCAACGGCCTGTTCTGGCACGCGGTGCTGGCCGACCGGCCGCTGGCCCGGATGGGAACGCTGTTGTTTTCGCTGGGTCTGGGCGTGGCCATGACGGCGCTGCAGTTCGTTTTTCTGGCGCTGCTGATGAACCGCTGGACGGCCAAGCCGGTATTGGCCATTTTCATCGTGTGCACGGCCGTGGCAACGTACTACATGAACGCGTTTACCGTGTTCATCGACCAGGACATGCTGCGCAATGTCCTGAGGACCGACGTCAGCGAGGCGAGCGAATTGCTCTCCCTTGGCATGCTGCCGCATCTCGCCCTTTATGCCGGGCTGCCGTTGGCCTTGCTCTGGCGCGTCCGGATCAAGCGCGAAGCGTGGCGGCGGGCGCTGACTGGGCGATTGTTCTCCATGGCGCTGGCGTTCGGCGTGGCGGTGCTGGCGCTGCTGAGCGTCTATTCCCAACTGGCGCCGCTGATGCGCAACCACAAGGAAATCCGCTATCTGGTGACGCCCGGCAATGTTGCCTATTCGCTGGTGCACGTGCTGAACAACGAGGCCAGCGCGGCGCAGCGACCGCGTCTGCCGGTCGGCACCGATGCGACTCTGGGGGCGGGCTGGGCGGAGCGCAAGAAGCCGGTGCTGTTCGTCATCGTCGTCGGCGAAACGGTGCGGGCCGCCAACTGGGGGTTGTCCGGCTATGCCCGGCAAACGACGCCCAAACTGGCGCAGCGCGAGGTGATCAACTTCGCGCAGATGACCAGTTGCGGCACGAATACCGAGGTTTCGGTGCCGTGCATGTTTTCGGTTCATGGCCGGCGCCATTACGACGATGCGAAGATTCACCAGAGCGAGTCTTTGCTCAACGTCCTGAGCCATGCCGGCTTCAACGTCCTCTGGCGCGACAACCAGTCAGGATGCAAGGGTGCGTGCACCGGCGTCGGGGAGGAGCGGCTTAGTAACGCCAAGGTGCCCGAATTGTGCGACGGACAGCGTTGTCTCGACGAAATCCTGCTGCATGACCTCGACCGGGTGCTGGCCGATCGGCGGGGCAACCGGGTGCTCGTGCTGCACCAGCTCGGCAACCACGGACCGGCTTATTTCGAGCGCTACCCGGCTGCCTTCCGCCGTTTTCAGCCGACTTGCGACACGGCTGACATCGCCACGTGCTCCACCGAGTCGATCGTCAATTCCTACGACAATGCCTTGCTCTATACCGACCACGTGCTGGCGAAGACGATCGATTTCCTCAGGCGGCAGGCACCGGAATACGACACGGCGATGATTTATCTGTCGGACCATGGCGAGTCGCTGGGCGAGAACGGACTCTTCCTGCACGGTGTGCCGTACGCGATTGCGCCGGCAGAGCAGACGCGGGTGCCGCTGGTGATGTGGTTTTCGCCGGAATATGCCCGCGATTTCGGCGTCGATACCGGCTGCTTGCGGGCTCGTGCGGCACGGCCGGCCTCCCACGACAACCTGTTCCATTCCGTTCTCGGGCTGCTTGACGTGAGAACCCATGTCTATGACGCCGCGCTCGACGTGTCGGCGGCTTGCCGGTCGGGCTGAGGGGGATTTTGTCCGGCCATGTCGAGAAGGCGGCGGAAGCGCTATCGCGCCGCCGGGAAATCGCGCTAGTATCGGGCCGGTTTTCGTTCTCACCCGCCCGGTTCCATGCAAATACCCCAGGTCGACATCCGCACGATCCTTCTGCTTTTGGCGGTAGGCAACCTGATCGTGGCGGGGCTGCTGTCCCTCTACCGGTATCGCCAGAAATTGCCGGCGTTCGTTCTGACGGCCCGCCTCTTTCATGCCGTTGGCTGGTCGCTCCTGTGGCTGCGCGGCATGATCCCGGACGAGCTTTCCTACGCGGCTGGCAATATTCTGCTCAATCTCGGCTGGGCCATCGAAGCCGTTGCTCTGTTGTCGATCGAGCAGCGCGAGCGGCGGATCGAACTGCTCTATGCCGCGTTGGCGGTGGCTGGCGCGGCGGCCGTGGTGTTCAATCAGTGGGCGCAGACGGCGCCGAACGTCAGGATCGCCACCGCCTCGGTCACGACCTTGCTGTTCTTCCTCCTGCCGGCTTTCCTGCTCGGGCTGGGCCGGCAAGGGTCGTTGTTGCAGCGGGCGATCGGCGTCCTCTATTTCGCCTGCTCCTTTGCTGTCGCTTTCCGCGCTTACGATGCGTTGACGTCGGCGCCGTCGATGAACCTTGTGACGCCGGGCGTGGGGCAGACGTTAGCCTTCCTGTCGGTGTTCTCGCTGCTGCTCTTCGGCAACATCGGCTATTTGCTCCTGCTCAAGGAAAAGGACGATGCGGAGCTCTTGCAGGCGGCGACGAGCGATCCGCTGACCGGCCTGTTCAACCGGCGCGCTTTCTTCGCGGCGGCGGAAATCGCGCTCGGCCTCGCCGTCCGGCGCGAGGAGCCGGTCAGCCTGCTGATGTTCGACCTCGATCACTTCAAGCGCATCAACGACACCTACGGCCATGACGCCGGGGACGTTGTCCTCAAGGTGTTTGCCGGCACCACCCGGTGCCTGATCCGGCCGCACGACATCTTCGCCCGCATCGGCGGCGAGGAGTTCGTCATCCTGCTGATCGGGTCGTTTGATGACGCCCGCGAGATCGCCGAACGGATCAGGCAGGCGGCGTCGATCCAGGTGTTCAGCGAATTCCCCGAGCTGCGCTATACGGTCAGCGCCGGCGGTTTCACGCAAATTCCCACCGACGGCGGCGATCTGGCGGAGATGATGCGCCACGCCGACCGCGCCCTCTACAAAGCCAAGAACGCCGGCCGCAACCGGGTCGAGCTATCAATGGCCGCGCCGTGGCTTGATTTCGTGGCGCAGTAAGAAGCAGGAACCCCGGCCAGGGTCGGGGTTACGGATTCACGCTTCTTTGTTTCAGACCGGCACGCCGAGCACGACGTGGCTGGCCTTGATCAGCGCCGTCGCCGGGGCGCCTTCCTTCAGGCCGAGTTCGAGCACCGCTTCGTTGGTGATGACGGCGTGCACGACCGAGCCGCCGGCCAGCGCAATCGCCACATCGCTGTTGACAGCGCCCTTGGTCAGACGCTTCACCGTGCCGCTGAGTTGGTTGCGCGTCGAGAAACGGATCTTGCTGTCGCCGGCGACAACCATCACCCACGGCGCCTTGGTGTAGGCCACGGCCGGCTGGCCGATGGCGAGCCCGAGCGACTTGACGCTGCCTTCGGTGACGATGGCGACGATCTTGTCGCCGCCCTGGGTGGTGACTTCGACTTCGGCATTGACTGCGCCATTCGACAGGGCGGTGATGGTGCCTTCAAAGACGTTGCGTGCGCTGATGTTCATTGGATTCTCCTGAAACGTGATGCGCGGGTGAGGCTGGCCCGATTCTCGCTATATACGGATCAATAGAGCGACTTTCGCGACCGCGGAGACAATTTTGGGGTAACCCGCTGTGCAATGACAACCATAGCGGACAGCCTGTTTCCGGCGCGCCGGTCGCCTGTGAAGTGGCATCTTTTGGTTCGTTGTATACGCGACAACATGGCGACAAAAATGGAACAAATACGACATCAATTACGCGGCAAGCTTCAGGTCGACACCGAATTCGGCACCTTCCTCGGCGATACCCGCATCCGGCTACTCGAGGCTGTCGATCAGCACGGTTCGATCTCGCAGGCGGCAAAGGCCGTGCCTTTGTCCTACAAGGCGGCGTGGGATGCGATCGATGCCATGAACAACCTCGCCGAGCAGCCGCTCGTCGTGCGTTCGACCGGCGGCCGCAACGGCGGCGGCACCTTGCTGACCGACTACGGGCGCAAGGCCGTCGCCCTCTACCGCGCACTGGAAGCCGAGTATCAGGCGGCGCTCGATCGGCTGGCCGAACGGATGAATGACGCGCAAACCGGCGATTTCCACGAGTTCCGCCGACTCTTGAAGCGCATGTCGATGAAAACGAGCGCCCGCAACCAGTTCGCCGGCACCATCGTTGGCCTGCGCGAGGGCGACGTCGATTTCGAGGTGCGCCTGCGTCTCGACGCCGAGAACGAAGTTGTCGCCATCATCACGCGCGAGTCGGCCGAGAACCTCGATCTGTCGATCGGCATGGAAATCAGCGCCCTCGTAAAAACCTCGTCGGTGCTGCTGCTCTCCGACCCGGCTGTCAAAACCACGGCCCGCAACCACCTGTGGGGCGAGGTGACGCGCATCACCGACGGCGCCGTCAATGCCGAGGTGACGATCACCATGCCCGGCGGCAAGACCGTCTGCGCTGTCGTTACCCGTGACAGCGTTGCCGCGCTGGGCCTGGCTGTCGGCGAACGTGCCTGCGCCGTGTTCAAGGCCTCGGCCGTCATTCTTTGTCTTTATGCCTGATCCTTCACTATCTACCGAGGAGAATCCCATGATCCGCAAGAACTTCCGTCTTCCCGTCGCGCTGTTCGCGTTGCTGTGTTCGGCTGGCCTGAGCCATGTAAAGGCCGACGAAGTGCAGGTGGCGGTAGCCGCCAACTTCACCGCGCCGATGCGGAAAATCGCTGCCGAGTTCGAGAAGGACACGGGGCACAAGCCGGTGCTGTCGTTCGGCGCCACCGGCAAGTTCTACGCGCAAATTACCAACGGCGCACCCTTTGAAGTCTTTCTCGCCGCCGATGACGAGACGCCGGCCAGGCTAGAAAAGGAATTGCTGATCGCGCCGCATTCGCGCTTTACCTACGCCATCGGCAAGCTGGTGCTGTGGTCGGCCAAGGATGGGGTGGTGGACGGCAACGGCGAGGTGCTGAAAAAGGGAGCGTTCAAGCATCTGGCGTTGGCGAATCCGAAGATCGCGTCCTACGGTACCGCTGCCGTCGAAGCGATGAGCAAGCTCGGCGTCCTTGAGTCGCTCCGGCCCTGCTTCGTGCAGGGGGACAACATCACCCAGACCTATCAGTTCATCGCGACCGGCAACGCCGAACTCGGCTTCGTCGCGCTTTCGCAGGTGTATAAGGACGGCAAGCTGGCGCCGGGTTCGGCCTGGATGGTGCCGTCATTGCTCTACACGCCGATCCGCCAGGACGCGGTGCTGCTCGCCAAGGGGCGCAACAAGCCGGCGGCGACGGCCCTTGCCGATTATCTGAAGAGCGACAAGGCGAAGGCGATCATCAAGTCGTATGGCTACGATCTGTAATCTATTGGGATAAAAGTCATGGATATGGCCGACCTCGGTGCCGTCTGGCTGACTCTCAAGCTGGCCAGCGTCGTTACTGTCCTGCTGCTGTTGATCGGCACGCCGATTGCGTGGTGGCTGGCGCGGACGCGCTCGCGCCTCAAGGGCGTCATCGGCGCCGTGGTGGCGCTGCCGCTCGTGCTGCCGCCGACGGTGCTCGGCTTTTACCTGCTTCTTGTCCTGGGGCCGCAGGGCTGGGGCGGTCAGTTGACCGAAGCGCTTGGCCTCGGCTTGTTGCCCTTCACCTTTCCCGGCCTCGTCGTCGCCTCGGTGTTCTACTCGATGCCGTTCGTCGTGCAGCCGATCCAGAATGCCTTCGAAGCGATTGGCGAGCGGCCGCTCGAAGTCGCCGCGACGCTGCGCGCCAGCCCGTGGAGTGCGTTCTGGTCGGTCGCCGTGCCGCTTGCCCGGCCGGGTTTTCTCTCCGGCGCCATTCTCGGCTTCGCGCATACGGTCGGCGAGTTTGGCGTCGTGCTGATGATCGGCGGCAACATTCCGGACAAGACGCGCGTCATCTCGGTGCAAATCTACGACCACGTCGAGGCGCTCGAATACGCGCAGGCGCACTGGCTGGCCGGCGGCATGCTGGTGTTCAGCTTCGTCGTGTTGTTGGCGCTCTATAGCTTGAAGCAACGTGGCAAAGGAGAGGCGCGATGAGCACGGATACCTTTCTGCACGCCCGCTTCCGCATCGAGCGCCGCGATTTCTGCCTCGACGTCGACCTGACCCTGCCCGGACGCGGCATCACGGCGCTGTTCGGTCATTCCGGCTCGGGCAAGACGACCTGCCTGCGCGCCATGGCCGGACTGGAGCACGCGCCGGGCGGGCGTTTCGCGCTCGGCGACGAGGTCTGGCAGGACGACGCGCGCGGCGTTTTCCTGCCGACGCACCGGCGCCCGCTTGGCTACGTCTTTCAGGAAGCGAGCCTGTTTCCGCATTTGTCGGTGCGGCGCAACATGGAGTTCGGACAGAAGCGGGGCGGCGGCTCTGCTTCGGTCAGTCTTGCCACCGTGGCTGAACTGCTCGGCATCGCCCACCTGCTCGACCGCCGGCCGGCCAGCCTCTCCGGCGGCGAGCGCCAGCGCGTCGCCATCGCCCGCGCCCTGCTCACCGCGCCGCGCCTGTTGCTGATGGACGAGCCGCTGGCGGCGCTTGACCTCAAACGCAAGCAGGAAATCCTGCCCTACCTCGAACGGTTGCACGACGAGCTGTCGATTCCGGTCATCTACGTCAGCCACGCCCCGGACGAAGTGGCGCGGCTCGCCGATCACCTCGTCCTGCTCGACAACGGCCGCGTCGTCGCCAGCGGTCCGCTCATGGAAACGCTGGCGCGTACCGATTTGCCGCCGGCCTTCACCGACGACGCCGGCGTTGTCCTCGAAACGACGCTCGCCCGCCACGAAGCCGACCACCTTTCCCGCCTCGAATTTCCCGGCGGCGCCATCCTCGTTAGCCAGCGCCCGGAAGCGCTCGGCAGCCGCCTGCGCTGCCGCATCCACGCACGCGACGTCAGCCTGACGCGGCATCGCCCGCTCTCGTCGAGCATCCTCAACATCCTGCCGGCCACCGTGGCCGCGATTGCCGCGACCGACACGCCGGGGCAGGTGCTGGTGCAGCTGCGCATGGGTGAAACGGCGTTGCTGGCGCGTATCACCGAGCGTTCGCGGCGCGAACTGCTGCTCGAACCGGGGCAGCCGGTGTGGGTGCAAATCAAGGCCGTTGCGCTGCTGGCCTGAAAGGACATCGCATGACGCCATCCTCCTGTTCCGTCCCCGGCTCCCGGCGCTGCCGTAAATCCGCCCGCGACTGGGGGGATCCCGACTGGCGCCATACATTGCCCGCCGAATGGCGCGATGCCGTTGTGGCTCCGCTCGAATTCTCGGTGCACCGCGACTACGAAACCGCGGCCTGCCGCGTGCTCGGTTTCGACGAAGACGGCGACGCCTGCTATTACCGCCATACCTACCTGCTCAAGTCCGTTTGTTCTGACGACGGCGAGGAGTTCTACGAGGCGGTGGTTTATGGCGAGGAAGTCAAAGGCTGGCGGCTGCGTGACGGGCGCTGGCTACTGTGGCGTGTTTTCCATGAGGACGGCGACTGTCACGGCAACCGGGGTTTCTATTCTTTTTCCGAGGATTTTCCACGATGAATCCATACACCTTTCCCGATAATTTGCTCAACGAATTGCTCGGGGACGATTCGCCCTATGGCGACGCGACGACCTGGGGATTGGGTATCGGCGACGCGCCGGGGCGTCTCGTCTTCCGCGCCCGCCATGCGCAGGTCGCCTGCTGTACCGAGGAGGCGGTGCGCATGGGCGCATTGCGCGGCCTGTGTTGCGAAGAACCACCCGTACGCAGCGGTACGCCCGTGGAAGCGGGCCACCTGCTGCTCACACTCTACGGGCGCGCCGCTGACCTGCACACCGTCTGGAAACCGGCGCAAACGCTGATGGAATACGCGGCCGGGATCGCCTCGGCCGCGGCCGAACTCGTTGCCGCCGGCCGGCGCGGCAACCCGGAGATCGCCGTCGCCTGCACGCGCAAACAGGTGCCCGGCGCCAAGGCGATGAGCGTCAAGGCGATTCTCGCCGGCGGCGCGGTGCCGCACCGGCTTGGGCTTTCGGAGACGTTACTCGTCTTTGCCGAACACCGCGCCTTTCTCGGTGACGAGCCGCCCGCTGCGACGGTTCGGCGCCTGCGCCGCTGTTGGCCGGAGCGGATGGTCGTCGTCGAGGTGGCGGGGCCGGAGGAAGCCATGCGCTGGGTCGAGGCCGGCGCCGATGTTATCCAGCTCGAAAAATGCACCCCCGAGGTCGTGGCGCAAGTGGTCGAGCTCGCCCGTCCCTATCCGGCAAAAATCGCGGCGGCCGGCGGTGTCAATGCGTCGAACGCCGAAGCCTACGCCCGCGCCGGCGCGCACGTGCTGGTCAGCAGCGCGCCCTACAACGCCAAACCGAGGGACGTGGCGGTGACGCTGGAGCCGGTGGGCTGAGCCTGAAATTTCGATTGGAATCGCATTCAGTTGACCAACGAGTCGCATCGGCATGGCAGTCTGTTGCCGACCCTCAGTGGTCAGTGAGCGATTGCGGATGGCCGGCGCCTAGGCAGCGGATTGCAGACCTTGGTCGCCGAGTTGCATGAGCGGCGTCGGCAATCAATAGCGGTCAACTGAGGTTGTTCTGCCTGTGGTAGATGATGATTCACTTGGCGACGATATTGCCCGGGGGGCAGGCGGGGTTCGGCGTTGCGCTGGAGGTCAATGCCGCAGCAGCAGCGCGCCGTTCTTTCATGACATGCTCGGCTGCGTAGCCGACCGCATCAAGGACTTCAGCAACGGCACCTTGAGACATCAGCGCCGGTCCCTCAATTTCGTATGCATAGCGCCACTCGACGAAGGGAGCATTCCCGATGCCGGTCAACGCTTCGAGGAAGAGCGCCTTGCGGGTGGCGAGGCCTGCCGCCACGGGGGTGTGCGAAGGGTTGCGGAACATGCCGGCGATGAGATCTTGGTTGTCCGGCTTAATTCGCTCCCATAGCTTTTGAAGGTAATGCCCTCGTCGGTCATCCTGCGGCGACGTCGGGTTGTCGGCGTTGTCGAGCGTGAGGAAGAACTTTAAAAAGAGTTCGACGGCGAAACTGGAGCAGACCATCGCAGGGAACGCGAACGTGACTTGATCAGTCCGAGCCGCGTGGCCGTTCAACAACTCGCCCGAGTGAGCGTAGGCCGTAGCGATGGCGTACAGCGAGGAGAAGTCGTGCGCGTCGCCGGGGACAACTAGCAGCGCGGGGATTGCTGGTTTTGTAGGCTCATTGACTCTCTGTTGTTGAGTATTCATTCTGAGGATGCGGGGTCTTGGCGGTATTGAGGGATTCAAGGCGAATCACTCGAAGTCGAACAACATATCCAACTATATGAAGTCCCCCAAATATCGGGTCGAAGGACGGCTCCTGGCCGAATCCTGTCTTATGGCGTTGTGCTGGTCAAGTGGCTGGAGATTCCCCACGATCTGCGTCAAATGCGGTTTGTTGGTTGATTTGGTGGATTCGGGGATAGGCAAAAGATTGCCTCGCCGGTGCCTTGGCAGGGTACACTTCGCGGCTTGTCGTACCTCACCCGTGAACCTTGCTCAGGAAGTTTCCCTTGGAAAAGTTTTTTGCCACTTGCCCGCGCGGCCTTGAACCGCTCCTCGTCGAAGATCTGGCGGCCGTTGGCGTCGCTGACGCGAAAGCCGTCCCCGGCGGGGTGCATTTTGCCGCCGAGTGGCCGGCCTGTTATGCGCTCAACCTGCATTCGCGTATCGCCACCCGCGTCCTCTGGCGCGTCGCGCAGGGCCGTTACACGCGCGAGGACGACATTTACAACCTCGCCAAGGACACGCCCTGGCCGCACTGGTTCGCCGCCAGGCAGACGATCCGCGTCGATGTCGTCGGCGTCAAATGCCCGCTGAAAAGCCTTGAATTCATCACGTTGCGCATCAAGGACGCGGTGTGTGACCGCTTCCGCGCCGATGCCAATGCCCGGCCGACCGTCGATACGCGCGAGCCGGATGTGCGCATCCACGGCTTTTTGACCGCCGACGAGTGCACGCTGTATATCGACACCTCGGGGGCGCCGCTCTACCAGCGCGGTTTGCGTCAGAAGACGGTGGAAGCGCCGCTCAAGGAGAACCTCGCGGCCGGCATCCTGCGCCTGACCGGCTGGAAGCCCGGTGTTCCGCTGCTCGACCCGATGTGCGGCAGCGGCACTTTCCTCGCCGAAGCGGCGCAGATGGCGCTCAACATCGCGCCCGGCGCCGGTGGCCGCAGCTTCGGTTTTCAGCGGCTCCGGAACTTCCAGCTCGAAACATGGAAAGACCTGCTCGATGCGGCGCAGGACGCCGAGAAACCGGTGCAGCATGCACAGATCTACGGTAGCGACATTTCGCCCGTTTCGGTGCGCGCCGCGCTGGCCAACCTCGATCGCGCCGGCCTGCTGCCCGCCGTGACGCTCAGTTCCGGTGACATCCTTGAAATCGAGGCCCCCGCCGAGAGCGGCATCATGGTCGCCAACCCGCCGTACGGTGAGCGACTGTCCGAACAGGAAGAGCTGGCGGTGTTCTACCCGCCGCTCGGCAGTGCCTTGAAGCGGAATTTTGCCGGCTGGAACTGTTACCTATTCACGGCCGACATGCGTCTGCCCAAGCTGATGCGCCTGACGCCGAGCAAGAAGACCCCGCTCTTCAACGGCGCCATCGAATGCCGCCTGTTCGAATTCAAGATGGTGGCGGGCAGCAACCGGCCGAAATGATCGGGCGATGCGCCACAACAAAAAAGGCCGGGAAGTTCCGGCCTTTTTTGTTGTGGGTGTGGGTGGCGTCAGAATCAACCGTCGAAATCGGTGCGCTCCGTGTCGGCTTCGTCTTTCAGTTCGCACTGTGATCTGATCTTGGCGATCAAATCAGCGACTTCGTCATACGGCTGCTTGCCCAGCGCCTGCAGAAGAGCGAAAACTTCGTTTGCGGTCAGTTCGAGAACTTGTGGCTTCATGGTGATTCCCCCTTTGACGTGTACCGGAATTGAGCAGCCAAGGTGGGCAATCGCGTGAAGGCTTGCTCGCCGACCGTGGGCTGACGAAATCAGTATTGGACAGGGCGGGGCGGAAATCAAACCCGAAATCAATCGGGGGAGGGAACCGTTTGCTGCATGAAAAAAAACCGGACGACCGCAGGGCGGCGTCCGGTTTTCAGGATGCGGGCTGTGCTCAGGCGAGTTCGATCAGTACCTGACCTTTGGTGACTTTCTCGCCGTTGGCGACGCTGATGGCTTTGACCGTCGCGTCGAACGGCGCCTTGATCTGGTTGAGCATTTTCATCGCTTCCAGAATCATCAGCGTTTCGCCTTCCTTGATCGTCTTGCCGACTTCCGTGCGGAGTTCGGCGACGGTGCCCGGAATCAGTGCCTTGATAACGCGCGGATCCTTCTTTTCGAACGGCTTGCGGGCGGCAAATTTCTTGGTCAGCCGCGCCTCGAACAAGCCGTTTTCCAGCGCGATCTGACCGAATTTTTCCTGTTCGCTCACGGGGAATCTCCTTAGAACGGTGCGACGCCGTGTTTTCTGGCCGGACGCAGTTCTTCCTTGTTGCGCGTCATCTGCAGCGCGTGGGCGACGTAGGCGCGGGTTTCTTCCGGGGCGATCACGGCATCGACGTAGCCAGCCGAGGCCGCGACATAAGGGTTGGCAAACTTGTCGGTGTATTCCTTGACCTTCAGCTTGCGCATCTCGTCGGGGTTCTCGGCGGCCATGATCTCGCTGCGGAAGATGATGTTGGCCGCGCCTTCCGGCCCCATGACGGCGATTTCGGCAGTCGGCCAGGCGAAGACGAAGTCGGCGCGCAGGTGGTGCGAGCACATGGCGATGTAGCCGCCGCCGTAGGCCTTGCGCAGGATGACGGTGATCTTCGGCACGGACGCTTCGCTGTAGGCGTAGAGCACCTTGGCGCCGTGGCGGATGACGCCGGCGTGTTCCTGGTCGGAGCCCGGCAGGTAGCCCGGAATGTCGACGAGGGTGACGAGCGGGATGTTGAACGAGTCGCAGAAGCGGACAAAGCGGGCGATCTTGTCGGACGCGTCGATGTCGAGCACGCCGGCCAGTACCAGCGCCTGATTGCCGACGATACCGACCGTTTCGCCGTTGATGCGGCCAAAGCCGGTGATGGCGTTCGGGGCGAACAGTTCCTGTACTTCGAGGAATTCGGAGTCGTCGACGAGCGAGCGAACGATGTCGCGCACGTCGAACGGAATCTTCGAGTCCTTTGGAAGAAGTTCTTCGATCTTGTACGAATGCTTCGGCTTTTTCTGCTCGATGATCGCGGCCTTGTTGCGGTTGCTGTCCGGCAGGAAGCCGACCAGCTGGCGGATCTGCTCGAAGCACTCCATTTCGCTGTTGGCGAAGAAGTGGGCGTTGCCGGCCGTTTCGGCCTGCACACGGGCGCCGCCGAGGTCTTCCATCGAGATTTCCTCGCCGAGCACGGTTTTGACGACTTCCGGTCCGGTGATGAACATCTTCGAGATGTTGTCGACCACAAAGACGAAGTCGGTCAGCGCCGGCGAATACACGGCACCACCGGCGCACGGGCCGAGGATGACGGAAATCTGCGGCACGACGCCGGAAGCCAGCGTGTTGCGGTAGAAGATTTCACCGTAACCGGCCAGCGAATTGACGCCTTCCTGGATGCGGGCGCCGCCCGAGTCGTTGATGCCGATGATCGGCATGCCCATCTTGATCGCGTGGTCCATGACCTTGGTGATCTTGCGGGCGTGCATCAGGCCGAGCGAACCGCCGGCAACGGTGAAGTCCTGTGCGTAGATGCACACCGGGCGGCCGCCGATGGTGCCGGAACCGGTGATCACGCCGTCGGCAGCTAGTTCCTTTTCGTGCATGCCGAAGTCTTTGCAGTTGTGTTCGACAAAGAGGTCGTATTCGTGGAACGAGCCGTCGTCGAGCAGCGCGGCGATGCGCTCGCGAGCGGTCATCTTGCCGCCGGCCTTTTGCTTGCTGAGGGCTTTTTCGCCGCCCCCGAGAGATTTGGTCGATTTCTTGGAGAAGAAATCAATGATGCGTTGCATGAAAGACATATAAGCCTCCCTAAATTAAAAACCGAATAGACCACGCAGGGTCTTCGAAGCGGCGCGAGTGTAACAGTAATCCAAAAGAAATAAATAGGTCGATTTTCGTCGAAAATCCAGCAAGTGACGCGATTTGTCGCCAAAGTTATCGATAAACGCTGATATGTGCCGGGATTGGACGGCTTCTGCCGCGATTGTGTTTTTTTGCCTTGGCGGAAAATAAGATTCGCCGGATTTCGCGGTTTTTTCGACGTTTTTTTGCGGGAAAAATGCCTTTTAGGTGGCTTTTTAGTTGTATGGCATGGTGCGTCCGGTGTGCGCCCGCCGAACGTCAAACCGGGAGCGCTGTCTTCTCGATCACGCGTCGCAGCACGAAGCTGGAGTGGACGCCGGTGACCCCCTGAATGCGGGTAATGCGGTTGAGCAGCAGTTCCTGGAAGGCGTCCATGTCGCGCACGATGACCTTGATCTGGTAGTCGGCGTCCTGGCCGGTGATCAGCAGGCATTCGATGATTTCCGAGATCTGGCTGATTTCCTGTTCGAAGCTGTCGAAGCGCTCCGGCGTGTGCTTGTCCATCGCGATGTGGATCAGCGCCATCAGCGTATAGCCGAGCGCCTTGGCGTTGAGCAGGGCGCGGTAGCCGGTGATGATGCCGGTCTCTTCCAGCGTGCGGACGCGACGCAGGCAGGGGGAGGGCGAAAGGCCGATGCGCTCGGCGAGATCCTGGTTGCTGATGCGCCCGTCTTCCTGCAGCACGCGCAGGATTTCACGGTCGATGCGGTCGATTTCCATAAATTCCATCTCTGCCAATCAGTGCGGTGATAAGTTGCGAGTTGTTTTGTTAGTGCGCAATAAAATATTAAATATATAGTGTTTTGTGCCGTAATTCGCAAGCACCTGCCGTGCTGGAAGGTCTATGATTTCAAACATCGCAACAGGTCACGTGCCGATTCAGGAGTCCGCCATGATGTTGAAAGATCCTTCCGTCAAATACGCCGCTTTCCCTCCCGTCAAACTGGATGACCGGCGGTGGCCGAACCGCACGATCACCCAGCCGCCGATCTGGATGAGTACCGATCTGCGCGATGGCAACCAGGCGCTGTTCGAGCCGATGAACCTTGAGCGCAAGATGCGCATGTTCAAGACGCTGGTGAATGCCGGCTTCAAGGAAATCGAAATTGCTTTTCCGTCGGCCTCGCAGACCGACTTCGATTTCGTGCGCAAGCTGATCGAAGAAAAGCACATTCCCGACGACGTCACCATCGAAGTCCTGGCGCCGGCACGCGAAGCGCTGATCCGCCGCACCTTCGAGGCGCTCAAGGGCGCCCGCCGCGCCATCGTGCATATCTATAACGCCACCTCGCGTCCGTTCCGCGAGATCGTCTTCGGCATGAGCAAGCCGGAAGTCATCAGCATGGCTGTCTCGGCCGTCAAGCTTGTCCGCCAGTTGTGCGAGGAAAATCCGGAAACGGAATGGATGCTCGAATACAGCCCGGAAACCTTCACCGCCACCGAGCTCGATTTCGCACTCGAAGTCTGCAACGCCGTCACCGACGCCTGGGGCGCGACGCCGGACAACAAGATCATCCTCAATCTGCCGACGACGGTGGAAATGGCGACGCCGAACGTCTACGCCGACCAGATCGAATGGATGCACCGGAATCTTGCCAAGCGCGACAGCATCCTGATCAGCCTGCACCCGCACAACGACCGGGGCACGGCCGTCGCCGCCGCCGAGCTCGGCATCATGGCCGGCGCCGATCGCGTTGAGGGCTGCCTGTTCAGCAACGGCGAACGCACCGGCAACGTCGATCTCGTCACCCTCGCGCTCAATCTGTACACACAGGGCGTTGCGCCGAATCTCGATTTCTCGGACATCAACGCCGTCGCGCGCGACTTCGAATACTGCACGCAGTTGCCGATCCACCCGCGCCATCCGTATGTCGGCGACCTCGTGTTCACCGCCTTCTCCGGTTCGCACCAGGATGCGATCAAGAAGGGCTTTGCCCAGCTGCAATCTGGTGCGCACTGGAACCTGCCGTACTTGCCGATCGACCCGGCTGACCTCGGTCGCAGCTACGAGTCGGTGATTCGCATCAACAGCCAGTCGGGCAAGGGCGGCATTGCCTACCTGCTCGAGCACGAATACGGCATCGTCATGCCGCGCCGCTTGCAGGTCGAGTTTTCCGGCGTCGTGCAGCGCTACACCGACGAGCACGGCGGCGAGATGGAAGCGGCCGATATCTGGGGCTTGTTCTCGCGCACCTATCTCGAAACGAGTTCGCCGCTGGCCTACGTCGAGCATCACCTGTTCGAGGAAGGCAAGGCGCAGGGCATCCGGCTGACGGTGCGGAAGGACGGCCAGACGCAGGTGCTGACCGGCCAGGGCAACGGCCCGATCGATGCGGCGGTGCATGCGTTGCGCCAAGTCGGCGTTTCGTTGCAGGTGCGCAGCTACGAAGAGCGTTCCATGGGCAGCAGCGGCGACGGCGGTGACGCGAAAGCCTGTGCCTTCATGGAAGTCATGCAGCCAGGCGGCGAGCGCGAGTGTTACGGCGTCGGCATCGATTCGAACATCGTCACGGCTTCGCTCCGCGCCTTGATCAGCGGCGCCAATCGCCTGTAAGCGAAGCGGACTGTTCTCTCTGCAACAGTCCGCCACGAAGCATCGGCTTTCCGTCCCCGCGCCTCATGACCCGGGGACGGATTTGCGCGATACTCCGTGCTTTGTTTTTTGCCCGTAAAGGCGAGTCATCTTGGATTCAGAACGCAGCGAACTAGAAACTTTCTTCGGCGCCGTCCGGTTTTTCACGCGCCTGCCCGTTCCCGGCTCGATCGGTGCCGATGTCAACGTGCTTGAGCGGGCGATCCGCTATTTTCCAGCGGTGGGTCTCATCGTTGGCTTGATCGCCGGGTTTACGTTTGCCATCACGAGCTTTTTCTGGCCGAAGACGCTGGCGATTCTCGCCGCCATGGCGATTGCCATCTACGTGACCGGCGCGATTCACGAGGATGGCTGGAATGACACCGTCGACGGCTTCGGCGGCGGCTGGGACAAGGAACGGATTCTGGCCATCATGCGCGATTCGTGCGTCGGCAGCTTTGGCGCGGTGGCGCTGGTCATGCTGTTGCTGACCCGCTTCTTCGCGCTGGTCGAGGTCGACATCCTGCTCGTGCCGTTCGCGCTGATCGGCGGGCACGCCGTTTCCCGCTTCTGTTCGACCTGCGTTCTCTGGCGGCTCGACTACGTCCGCCCGGAGGGCAAGGCCAAGCCGTTCAGCAATCAGCTGAGCCTGAGTGACATGGGGCTTGCCGCGGCGTGCGCGCTGGTGCCGGTGCTGTTCCTGCCGCCGTCGCAATTCATCCCGGGCCTCATTCTTGCCGCGCTGGCGACCCTCTGGCTGGCGCGGCTCTTCAAAAGCCGCATCGGCGGCTACACCGGCGACTGTCTCGGCGCGGTGCAGCAATTCTCGGAAGTCGCGTTTTACTGCGGGCTGCTGTGCAAGTTTTCCTGATTCGTCATCCGCAGCCGCTGATCGATCTCGGCATTTGCTACGGTCGCCTCGATGTCGATTGCGTCGATCCGCATCCGGTAGCGGCGCAGATCCGGCCTCAGTTGCCGGAAGGCACGCCGGTTTTCTCCAGTCCCCTGCAGCGGGCGCGTCGATTGGCCGAAGCGATTCATCACGAGGTCGAATTCGACGCGCGGCTGGCCGAAATCCATTTCGGCGAGTGGGAGGGGCAGCCGTGGGACAGCATCGACCGCGCATTGCTCGATGCCTGGGCCAACGACATTCTTCGCTTCACGCCGCCGGGCGGCGAGCCCGTCGCGCGCTTGCAGGCGCGTGTCGTCGATTTCGTCAGTTCGTTGCGGGAACGGAATCTCCCGCGCGTGGCGCTCGTCACCCATGCCGGTGTGATTCGCACCTTGCTGGCGCACTTCCGGCAGCTGTCGTACCCGGAATGGACGAAGCTGAAAATCGACTTTGGCAGCGTCACCCTGCTTGAAATTGAACCTTCTGTCTGAGAACCATGCGGCCATTTCCCCGTAGCACGTCGGCGGCCTTGCCGATGCCCGAGCCCGATGCGCTGGCGTACAGCGATGCCCTGAAAAACCGGATCGCCGACGAAATCGCGGCGGCGGGCGGCTGGATCAGTTTTGCCCGTTTCATGGAACTGGCGCTTTATGCGCCGGGGCAGGGCTACTATTCGGGAGGCGCCCGCAAGTTCGGCGCGGCCGGCGATTTCATCACCGCGCCCGAAATGACCCCGCTGTTCGGCCAGACGCTGGCGGTGCAGGCGGCGCAGATTCTTCGCCTCAGCGCACCGCACATCATCGAGGCCGGTGCCGGTTCGGGGCGGCTGGCGGTCGATCTGCTGTTGGAGCTGGAGCGGCTGGGCGCCGTGCCGGACAGTTACGGCATCCTCGACCTTTCCGGGGAGTTGCGCGCGCGTCAGCGCACGACGTTCGAAGCGCACGCGCCGCACCTGCTCGAGCGCGTCTATTGGCTCGACGCGTTGCCGGAACGTTTCGACGGCCTGGTGCTGGCCAACGAATTGCTCGATGCGATGCCGGTGCATCTTGTCGTCCGGGACGAGGATGGCGCCATCATGGAGCGCGGTGTCGGCTTCGAAAATGGCGGTTTCGCCTGGTGCGATCATCCCGCTGCCGGCCGCGTGCTTGAAAGGGCGGAGGCGTTGGCCGCGGAATGCGCGATGCCGCCCGGCTATCTGAGCGAAATCAATTTCGCGGCGGCGGGGTGGACGGCTTCGTGGGCGCCCATTCTCGGTCGGGGGGCGTTGTTGCTCATCGATTACGGATTTCCGCGGCACGAGTACTACCATCCGCAGCGCGATATGGGCACGCTGATGTGTCACTATCGCCACCACGCGCACGGCGATCCGTTTTTCCTTCCGGGCCTGCAGGACATCACGGCGCATGTCGAGTTCACTGCCGTCGTCGAGGCGGGACATGAGGCGGGGCTGGAATTCCTCGGCTACACGACGCAGGCGAGTTTTCTGCTCAATTGCGGCGTGACAGACGCCTTGGCGCGGATTCCGGTTGAGGATGCCGGACGCTATCTGCCGCAGTCGCAGGCCGTGCAGAAGCTGATTTCGCCGGCCGAGATGGGCGAATTGTTCAAGGTGATGGTGCTCGGCAAAGGCGTCAATGAACCGCTGCTCGGCTTTCTCCGCGGCGACCGCAGCGCGACGCTCTGACAGAGCTTGTTTGCTCTGCCAAGCGCTTGAAACAAAAGAAATCCGTTAGAATCTGGCGCTTCTTTCAATCGACGCGTGGCGGGGAGTGTGTGTGGTCGGCAAGACGGTCCTGATTACCGGCGCAGCCAAGCGGGTGGGGCGCGCGATCGCACGCGAACTGCACGCGGCCGGCGCCAGCATTCTCCTGCATTATCACCGCGCGCATGCCGAGGCGCTGCGCCTGGCCGACGAGTTGAATGCCGTCCGTTCCGGCAGTGCCGTCTGTTGTCAGGCCGATCTGCTCGACGCGCGAGCGCCTGAATTATTGGTGCAGAGTGCGCTGCAGAGCTTTGGCCGGCTCGACGCGCTCGTCAATAACGCTTCGAGTTTCTTCGCGACGCCGCTCGGGATAATCGATGCCGGCGCGTGGGACGATCTCGTGGGCAGTAACTTCAAGGCGCCGCTTTTCCTGACCCAGGCCGCCGCGCCCCATTTGCGGGCGACTCAAGGTGCGGTGGTCAATATCACCGATATCCACGCCGAGCGGCCGCTCGCCGGCTATCCGCTCTACTGCGCCGCCAAGGCCGGTCTGCTTGGTTTGACGCGAGCATTGGCCATCGAACTGGCGCCGCAAGTGCGGGTCAATGCCGTGGCGCCGGGGCCGATCCTGTGGCCGGAAAGCGGCGATTTCGACGCGGTGGCCCGGGAGCACATCGTCGCCGATACGCTGCTCAAGCGCGTCGGCGAACCGCAGGACATTGCACATGCCGTGCGTTTCCTGCTCGAAGACGGCTATATCACCGGGCAGGTCATCAACGTCGATGGCGGCCGGACGGCGCATCTGTAGTCCGATCCGATTTTTTATCTCATTCAACCCAACGCAACAGTAGGTTCTGGTGGAAAGTTCAAAAACATTGCAGCGCTTGAAAAAGCGCCTTGAGAGCGAGGCCGGCAAGGCCATCGCCGATTACAACATGATCGAAGACGGCGATACGCTGCTCGTCTGCATTTCCGGCGGCAAGGATTCGCACGCCATGCTGTCGATATTGATGGCGCTGCAGCAGCGTGCGCCGGTCAATTTCCGCCTGATCGCGATGAACCTCGACCAGAAGCAGCCCGGCTTTCCGGCCGACGTGCTGCCGAATTACCTTTCCACGCTGGGGGTTGAATACCGCATCGTCGAGCAGGACACGTATTCGATCGTCAAGGAAAAGATTCCCGAGGGCAAGACGACCTGTTCACTTTGCTCGCGTTTGCGGCGTGGCGTGATCTACCGCACGGCGAAGGAGTTGGGTGCCAACAAGATTGCGCTCGGCCACCACCGCGACGATATCGTCCACACCCTCTTCCTCAACCTGCTGTTCGGCGGCAAGTTGAAGGCGATGCCGCCCAAACTGGTGACCGATGACGGCGCGCATATCGTCATCCGCCCGCTGGCGTACAGCAGCGAAGCGGATATTGCTCGTTTTGCCCGCGGCATGGAGTTCCCGATCATTCCGTGCAATTTGTGCGGCTCGCAGAGCAATTTGCAGCGCCAGAAGGTGCGGGAAATGATGGCCGAATGGGACAAGCGCTATCCGGGGCGCACCGAGTCGGTGTTCACTGCATTGCAGAACATCGTGCCGTCGCATCTTGCCGATACGTCCATGTACGATTTCAAGGGGCTGAAAACAGGCGGCGATCTGGCGGCCATGGCCGGTGGCGATACGGTTTTCGATGAGGAGGAGCTGCCGGCAGTTCCCGCATTTTCGGATCTGATAATTGTCAGCGCATGACGCGACAATCTGCGGCTTTGCGTTAGTCGGGCGAGCCCGCTATAGTGATTCGAATTTCAATAATTAGAACATGTCGATATGACAAAAGCCTTGTCTGAAGATTCTTTCGGGATCGATACGCACGTATTGGCGGCGTCCCAGTGCGTGGACATTATGGAAGAGGAATTCCCGAGCAGGCAGGCCGTGCTGTGCGCCGAGATCGTCGGTGGCGTCCGCCTGCATGAGAAATTGCCCGGCAACGAGGCGATGCGCGCCATCGACCGTTGCCTGAAGCGCATGGAACGGGTGGTCGAGGCGTTTGAAGGACGGGTCGTCAGAGTCGTCGGCGACGAGTTGATGGCCATCTTCTGGAAAGCGGATGATGCCTGCCAGTCGGCCGTCGAGATGCAACAGCGGGTGCATGATCTGCCGCCGGTGTCTGGTATCGAACTGGGCGTGCGGGTTGGCCTCTCGTTCGGCGAAGTGTGTGAAGGGAACGGGCAATGCACGGGGCCGGCGGTCGTAGACGCGGCGCGTCTGGCCGGAACGGCGAGGCCGGGACAGGTCCTTGCCTCGGAGCCGGCGTACGATGCGTGGCGCGGAGCGCACCGAGGTGATTTACGTAGAACCGTTTGCCTCGGTTCGGGCGGAGAAATCGATAAAAATGGCGTTTATGAGATCGTCTCCGTCACCGATTCGACAGTGACCCGGCAAGGACTTGGGCCGTCCCTCAAGGAAAAGGGGGGGGGCAGCCTGAATGTCGCGCCTGGGGAAGAGCGGGTGGCGCAGCCGCGTTTCAAGCTGCAGTATCAGGGGCGCAGCCTGCTCATCGATGCCGCGCATCCGCGCATTCGCCTTGGCCGTGACGCGGAATCCGACGTCGTGATACGGGATCGACGGGCGTCGAGACATCATGCCGTGATTGAACTGAGAAACGGCACACTCGTTCTCGTTGATGCCAGCACCAACGGAACATTTGTGACCCAGCACGGCAAGCGGGAGTTTTTTGTACACCGCGAGGAGTGCCTGCTGAATGGCAAGGGAGTGATCAGTTTTGCCGCCTCGGCCGGAAGCGTCGGGTCGGATTTGGCTGAGTACGAGGCTGTCTGAGCCGGCACGGCCAAGGATATTTGCATTAAAAAGCGGACCGAGGGGAACCTCGATCCGCTTTGTTTTATCTGCCCGAAGCGACGAGACGCAGTCGCTGGGATTGCGGCGATTCGGTTGGGCCGGTCAGGCGTCGCCGATTACTTGCCGCTTTTGAGGCATTCGCTCATGAACGTCTTGCGTTCGTCGCCTTTAAGGCCCTTTTTTCCGGCGCTGGCGTTGCAGGCTTTCATCTTTTCCTGTTGCGCCTTCTGGGCGGGCGTTGGCTCCTTTTTCGCCTTTTCCTCAGCGTGGGCAGAAAACATCGTCAGAGCAAGGGCAGTACAGGCAATCAGCGCTTTCATTGTTGTCTCCGTAGTTGTTTGGAATAATGCCGTGCGATTGTAGCGCGAATTGACTATATGTTGTTGTCGTCGAGAACGGCCTGTTGCTGGCGGTTGATGAATTCGCTCATGCTGTCGATGCCGCGCAGCTGGAGGATGCAGTTGCGAACGGCGGCTTCCAGCAAGACGGCCAGGTTGCGGCCCGGGGCGACGTGAATGGTGACGCGGCGAATCGGAATGCCAAGAATTTCCTGCAACTGAGAATCAAGCGGCAAGCGCGGCGTTTCATCGCCCGGCGCGTTTTTCTGCAGATGCACGATCAGCTTGAGCTTCATTTTCCGGCGTGCGGCCGTTTCACCAAAAATCGTCCGGATGTTCAGCAATCCGAGTCCGCGCACTTCGAGGTAATCGCGCAGCATGCCCGGGCAGCGGCCTTCGATCGTCGTCGGTGCCGTGCGGGCCAGTTCGACGACGTCGTCGGCCACCAGTCCGTGGCCACGCGAGACGAGCTCAAGGGCGAGTTCGCTTTTGCCGATGCCGGACGCGCCGGTGATCAGGACGCCCATGCCGAAGACATCCATGAAGACGCCATGGGCCGAGACGGTGTCGGCGAATCGCCTGGCCAGATAGATATGCAGCAGGTCAATGACGGCGGAGCAGGCTTTCGGGGATGTGAAGAGAGGCGTCTGGCTCGACTCGCAGATTTCCCGCATGCCGGGCAGGGGATCGATGTCATCGGCGACGATCATTGCCGGCGGTCTGCCCACAATCAAATCTTCGAGCTGACGTTGCCAGCGTTCCTGGCCGGCGCGCTCGACCCAGTTCCGCTCGGCCTTGCCAATCACTTGCACCCGGTGGCCGTAGATCAGGTTGAGGTGGCCGACAACGTCCGGTCCATACGTTTCCAGATCCTGCAGTTCGACGTGCCGCTCAATGCCGACGGCGGCGATCCACGAGAGTCTGAGTTTCTCGATGTGGTCTTCATACATTTGCGTGATGCTGAAGGCGCGAGTGGAGGTCATGCCGGGATCCTCAGTGAGCCGGTGCGGAAAAGATTTCGCGGACTCGTTCGGTGCAATCCGCATGACTGAGTGCGTCGCGACAGGTTTGGTCGGAAAAGCGCTCGGCCAGTTCGGAAAGAATTTGCAGATGCTGTTCGGTGGCCTGTTCGGGGACGAGCAGCACGAACAGGATGGAAACCGGCTGGCCGTCGGGCGAATCGAAGGGTACGGGCGTGTCCAGTCGCAGGAAGGCGCCGACGGCTTCCTTCAGTCCCCTGATGCGGCCATGTGGAATCGCGATGCCGCGCCCGAGACCCGTCGATCCCAGCTTCTCGCGTGCGAACAGGCTGTCGAAAACCTTACTGCGTGCGATGCCCTTGCTGTTTTCGAAGAGCAGTCCGACCTGCTCGAAGACGCGCTTCTTGCTGGTCGCATGGAGATCAAGCACGATGTTCTCGGGGGCTAACAGTTGGGTAATCTGGTTCATACGGAGTTGGCGTTGTCCGGTGGCAGAGCATCGACAAAGCAGAAAATTGGAGGAAAAGACGCGCGGCGAGGATGCGATGCGCTGATCAGGATTCAAGGTGCTGCGATTGTATAGAAAACAACGGGCCATTGGATGAATGGCCCGTTGCTTGAGGTAGGGGGCTTGTGTTCCCCGGGTTTGCCTTATTCGACTTCGTGGCTGGGCTTTTCGCCCCGGTGGTGATCCTGAAGCTTTTGCTTGTGCTTCTGGATCTGGCGGTCGAGTTTGTCGACGAGGCTGTCGATTGCCGCGTACAGGTCTTCCTCGGCGGCTTCGACATGAATGTCTTTGCCGGAGAGATGGACTGTCACTTCGGCCATCTGCTTCAGTTTGTCCACCGACAAAATCACGTTCACGTCGATGACGTTATCGAAGTGACGTGTGACGCGCTCAAGCTTCCCGGTAACGTAATCATGGATTGCCGGGGTGATCTCAAGGTGGTGTCCACTGATTTGCAGGTTCATGGTGTGGCTCCTTTGGTTAAGGTGATAGTCGCGCAGGCGGCTATCGGTTCTCCCCGTCCGCTCAGTTGAGCGGGGGCGGGGGTGTGGGTTGGCGGCATTGCGTTCATCTTGTTTTAACGATTATTGAAATGCCGGGTTAAAGGGTCTTGCGCAGTTTCACTGGCGGGATATTGAGCGCCTCGCGGTATTTTGCAATTGTTCTCCGTGCGACGACAATGCCCTGCTGACCGAGGACTTCGGATATCTGACTATCCGAAAGGGGCTTCTTCGGGTCTTCGGCACCCACCAGCTGTTTGATGAGTGCCCGGATGGCCGTGGCCGAGCAGGCGCCACCGGCTTCAGTGGCGACATGGCTCCCGAAAAAATACTTCAATTCAAAAATGCCGCGCGGTGTCGCCATGTATTTCTGGGTCGTGACGCGCGAAACGGTTGATTCGTGCAGCCCGAGAATGTCGGCGATCTCGCGCAGCACGAGCGGCCGCATGGCGACTTCGCCGTGGTCGAAGAACTGGCGTTGGCGATCGACGATTGATTGGGCGACACGCAGAATCGTCTCGAAGCGCTGCTGTACGTTCTTGATCAGCCAGCGCGCTTCCTGCAACTGGCCGGATAATCCCGATCCCCGCTGGCGCGAGAGGATTTGTGCATAGAGGCTGTTGATGCGCAAGCGGGGGTAGGCGTCGCTGTTGATGCTGACCGTCCACTGGCCCCGGATCTTGCGCACGACGACGTCCGGCGTGATGTAGCGGGCGTCAAGCGCCGCGTATTGCGCACCGGGGCGCGGGTTGAGGCTGCGGATCAGGGTTTGGGCGCCGCGCAGTGCATCATCGTCGCTGCCGAGCAGTTTCTTGATCTTGACGAAATCGCGCCCGGCTAACAGATCAAGGTGCTCGCGCACGATCTTGAGTGCCAGTATCCGGGTTTCATCGGCCGGGAGCGCCTGCAGTTGCAGCGCCAGGCACTCCTGTGCATTGCGGGCGCCAACGCCGGTCGGGTCGAAGCATTGCAGATGCTTGAGGGCGATCTGCAACTCCTCCGGCTCGATTTCCAGTTCAGGGGGGAGACTCTCGGCGAGTTCTTCGAGCGATTGACTCAGATAGCCGTCATCGTCGAGCGCGTCGATCAGGCACTGGACCAGCGTGCGGTCGCGGTCGGGAAGATTCATCAGGCCGAGCTGCCAGGACAAGTGTTCGCGCAGCGAGGTCGTGGCGGCCTGCACATCCTGAAAGTCGTTGTCATCGTCGTCAAACGAGCCCGAGGCGCTGGCGTAACTACCGCCTTCCTCGCCGAGCCAGCTTTCCTCGTCCGCCGATGGCTGTGGCTCTGGCGCTTCGCTTTCGCTCCGTTCGGCGTCACGCGTGCTCTCGGGGGTATTGCTGGGGAGAGGTGGTGTGGCGTACTCGTCTTCCTCGCGCTCAAGCAACGGGTTGTCTTGCAGGTACTTTTCCAATTCCTGTTCGAGCTCGATCGTCGACAGCTGCAAAAGACGGATCGACTGCTGCAGCTGTGGCGTCAGGGCAAGGTGCTGGGAAAGTTTGAGCTGGAGTGATGGTTTCATTGACGAAGCCTGACCGGCAGGCTGTTTTAGGAGCGGCGACCCGTTTTCCCAGTTTCCGGAGACACGAATAACAATAAAGACTAAAGGCGGAAGCTCTCGCCGAGATAAACCTTCCGGACGC
This sequence comes from Propionivibrio limicola, assembly GCF_009469695.1. Taxonomy (GTDB): domain Bacteria; phylum Pseudomonadota; class Gammaproteobacteria; order Burkholderiales; family Rhodocyclaceae; genus Propionivibrio; species Propionivibrio limicola. The sequence continues at coordinate 97,280 of NZ_SSSR01000007.1, forward strand.
TTTCATTATAAATGATTTCATCCGGGCGGCCAGAAGCCAGCACGCGGCCCTCGTTGAGGATGTAGGCATGATCGCAGATGCCCAGTGTTTCGCGCACGTTGTGGTCGGTGATCAGGACGCCGATGCCGCGTTCCTTGAGGAAGCGGATGATCTTCTGGATGTCGAGAACGGCGATCGGGTCGACACCGGCAAACGGTTCATCAAGCAGGATGAAACGGGGATTGGTCGACAGCGCGCGGGCGATTTCGACCCGCCGCCGCTCGCCGCCCGACAACGCCGCGGCGGGGCTGTTGCGAATGTGTCCGATATGCAGTTCTTCAAGCAGCATTTCGGCTCGCTGTTCAACTTCGTCGGCCGGCAGGTTCTGGAGTTCGAGAACCGCCTTGATGTTCTCGATCACGGTCAGCTTGCGGAAAACCGAAGCCTCCTGCGGCAGGTACGAGACACCGAGCTTGGCACGCTTGTGGATCGGTTGGTGGGTGAGCTTGACGTCATCAAGGTAGACGTCCCCGCCGTCGCACGCGACAAGGCCGACGACCATGTAAAAGCAGGTTGTCTTGCCGGCGCCGTTGGGGCCGAGCAGACCCACCACCTCGCCGCTTTTGACCTCGATCGAGGCGTCTTCGACGACGGTCCGTTTCTTGTAGCGTTTCTTCAGGTTGTGCGTGGAGAGGGTGCTTGCGCGGGCAGTAGTCTCGGACATCGTTCGTCGTCTTTATTCAGTTTCGTCAAAATCATCGCGCAGAACACGACGGATCGTTTCTCCGGAAAAGCCCCGGTTCATCAGGAATCGTACCTGACGGTTCCGTTCCGTAGCGTCCCCGCTGGCGGGGGGAGCGCCATATTTCCTTTGCCAGACGGCGCGCGCGCGCGCGAATTCGTCGTCCGTCTCCGCCAGCGCCGCGTCGATCAGCTCGTCGGCGACGCCTTGCGAGCGTAGTTCCTGTGCCAGGCGCCGGTTGCCGAAACGGGCCGCACGCGCGTTCAGCCGCATTTCGGCATAGCGCTCATCCGAAAGCAGCCGCCGTTGGGCCAGATCGTCGAGGACGGCTTCCAGTTCGTCGGCCGTTTCGGCGTAGGGTGCCAGCTTGCGCGCCAACTCGACGCGGGCGTGCTCGCGCCGAGAAAGCAGCTTGAGCGCGCGTTCGCGCAGGGAGACGGGCATGGCCAAGCGGAGCGCTTATTCTGCCGCGGCAGGCAATTGCGGTGAAGGAACGTTGACCAGGGCCCGGATTTTGGCCTCGATTTCCGCGCCGATGAGCGGATTTGCCTTGAGGAATTCGCGGGCGTTGTCTTTGCCCTGACCGATCTTCTCGCCGTTATACGCATACCAGGAGCCGGATTTGTCGACCAGCTTGTGGGCGACGCCGAGTTCGATGATCTCACCTTCGCGCGAGATGCCTTCGCCGTAAAGAATGTCGAAAATCGCCTCGCGGAACGGTGGCGCCACCTTGTTTTTGACGACCTTGACCTTGGTTTCGTTGCCGACGACTTCGTCGCCTTTCTTGATGCCGCCGATGCGCCGGATGTCGAGGCGGACGGAGGCGTAGAACTTGAGCGCGTTGCCGCCGGTCGTCGTTTCGGGGCTGCCGAACATGACGCCGATCTTCATCCGGATCTGGTTGATGAAGATGACGAGCGTGTTGGTCTTCTTGATGTTCGCGGTCAGCTTGCGCAGCGCCTGACTCATCAGGCGGGCCTGCAGGCCGGGCAGCGAATCGCCCATTTCGCCCTCGATTTCGGCCTTCGGAACGAGCGCGGCGACCGAGTCGATGACGACGACGTCGACGCTGCCGGAGCGAACCAGCATGTCGGCGATCTCAAGCGCCTGCTCGCCGGTGTCGGGCTGCGAAATCAGGAGCTCGTCGAGCTTGACGCCGAGCTTCTGGGCGTAGGTGGGGTCGAGCGCATGTTCGGCGTCGATGAACGCGGCGGTGCCGCCGAGTTTCTGCATCTGGGCGACGACCTGCAGCGTCAGCGTCGTCTTGCCCGACGACTCCGGTCCGTAGATTTCGACAACGCGGCCGCGCGGCAGGCCGCCCACGCCAAGGGCGATGTCGAGTCCGAGCGAGCCGGTGGAAACGACCTGCAGGTCGTTCTCGACGCTGCCTTCGCCCATCTTCATGATCGAGCCCTTGCCGAACTGCTTTTCGATTTGCGCCAATGCGGCGGCCAGCGCTTTTGCCTTGTTGTCGTCCATTGCGTGTCCTTCTCGTGATTTTCGCGGGATTATCTCACGTTCGATGGCGCGGAATCAGCGACTTACCGACCGGAGTGCTGTGATTATATACAGTATTTGTGGGTGTGATTCACGTTTGCCGGATCAACCCGGACGCATCGCTACGATGCCGGGGCGGCACGCGCAGCCAGCTGCGACTTCAGTGCATCCTTCAGCAGCAGCAATTCGCGCATGAGCGGCAGGGTAAAGCCTTGTGGCACCATCGGGTCGGGCTCACGAAGCAGTGTGCGAAGATAGGCCAAGGCGTCTTGCGTTCCCCAACGGCGCCTTATTTCATCGGCGATTGCAGGGAAGGTGTCGGCGATCTGCAAGCGCTGCAACCGCTCGTCGATTGAAAGCTCTCCCGCCGCGGTGGCCGGGGGCAATTCCTTGAAAAAATCGGCGGCCTCTTCCCAGGGCAACGGGGCGGCGTTGAAGTGCGTGCGGAACTCGGCGAGGCTGGACTCGAATTTCTCGCGTAGGCCGTCCATCCAGTACATCTCGAGTAGCTTGAACCACGGTTCGGGGGCCGCGCCTGGATGGTGCGCGAGGTAGTCCTCGAGCGTTTGTGTGGCTTCTTCGCTCTTGCCAAAAGCCATCATGATCTCGGCCAGTTCCAGCGTCGTGCGGTGATCGCTTTCATCCTCTCCGCCAACCTCGATGTCGAGGTGTCGACTCGATACAGGTGCCAGCGTCTCTTTCTGCGCGGCAGCCCCCCCCGCGGGGATCCCTGATTGTGTCGCCGCCGGGGTGAGGCGCATCGGCTGGTTTGGCTGGAATGCTGGCTCGATGGTTTCGAAAAATCGGGCCTGAGGGAAGGTTGTCATGGACTCGGCAACGGAGGAGGGTGGGGCTTCGGTGGGTGCCGGAGGTGCTTCAGAACGCCGTCGTGAGACCTGCCGATGATACAAAGCCAGCGCAGCGGCGAGCGTGCCGGCCAGCGCGGCGCCTAGCCAGAAAACGTAGGGCAGGGGTTCCGCGGTGGATGATGATGTTGCTTGGCCAACCGCCATGCTTCCGGGCGATGGAGCCGAGCCGTTGGGTTGTGCGTTCGGTGCGTCCGTTGTCGAAGGGGGCGAAGTGGGCGAAGGCGGAGCCGAGGGCGCCTGCGCTGCGCTCTCCTTCAATTCCTGCGCGGCGCTTTCGTTGGCCGTGAGCAGGTTCTCGACTTGCGCATCAAGCGCCCTGAGCCGCTCCGTGATGGCCAGTTGTGCGATGGCCCGCGCATGGAGCGAGTCGAGCAGGCGGTATTCGGCACGCAGCATGGCGCGCTGGTTTTCGGATACTTTTCGTGCAAGTGCTCGCGATGTGATTTCGGTCGAAAGGCGCAATGGGAGCGGCTGATCGCCGGCGCCTTCTCCTTCTGAAGTTATCAGGCGATCCGCTATGCGGCTTGCCATGTTCGATTGCGTCTGCGCACGGGGTGGGCGCGCCGGACGAGGTTTGGCAACCGGAGGGGGGGATTCGCTCTCCGCCGTTTGCGCTGTCGGTGTATTTGAAGCCCTGTTCGGTTGTGTTTCCGGCGGCGTCGGTCGCTGGGCGGCGGGTGAGGCAACCGGACCCGGGTCGATCAGGGCCGTGTAGTTGCGGACGAGTTCAGTGCCGCAGCCGGCGCGAAGCCTGATCAGGATCACCGGATCGTTGATGATCTGGTCGGAGAAAATGAGTAATTTGCTCCGCCCGTTTTGGCGCTCGATGCTGATGCGTCCGCGTGTCAGGTGTGGGATGTCGGAAGAGCCCTCATCGGCGCGGTCCAGGCGAAAACACGTTTCCGCCGGATTGACGTCGCCGGGTCTTTCGATCAGCTGAATTTCGCCGACAAAACGGTGCCCGAGGTGCGAGCGGACGGTCAGCTCACCAAGTCCTCCAGCCAGCGTCGCGGCGGCCATGAGCTGCAACGCGGTGCCGGTTAGCAGCAGGCGGAGCGGAAGGAGTCGGAAGCGTGGCAGCATTGGCAAAATGTTTGTGGCGAAGGGGCGTTCTGTCGGATTTCATAAGAATATCAGCATGCCCGGCAATTTTCGTGCACACCGCGTGTTATGCCAAGCGGCTGGCCGCAATTGTCAGCAGCTTGTTCAGTGCATGGTGAACCGACTGGCGTCGGATTTCTTCACGACTGCCGGAAAAACGGCGGGTCTCGACCCGGCGGAATTCATCCGGGCCGGCCCAGCCGAAGCAGACCGTGCCGACCGGTTTTTCGGGTGAGCCGCCGGTCGGGCCGGCGATGCCGGAAATCGACAGGGCCCAGTCGGCCACGCTGTGGCACAAGGCGCCATCGGCCATCGCGGCGGCCGTGGCCTCGCTGACCGCGCCATGGGCGGCCAGTGTCTCCGCCGGAACGCCGAGCATGTCGACTTTGGCCGCATTCGAATAGGTGACGAAACCGCGATCGAACCAGTCCGAACTGCCGGCGACGGCGGTCAAGCATTGGGCAACCCAGCCGCCGGTGCATGATTCGGCCGTGGCCAGACGCTGTCCATTGGCCAGCATGAGCGCACCGACTTGGGCGGCCAGGGCTTCCAGTTGAGATTGGTCCGGTGCGTTCATGTCAGGAAATGGCCGATGAAAATCAGCGTCAGCAGCGTGTAGGCGGCGGCAAAGACATCGTCGGTCATGACGCCGAAGCCGTTCTTGACCCGTTCGTCGAAGAAGCGTGCCGGCTGCGGCTTGACGATGTCGAAGAGGCGGAACAAAAGGAACGCGGCTGTTTGCCAGTACCAGCCTGCCGGGCAAAAAAGAAGCACGAGCCAGAAGGGAACGATTTCATCCCAGACGATGCTGCCGTGGTCGGGCTCGCCAAGGTCGCGGCCGGTCTTGTGCACGGCGAGGACGCCGATGACGAAGCAGGCCGCGAGCAAGGCAAGTTGCCCGCTTCGACTCAACTGTTCCAGCCACGGTTGGGCCAGCAGGAAGGTTGCCCACGCGAACAGCGTTCCGGCGGTGCCCGGCGCGACGGGCGACAACCCGCTGCCGAAGCCGCAGGCGACGAGGTGGGCGGGATGCGAGAAAAGGAAGCGCAGCGAAGGCGATTTACCGATCGTCCTGTCCAAAATGATCGAATCCTCTATGCGTTACGGGAAGGGGCTGTCCGTTCTCGTCGAGCAGGCGCACGGTGCTCGCGGAAGACGGCGGTGTCGCCACGAAGCAGCCGATTCGCCAGAGTGGCAGCTCAAGTTCGCAGGCCAGTGCCGCCAGTGCCGCACGGTGTTCGGGCGCCGCGGAAAACAGTAGTTCATAGTCGTCGCCGCCGGCGATCTGGCACTGCCGGGCCAAAGCAGGGTCGGCGCCTTCCGGGCGGGCGGGCAGCTGCGCTTGCCACACCTCGGCGTCGATGCCGGAGCATTCGACGATATGTCCGAGATCGGCCAGCAGACCATCGGAAACATCGATGGCGGCGCGCGCCAGTTGCCGTTCGCGCAAGGCCAGGCCGAGTGCGACGCGCGGCAGGGGGCGTTGCAGGGCGGTGATGCAGCGTTGGGACAAGGCGTCGGGCAGTTGCGTCCGGCCCTGCAGGTGGGCGAGTCCCAAGGCGGCCAGTCCCGGTTCTCCCGAGATCCAGAGGTCGTCGCCGGCCTGGGCGTGGTCGCGTCGCAACGACTGTCCGACCGGCACTTCGCCGAGCGCGGTGACGCAGAGATTGAGCGGGCCACGCGTGGTGTCGCCCCCGACAAGATCGACGTTGTAACGGTTGGCGCAGGCGAACAGGCCGTCGGCAAAGGCATTGATCCAGGCTTCGTCCGCCTTCGGCAGGCTGCCGGCAAGCAACACCCAGCGTGGTCGGGCGCCCATCGCGGCGAGGTCGGAGATGTTGACCGCCAGTGTTTTCCAGCCGAGTTGGCGTGGATCGGTGTCAGGCAAAAAATGCGTGCCCGCGACCAGCATGTCGGTCGTGATCGCCAGCTCCATGCCCGGGGCCGGGGCCAGCAAGGCGCAGTCGTCACCGGGGCCGAGCACCGCCTGCGGCGTCGGTCGGGCGAAATAACGGGCGATCAGGTCGAATTCGGAGGGCATGGCGAATTTCTTTCGGCGCGGGGAGTCGGCGCGGCGCCGCAAGGAGCGCCGCCACCACGTGTTGCGGCGTTGGCGTTACCCCTTGGCGCGTTGTGCCCGTTTGGCGGCGACTTCCTCCGGCCGGAGCGTGGCGGCCAGTTTGTCGAGCACGCCATTGACGTACTTGTGGCCATCGGTGCCGCCGAAACTCTTGGTCAGTTCGATGGCTTCATTGATGATGACGCGATAGGGCGTCTGCGGGAAGCTGATCAGTTCGAACGCGCCGGCGAGCAGGATGCTGGCTTCGACCGGCGAGAGATCGCCAAACGGCCGGTCGAGGTGGGCTTGCAGTTGCTCTTCCAGCGTTGCGTGCTGGGCGAGGACGCCACGCAGCATGCTGGCAAAGAAGGAACGGTCGGCCTTGGCGTACTCGTCGGCGTCGGCCAGATGGGCTTCGATGGCCGCTTCGTCGTTGCCGCCGATGCGCCACTGATAGAGGCCCTGTATCGCCAGTTCGCGGGCAATGCGCCGGGGCGACTTGTTGACGGGCTTTTCGTTGGTGTTCATTTCTGGTTGGGTGTTCATGCGGGGCGTTCTCCAATTGCGCGCAACAGGTTGGCCATTTCGACGGCGGCGTTGGCGCAGTCGCTGCCCTTCTGCTGCATGCGGGCCAGCGCCTGGTCATCGTTCTCGCAGGTCAGGATGCCGTTGGCGACCGGGATGCCGGTATCGAGTTGTACTTCCATGACGGAGCGGCAGGAATCGTTCGAGACGACCTCGAAGTGATAGGTTTCGCCGCGGATGACGGCGCCGAGCGCGACCAGGGCGTCGAAGCGGTCGCTCTGGGCCATCGTTTGCAGCGTTAGCGGGATTTCGAGCGCCCCGGGAACGGTGGCGATCTCGATGTCGCTGGCGGCTACGCCAAGGCGCTTCAGTTCCGCCGTGCAGGCGGCCAGTAGCCCTTCGCAGACGTCCTGATTGAAGCGGCTCATAACGATGCCGATGGCGAGCCCCTGGCCCTCGAGGCTGGGTTCGTATTCGTAGATGTTTTCGTAGCGAGCCATGTCAGTGCTTCCAGATAGCAAGGTGTAAATCGGTCGGAGGTCAGCCCAGGTCGGCCGGTGCGGCGACGAAGCCGGCGACTTCGAGGTCGAAACCGGCCATGTTCGGCATGTGGCGCGGGCTGGCCAGGAGCTTCATTTTTCCGACGCCGAGGTCGCGCAGGATTTGCGCGCCGATGCCGAAAATGCGCGGATCCCACTTCGCGGCCGGACGCTGCGCCGGCGTCTGCTCGCCGAGGGCGGCGAGAATGTCCTGCCCGGTTTCCGGACGGTGCATGAGCACGATGACGCCGGAACCGGCCTTGGCCAGCGCGGCTTGCGCCTGGTCGAGCGAGAAGGCGTGGCGGCCGCTGGTCGGGTCGAGGAAATCGAGTACCGAGAGCGGTTCGTGCACGCGCACCAGCGTTTCGTTCTCCGGCTTGATTTCGCCGCAGGTCAGTGCCAGATGTACTTCGCCGGTCGTCTGGTCGGTGAAGGCGTGCAGCGAGAATTGCCCGTGGACGGAGTGCACCGGCTTCGAAAAAGTGCGCTTGACGAGCGCTTCGTTGTGGCTGCGGTAGTGGATCAGGTCGGCGATGGTGCCGATCTTGAGGCCGTGCTCGCGTGCGAATTCGATCAGGTCGGGCAGGCGGGCCATCGATCCGTCGTCCTTGAGGATCTCGCAGATGACCGAAGATGGCTCGAGTCCGGCCAGTTGGGCGAGATCGCAGCCCGCTTCGGTGTGGCCGGCGCGGACGAGGACGCCGCCCGGACGCGCCGTGATCGGGAAGATGTGGCCGGGCTGAACGATGTCTTCCGGCTTCGCATGGCGGGCGACGGCGGCCTGCACGGTGCGTGCGCGGTCATGCGCCGAGATGCCGGTGGTGACCCCTTCGGCGGCTTCGATCGAGACGGTGAACGCGGTGCTGTACGGGCTTTTGTTGTCGCTCGTCATCGGTGTCAGGCCGAGTTGCCGGCTGCGCGCTTCGGTGATCGTCAGGCAGACGAGGCCGCGTGCGTGGGTGACCATGAAATTGATCGCTTCCGGCGTGACGTGCTCGGCGGCGAGGACGAGGTCGCCCTCGTTTTCACGGTCTTCTTCATCAACGAGAATGACCATGCGCCCGGCGCGCATCTCGACGATGATTTCCTCGACCGGCGAGATGGCCGGCGACCTTTTTGGATTCGTCATTGCGAGACCTCCGGTGCGTCGTTGTTCAGCATACGCTCGACGTAGCGGGCGATGAGGTCGATTTCGAGGTTGACCCGGCTACCCGCTTGCAAACGGCTGAGGGTGGTCGCTTCCAGCGTGTGCGGAATCAGGTTGATGGTGAACACGGCGGCGTCGACAGTGTTGGTGGTCAGGCTGACGCCGTTGATGGTGATTGATCCCTTGCGCGCGATGTACTTGGCGAGTTCCTGCGGGGCGCGGATTTCGAGCAGGCGGTTGTCGCCGACCGGGTCAAAGCGCAGCACGTCGCCAACGCCGTCGACGTGGCCGGAGACCAGATGCCCGCCGAGCCGGTCGGCCAGGCGCAGCGCCTTTTCCAGATTGATCGGGCCGGGGGCGCTCAGGCCAACCGTGCACGAGAGCGTCTCGGGCGAGGCGTCGACGAAGAAGTGCTTGTCCTGCTTGTCGACAACGGTCAGGCAAACCCCGTTGCAGGCGATCGAGTCGCCCAAGGCGACGTCATCGAGACCGAGGCTACCGGCGTCGATGGTCAGGCGAACAGTCGGCGTGCCGTCGTTGCGCGGCGTCAGTTCAGTGATCCGCCCGACAGCGGCGATGATTCCGGAGAACATATTGAGGATCAATCAGATAGATGGGGGAAGGTCAGTGCGGCGAAGAGGCCGGATTCTACCACGTCGGACCATCGGCGGCCGCGAGGCCAGAGAAAGCTGGTCGCCGCAAAGAAAAACGGGCCAGCATTGGCTGGCCCGTTTCGTTGGCTGTTACCCGTGTTTTTTTACTTGGCGCCGAACCACTGGGCCGGCACGATGACGATGTCCGGGAAGAAGATCATCAGCAGCAGCACGATGGAGTGCGAGAGCAGGAACGGCGCGACGCCCTTGACGACTTTGGTCATGTCGCTCTTCGTCGCACCG
>NZ_SSSR01000008.1 GCF_009469695.1 Propionivibrio limicola
CGAAAAGACCTCCGTCAGCGAGACTCGTTGATTTGCCGTAGCCGCTTTCTCCGTCTCCATACGCCACCCAAAAAGACAGAAAACTACACAAATCAACGCCCTGTGAACAGCCCCTTTGTAACTGATTGATTGTGAACGGCTATTTTGGCATGTTCACGACGGTGGCATTTCGGGTTTGGTGCGATTGCCCTAGTCTACTCTACCGTTGGGCTGACAGGCGGGTTGGAGCGTGAGATAATTGGTAGTTACAAATTAACGACCTGTGGGGTCTTGTTTTCGGGATTGTTGACTTATGCCGCAAAACTTATATGAAAAGCTCTGGCAGAGCCATGTGGTGCACGAAGAAGCCGATGGCACCGCGCTGATTTATATTGATCGTCATCTGATTCATGAGGTCACCAGTCCGCAAGCGTTTGAAGGTCTGAAACTTTCTGGGCGGAAGCCGTGGCGAGTTTCGTCGATCGTTGCGACGGCAGACCACAATACGCCGACCAATAATTGGGACCGCGGAATCGAGGATCCCGTATCGCGCCTTCAGGTTGAAACGCTTGATGCCAATATCCGTGAAGTCGGATCGCTTGCCTATTTCCCGTTCAAGGATCCGCGCCAGGGAGTTGTGCATGTGGTCGGTCCTGAGCATGGAGCGACACTGCCCGGCATGACTGTCGTTTGCGGGGATTCGCATACGAGTACACATGGGGCGTTCGCCTGCCTTTCGCTGGGGATCGGTACCTCGGAAGTTGAGCATGTGCTAGCCACGCAGTGTCTCGTGCAGAAGAAATCCAAGACAATGCTGATTCGCGTCGAGGGCCGGTTGGGTAAGGGCGTAACGGCTAAGGATGTTGTGCTCGCCATTATTGGCCGGATCGGTACGGCGGGTGGCACGGGCTATGCGGTTGAATTCGGCGGAAGTGCGATTCGCAGTCTGTCGATGGAAGGCCGGATGACCGTTTGCAACATGGCGATCGAGGCCGGGGCTCGCATGGGGTTTGTGGCCGTCGACGATGTCACCATCGATTATCTGCAGGGGCGCGCCTTTTCGCCAAAAGCCGATTACTGGGACAAGGCGGTGGCCTATTGGCGCACGCTGCACAGTGACGAAGGGGCTCGGTTTGACCATGTGATTGAATTGCGTGCCGAAGATATTCGTCCCCAGGTTACCTGGGGGACGTCGCCCGAGATGGTCGTGTCCATTGACGATTTGGTTCCTGATCCTGCCAAACAGTCCGATCCTGTCAAGCGTGAAGGCATGGAACGGGCTCTGCAGTATATGGGACTCAATCCGAATACACCGATCAAAGGCGTCAAAGTGGACAAGGTGTTTATCGGCTCTTGCACCAACTCCCGGATCGAAGATCTCCGCGTCGCGGCGCACGTCGTCAAAGGGCGGCACATTGCGGCTAATGTCAAACAGGCGCTGGTTGTGCCGGGTTCTGGTTTGGTCAAGCGGCAAGCCGAGGCGGAGGGGCTTGACAAGATATTTCTTGCGGCCGGTTTTGAATGGCGTGAGCCCGGTTGTTCGATGTGTCTGGCGATGAACGCGGACAGGCTTGAGCCGGGTGAGCGTTGCGCATCGACATCCAACCGCAATTTCGAAGGCAGACAAGGCGCTGGTGGCCGTACTCATCTGGTCAGTCCGGCCATGGCGGCAGCGGCGGCGATCGCCGGACATTTCGCCGATGTTCGTGACTTGCTGTGAGGGGCTTTGCCATGAATAAGCTTGCGCTCGCTGTATTTTGTTCGGTTGTGGCAATTTTGCTGTCGGCCTGCAATACCATGCAAGGGATTGGCAGGGATATTGAGAAGGGCGGTCAGGCTATCGAAAGGGCCGCCAACAAGTAGGGCGGTTTAGCAAGGAAAGTTATGGATAAATTTGTATGCTTGGAAGGTTTGGTTGCGCCGCTTGATCGTGCCAACGTCGATACCGATGCAATCATTCCTAAGCAGTTCCTGAAGTCGATCAAGCGCTCGGGGTTCGGTCCGAATCTGTTCGATGAATGGCGTTATATGGATGTCGGACAGCCGGGGCAGGACTGTACGAATCGCCCGAGAAATCCGAATTTTGTTTTGAATCAGCCGCGCTATCAGGGCGCCCAGATTCTGCTGACGCGCAAGAATTTCGGTTGTGGCAGCTCGCGCGAGCACGCACCGTGGGCGCTGCTCGATTACGGATTCCGGGTGATTCTCGCCGAGAGCTTTGCTGACATCTTTTTCAACAACTGTTTCAAGAACGGTATTCTGCCGATCGTCTTGCCGGCCAACGAGATCGATGCTCTGTTTGCCGAAGTGCAGGCGTTGCCAGGCTACAGGCTGAAAGTAGATCTTTCCGCCCAGCAGGTCCTTACACCGTCGGGCAAGGCGCTGCCGTTCGAGGTCGATGCCTTCCGCAAGGAGTGTCTCTTGAACGGATGGGACGATATCGGCCTAACCCTGCGCCACGCAGATAAGATTCGCGCCTTTGAGGAAAAGCGCCGTGCCGAACAACCTTGGCTGTTTGCTTAATTAAGGAAGATATTCGTGAAGATTTGTGTATTGCCGGGCGATGGTATTGGCCCCGAAATTACGGCCGAAGCCGTGCGTGTGTTGAAGGCTCTGGGCCTGAATCTGGAAACTGAAGAAGCGTTGATCGGCGGCTGCGCCGTTGATGCGACCGGCAATCCCTATCCGGAAGCGACCCAGAAGCTGGCACTGGAAGCCGATGCCGTATTGCTCGGCGCTGTCGGCGGCCCGAAATGGGATACGCTGCCGCGCGAACAGCGGCCGGAGCGTGGCCTGCTCGGTATCCGCAAGCAGCTTGGCCTGTTCGCCAACTTGCGTCCGGCCATTCTCTACCCCGAGCTGGCCAACGCCTCGACGCTCAAGCCGGAGGTCGTAGCGGGTCTCGACATCCTGATCGTACGTGAACTGACCGGCGACATCTATTTCGGCCAGCCGCGTGGCATCGAAATGCGCGAAGTCGATGGATTGAAGCAGCGTTTTGGTTTCAACACCATGCATTACACCGAAAGCGAAATCCGGCGTATCGGCCGTGTAGCCTTCGAGGCGGCACGTAAGCGCAATAAGAAAGTGTGCTCGGTCGACAAGATGAATGTTCTTGAAACAACCCAGCTTTGGCGCGACGTGATGAACGAACTGGCGCCCGAGTATCCGGATGTTGAACTCACGCACATGCTGGTCGACAACGCCGCGATGCAGCTGGTCAAGGCGCCGAAACAGTTCGACGTGCTCGTGACCGGTAATATGTTTGGCGACATTCTGTCGGACGAAGCCTCGATGCTGACCGGCTCGATCGGCATGCTGCCCTCCGCATCGCTCGACGAAAAAGGTAAAGGCCTTTACGAGCCAAGTCACGGATCGGCGCCGGACATTGCCGGCCAGAATCTCGCCAATCCACTGGCCACGATCCTGTCCGCGGCGATGATGCTGCGCTACACGTTCTCGATGGAGGACGCGGCGCAACGCATCGAGAACGCCGTCAAGAAGGTATTGGCGCAAGGCTTCCGTACTGGTGACATCTACGAGCCGGGCACGGCGAAGGTTGGCACACGTGAGATGGGTGATGCTGTTCTGGCGGCGCTTTAATTCAGCGCCCAGAGGTAGTGGTTTTTTGAGAGGTGGTCTGTAAATGAAAAAGGTCGGTCTGGTAGGTTGGCGCGGCATGGTGGGCTCCGTGCTCATGCAACGCATGGTGGAAGAAGGCGATTTTGCCTACATCGAACCGGTGTATTTCTCGACGTCGTCGGTTGGCGGCAAGGCGCCGACACTCGGCGGCAAGGAGGGCGGCGTGCTGCTCGACGCCATGTCGATCGATGCGCTTAAACAGATGGATATCGTTATCACCTGCCAGGGTGGCGATTACACCAAGGAGATCTTCCCCAAACTGCGCGCCGCCGGCTGGGACGGCCACTGGATCGATGCGGCCTCGGCGCTGCGCATGGACAAGGATGCGGTGATCATCCTCGACCCGGTCAACCTCAATGTCATCCAGGATGCCTTGGCCAGGGGCGGTAAGAACTGGATTGGCGGCAACTGCACCGTTTCCCTGATGCTGATGGGCCTCGGCGGTCTGTTCAAGCACGATCTGGTCGAATGGGTGTCGGCAATGACCTATCAGGCGGCCTCGGGCGCCGGCGCGCAAAACATGCGCGAACTGCTCGAACAGATGGGCGCGCTCTACGGGGCGGTCAAGGAAGAACTGGCCGATCCGGCTTCGGCCATCCTTGAAGTCGACCGTAAGGTCGCCGAAACGATGCGGGCCGCCAGCTTCCCGACCAAGAATTTCCGCAATACGGCGCTTGCCGGCAGTCTGATCCCGTGGATCGACGTTCCGGTGGACGGTGGGCAATCCAAAGAGGAATGGAAGGGCGGTGCTGAATGTAACAAGATTCTAGGGCGTCCCGCTTTCCGATCGCCAGGCAGCATTCCGATCGATGGTTTGTGTGTGCGCATCGGTGCCATGCGTTGCCATTCGCAGGGGCTGACCATCAAGCTCAAAAAAGATGTACCGCTCGGCGAAATTTCCGACATCATTGCTTCGGGGAACCAGTGGGCGAAGGTCGTTCCGAACGAGCGCGAAATCAGCGAGCGCGAACTGACACCAGCGGCCGTGACTGGGACGCTGACCGTGCCGGTGGGCCGTCTTCACAAGCTGGCCATGGGGGCTGATTATCTTGGTGCGTTTACGGTAGGTGACCAGTTGCTCTGGGGAGCGGCGGAACCACTCCGGCGAATGCTCCGTATTCTTCTCGAAAATTAATTCAGTGCGTTGAAAATAAAAGGAAAAGGCCGGGTATGTCCCGGCCTTTTTTGTGAGAATTGGAGAGGGATGTTTAGCTTGCACCGGTAACATCCTGATGTTATTTTAATATTTCGATTTTCGACGCTTGGGGTCGCGCCGTGGTTAAAAAAATACATTCACAACAAAAAAGAAGGTCTTGCTTGCGTTCTTCTTTGCTTGGGCTCGCGTCGTTTGTCGCGCTTTCCGGAATATCTTGTGCTGCTGGAGCGGCCGGGCTCGGGAAAATTGTGGTCTATTCGGCGCTTGGACAACCGTTGCGTGCGGAAATCGTGGTGAGCGCCACGCGCGAGGAGTTCACGGATATGAAGGCCCAACTTGCGTCGCAGGAAGCCTTCAAACAGGCGGGGCTCGATTACGCGACGTCGCTTCTGAGTATCCGCTTTAATCTAGAGAAACGTCCCGATGGCCAAGCCATTATTAAGTTGAGTTCAGATCGGCCGATCAACGATCCATTTGTTGATATGCTTTTGGAATTGAACTGGGCTTCCGGGAGGCTGGTCCGTGAATATACATTTCTTCTAGATCCGCCCGAAGTCGCCGCTAAAGCGGGGACGGGTTCCGGTGCTGCTGGCACGAGGCCAGTGGCGAGAGTGTCTGAGGCAGGAAGCACCGGTGGTCAGTCAGGAAAATCATCGGATTTGCGCTCGAATGGTGGGGAGAAACCTTCTGGCAAACCGAAAGTCGATAGCGAAGCAACGGGCCAAGCGACAGAGCGAGAAGTCAGGCGCGGCGATACTTTGCATCGAATAGCCACGGAGACCCGGCACGCGGGGGTTTCGGTCGAGCAGATGTTGGTCGGGCTGTTCAAGGCAAACCAGGACGCGTTCGAGGGTGGGAATATGAACCGTCTGAGAACCGGAAAGATTCTTTCTGTTCCGCAGAAGTCTGAAATTGCGGCGATTCCACCCGACGATGCTCGTAAACTCGTTACGGCTCAGTCTTCAGACTGGAACGCTTACCGGAATCGCTTGGCCGGCCTGGTCGCCAAGAGTCCCGTTCGGGATGAGGCCGCGAAACAGGAAGTGGCCGGAAAAATTTCGGTGAAGGTTGAAGAGAAGGTGGCGCCGGCTGCAGATGTCAAAGATCAACTGAAAGTTTCCAAGACGGTAACGACGGAAGCGAAATCTTCGGGGGCCTCCGGGAAGTCCTCTGAAGAGGACTTGATTGCAAAAGAAAAAGCGCTCAAAGAGACTAATGAGCGCGTGGCCATGCTCGAGAAGAATTTGGTTGAGTTGCAAAAATTAATTGAGCTCAAGAACCAGAGTTTGGCCGAACTGCAAAAGCAGGCGGCTGGGCAACAAGCATCGCCGGCAAAAGGGAGTGGAGACGAGCCTCCGAAATCGGCTTCAACTTCCTCGGGCGCGATGTCGGACGCTGCCCCTATGGCGCCATCAACTACTGATTCGACGACTGGCCTTGCTGCGGAGGAAAAGGCAGGTGGGGGAACTACAGACCAGAGTGCACAAGCCCCCACGGTAGCCGAGCCAAAGTCCGTTGAGCCCCCTAAGGCGAAGCCTGCGGTGGCATCCCCTCCCTTGCCAGAGGGGCCAAGTTTTGCTGAGGAACTGCTGCAAAACCCTGTGACCCTGGCGGCTGGCGGCGGTATTTTGGCGCTTCTGGCGGCTTATTTCCTTGCTCGTCGTCGCCGGTTAAATAAACAACACGCGCCGGTGTCCGAATCAGATAGCAGTACGCTTTCTCCTGAGAGTTCGAGCCTGATCTCGAACTCGGTTTTTCGGAGCACAGGCGGACAAAGCGTTGATACTTCATCCCAGACTCCCGCGCAGACCGATTTCAGCCAAGCCGGCCCAGGCAGTATTGATACTGATGAGGTTGATCCCGTTGCTGAGGCGGATGTCTATATGGCGTACGGTCGAGATGTGCAAGCCGAAGAAATCTTGCTTGAAGCCAAGGTGAAAGATCCGAGACGTTATGCGATCCCTCTGAAGTTGCTTGAGATCTATTCAAATCGTAAGGATGTCAAAAAATTTGAAACGTTGGCTACGGAGCTCTACGGGGAAACGGGAGGAGTGGGGCCCGATTGGGCGAAAGCGGTGCTGCTCGGTGCGGCACTTGACCCGAGCAACCCGCTTTTCGGAGCCAAGACCGCATCGGATGTGAGCGAGGACATCATTCGGCCAGTGTTGCCCGTTGGTTTCGGATCCGAAGAGTCACCCGACAACGGCGAGCCTTCTCCTCGCGTTGGCTTGCTGGAAATCAGTGAAATGGTAGGGGCAGACGGGGCGGCTCCCGAAGCCGAATTGTCGGTAGAGAGCAATGACGGCGAGAGAGCGGCTTCGACGGATTTTGAGTTCGATCTTGAATTCGTCAGTGGCGCGGAGGAAAACAATCTATCCGGAGACGAAGGCATTCCCGTGGCTCCCCCTGCAGTTGCACCAGAGACTGCGACGCTTGAGGCTGGTGCGGCGTTGGACTTTGATTTGAGCTTTGACGCTGAGAGCGAATTACTCGCGAATCCGTCTGCGTCTAAGCAAAAAATCGAGGATGTGTCTTCGTTCAACTTCAGCATGCCGGAATTGGAAAGCGATGCATTGCCAGCGTCGCCTGTTGTTGAAGAGGTGCCAACCATTGAATTTGATCTTGGCGCAGTCCAAAGTGCCAGCGATTCATCGGATATGCATCCGGCGAATGCTGAGCCGGTTAACGAAGCTGATCTGGCGAATGAGCCGGGGCCGGAAGAAGTGGAGTTCGATGTCAACCTGAACGAGTCAGCGTTCCTTGCAAAGTCACCAGCGGAAACGCCAGCGTTCGACATGACGTCAATCGATCTTGATTTGTCTGTTCCGGAAAGCGGGTCTGAGATGGAGCACGAAAAACAAGTGCTCATTGACGAGAACCCGGGAATGCCTCTTGGTCGTACGGATGAGGAGTCAGACGAATGGCTTTCGCCCTCGTCCGCTCCGGAGGTGGCTGTTCCAGATCTGACATTTGACGATTTTCAGGTGTCGACTGCCGTAAATCCGGATTTTGAAATCGACGGGGAGGACGTTGGCGACGATCAAACGCTGATTTCCCAATCCGAAACCATCGTTAATCCAATGTTGCTTGAGACAGAGGATATGATGGCGCCGGATTTTGACATGCCGGTTAACGAAGAGGTGGCGACGAAGCTTGAGTTGGCGAATGCCTATGAGGAAATGGGTGACCTTGAAGGAGCGCGAGAACTGCTGCAGGAAGTGTTAAAGGAAGGTGACGCTCCGCAACGGGAAAAAGCGCAGGCCATTTTGTCGAGAATTGGAGAATAAGCTTCTCTTTACGTAGTATTGTCAGCGATGTCAGGCCGTAGCCCATACTGGCTGCGGCCTTTTCTTTTATAGATAGATGTTCATGCCTCCTTTGGTTGTTGGCGGAGGTACGTGCCAAAGATTCAAGGTTCCGTTGTGCCAATAAGTGACCTTCACCCCGCTACGCGGCTATTTGTATGGCTGATGTTGCTGCTCGCCATACAGGGGCTGGGGAATTTTGCGCTCGTGGGGTGCGCTCTCCTCGTGCCTCTGATGGGGGGGAGTGTCTTGCGAAGGGGGGGGCGGCTGATCTGGCGAACACGCTGGTTGATTGTCTCGTTGCTTGCCGTATTCGCGTGGGGGCGTGCTGGCGAGCACGTCTGGGTTGGGCCTTTGTCGCCGACGTATGAAGGGTTGTCGGAGGCGATTACGCATGGTGGGCGCCTTGTATTGTTGTTAATGGCGGTTGGTGCATTTCTCGAGACTACGCCGCTTCCCGTCTTGTTGTCAGGCGGTCGTGTATTGCTCGCCCCGTTTCGGCAACTGGGATGTGACCCGGATCGCAGCGTTGTACGCCTGATGTTGGTGTTGCGTTATGTCGAGGCTCTGCCTCGTCCGCGTGATTGGCGAAATTTGCTGGATGCGCCGCCGCCGACCGAATGCGACGTGCTGGAAGTTGATCATGAGTCGCTGCGGTTTACGGATCGACTCGTCATGGTGATGGCGGCAGCCATTGTCGTCTATTTTCTTTTTCGTTAGCCGTTATACAGATGAGAGTTGCACTTGGTGTCGAATATGATGGAAGCGACTTCAGCGGTTGGCAAAAGCAACCTGCAGGCGTGACAGTTCAGGACGCGTTGGAAGCAGCGCTGGAGAAGATTGCCGGCGTGCCGATCAACGTCGTTTGTGCTGGACGTACCGATGCCGGGGTGCACGCCACGGGGCAGGTGGTGCATTTCGATACAACGGCGAGTCGGCCGCTAACGGCGTGGGTGCGCGGTGTCAATACGTTTTTGCCGTCAGCGGTCGCTGTGCGCTGGGCGCAACCGGTAGACGAGGCGTTCCATGCGCGGTTTTCGGCTTTCGGGCGTTGCTACCGCTATCTGTTGATCAATCGGCCGCAGCGATCTGGCGTCTGGCATGGGCGCGCCGGCTGGTACCACCATCCGCTCGATGAAGCAGTTATGCAGCGAGCTGCCGACCGTTTGCTCGGAGAACATGATTTTTCGGCGTTTCGGGCCGCCGAATGCCAAGCCAAATCGCCGATCAAGACCCTTCGGCGTGCCGATGTGCGCCGCTTCGGTGATATGGTGGTCTTCGATTTCGAGGCCAGTGCCTTTCTCCATCACATGGTGCGCAACATGGTGGGCAGCCTGGTCTATGTCGGTCAGGGTAAGCACCAGGACGAGTGGATCTCGGAACTGTTGGCATCCGGTGACAGGCGGCAGGCAGCACCGACTTTTTCGGCGGCAGGTTTGTACCTCGCGGGGGTTCGATACGAAGCGCAATGGGGCTTGCCGGTCGCCGACAATCCTTTTTTGGCGGGCGGTGCCTGTTTTTGAGGAATGAGAAAAGAATGAAACCGCGCATCAAGATTTGTGGTCTGACGAGACCGGAAGATGTTCTGGCGGCCGTCGAGGCCGGCGCTGACGCGATCGGACTGGTGTTCTACAGGCCGAGTCCGCGCTTTGTCGATCTGGAGAAGGCGGCGGCTTTGGCGCGGCTCGTTCCTCCGTTCGTGACAATCGTCGGACTTTTCGTCAATGCCGAGACGGATTTCGTGAAGAGAACGCTCGCCGCCGTGCCGATTCATTTGCTGCAATTTCATGGTGACGAGGACGAAACGTACTGTCGGCAGTTTGCCCGTCCCTACGTCAAGGCAGCGCGCGTGAAGCCGGGAGTCGATTTGCTACAATACGCCGCTGATTTTCCGACGGCGCAGGCTATTTTGCTCGATGCCTTCGTCGAAGGCTATGGAGGTGGCGGCAATGTGTTCGATTGGACGCTGATACCGGCAGGCCTGGACAAGCCGTTGATTCTCTCCGGCGGACTGGATGTGGGCAACGTGGCCGAAGCCATTGCCCGTGTGCGGCCGGCCGCGGTCGATGTTTCCTCCGGCGTCGAGGTGAGCAAGGGAATCAAGGATGCGGAAAGGATTCGGGCTTTCGTTGCCGCCGTGCGTGCGGCAGCGGAGGCGGCCGATTGATTCAGAGTGTTTCGGGATGGGATAACTGAATGCGCAAGACTTCTGGTGGACGCACGCGGACCTGCTGGCGGCGTTTTCTGGCCGATCACACTTGAGGCGGCCGGTTGTTCCGATCGTCTGTTTGTTTTTTTCATCTTTCTGCCTCAAGGAAAATTCATGACCACTCAACCTTACAATTTGCCGGATGCGCGCGGGCATTTCGGGCCGTACGGCGGTATTTTCGTCGCCGAAACCCTGATTCCGGCGTTGGCCGAGCTCAAGGACGCGTATGCGGCCGCCCAGCGTGACCCGCAATTCGTTGCCGAATTCGAATACGAGCTCAAACACTACGTTGGCCGGCCCAGTCCGATCTACCACGCCAAACGACTGTCCGAGGAAGCCGGTGGCGCCCAGATCTATCTGAAGCGCGAGGATCTCAATCACACTGGCGCACACAAGGTTAACAACTGCATCGGCCAAGCCATCCTCGCCCGGCGCATGGGCAAGAAACGCGTGATTGCCGAAACCGGCGCCGGTCAGCACGGCGTCGCCACGGCCACCGTCGCCGCCCGCTACGGCATGGAGTGCGTCGTCTACATGGGGTCCGAGGACGTCCGCCGGCAGGCGGCCAACGTCTATCGCATGAAATTGCTCGGTGCGACCGTCGTGCCCGTTGAGAGCGGTTCGAAGACGTTGAAGGACGCGCTGAACGAGGCCATGCGTGACTGGGTGACGAACATCTCCAGCACGTTCTACATCATCGGCACGGTCGCCGGTCCGCACCCGTACCCGATGATGGTGCGCGATTTCCAGTCGGTGATCGGCAACGAGGCCATTCCACAAATGCAGGAGCTGTGTGGTCGTCAACCGGATGCGGTGATTGCCTGCGTCGGTGGCGGCTCGAACGCGATGGGTATTTTCTATCCCTATATTCCGCACGAGGATGTGCGCCTGATCGGCGTCGAGGCGGCCGGTGAGGGCATTGCCACCGGTCACCATGCCGCTTCGCTGACGGCTGGGCATCCGGGCGTGTTGCACGGTAACCGGACCTATCTGCTGCAGGACGAAAACGGTCAGATTATCGAGACGCACTCGATCTCGGCGGGGCTCGATTATCCGGGTGTCGGCCCCGAGCATGCCTGGCTGAAGGACTCCGGTCGTGCCGAGTACGCCACCATTACCGATGCGGAGGCGCTGCAGGCATTCCACACGCTATGCAGGACCGAAGGCATCATTCCGGCGCTTGAATCGAGCCATGCCATCGCTCATGCACTCAAGCTGGCGCCGACGCTGCCGAAGGACAAAATCCTGCTCGTCAATCTCTCCGGTCGCGGCGACAAGGATATGCACACCGTCGCCGAGAAATCGGGCATCACGCTTTGAGGTTCTGCCATGTCTAAAATTCAAGCCACTTTCGAGCGCCTGCAGGCGCAGGGGCGCAAGGCGCTGATTCCATTCATCACTGCCGGCGATCCAGGTCCGGAATTGACCGTGCCGCTGATGCACACGCTGGTCGAGGCCGGCGCCGATATCATCGAACTCGGCGTGCCGTTCTCCGATCCGATGGCCGACGGACCGACCATCCAGCGCGCATCCGAACGCGCCCTGGCCAAGGGCGTTAGCCTGCGCCAGGTGCTCGGCATGGTCGCCAACTTCCGCGCCGACAACAACGAGACGCCGGTCGTGCTGATGGGCTACGCCAATCCGATCGAGGCCATGGGAGTCGACAAATTCGCAGCGGCGGCTTTTGACGCTGGCGTCGATGGCGTGCTGGTCGTCGATTATCCGCCCGAGGAAAGCGTCGAATTCGCCAAGGCCATGCAGGCCAACGCACTCGATCCGATCTTCCTGCTGGCACCGACCTCGAACGACGAGCGCATCGCGCTTGTGGCCCAACTGGCCAGCGGTTATGTCTACTACGTTTCGCTCAAGGGTGTGACGGGGTCGGCCAAACTTGATGTCGAGGCGGTGGCAGCGCACATTCCCGAGATTCGTGCGGCGGTCGGCGTGCCGGTTGGCGTTGGCTTCGGTATCCGCGATGCGGCAACAGCCGGTGCGATTGCCCGGATTTCGGATGCCGTGGTTGTCGGCAGTCGCATCATCGAGGAGATCGAGAAGTCGTCGAAGGATGATGTCTGTGCGAACGTGAATGCAGTCATAACCGAGCTTCGCAGGGGTGTTGACGAGGCAACGAAGGTCTGATGATACTGGAGGTAATCCATGAGCTGGCTGAAAAAACTTCTTCCGCCGAAAATCAAACGAAGCGAAGAAGGTACCCGCAAATCGGTTCTTCCGGAGGGCTTGTGGAGTAAATGTTCATCCTGCGAGTCTGTTCTGTATGCGACCGATCTGGAAAAGAATGCCCATGTTTGTCCGAAATGCGGCTTCCATAACAGGTTGAACGCCCGGCAACGGATTGATCTCCTGCTTGATACGGAAGGTCGTTTCGAGATTGGCAGCGAAGTTTTGCCGGTCGACTCGTTGAAATTCAAGGATAGCCGCCGATATACCGAGCGTCTGCTGGATGCCAGCGAGAGTACTGGCGAAACGGATTCGCTAGTCGTCATGCAGGGAGCGCTGAACAATCTTCCCGTGGTCGTGGCAGCATTTGAGTTCGACTTCATGGGTGGCTCCATGGGGTCTGTGCTCGGCGAGCGTTTTGTGCGGGGTGTGAGAACTGCCGTCGAACATAACATTCCCTTCATCTGCGTGAGTGCGTCGGGCGGCGCACGTATGCAGGAAGGGTTGTTTTCGTTGATGCAGATGGCCAAGACGACGGCGGCATTAACCAAGCTGTCGGAAGCCGGGCTCCCCTTCGTTTCGATACTCACCGATCCGACGATGGGGGGGGTTTCGGCTTCGTTTGCCTTCATCGGTGACATCGTGATTGCCGAACCGGGGGCTCTGATCGGTTTTGCCGGCCCGCGCGTTATCGAGCAGACGGTGCGTCAGAAGTTGCCGGAGGGTTTCCAGCGGGCCGAGTTTCTGTTGGAAAAGGGAGCGATCGACATGATCGTTGATCGCCGCGAGATGAAGAGCAAGCTCGCGCAGCTTTTAGCCATGCTGCAGAAGTGTCCCGCCGCGGCCTGAACTGTGCGGGGCTCGGCGAAGCACAGGCCCGCATCCCCGGGTTCCAGCGGATTTTTCAGGTAAGTACGGCGTTGCGGTGTTTCCTGCGTTGAAAGAATCTTTTGTGAAAACACTTACCGATTGGCTTGCCCACCTTGAAAGCCTGCACCCAAAGGGGCAAAGCGGCATCGAACTCGGCCTGGAGCGCGTGGCTCGTGTTAAAGCGGTCTTGCGGCAACAGCAAACCTGTCCGGTCATTATCGTTGGTGGTACCAATGGCAAGGGGTCGACCTGCGCATATCTGGAGATCATCTATCGGTTATCTGGCTATCGCGTTGGCTGCTATTCCTCGCCGCACTTGCTGAAGTACAACGAAAGGGTGCGCGTCAACGGCCAACCGGCTACCGATGAAATGCTGTGTTCCGCCTTTGCCAGAGTCGAAGCGGCCCGCCATGAGGCCGGAAACATCGCACTGACCTATTTCGAGTTTGGAACCTTGGCCGCTTGGGAAGTGTTTGCTGCAGAGAAGGCGGAAGTCGTTATCCTCGAAGTGGGACTTGGCGGCCGCCTTGATGCGGTTAACGTTTATGAGCCCGATTGTGCGGTGGTGACCGGCGTCGCGCTCGATCACACCGACTGGCTGGGGGCGACTCGGGAAGCGATCGGTTTCGAGAAAGCAGGGATTTTCCGTTCCGGCCGACGCGCCATCTGTGCCGATCCGGAACCACCGCAATCGCTGCTCGATTACGCGGAAGCGATTGATGCTGATTTGAAGTTGATTGGCCGGGATTTCGGCTTTGCCCGCGCGGGGCAAGGTTGGTCGTATCGGGACGGAGATGGGCGAAAATTCGATGGGTTGCCCGAACCTGCCTTGCGCGGCGAGTGCCAGTTGAGAAATGCCTCGGCGGTGATTACTGTCCTTGAATCGCTTGGTGATCAATTGCCTGTTTCACTTGAGGCGGTTCGGCGGGGGTTGCACGAAGTGAGTTTGCCGGGGCGCTTTCAGATCGTAGGCGAGCGTCCGGCTGTCATTCTTGATGTTGCGCATAATCCGGAGGCCGTCGCCGAGTTGGCGCAAAATCTCCGAACGATGGGGGCGTTTCGGCGGACTATCGCCGTCGTTGCGATGCTTGCCGATAAGGACATCGCCGGAGCGTTGGCCGCTCTATCCGGAAATGTGGATGTCTGGCTCGTGGCCGGGCTAAATGTGCCGCGTGGAGCGCCGGAGACAACGCTCGCAAATGCCGTGACTGAGCTTGGAGGAAGCGTGGAGGAATTCGCATCGCCCGCCGAGGCTTTCAGGCGCGCTGTCGGCTTGGCTGGCGAAAATGATAGAATCGCAGTCTTTGGTTCGTTCCATACTGTAGCGGCCGTGATTAATGCCTTAAACACACCAGTGTGATGGTGTCTGAAGTTGAGTGTTAGTCTGATTTCTCAATCAGAACCCGCGATTCTACGAAGATATATTCCCGACCCAATGCCTGAATCTCCTGATGCCCATTTGCTGCTGAAAAAACGGGCGCGTCGCCGTTTGGTAGGCGCCGTCGCCTTCGCCGGCTTGGCGGCAGTTATTCTGCCGATGGTGATGGATGAAGAGCCAAGGCAGGCAATGCAGGAAGTTCAGATCCGTATTCCAGGGCAGGATCAACCGCTGCTTAATCCTCTGGTGGTGAAACCCGTCGCAGTCGCGGAAGTGCCGGAAGCGGAAGGTCGTCCAGAGAACCCGCAGACCGTGGCTGCCGCGGTCGTTCCCGAGTCCGTCAAAGCCGAAAGCAAAAGTGTAGAAAAACTCGTCGAGAAAGTGGCAAAGGAACCGATAAAGGAAGCGCACGAGAAGATTCCAGAGAAGGCTCCTGAAAAAACGGCGGAAACGAAAAAAGAAAAGAACGTTGATAAGTCGCTGCAAAAAATAGTGAGCGCAACCTCGGGCGAGGCGGAACGTGCCGCGGCGATTCTCGACGGAAAACCTTCAGAGCCTCCAGCCACGAAAAGCGGCGCTACCCACGTGATTCTGATCGGGGCTTTCTCCAATCCGGCCAACGTCAGGCAGTTGCAAACCAAGATCGGTGAACTTGGAATCAAGGTTTTCACAGAGTCGGTTAATTCGCCCGGCGGAAAGAAAACCCGCGTTCGTGCAGGGCCCTTTGCGACGCGCGAGGCGGCGGATAAAGCGCTTGAGAAAATGAAGCGCATTGGCGTTAATGGCGTGGTTGCTTCCAAGCAATGACGGCTTTCGACTACGTCGTTATAGCGATAGGGGTCGCGTCTGTCGCGCTCGGTATGTGGCGTGGAGTCGTCGGGGAGGTGCTCGCCCTAGTGGCGTGGGTTCTGGCGTTTTTTGCCGCCAAGTGGTGGGGGGATGAGATCGCCGGACTGTTTTTTTCAGGTATTAACGATCCCGCAATACGCATGCTTGTCGCGTGGGCGGCGGTGTTTTTCGGCGTGCTCGTGCTAATGGGGCTTTTGCGCTTGGCTATACGGGGGCTGCTCAAAGCAGTGGGATTAGGTCTTAGTGACCGTATGCTCGGTATTGTCTTTGGTGCGGTACGCGCCATGGTCATCATTCTGGCGCTTGTTGCCGTTGGCGGCATGACGTCGGTTCCAAAGGAAAAATGGTGGAGCGAGGCTTACTTCGCGTCGCCACTTGAAACTGCAGTACTAGCTGGCCGGCCCTGGTTGCCGCCGGAAGTGTCCAAACAGATTCGATTCAGGTAGGAAAAATTATGTGCGGTATTCTTGGAGTAATGGCAACTAGCCCAGTCAATCAGTTGCTCTACGACGGACTTATGGTGCTTCAGCACCGCGGACAGGACGCGGCAGGCATCGCTACGAGCGAGGGCAATGCATTTCACATGCATAAGGGCTCCGGGCTGGTGCGCGACGTCTTCCGTACGCGCAATATGCGTGCGCTGCCGGGTAACATGGGGATTGGCCATTGCCGTTATCCGACGGCAGGTTCTTCGTCCGATTCGGCTGAATCGCAGCCGTTCTATGTCAATTCGCCGTTCGGGCTGATTCTGGCGCATAACGGGAACCTGACGAACACGGCGCAATTGCAGGAAGAAATGTTCCGCCAGGATCTGCGCCACATCAACACCAGTTCCGATTCGGAAGTGCTGCTGAACGTTCTGGCGCATGAGCTGCAGGAAACCGCGAAAGGGTTCAAGCTTGATCTCGACACCATTTTCGCGGCGGTGGCTGGTGTGCACCGTCGGTGCCAGGGTGCCTATGCCGTGGTCGTGTTGATTGCCGGCTACGGTATGTTGGCTTTCCGCGATCCGCACGGCATTCGCCCGTTGGTGATCGGGACCAACGAGACGCCCGAAGGAACCGAGTATCTCCTTTCGTCCGAGTCGGTCGCGCTTGATACGTTGGGCTTCAAAACGTTGCGCGACGTGGAGCCTGGCGAAGCGGTGTTCATCGACATGGAGCGCAAGATGCACTCGCGTCAGTGCGCGAAAAATGCAACCCTGACACCGTGCATTTTTGAATACGTCTACCTCGCCCGGCCGGACTCGGTGATCGATGGCGTTTCCGTGTATGAAGCACGTTTGCACATGGGTGAGCATCTTGCCGACAAGGTGGCCGCGAGTGTTCCTGTTGAGGACATCGACGTTGTAATCCCGATCCCGGATTCGAGTCGCCCGTCAGCAATGCAACTGGCGCAGAAACTTGGTCTGCCGTTCCGAGAAGGGTTCGTCAAGAACCGCTACATTGGCCGTACTTTCATCATGCCGGGCCAGACGACACGCAAGAAGTCTGTTCGCCAGAAGCTCAATACCGTCGGGCAGGAATTCAAGGGTAAGCGAGTTCTGCTTGTCGATGACTCGATCGTGCGTGGAACGACGAGCCGTGAGATCGTCGAAATG
Organism: Propionivibrio limicola; assembly: GCF_009469695.1. Classification (GTDB taxonomy): domain Bacteria; phylum Pseudomonadota; class Gammaproteobacteria; order Burkholderiales; family Rhodocyclaceae; genus Propionivibrio; species Propionivibrio limicola. The sequence continues at coordinate 17,167 of NZ_SSSR01000008.1, forward strand.
GCACGTGCGGCCGGGGCGCTCAAAGTTTATTTCGCTTCCGCGGCGCCTCCCGTGCGTTTCCCGAATGTCTATGGGATCGATATGCCCACCCGCGGCGAGTTGATCGCCACCGGTCGCAGCGATGAAGAGATTTGCAGGGAAATCGGTGCGGATGCGCTGGTTTATCAGGATCTCGAAGCACTCAAAGCGTCGATTCGCGATGTGAGGCCCGCGCTGTCGGTTTTCGAATGCTCGTGTTTTGACGGCGAGTATGTGACGGGTGACGTGACGATCGAGTATCTCGATGCCAACGAGCGGGCACGTCAGGCAAAAATCAGTGCGCCCAAGGAAGACGGTGGTGCTTCCCGGCAGTTGCATGCCAACCACTGATCCTTTCGTTGCTCGATCGGAAATCACGGTGCCTGACAACTACGCGCATCTTGCGGAGACCATGATTGATGGCGAGCAAGTCTTCGGCGGGAAGCTGCTGGATGTCCGGCGCGATCGCGTTCGCCTTGCCAATGGCCATGAGTCGATGCGCGAATATGTTGTCCACCAAGGGGCCGTCGTTGTCATCCCGGTGCTTGACTCGGGTAAGTTGATTCTTGAGCGCCAATTCCGTTATCCGTTACGCAGACCTTTTCTTGAACTTCCCGCCGGGAAGATCGATCCGGGCGAGGGTATTCGTGACACGGCGCGCCGGGAGTTGCTCGAGGAAACCGGGTATTCGGCCGGTTCATGGCGCCACCTCGGAGTCATGCATCCGTGTATCGGCTATTCAAACGAGCGGATCGAGATATTTATTGCGCAAGCCTTAACGCGTGAATCGGGGCAGCAGCTCGACCACGGCGAGATTATTGATCTCGAATATTTCTCGCTGGACGAGGCGTTGAATGCCGTCAGAACGGGTGAAGTTACCGACGGGAAGACAATTGCATCGCTCTTCTGGGCGGAAAAGGTTTTGCGCGAAGGTTGGTAGAAAAATTATGTGCGGACTCGGTTGCGGCTTGCATGCCGTCTGACTACGAGGCCTGCTCGGGTAGTGTTTGCAAAAGAACGGGCGCCTTGGCGCCCGTTCTCGTATGGTCTAACTTTTTAGCTTACCCACTTGCGTGCGTTTCTGAACATGCGCATCCACGGTGAATCTTCGCCGAGATCAGCGGGATGCCACGACATCTGGACAGTGCGGAAGACGCGTTCCGGGTGCGGCATCATGATCGTGAAGCGTCCGTCAGCCGTCGTTACGCCGGTGATTCCTTCAGGCGATCCGTTCGGATTGTAGGGGTAGACCTCTGTCCTGTTACCCGCATTGTCGAGATAGCGCATGGCGACCAATACCTTCGACTGCTGTTCTGCCGAGTCGAAGTCGGCGCGGCCTTCGCCGTGGGAAACGACCACCGGCAGGCGGCTGCCGGCCATGCCGGTGAAAAAGAGCGACGGAGATTCCGGCAGTTCGACCATCGTGAAGCGCGCTTCGAACTGCTCAACCTTGTTGCGCTCGAAGCGCGGCCACAGATCGGCGCCCGGGATCAGGCTCTTCAGGGCACTCATCATCTGGCAGCCGTTGCAAACGCCCAGTGCAAACGTGTCGTTCCGGCCAAAGAAGGCCGAGAACTCGTCGCGGGCCCGGCTATTGAACAGAATGGTTCTGGCCCAGCCTTTGCCCGCGCCGAGCACGTCCCCGTAGGAGAAACCGCCGCAGGCGACGGCACCGTTGAAGTCGGCGAGCTTGACGCGACCGGAAAGAATGTCGCTCATGTGCACATCGACGGCGGCGAATCCGGCGCGGTCGAAAGCCGCCGCCATTTCAACCTGGCCGTTGATTCCCTGTTCGCGCAGGATGGCGACTTTGGGACCTGCATTGGTGGTGATGAACGGTGCGGCGATATTTTCGGCCGGATCGAAGGTGAGCGTGCACGACAATCCCTTGTCGGCTGCGTCAAGAATCCGATCGTATTCCTGTTGCGCGCATTCCGGATTGTCGCGTAGCGATTGCATGCGGAACGTTGTTTCCGACCAGGCGCGTTGCAGGTCGATGCGTTTTTCGCAGAACACGTTGCGTGACTGGCTGATGAAGCGCAACTCGTCGCTGGTGTTCGGGGCACCAATGGTCTGCGTGAGCGCGGTGACGTTTTCCTTGTCCAGAATGGCGAACACTTTGTCACGGTCGGCACGGCGGATCTGGATGACCGCGCCGAGCTCTTCGGCAAACAAGGCGTGAACGATTCCCTGATAGGAGCCGTCGCACAGCGCGTCAAGATTGAGCGTTACGCCACAGTGAGCCGCGAAAGCCATTTCGGTGACCGTGGCGAAGAGGCCACCGTCCGAGCGGTCGTGGTAGGCCAGCAGCAGATTCCCGGCAGCGAGCCCTTGTATAGCGGCGAAGAAGGCGGGCAGACGTGCCGCATCGTCGACATCTGGCACTTCCGACCCTGTCGTATTGAAAACCTGTGTGAGCGCCGAGCCGCCGAGTCGATTCTTGCCAGCGCCGAGGTCGATCAGAAGGAGCTCCGTTTCGCCCGAGTCAAGCTGCAGCTGCGGTGTCAGTGTGCGACGCGCATCGCTGACCGGCGAAAACGAGGTGACGACCAGCGACAGGGGCGATACGACCTGTTTCTTCTCGCCGTCTTCTTCCCAAGCCGTACGCATCGACAGCGAGTCTTTGCCGACCGGGATCGATACACCGATTTCCTGGCAGAGATCGGATACCGCGCGCACGGTGTCGAACAGGCGCGCGTCCTCGCCCGGTACGCCGGCGGGGGCCATCCAGTTGGCCGAGAGCTTGACGTCGCCGAGCTTCTCGATGCGTGCGGCAGCGACGTTGGTCAGTGCTTCGCCGACCGCCATGCGGCCCGAAGCCGGTGCGTCGAGAATCGCCAGCGGCGTGCGTTCGCCCATGGCGAATGCTTCACCGTGCAACGTTTCGTAACCCATCGTGGTGACCGCAACATCGGCCACCGGCACCTGCCATGGGCCGACCATCTGGTCGCGCGCCGTCATGCCGCCGACGGTACGGTCGCCGATCGAGATTAGGAAGGTCTTGTCGGCCACGGCCGGCAGGCGCAGCACGCGATAGGCGGCGTCCTTCAGATCGACGGCAACCGGGTCAAAAGGAACGGAAGCCGCAGGCAGGTGCGTCACGTCGCGTGTCATGCGCGGTGGCTTGCCGAGTAGCGCGTCCATGTCCATGTCAACCGGGTTGTTGTCGAAATGACGGTCGGCAACGATCAGACGGTTGTCGTCCGTGGTAGTGCCGACGACGGCGAACGGACAGCGCTCGCGTTCGCACATGGCCTGAAACTCGGGTAGGCGGCTCGGCGGGATGGCCAGTACGTAGCGTTCCTGCGCCTCGTTGCTCCAGATTTCGGCCGGCGACATGCCCGGTTCCTCGATCTTGACGTCGCGCAATTCGAAGCGTGCGCCACAACCGGCGCCGTGCGCCAGTTCCGGTAAAGCATTGGAGATACCGCCGGCGCCGACGTCATGCACCGACAGGATCGGGTTGCCGTCACCCGGCATCGAGATGTCTTTTTGCGGAGCGCCCAGTTGCCAGCAGCGGTCGATGACTTCCTGCGCGCGCCGCTGGATTTCCGGGTTGCCGCGCTGCACGGAGGCGAAATCGAGGTCTTCGGCGTTGCTGCCGGTCGTCATCGAACTTGCCGCTCCACCGCCGAGACCGATCAGCATGCCGGGGCCACCAAGTTGGATGAACAAGGTGCCGGCCGGGAAGGTTTCCGCCTTGTGCGACTGGTCGGCGGCGATATTGCCAACACCGCCGGCAACCATGATCGGCTTGTGATAGCCGCGCACGACGCCTTCTTCGCTTTCGCCGATGCGCTGCTCGTATGTGCGGAAATAGCCGGTCAGGTTCGGGCGGCCGAACTCATTGTTGAACGCGGCGGCCCCGATCGGTCCGTCGAGCATGATGTCGAGTGCAGAGGCGATGCGCGATGGACGCCCGTACGAGGCCATCGGGCTTTCCCATGGCTGTTCTGCCCCGGGCAGGTAGAGGTTGGACACGGAGAAGCCGCAGAGGCCAGCCTTGGGCTTGGAGCCGCGGCCGGTTGCCCCTTCGTCGCGAATTTCTCCGCCGGAGCCGGTCGCGGCGCCTGGGAAGGGCGAAATCGCGGTCGGGTGATTGTGCGTCTCGACCTTGGCCAGAATGTGAGTAAGTTCTTCCTGCTTGCCGTACGTACCGTCCTGCGTCGGGTAGAAGCGAGTCACCTCTGCGCCTTCAATAACGGACGAGTTGTCGGAATAAGCGACGACGGTCCCTTCTGGGTGCGCCTTGTGCGTTTCACGGATCATGCCGAACAGCGTTTCCTGGCGCGCTTCGCCGTCGATTACCCAGGATGCGTTGAAAATCTTGTGCCGACAGTGCTCGGAATTGGCCTGGGCGAACATCATCAGTTCGACATCGGTCGGATTGCGGCCGGTCTTGACGACGAACAGGTCAACCAGGTAGTCGATTTCGTCTTCGGACAGCGCGAGACCCAGACGTGCGTTGGCTTCGACGAGCGCTTCGCGTCCGCCGTTGAGCAGGTCGACCGAAGTCATCGGCTTGGGTGCGAAGTGCCGGAAGAGTTCGGATGTCTGTTCAAAGTCCGTGAGCACGGCTTCGATCATGCGGTCGTGCAGCAACGCCGCAACGTGCGGGAAGGTTGCTTCGCACAGTCCTTCGATACGGAAAGCGATTCCGCGCTCGATGCGTTCGATCGCGGCCAGGCCGCAATTCCAGGCGATGTCGGTCGCTTTCGACGACCACGGCGAGATGGTTCCGATACGCGGGGTGACGAGCAGCAGCTTGCCCGTCGGCGAATTTTCGTCAGGGCGCTCTTCCAAAAGTGCGGCCAGTTGTTGCCGTCCTTCACTGCTCAACGATTTGCTGAGTTTTGCGAAGTGCCAGTAATCGGCGCTGGCAATCTTTGCTGTAGGCGCGATGGCCTGAATACGTTGCTGCAATCCTTGCAGACGGAAAACGGAGAAAGCGGGCGCCCCGCGCAAAAAGAGGATGTCGGCCATGGTGAGCTTGGGAAAGAGCAGAAATCTGCCTGAAAACAAGGAGAAGGCCGGATTATAGCCGAGAGCCCCTATGAACAGGGGACGCAGACTCGCGCCTAAGGGAAAGCCTTGGCTGCATGAGCTGTCAGTTATCTCTGTTGTGCGGTTGCTTATTCCAGAAGAGATTCGGGGGCGTCCTTGATCGAGAACGATGCTTGGAACAGATCCGTTCTGGCCTGTTCGGCACAGATGCTGCGCAACCATCTGTTGCCTGGGTCGTGATGAAATCGTGCATGCCAGTATTGGCTGACCATGTAGGAAGGAACGGGGACAGGGCATGGGAACAGGTGAATCGACGCGCCTGCGGCTAAGGTTGCGCCGATCTCCCGCGGAAGGGTGGCAATCATGTCCGTCGTTTCAATGATCTTGGCAACGCCCAGGAATCCTTGCAGTGTGACCAGTACCCGCCGCTCGATGCGTTGTCGCCGCATTTCGGCCTCGATAAATGCATTGGCGCTGCCGTAGCTCAAAGCCACGTGAGCCTCGCCTAGATAGTTCTCAAGCGTCAGGCGTTGGTTGATCCTCGGGTGATCCGCGCTTACGAGGCAGACAAAATCGAGCTCGAACAATGCCTGTTGGTAGTATCCGGCCACCATTCCTGGAACAAAACTACCAAATGCAAGATCAGCCTCGCCGGTTTCAAGAAGTCGTGCCGTGTTGGCGTTAACCGGCAGTGCTTCGAGTCGCACATCGGGCGCACACTTGCGAAAGTGTCGAAGCATCTTGGGGAATAACGTGATTTGTGCTGAGTCGGGAATGCACATGCGAAATACCCGGCGCGAACTGCCAGGGTCGAAGCTGCCTTCATCCTCGGTCAGTTGTCGAATGTCCCTGAGAATGAATTGGATTTTGGCCAGTAGTTTGTCTGCGCGCGGTGTTGGGGCCATGCCATCGGAGGTGCGAACGAACAGCGGGTCTTTCACCTGCAAGCGAAGACGTCTTAGCCAGGTGCTAACGTTTGGCTGCGAAAGACCGAGGATTTCAGCTGCCTTCGTAACGCTTTGTGTTGAATAAAGTGTTTCGAGCAGTCTTAAATCCTTTACATCCAAAATGTTTTCGCCATGTTCGGACTCGTGCATACGCTTTACTCCCATGATTTTATGCTTGTTTTTTCTCGCTTGATCGAGATCTGCGCAAGCGCATTTATTTACGCATATTTTGTCTATATAAAAAGAATAATTTACAAGGTGGGCACTCGTACATATAGTTCGGCAAAAAACGCACACCAAGTCAAAACAACAAGTGCTTGGGTCTAGTGCTGACGGCTTCTAAAGGAGCTTCAAAAAATGAGAATAAAGTCGGCGCGATCGAAAAAAGATTCGAGGAACCGGACAAAACCGGATTGTCGATAGCGGATTTTCCGCAGTTTGCTTCAAGTCTTATTCACTAGGAGGTTCAAATGCATCTGAAGAAGAAAGTTGGCCTGGCAGTCGCAGCTGCATGCTGCATGATGGTTGTCGGTGGTGCTCAAGCAGAAGTTCGTGAGCATTCTTTCCGCTTTGCTACGGCCAACCCGAAGGGGCACCCGATCCCGGCGGGTGGTGAGAAATTCGGCGAACTGCTGTCCAAGAAGTCCGGCGGCAAGATGTCTGTCAAGTCGTTCCCGGGCGGCGTGCTCGGTGGTGACGTGCAGGTACTCTCGGCTGTCCAAGGCGGCACGATCGACATCGCGGCGATGAACACAGGCATTCTGCAAGGCCAGATCAAGGAAGCCGCTGTCGTCGATATGCCTTTCCTTTTTGCCAACGCCAAGGAAGTCGACGCGGTTCTCGATGGAAAAATGGGCCAGAAACTGGCTGCCATGATGCCGGCAAAAGGTATGGTCAACCTTGGTTACTTTGACCTCGGTTTCCGTCAAATGACCAACAGCAAGCGTCCGATCAAGACGCTTGAGGACATCGCCGGTCTGAAGATGCGTGTTATTCAGTCGCCGACCTATATCGAAACCTTCAATGGTCTCGGCGCCAACGCTGTCCCGATGGCCTTTACCGAAGTGTATACGGCACTTGAGCAGCGGATGATCGACGGTCAGGAAAACCCCCTTTCGGTTATCGAAGCCAACAAGATCAACGAAGTGCAGAAGTACATCAGCATCACCAATCACATGTACAACCCGCAATCGTTCTTCATGAGCAAGAAGACGTGGGACAAGCTCAACGCCGACGAACAGAAGCTTGTCATGGAAGCGGCCAAGGAAGCGACTGACTGGCAGCGTCAGTACTCCCGTGCTGCGCAATTCAAGGCACAAGAAAACCTGAAGAAGACCTCGGAAGTTAATGAAGTATCGCCGGCTGAAATGGCCAAGATGCGTGCCAAGGTCAAGCCGGTTGTCGACAAGTTTGCCGCTTCGATCGGTCCTGAGTTCGTCAAGGAATTCATGGCTGAAATCGAGAAAGTTCGCAAGTAAGACGCTTTAGAGTTTTAGTCAGTAAAAAGTAAGTTGATTGGGCGCCGGGTGGTCATTCCACCCGGCGTTTTTTTATGTGCGGTTTTTTGATTCCGTGACCTCCGATCCTGAAAATACTGTTGCGGTTTGATTGGTAGAATTGCCATTTTGGTCGGTGTGTTCGTATATGTTTTCCGTTCCTCTCTTCCGTACTGACGAGATTCGGCGGATTGAAGCCGCGGCGTCCGGTTTGCAGCTAATGCAGCGTGCCGGATCGGCGGCGGCCGATTTTGCGGCAACGTTGTTTTCCGCCGACGTGGCGAATTCCAGTTCTCACGTCCTCGTTCTGGCAGGGCCGGGGAACAATGGTGGCGATGCGCTCGTAGTCGCCCTTCATCTTCGCAAGCGACGTTTCGATGTCCGGGTGGTATTTGCCGGCGATACCGAGAAACTGCCGAAAGACGCGGCCCAGGCATACCGACAGTTCGTTGAAGAAGGTGGTGTTTTGTGTGCAACGATACCGGGGGATCTGCGATGGGAGTTGATTGTCGATGGATTGTTCGGCATCGGTCTCAAGCGCGAAATATCTGGACGCTACGCTGAACTCGTCGAGCAGGCGAACAACCTTGCAGCGCGCGATGCGTGTCCGTTGCTGGCTTTGGATTGCCCGAGCGGGCTAGATAGCGATACGGGTAGAGCAAGCGGCATTGCTATCTGCGCGAGCCATACAATCACTTTCATCGGGGGAAAGCCCGGCTTGTTTACGGCTGATGGTCCCGATTTGTGCGGGATGGTCAAGGTTGCGACGCTCGATCTTGATGTTGCTTCAAATAATGATTTGCCGAGCGAGCCTGTCGGCCAGCTTGTGGTGCGAGCGCTGTTTTCCGGGCGGCTGAAAAGGAGAGCCAATAATAGCCACAAGGGAACGTACGGAAACGCCGGAGTTCTTGGTGGCGCTCATAGTATGGTGGGTGCGGCATTGCTTGCCGCTCGTGCTGCGTTACATCTTGGTAGTGGCAGAGTTTACGTGGGGCTGCTCGACGATCGGGCGCCCTCTTTTGATCCGGGGCAGCCGGAACTCATGCTGCGCAATCCTGATCTTCTGTTCGGCAGCAGTCTGACGGCGTTGGCGTGCGGCCCAGGAATGGGGAATACGGCTGCTGCGACACAGCTTTTGGAGAGAGCTCTTACCCTTTCCATTCCACTCGTGCTCGATGCAGACGCGCTTAATCTGGTGGCGCGCCATGAACCGCTGCAAAGGATTCTCCAGTCGCGTTCGGCGCCGTCGTTGCTGACGCCGCATCCGGCTGAGGCGGCACGCCTTCTCGGCTGTGACGTGGCCATGATTCAGGCGGATCGTCCGGTTACGGCCATCAGAATGGCGCGTCGTTTCAATGCCTTGGTCGCCCTCAAAGGTGCTGGAACGGTGATCGCAACGCCCGATGGGCGGTGGTTCATCAATACGAGCGGGAATCCAGGATTGGCCACCGCGGGAAGTGGTGACGTGTTAACTGGTTTTGTTACTGCGTTGTTGGCCCAAGGGTGGCCGCCGTGTGAAGCCTTGATGGCGGCGGTTCATCTGCATGGTACGGCAGCCGAGCGGCTCGTAGGGCAGGGACAAGGCCCGATCGGGCTGACAGCGGGCGAACTCATTGACAGCGCACGTTGCTGCTTTAACCAGTGGATTTATCATCCGTGAAAAACAACAGGCTGTACGGCATCGTTCTGCTTGTCATCGGCGTTTTTCTTTTTGCTGTCTTCGATGCCAGTTCGAAGTATCTCTCTCAATTCTTTCCCGTCCAGTTCCTCGTCTGGGCGCGCAATTCGGTGAATCTCCTTATCGTGCTGGCTTTTCTTCCCAGCATGGGGCGTGAGTTGGTGACGACACCGCGTCCTGTATTGATGGCAGTGCGCGGTGCGTTGCTCGTGGTTACGACGCTCCTTCTGATTCTTGCTTTTCGAACTCTGCCGTTGGCCGAAACGTCGGCGATTACCTTCTTGGCGCCGTTGATCGTGGTCATCCTGGCAGGCCCGCTGCTTGGCGAAAAGATGAGTCTGCGCAATTGGCTGGCAGCACTGGGGGGCTTTGTAGGGGTGCTGCTGATTGCCAGGCCGAGCGGGGCCGTTGGCGGGATTGGTGTCGTTTATGCGATCGGTGCGGCGCTTTGCAATGCCTTTTATCAGATTCTGACGCGCAAGCTGTCTGACACGGAGCCGCCGATGCGTCAGCTTTTTTACGGGGCACTTGTCGGAACCGCCATGACGACAATTCTCGTTCCGCAGTATTGGCCGGAACAGGTGCCGACGGTGATGCAAGCTTTGTTGCTGCTTTCGTTGGGTTTTACCGGCGGGGGCGGACATCTTTTGCTTATCCGTGCTTTTCGGGAGACCCCTGCATCCACGTTATCGCCGTTCCTTTACCTCCAGTTGATCTGGTCGGTGCTTATGGGCTGGCTTGTTTTCGACCACGTTCCGGACTTGATCTCGATGTCCGGGATGCTTGTCATCGGCCTGTCGGGAATGAGTCTGCTCCTGTTTCGATGGCGGAGGTGAAACAGGGAGGATGCTGTTTCTCGGTTGGCGCTTAATTTTGTTTTACTTTGCTCCGAGCCCTCTTTATAATCCGCGTCTCTTTCGCTCCAGGGGGGTATAGCTCAGCTGGGAGAGCGCTTGCATGGCATGCAAGAGGTCAGCGGTTCGATCCCGCTTACCTCCACCAAGGACCGAAAGAAATCTTCATCTTCTTCTGAACCAGAAGCTCAAAGAAGCGACTGGCTTCACTCCTGATTTTCCCCTTCATTTGTGCGACTGAATTCCCCCTCTCGGGCGGGAGGCTCGCAGCAATTCGTTTGCCGTTGCGCGCAATGAGGGCAACAGATGAAGTGCCAATATCAGCTGAGCGCGGAGTACCCGATGAAATTCGGCTTCGTTTTCGTTGTGGACCATCAATCCACGCAATGCGGCAAGCTCCTCAGGTCGTTCAGTTGCTGACATGGCGAGGCGTGTCTTCAATGAGGCTGCCAGTTCCTCCAACACCGTTTGCAGACAATGAGCCGCCACAATCACATCATCGGCGGCTTTCAGGTCGGCATTGCGGTGAGCGCCCATCGCGGACAAGTAGTTCAAAAGGGTGTGGGATAACACCAGAAAACGCGTACCTGCTCCGACATTGCGCCGCACATAACCGGGTTCTTTGGATGCCGCGGTCAGCGCGCCGGAAAGAGCGGCATCGGCGTTGTGAGCGTCGCGCCGGGCAATCCGGTAGGGCAGGTTGTCTTGCTTTCCGGGCCCACCGTATTGGGCGACGACCTCGCGGAGATATTGCGCTTGCGTGCGCAACGTTTCTGCCGCGAGTTGGTGCAGCCGGCGCGAATGCCAACTGGGCAGAACCAGCCATACCGAAATTCCGGCGATCAGGCTGCCGGCCAGCGTATCGAGTAGGCGCGGCACAATGAGGCCGTAGCCGTCGCCCACCTGGTTGAACGAAAGCAGCACCAGCATCGTTATCCCGGCCGTAGCCCATGTGTAACGGGTCGTCCTCGTCATGAAGAACAGCACGCCGGCGACAACCGTGAGCGCGGCTTGCGTCAGTTCGTCAGGGAAGAGGCGCAATATGGCCCAACCGATGACCAGGCCCAGTACGGTTCCGCCGATCCGTTCCATCAGCCGGGTTAGCGTGGCTCCGTATTGGGGTTGGCAAACGAAGACAATGGTTAGCAGTATCCAGTACCCGTGCGTGTCGCCCGTTATCAGCATGAGCGTGAATCCCGCCGTAACGGCGATGCTCAGGCGAATCGCGTGGCGCATCAGCGGCGCTCTCCAGGACATTTGGGCGCACAGTCGTTTTCTGAAATCGCTCAGCTTGCGGGGCTGCCTGTCCTGCAGGGTTGTGTCTGATTGTGGTCGCGGCCGCCCTTGTTGGAACAGTCCTGAAATGTCTTCGGCCATGGCGCCAAGATTGCTGGCAAGCGCTCTTAGCGCCCGTTTCGAGCGAGCGCGACCCTCGTCACTGATTTCGCCGTCGATTTTGTTGCAAATCGCCGCATTGGGCGCCTCTACCCGAGCAATGGCCGCTTCCATGTCGTCGATGGCGCGTTTCGTAGCCATGTTTGGCGACCAGTTCTCCTGGGTCCGGATGGATTCGGCGATTGCCAGGCAGTCGTTACCCAACAACGCCAATACGCGCTGGCAGCGATAAAGCACATCGCTGTGAAAGAAAGCGTCGGCGAGCAGCGCGTATTGCTCGTGCGAGGAACTGGTTCGTTCGTGCAGATCCTGCGCGATGAAGTAACGATGCAGTGCGGCCTGTAGCCATTCCGGCGCGTGCGTGGGGTTCATGCGGCTGACAAGGCTTTCCTTGGCGGCGTTGAGTGCATCCACGACACGTCCGTTGTGCATGGCGAGCGCCAGGCGGAGCTGTTCCAGATCAATGCCGCGAACCGGTTCCAGCAGTCTGGACTTTAAGTTCAGATACGTTCCGAGTGCGTCAAAGAGGCGGGCAAGGTTCTGGTCGACCGGCTGTTTCGGGAAGGTAGCCGACCATGCGATGGAAATTACGCCATACCAGGCAGCACCAGAGAGCAGGAGGATTTCCTGGCCCCGCATGATCGGGCGGCTGGCCGGGGCGTCGATGGCCATGGCGGCGTAAAGCGACATGATCAGCGTGGCGCTGGCGATGGCGCGGTAGCGATCGCCGACGGCGCCGAGCAGGGGTAGGAGAAACGCTGCTCCGGCCAGTACGAGCATCAGACTCGCCGGATGCGCGAGGCTCAGGCGGACAGCGAAAATCATCAGCGCAAAACAACAGAGGGCGATTGTCTGGGCCAGAAGCCGGCCGCGCCAACTGTCGTCGGTTTCGGAAAGGGCACTGGCGATGACCCCCAGTAGCAGCGGGGTGATAGCGTTTGGCCAATCCATCAGCCAGCACACGGCCATGATTCCGGCAAATCCGAAAACAAACCGTACGCTGGAGGAAAACGCCTCGCGCAGACGCCCGTGCCGCCATGCTTTCCAGCTCAGCCCGTTCATCATGCTTCGCTCGCCCCGGCGGAAAAACGCTGTGCAGACTCGGTGATTGCGAGGACGCATGGATGTTTCAGCTTGCGCTCGACCGAAATGGCGTAATAAGTCACCTTGGCTTCAGTTGTTCGGCCAATTACCGAAAATTCGCCGGACAGCGTGAATTCCTCCTCGACGATGGTCGGTACCGGGAAAACGCCCATCCCGCCGCGACCGAATGCGGTCATGAGCGCACTGTCGTCGAATTCACCGACGATCTGCGGCCGGATGCGTTTCTTCTCGAACCAGCCATCGAGGGCATTGCGAAGTGCCGAATCCTCGCCGAGCAGCAGCAATTGCATGGAGGAAAGGCAGGCTGGAAAGGAAAGAGGCGAGGGGGGAGTTACGTCATTGTGAACGAGAAAGGTGATGCCGGATTCGAGCAGTCGATGGTTGTAGGCCCGCACACTGATTGACGCGGGAATGGGTTTGTCCGAGATGACAAGATCGAGTCGATGTACGGAAAGTTCGGTCAGCAAGCGGTCGATTTTCCACTCGCGGCAGACAAGCCGTACCCCCTCGGTCGCGCTCTTGGCCGGTTGCAGCAGCTGGAAGGCGAGCGTTTTCGGCACGGCGTCGGAAACGCCGACTTTAAATTCGGTCGGACGCCCCTTGGGGTTGTGCTTGATCACCAGCTCCAGTTCGGCGCTCAGGGCGAACATCTCTTCGGCGTACTCCATGGCCATCTTGCCGGCTTCGGTCAGGATGAGCGAGCGTCCCTTTCTCGCGAAAAGAGGGGTTCCGAGGCTTTCTTCAAGCAAGCCAATTTGGCCGCTCAGTGTTTGTGGCGTGACATTGATGGCCTCCGCAGCACGAATCACGCTGCCCAATTTACCGACCTTCCAGAAGTAAAACAGATGCTTGAGATTCATCGGGTGATTTTTGCCGTTTCGAGAAAAGTTTGTTAATTGTGCCAGTAATTCGAATTTTGTTTGTAAACAAAATTCGTTAATGTAACGCTCCTAGACGCTCTGTAACAGTTCTTGATCTGGTTATGCACGTCGGAGGCCTCCGCGAAGTGCTTGTTTCTGTGCGTCTTTTTTATCGTTCGCGTCTCAGTGGTTTTGCGCTGAGGATGGGAGTTGGGCGAGGGGAACGCTCCTTGGCCGCCTTGCGCGATATGAATCTGAAACCAATCAAACAGGAGTGCCAATGACTAAGATTGCAGATGTGTTGTTCTATCTGTTGAAGACGATTGCGGCCATGCTATTGATAGCGATGATCGTGATGGTTTTCGGCAACGTGGTTTTGCGTTATGGGTTTAACTCAGGCATTACCGTTTCCGAAGAGCTGTCGTCCTGGTGCCTGACCTGGATGACCTACACCGCCGGCCTCGTCGCCCTGCGCGAACACGGTCACCTCGGCTTCGACGGCGTTCTCAAGAAGATGCCGGCCGGCATGCAGCGCCTGCTGCTCTGCGTCGCCCAGGTCATCATGATCGGCTTCATGGGCATGTTCCTCTACGGCAGCTGGCAGCAGACCGTCATCAACCTCGAGAACATGGCTCCGGCCTCCGGTCTCTCGCAGGGCCTGTTGTACGGCATCGGTATCGTCTTCAGCGTGGGCGCCATCTTCGTGCTGCTCGCCGACCTGATCAAGATCGCGACCGGCCAGTTGATACACACGCTCAGCTCGGAAGCCGACGAAGCCATGGCTGAAATTGAAGAGCTCCACGAAACCGAGCACCTCAAGCACTAACCCTAAGGACACTCCACAATGACCATTCTGATCTTTCTGGCGGCCCTGATGGGCGGCATGATCATCGGCATGCCGATCGCCTTCTCGCTGCTCGGGGCGGCCGTCGCCCTGATGTTCCACCTCGACATGTTCGACGCGCAGATCATCGCGCAGAACCTGATCAACGGCACCACCTCGTTTACCCTGATGGCCGTGCCGTTCTTCCTGCTCGCCGGCGAAGTCATGAACGCCGGCGGCCTCTCGCAGCGCATCGTCAAGGTCGCGCTGGCCCTTGTTGGCCACAAGCGTGGCGGTCTCGGCTACGTCGCCATCGTCGCTTCGGTGCTGCTTGCCAGCTTGTCCGGTTCGGCCGTGGCCGACGCGGCTGCGCTGGCGACGCTGCTCGTACCGATGATGATGGCCGCCGGCCACTCGCAAGGCCAGTCGTGCGGCCTCGTTTCTGCGGGCGGCATCATCGGCCCGATCATCCCGCCGTCGATTCCGTTCATCCTGTTCGGTGTCGCCGGGGGTGTCTCGATCTCCAAGCTGTTCCTCGCCGGTATCGTGCCGGGCATCCTGATGGGCGGCGGTCTGGCCTTCACCTGGTGGTTCATCAACCGCAAAGCGGATCTTCAACTGACGGAAAAAGCCGCGCCGGGCGAATTGACGGCCGCGCTCAAAGAAGGCGTCTGGGCGCTGATGCTACCCGCCATCATCATTTTCGGCCTGAAGTTCGGCATCTTCACGCCGACCGAAGCGGCCGTGGTCGCCGCCGTCTATGCGCTGTTCGTGGCCCTCGTCATCTACCGCGAACTGAAAATTACGCAACTGTTCGGCGTGCTGGTTACCGCGACGAAGAGCACTGGCATCGTCATGTTCCTGGTTGCCGCCGCAATGACGGCCGCCTGGCTGATCACGATTGCCGACCTGCCGGGCCAGATGGTTGAACTGCTGACGCCGTTGATGGGCAACCAGACGCTGCTGATGCTGGCCATCGTCGCCATCCTGTTTGCCGTCGGTTGCGTCATGGACCTGTCGCCGATCATTCTGATCCTGACGCCGGTGCTGCTGCCGGTCGCCAAACAGGCGGGCATCAACGAGATCTACTTCGGCGTTGTGTTCATCGTCTGCGGCTCGGTCGGTCTGATCACCCCGCCGGTGGGCACCGTGCTGAACGTCGTCGCCGGCGCGACGAAGAGCGACATGACCAAAGTCGTCAAGGGCGTTTCGCCGTTCTTGCTATCCCACCTCGCTGTATTGACGCTGATGATCCTTTTTCCGGCCATCGTTACCGTTCCTGCTGCCTTCCTTGGGGCGAGGTAAGGCACTTCTGCTCCGGGTCGGGGAAACCTGGCCCGGATTCGAGCTGGATGCAGCTTTGATCAAATAACGTTAAGGAATTGATGATGTCAGGAATCATCGAACAGTTCGTTCTGATAATGACGCAGTCGACCGGTTTTTCGCAGATCACCGGTGGCATGGTCGTCATGTGGGCTGTCTGTGCTGTGCTTTTCTACTTGGCGATCGTTAAGCAATTCGAACCGCTATTGTTGCTACCGATCACTTTTGGCGCTTTGCTGGCCAATCTCCCCACGGTAGGGGTTCTAAACGCGCCTTACATTGACGGGTTGGTGCACGTGCCCGGTGGGTTGTACCACTACATTTCGCAAGGTATCCATCTGGAGTTGTTCCCGCCAATCATCTTCTTGGGGGTGGGGGCGCTGACGGATTTTGGTCCGTTGATTGCCAATCCACGTACCCTGTTGCTCGGAGCCGCAGCACAAGCGGGGATCTTCGCGACGATGTTTCTCGCGGTCATGAGTGGTGTTTTCACGCCGGGCGAGGGCGCTTCCATCGGAATTATCGGTGGGGCGGATGGCCCGACATCGATCTTTACGGCCAACAAACTGGCACCGCATTTGATCGGGCCGATCGCCGTCGCGGCCTACACGTACATGTCGCTGGTACCGCTGATCCAGCCGCCGATCATGAAGCTGCTGACGACGGATGCCGAGCGTCGTATTCGCATGAAGACCCTGCGTCCGGTCGGTAAGCTTGAACGGATCGTGTTTGCGGTCGTTGTCATGATTATCGTCATTTTGGTTGTCCCCCCAGCGTCGGCGCTGGTCGCCATGCTGATGCTTGGCAACATCATGCGCGAAGCAGGCGTCGTGGAGCGGCTGACCAAGGTGTCGCAGAACGAGATTATCAACATCGTGACAATCTTCCTGGGCACCTCGGTCGGTTTGACGATGGGAGCCGAGCATTTCCTGCAAACCAAGACGCTTATGATTATTGCGATCGGTGTTGTGGCGTTTGCTGCGTCCACCGCGGCGGGTGTGCTGCTGGCCAAGCTAATGAATAAGTTGTCGCCCGACAATCCCATCAATCCGCTGATTGGTTCTGCCGGCGTATCCGCCGTACCGATGGCCGCGCGTGTGTCGCAGGTCGTCGGGCGGGAATACGACAATCAGAATTTCCTGCTCATGCACGCTATGGGGCCAAACGTAGCCGGGGTTATCGGTACCGCCGTTTGCGCCGGTTATTTCATTTCGCGTTTGGGGTAGCTGACGTCGCGGTTCCTTGTTTGACTGTTCGAATGCCCTGGGGACTAAATATCTAAGTCCTCGGGGCTTTTTTTTGACTGACTTTTGTCGCAAGAACAGATGGTTGCAGGACTTATGATGTTTGATTGACCTGTTTTCGATTCGATAAAACTTATCTATGAGTCAGGTTAACCCGAATTTATTTTCACGATTCCTTAGGCTAAGGTGCCACTTTTTTGATCGTGTAACGTTTTTGTAACCAAAAAAATCAGGTGAAAAACACCTCGGGAGTCGTTGAATGTTGAAACTTTTCGCTTCGTTGATGCTATTCCCCGGAATAACGTTTGCCATGGATGGGGGGCTGCATCTTGATCTGACCAAGCATTGGGTGGGATTTTTCGCCATTGCTCTGTTTGTTCTCTCCTACGTCTTCGTTATGGCGGAGGAGTTTACGCACATGCGTAAATCGAAACCGGTGATGCTCGCCGCCGGCGTTATCTGGGCGTTGATTGCCTGGCAATATCAGGTGAGCGGAATGCATCACGAAGCGGAGCAGGCGGTTCGGCACAATCTGCTCGAATATGCGGAACTGATGCTCTTCCTGTTGGTGGCGATGACCTACATCAATGCGCTGGAAGAGCGCTTCGTGTTCGATGCCTTGCGTTCCTGGCTGATACGAAAAGGCTTGAGTTTCCGGGCGCTGTTCTGGGTGACCGGTGGCCTCGCGTTCTGTATTTCGCCGGTTGCCGATAACTTGACGACCGCGCTCCTGATGGCGACCGTGGCGATTGCCGTTGGCGGCGAGAACAAGAAATTCGTGCTGCTTTCCTGCATCAACATCGTGATTGCCGCGAATGCCGGTGGAGCCTTCAGTCCGTTTGGCGACATCACGACGCTGATGGTCTGGCAGAAGAACATTCTGGCAACGAACGGAAAGATCGATTTCTGGACGTTCTTTGTCTTATTCCTCCCCTCGCTGGTGAACTGGCTGGTGCCGGCCATCGCCATGCATTTTGCGGTTCCCAACGTACGGCCGCATGCCGACGGGCAGATTGTGCGGATGAAGCGGGGCGCTGTCGGGATTATGTTCCTCTTCCTGCTGACGATCGCGTTGGCCGTAGCCTTCCATAATTTCCTGGTCCTGCCGCCGGTTCTCGGGATGCTGACCGGTCTGAGCTTCCTCAAGCTTTTCTCGTATTACCTCAAGAAAAAAGGGGAGACGACCTGCTTCCGCAAGGATGGCGAGTTGAGTTGTCAGGCTCAGGGAGAGATGGATTTCGGCGACCCCATCCCGTACGACATCTTTGCCAAGCTGGCCCGGGCGGAGTGGGATACGTTGCTGTTCTTCTATGGCGTTGTACTCTGTGTCGGCGGTCTTGGCTTCATCGGCTACCTGAACATGGTATCGCTGGCCATCTACGGTGGCTGGGGCGCGACTTACGCGAACATCGCGATCGGTGTCCTGTCCGCTTTTGTCGATAACATTCCGGTGATGTTTGCGGTGTTGACGATGATGCCGGACATGTCGATTGGGCAGTGGATGCTGGTGACGATGACGGCCGGCGTGGGCGGCTCGATGCTGTCGATCGGTTCGGCGGCCGGCGTGGCGCTGATGGGGCATGCACGTGGCGTCTATACCTTCTTTGGCCATCTCAAATGGACGCCGGTGATTGCCCTTGGTTACGCGGCGAGCGTCGGAACGCACATGCTGCTCAACAAACATTTGTTCTGACGACGGGCCTATCTCCAAAAAACCGCAGAGCGCCAAAACGGGCTCTGCGGTTTTTTTTGAAAGGTGCTTACAGCGTGATGAATTCGCCGCGATGCGGCAGCGTGATGTTCTTCCAGCCGAGGTCGTCCTCGATGGCTTTGGCGAAGACGGTCGAGGCTTCGATTTCGCCGTGGATGAGGAATGTCCGGCCGGGCGCGCGATGGAAACCGCGCAACCAATCGAGGAGGGCGGCCTGGTCTGCGTGCGCCGACAACCCGCCGACGGTGTGGATGTGTGCCCGGACCGGTACCGGCTGGCCGAAAATATGCACGAGGTGGGCGCCGTCGACGAGTCGCCGCCCGAGTGTTCCCGCCGCCTGAAAGCCGGTGATCAGGATCGAGCACTCGCGGCGCGGCAGGTTCTGGCGCAAGTGGTACTTGATCCGGCCGGCCTCGCACATGCCGCTCGCCGAAATGATCACCGCGTCGCTCCTGATCTCGTTCAGCGCCTTGGAGTGTTCCACGTCGGCGACGAACTCGATGTTGACCTTCTCCTGATTGGCTCGCCACCAGTCGATCAGTTCATGCGTTTCGGCATCGAGCAGTTGCGGGTGCTCGAACGTGATTTGCGTGGCGGCGCGAGCCATCGGCGAATCGACGTAGATTTTGATCGGTTCGATCCGCTGGCGGCGCACCAGGTCGCACAGCACGTAGATGATCTCTTGCGTGCGCCCGACGGCGAAGGACGGAATGATCAGATTGCCGCGTTCTCCTCGGGTTCGTTTGAAGGTGGCGACGATTTCGTCTTCGGTTTCCGCCAGCGGGCGGTGCAGGCGGTTGCCGTAGGTCGATTCGACCAGCAGCAGGTCGGCTTCCGGAATCACCTTTTCCGGGTTGTGCAACAACGGTCGGTCATACATGCCGAGGTCGCCGGAGAACACGAGCGCATGCGTCTTTCCCGGCTCGCTCACCGCTACCTCAAGCCACGCCGAGCCGAGAATATGACCGGCATCGTGGAATTTGACGCTCACTGTTTCAGCGGCGTGGAGCGTCTCCCGATAGCCAATTGGCCTGAGCAGTTTGAGCGACGACTTTGCCTGTTCAACCGTATAAAGCGGCGCCGGAAGGCCGCGTTCGCCTTTGCCGCTCCGCCTCCGATGCCGCAGTTGCCATTCCGATTCCTTTTCCTGGATGAAGGCGCTGTCGGGCAGCAGCACGTGGAGCAGGTCGATAGTGGCGGGCGTGGCGTAGATCGGCCCGCGGAATCCCATCACCGCAAGACGTGGCAGCAGGCCCGAGTGGTCGATGTGGGCGTGCGTCAGCAAGACAAAATCGATGGCCCGCACGTCGAAATCGAATTTCAGCGCATGCAGGTTTTTCGACCGCGCTTCCGGGCCGCCCTGAAACATGCCGCAATCGACGAGAAAACGAGCCGTTTCCGTTTCCACCAGCGTGCACGAACCGGTCACTTCACCGGCGGCGCCAAAGAATCCGATACGCATGATGAGTTCCTCCCGCTTTTTCAGCATGAACCACGGGAAGGCGGATTTCAATGTCGATGAATGACCTTGGTGCCGTTATTGACACGCAAACTGGATCGCTCAGCAAAGCCAGGCATCCTACCCGGATGCTCTGTAGGAGCGCAGCTTTGCTGCGCGAAACGAACGACTTTGCGTCAAATGCGTTTCGTGGTGGGCTGGCTCAGATTTGCGTGTCGAGCGCGTAGGGCCCGGTCCGTAATTGCTCCGCGATGAACGACAGGCACAGTTGGAGTCGGGTGGAGTTTTCTGTCCGGGCGGCTGTTATGGCAAAGATATCGGCCGGCTGGACGTAGTCGGGCAAGACCCGTTCGACCTTGCCCGATTTCAGGTCTTTGGCGACATCCCAGCTCGAAAACAGGCTGATTCCGAGACCGGCCAGCGTCCAGTTCCAGACAGTGTCGCTTTGATTGGAGCCCATCGGTCCCGATACGCGGACGGATTTCGGACCGTTCGGGCCATTCATCTGCCAGACGCCGAATGTCTGGTGAAAATCGCGATACAGCAGGCAGTCGTGCTCGGTCAGGTCAGACAGGGTGCGCGGGCGTCCTTTTTTGTCGAGATAGTCCGGCGTGGCGCACAGAACCCGGTCGCTTTTCATGATCCGGTGCGAGATGAGGTGGGGTTCCCGGGCTTCTTCCATGCGAATGTCGATATCGATGCCTTCGGCGAGCAGGTCGACACGGCGGTACACCGACTCGAACCAGATGTTCAGCAGCGGATACTGCTTTCGCATCGACGCGAAGATCGGCGCGAGATGCTTGCGGCCGAGGCGCGGACTCGACGTGACGCGCAATTGCCCCGAGGGCGAGCCTTGCGGCATGGCCATGCAATCGTCGAGAGAATTGGCGGCATCGAGCACCTGTTTTGCCCAGACATAGGCCTTCTCGCCGGCTTCGCTGATCGAAACGCGCCGGGTCGTGCGGTGGAAGAGCTTGGTGCCAAGAATGCGCTCAAAGCTGGCGATCCGCTTGGTGACGTAGGCGGCCGAAATGCCGAGCTGAGTCGACGCACCCACGAAGCTGCCGCGCTGGACGACTTCACAAAAGATCCGTAAATCGACAAGGTCCCAATGATTATTCATTTTTGGATAGTTACAAATCAACCGATTGTTCGATTATATAACCAAGGGTTTTCTGTATCGTGGCTGGCACAGAATACCGTCCCTCCACGCTTCGACGACTTACGGATAAACCATGAGCATCTTCAACGAACCGAAAATCGACTGTCACAACCACGTTTTCGACCCGGATCGCTTCCCCTATGAGGAAGACAATTTCTACTATCCGGCCGGACAGGAAAAGGGCACGCCGGCGCAATTCATGCGCGTTCTCGATGCCTACGGCGTGGGCCATGCGCTGATGGTCGAGCCCAATTCCGGCTATGGCCCCGATAACCGTTGCATGCTCGACACCATTGCCCGAAGCAACGGGCGGGTGAAAGGGGTCGCCGTTGTCGCGAACGCTGCCTCGCGCAGCGAACTGGAAGACTTGAAGGCGCAGGGCATTGTCGGCATCGCCTTCAACCCGGCGCTGTTCGGCGTGAAGTATTACGCGGACGCGGCCGGTTTGCTGGAACGGATGGCGGAGCTCGATCTCATCGCGCAGATCCAGGTGGTCGACAACCAGCTCGTCGACATGCTGCCGATGCTCAAGGCCAGCCGCGTGCGCTTGCTCTTCGATCATTGCGGCCGGCCGAATCCGGCTGCCGGTCTTGATCAACCGGGCTTTAAGGCGTTGCTTGAACTGGGGCGGAGTGGAAACGCCGGCGTCAAACTTTCGGGCTATGCCAAATTTTCGCACCTGCCGCATCCGTACGAGGACACGTGGTCTTACGTGCGTGCCTTGGTCGACGCGTTTACGCTGGACGCCTGCGTCTGGGGGACGGACTGGCCGTTCCTGCGAGCCCCTGAGCGAATCGACTACGGCGTGCTGCTCAAGCTCGTCGAGCGACTTTTCCCCGATGCCAACGACCGCCGCAAACTGTTGTGGGAAACGCCGTGCAGATGGTTTGGTTTTGACCCCGAGACCGATAAAGGAGCGTGTTGATGAAGAAAACCGTCAATTGGGGCGTGCTTGGCGCGGCCGCGATCGCTACGAAACATGCCTTGCCGGCGATGAGCGAGGCGCCGAGTACGACGCTGCTCGCGCTTGCCTCGCGCGATCTCGCCAAAGGCCGGGCCGCTGCGCAGGCGCTGAGCATTCCGCGCGCGTACGGCAGCTACGACGAGCTGCTGGCCGATCCGGACATCGACGTCGTCTATATCCCGTTGCCCAACCAGTTGCACTTCGAATGGTCGGTGCGGGCGCTTGAAGCGGGCAAGCATGTGCTGTGCGAAAAGCCGTTGTGCCTGACGTCCGCGCAGGTCAAGGAACTCTGCGCGGTGCGCGACCGAACCGGCAAGCACATCGAAGAAGCTTTCGCCTTTCGCAACCATCCGCAGTGGGCCAAGGTCGACGAGATTCTGGCGAGCGGGGCGCTTGGCCCGGTGCGCGCCGTGCATGGCATCATCGCCAAGCAGTTTCTCGACCCGGCCGACATTCGGAACAATCCGGCAGTTGGCGGGGGCGGGCTGTACGACACCGGTTCGTACGCCATCTGCGCCTGCAACAGGCTCTTCAGGCGCGCTCCAACGCGCGTCGTGGCGGCGCTCGACATCGACCCGAAGTTCGGTATCGACCGCCTCTCCAGCGCCTTGCTCGATTACGGCGATGCCCACGCGTCGTTTACCGTTGCCACGCAGTCGGGCGGTACCGGCTGGGGAACGCAACAGCATCTCGCCGTTTTGTGCGCCAACGGCTGGCTGCGTTTCAATTTCCCGTACTCGCAGGTGCGGCCGACGCCGTGCAGCGTCGAAGTCGGGAACACAAGCAGTGTGGGCGCCTTCCCGAGCACAACCTTCGCGTTCGAACCGGTTAATCAGTTCACGCTGCAGGCCGAACGCTTCTCGCGTCTCGTGCTGGGCGAGGCGGTGCCGAGCTGGCCGATCGAGGACGCGCTCGATACGCTGCACACGATCGAGGCGCTGTTCGAATCGGTGCGGAGCGGTGCCTGGCAGGCGCTGCCCACGCGCTGAGGCGATAACCGGGGGCGATGGCCCCCGAAAGTCGGGCGCTGATCGGAGTAAAAAGAGGGAAAGCCGCCGGTCTGTTCGATCGGCGTTACGCGTCAACGCTTGCCGCGGCAAGCCACGGAAAGTATTTGCGATCCTCGATCAGCATGTGCTGGGCGACGACTTCGTAGGCCAGATAGTGAAGGAGTTCGCCGACGCCAAGCCGGTCGCTGTTGAATTGCTCGGCCAGGTCCAGCGCACGTGCCGTCAGACGGTCGTGCAGCTCCCGGTGGTAGGCGGCTTCCGGATAGGCCGTCGTTGCGAAAAGCGCTTCTTCATCGCGGAAGTGTTGCCCGATTTCGGCAAGCAGCGTGCCGATTGATTGGCTGATGGCCGCCTTGGATTGGTTGCCGAGAATCGCTTTCATCAGCTGATTGGCTTGCTCGACGAGGGCGCGGTGTTGCGCGTCGATCAGCTCGTTGCCGGATTCGTAGCTTGGATGCCAGACAAGCTGGATCAAACCGGTGTTCGCCGGATCGGCTGCTTCGGCGCCGGGTTCGAGCAATTCGGTCTCGACACGATTACGGCCGGCCGCCTTGGCCTGATACAACGCACTGTCGGCGCGGCCGAGCCAGGAATCCCACGTGTCGGTCGATTGGCACACCGCGACGCCGAAGCTGGCGGTGATTTTGTGCCCACCGGGAAAGATATGCTGCTCCAGGCTGCCGCGAATGCGTTCGGCGAGTTGCGCGGTGCTGGACAAGCCGCTGTGGGGCAGGATGATCAGGAATTCTTCGCCGCCCCAGCGCCCAAGCACGTCGGTCGTGCGAATGCAGTTTTCGGCGATGCCGGCGAACCCTTTGAGAATGAGATCGCCGGTCGCATGGCCGAAGCGGTCGTTGATTCCCTTGAAGTGATCGAGGTCGATCATGATCAGCGATACCGGGTGCCCATAGCGTTCCAGACGGGCCATTTCCGTTTGTCCGGCTTCTTCGAGCCGGATGCGGTTCCACAGTCCGGTCAGGCGGTCTTTTTTCGCCAGCAGACGAATCCGTTCGTCGGCGCGTTCCTTCGTCATCAGGACAAAGCCGTTCGAGACGAGAATCAGCGAAACGAAAGCGACCAGAAATGTTGCCGTTTGCACTGGCGTCTCGCGCATGATGCTGGCGATGTCTTCCGTGCCGAAAGCCGTCGTCACGATGCGCAGCACGAGCGTCGCGATCATCAGGAGCGCGCCGCCAACCATCAGATGCTTGCCGCGCCCGGTCAAAACGTGGTTTCGGCTGGTCAGCGCCAACAGAATCATCGCGATCTGCGCGGTGAATACGATTCCGCCCATGACAATCCGCGCCGCGATGTCCGACATCAGGAAGCTGAACATCGTCCCGATCAGCAGCGGCGGTCCCCAAAGCACCAGCGGGGAAAGCTTGCGTTGCTGGAACTGGGCGATCGCCGCGAGCAGCAGCGCATACGAGCCGGAAAGCCCCACGTTGCTGACGAGGATGGAAAGGAAATCGGGGATTTTGCCGCGCAGGGCGAAAAGGATGAAAACCGCAGCATGCAGGCTGAGGGCGGCCGTCCACAATTGCAGACCTTCCTTTTCGTCGCGGCGTGCCACCCAACCCACGGACAGCGCCAGCGTAGCGCTTGCCGCAATGATCATCAGGAGCATGGTGGGGATGTGAGGGATCATGCGAGCATTGTCTGTGTGGGTTACGCGTTTGACAAGGCGCCTGTGGACGGTCAATACATGCGGTGCCGGAACAGCCAGCTGGCCAGCGAGAGCGATGCCACGCCGATCAGGGCCATCGGCCAGAGCTGGCCGAACAGGATGTCGAAGCCGGCCCCTTCGAGAAAGACCTTGCGCAGGACGACGAGAAAATAGCGCAGCGGATCGATCAGGGTAATGGCCTGAACGACGGGCGGCATGTTGGCGATGGGCGTGGCGAAGCCGGACAGGATCGAGGCCGGCACCATGAACAGAAAGCCGCCGAGCAGTCCCTGTTGCTGGGTGACGGCGAGCGACGAGATCAACAGGCCGGCGCCGACGCCGGACAGAAGGAAAAGGGCCAGCCCGCAGTAGAGCGCCGGCAGGCTGCCGAGGAGTGGCACCCGGAACCAGAGCGTGGCGATGAGCAGGATGACCGTGCCCTGAACCATGCCGATGATGAAGCCGGGCAGCGCTTTGCCGAGCAGGATTTCGGCCGGGCGCAGCGGCGTGACGAGCAACTGATCGAAGGTTCCCTGTTCGCGTTCGCGGGCGACCGTCATCGCGGTGACCAGAATGGTCGTGATCAGCGACAGCATGCCGATGATGCCGGGCACGAAGAACCAGCGGCTTTCGAGATTCGGGTTGAACCAGGCGCGGGATTCAAGATGGGCCGGCAAGCCCGACTGCCCGTGCGCCTTCAGCCAGTCCTCGTTGTATTGATTGACGATGCGCCGCACGTAATTGAGCGCGACCATCGCCGTGTTGGAATTGCGGCCGTCGACGATGACCTGCAGCGGCGCCGGATCGCCGGAGAGTTGCTGCGCACCGAAGCGCTGGCCGATGTGAATCACCAGCAGAACCTGCCGGTCGTCGATCAGCGGCGCGATTTCCTCCTCCGACCGAATGGTGGCGATACGGCGGAACGACGGCGCGCCGGTAAAAGCTGCTTCGAAGTCGCGGGAAATGGCGCTGCGGTCTTCGTTGAAAACGGCGTACGGAATGTCCTTCAGCTCGAAGGTCGCCGCGTAGCCGAAAACGATCAGCTGGATGAGCGGCGGCCCGATGAGCACCGTGCGGCTTTTCGGGTCTTTCAGCAGCGCGAGGAATTCCTTGACGATCAGGGCGAGCAGGCGGGTCAGCATGGCGTCACTCCAGCCGTTTCCGGGATTTTCGCCACGTAACGGCGAGGAAGAAGGCAGCCATCGCCAGCAGCGCCAAGGCATTGGGCAAGACGACCGACCACACGTCCCCGGCCAGGAACAGCGTCTGCACGATGGTGACGAAGTAGCGTGCCACGATCACATGTGTGACGCCCTGCACGGCGGCGGGCATGCTGTCGATGTCGAAGATGAAGCCGGAGAGCAAAAAGGCGGGCAGGAAGGTGCCGACGATCGCCAGTTGCCCGGCGACGAACTGGTTGCGCGCCACGGTCGAGATGGCCAGCCCCATGCCGAGCGCGGCAAGGAGGAACAGCGAAGCGCACGTCCAGAGCAACCAGAACGAGCCGCGCAACGGCACGCCGAACAGCCAGACGGCGAGCCCGACCGAGATCAGCATGCCGCCGGTGCCGAGGGTGAAGTAGGCGATGATTTTCCCGAGCAGAATTTCCGACATGCGGGTCGGCGTGACCAGCAACGCTTCGAGCGTGCCGCGCTCCCATTCGCGGGCCATCACCAAAGCCGTCAGCAGCGTGCCGATCAGCGTCATGACAATGGCCACCAGTCCGGGCACCAGAAAATTCCGGCTCTTGAGTTCGCTGTTGAACCAGACGCGTTGTTCCAGTTGCACGGGCGCCGTCAGTTCGCCGCCTCGGCTGGCGACGCGGCGCGTCAGCCAGTTGCCCCACGCACCTTCCAGATAGCCGAGCGTCAGTTGCGCTGTATTGGCGTCGACGCCATTGACGATGATCTGGATCGGCGCCCCGTCGGCGCGGCGCAGCCGTTCGCTGAAATTGGCGCGCAGGCGGACGATGGCATTCACGCGCCCCTCGCGCAGCGCCTGTTCAGCTTCCGGCAGCGTCCTGAGCGTGGCGATGGCGAAATACCGGCTGCCGAGCAGGCTCGAACGAAAATCGTCGGTGTCGGCAGACGGCTGTTCGGCGACAAACGCGACCGGCACATGCTCGGTATCGAGCGAGACGCCGTAACCGAACAGCAGCAACAGGAAGAGCGGCATCAGGAACGCGATGGCGATGCTGCTCGGATCGCGCACGATCTGGAGGAACTCCTTTCGCACCAGCGCCTTCAGGCGGGTGAGGGAGGCGGGTGTCCGGCGCATCACCGGAATCCTCCGCAAAGCATCAAACACGGTTTTCATGTTTCCTCCACGTGCTTGATGAACGCATCTTCCATGCTCGGCTCGGGAAGCTCGGGCGAGCGTACGGCGGCTTTGATGGCGGCCGGTTCGCCCACGGTCAGGATGCGTCCGGCGGCCATGATCACGAGGCGGTCGCAGTATTCGGCCTCTTCCATGAAATGCGTGGTGACGAGAACGGTGACGCCGGAGAGCGCGAGGGCGTTGATGCGCTGCCAGAATTCGCGCCGCGCCAGCGGGTCGACGCCGGAGGTCGGCTCGTCGAGAAAGAGGATTTCGGGGCGGTGCATCAGCGCGCAGGCCATGGCCAGCCGTTGCTTGTAACCGAGCGGCAGGTCGCCGGCGAGCTGGTTGCGGTAGCGGACGAGGTCGAATTCGTCTTCCGCCCACGCCAGCCGCTCCGCCCGTGCCTTGTTGGCCAGCCCGTAGGCACTGGCGAAAAAAGCGAGGTTCTGCCCGACGCTCAGGTTGCCGTATTGCGAGAATTTCTGCGACATGTAGCCGATACGGGCGCGGGCGGCCGAGGCGGCGTGCCGTAAGTCGAGTCCGGCCACTTCGAGATGGCCGCTGCTCGGCGGCAACAGGCCGCAGAGCATGCGGAAGGTCGTCGACTTGCCTGCACCGTTCGCTCCGAGCAGACCGAATATCTCGCCGCGCCGCACGTCGAACGAGATGCCGTCGACCGCGCGGAAATCACCGAAACAGCGGATCAGCCGGTCGACCTTGATGACCGGGGCGGTGGCATCGCCATCGGCGTGCGGCGAGATCGGAGCAAAGTCGAGATGCGTGGCGTGAGGTGTGCTGTTGGGGCGCCCCCGGAGCATGTCGACGAACAGGTCCTCAAAACGCGGCGCGACGGGATCGACCGTGGCTTCATGCATGTCCGGATGCGAATCGATGGCGTCGGGAAGCTGCGCCTGTTCGGTGACGAGCCGGATGCGTTCGCCCTGCACCAGCGCATCGACAACTCCTGCCGTCTGCGCGAGCCGCATCTGCAACGCGCGGTGCTGGCGGCCGGGGAGCGAGACGGTCCAGGTGCGGCCGCGCAGCGTGGCGCTCATTTCAGCCGGAATGCCCTGCGCCATCACCTTGCCCTCATGCAGCAGGATGACCTCGTCGCAGCGTTCGGCCTCGTCGAGATAGGCCGTCGAGAGCAATACGCTCATGCCTTCGCTGGCCACGAGCCGGTCGATGATCGACCACAATTCGCGGCGCGAAACGGGGTCGACGCCGACCGTCGGTTCGTCGAGCAGCAGCAGGCGGGGCGGACGCACGAGCGTGCAGGCGAGGCCCAGCTTCTGCTTCATGCCGCCCGACAGCTTGCCGGCCAGACGGCCGACGAAGGGCTGGAGTCCGGTCATGTGCATCAGCTCGCCGTAACGCTCGCCTCGCACGTCCTTCGCGACGCCCTGCAGGTCGGCGTACAGATCGAGGTTTTCCTGCACCGTCAGATCCTCGTACAGGCCGAAACGCTGCGGCATGTAGCCGAGCGATGCCTGTACCGTCAGCGAATCGTGCGTGGCGTCGAGTCCCAAGGCGTGGATGCTGCCGCTATCCGGCACCAGCAACCCGGCGGCCAGCCGCATCAGCGTCGTCTTGCCGGCCGCGTCCGGCCCGATCAGGCCGGTAATGACGCCCGGGCGGATGGCAAAACTTACGGCGTCGAGCGCCTGGATGCGCTGTCGTCCGGGCGTGAAACTCTTGCTCAGGTGATCGGCGACGAGAATGGGCGCCTCTTTCATGGCCATGACCATTCAATGTGCCGGTTGGCAGGGATTGCTGCGTTCGTTTCCTTCGGCCGGTTTGTTCTGGTCGAGCGCGATCTTGACCGTCGCCGGCATGCCGAGGCGCAGCTCGCCGGAAGCATCGCAGACGAATATGCGCGCCTGATAAACGAGCGTCGAGCGAATGTCGGCCGTTTCGACCGATTTCGGCGTGAACTCGGCGCTTGGCGAGATGTGGCCGACCCACGCCGCGTAGGGCTTGTCCGGGTAAGAGTCGGTGGCGACAGTCGCGCGGGCGCCGACCGGAATCCGCCCAAGCTGTGTTTCCGGCAACCAGACGCGCACCCAGAGCGGATCGGTCAGCGCGAGCGTGAACACCGGCTTTTGCGGCGAAGCCATGTCGCCG
Organism: Propionivibrio limicola; assembly: GCF_009469695.1. Classification (GTDB taxonomy): domain Bacteria; phylum Pseudomonadota; class Gammaproteobacteria; order Burkholderiales; family Rhodocyclaceae; genus Propionivibrio; species Propionivibrio limicola. The sequence continues at coordinate 46,328 of NZ_SSSR01000008.1, forward strand.
ACTTCGAGAATCCGGTTTTCGATAACGCCGTCGGAGGGCGCACGCAACTCGCCCTCGGCAATGTCCTTGCGGATCAGCGCGGCGGCCGCTTCGCTGGCGGCGAGGGTAGCGCGGGCGGCGGCGATATCCTCCCGGCGCGGCCCGAGTTCGGCGAGGCGTGCCGTTTCGCTCGCCGCCTGCCATTGGGCACGCGCCTTGTCGAAGGCAAAGCGGGCGTTGTCGGCCTGTTGCTGCGAGATGAAGTGGCGGGCGACGAGGCTTTGCTGGCGCTGATAAAAGTTGTCGGCATCGGCCATCGCCACGCGGGCCGCCTCGCGCTGGGCCTGCGCCTGCCGGATTTCTTCCGGCCGCGAGCCTGTTTCGAGGCGTTTCACCGTTTGTTGCTGCGCGGTGACTTGCGCCTCGGCCTGTTCGAGCGCGAGGCGAAGTCGTTCGGTGTCGAGGCGGGCGAGCAAGTCACCGCGCTTGACGCGGTCACCGTCGCGAACATCGATCGATGCGATGCGGCCGCTGGCGTTGAAGGCGAGTTCGACTTGCCGGATATCGACGTTGCCGTGCAGCGCCAGTTCGTTGGCGGGCGGTTGGCCGTTATGAAACCAGACGATGCCGCCGGCAATGAGCGCAATTGCCGCCACCAGCGGGATGACGATCTTCTTGTTCATGGCGACTCCTTGGGGTTCGCCATTTCATGATAGAGCAGATTGCTTGCGAGTTCGGTGGCGTGCTACCGAACTTGAGCGGCCAGTTGATCCGAGAAAGAGACGACGGCAGGATCGAAGTGACGCAGTCGCACGGCACGGCAATTCACCGGCGGGAGGTCGGCCGAAGCGGCTGTTGGGGCCACATGATGCCAACGGCAGCACTCGCCCCCTTTGGAGCCGTCTTCAGGTTGTTCCGATCCTTTCACTTGAGCGTAGAGGCTGGCCGTAATCCCATTAAACCTGCCCACCCACGCCTTTGAACTTCTCCACAAAAGCCGCGATTTTCTGGAACACGCTTTGTTTTTTTGTCAGGTATTGCGGATTAAGCGGGCTCATCTTGGGCAGAACGGCATTGAGCTCGGTGCCATTGTCACTGGCGAATTCGCGTTTCAGTGAGGTGGTGATATAGCGTCTGGCCGCCTCTGCATTCAGGTTCTCGGCGCTGATCAGTTCCTGTGCCTCTCGCTGTTGTTCTGCTTGGGCAAAGGTGAAGAAGGCATCAATCACGCTAGCCTTGTCGCCAATCTGGTCCAGATCGGTCTGGTTAATAAAATCGACCAGCAGGCTTTCTTTGGCGCGGTTGCCAAGGCTGGCACGAATCACCCGGCGTACGTCCTCGACCAGTGAGGCTTTGTCCTTGACCTTTTTATTGTGCTCAAAAATCAATTCCAGAATGTAGTCCAGGTTAATTTCTTGTGACTTCAGCAGGTCCACCTCAAAGACCACGTCATCCCAGTCGATGGTGGATTTTTCTTTTTCGGCGCCAGATTTTTCCCGACGCAGCCAATCGCGAACATCGTTATAGGTTGAACGGTAATCCTGAATTTTCCGTTCAGCAGGGATCTTGATCGCTTGCAGCGTTGCCAGATCTTCATCGCTCAAATAATGCCTGGCCTTGAATTCCTCAACCGCCGCCGGGTTGTTCATGTCCACGCTTTGCAAGTCTTTCAGACTGGCGAACTCGTCATAGTTTTGCAGCACGTTCTCAACGCGCAAATACTCGCCGAATAATTTAGCGAAGGCCTTTTTGTCGGACTCTTTTTCAATGGCGGAGGGATCGGGAAAGCGCTGCTCCAGTTCCCTCACCACGTCGGCAAAGCTGCGCCGCGCCTCACCGGTAACTACATCGGTAAAGCCTTCCATGTATTCCTTGTAGCTCTTCTCCAGCACCACGTTCTTGGTGTTTTTGTCACCAAACAAGGTGATGGCGTCGATGGTTGCCTGCTCCAGATCGCGGAAGGTAACGATGTTGCCGAAGGTTTTGGTGGCGTCAAAAATGCGGTTGGTGCGCGAATATGGCACGCGGAATGCGTAATTCTAAGTGCTGCCAGCCATTTGAGGAGGTGGCAACACGGTGGGCTAGACATTCGGCCAGCTTGCGCTTGAACCGCCCCGGTCTCAGCAGATAGCCACTCTGCGGCCTGGGCGGCAGGTAAGGGACTGATTTCGGTGCGATTTAATACTTCAGACCAACGGCCGCTCAGGCCGACTTGCTTCCGCTGCCCTTTGACAGTCAGCGATCTGGGGAGGACGAACTACGGATCTTGATAGCGGCTGATACGGCCGTCTAATGCCGTACAAGCCGCATGCGGAGAGGGAACCGGCCAGGGGCCGGTCAGCTCGCTTCGTGCAGCTGCGGATTCTCCGGCTTGTTGCCGGTAATGAGGCGGGCGCCGCGCTGGTAGGTGAGGAACGACCACAGCCAGTTGAGCGAGACGACGACGCGGCTGCGGAAGTCGATCAGGAAAAAGATGTGCACGATGCCCCACAGCCACCAGCCGAGGTGGCCCTTGAACTTGACCCAGCCGAAATCCGCGACGCCGGCATGGCGGCCGATCGTCGCCATCGTGCCGTAGTTGTGGTAGCGGAAGGGTGAGGGGGCGGACTTGCCGTGCAGCTTGGCGCGGATGACGCGGGCGGCGTAGCGGCCGGCCTGCTTGGCGGCCGGGGCGATGCCCGGCAGCGTCTGACCGGTGGCGTCCTTGGCGCTGGCGGTATCGCCGACGACGAAGACGTTGGGCAGGCCGGGAACGCTGAAGTCGGATTCGACGATCACCCGTCCGGCGCGGTCGGCCTCGGCGTTCAGCCAGGTGGCGGCGGGCGAGGCTTTGACGCCGGCGGCCCAGATAACGGTGGCCGCCGGGATCTTTTCCTCGCCGATCATGACGTAGCCCTTCTGGCAGTCGCTGACGCGCGTGTTGGTGAGGACGGTGACGCCGAGCTTGTCGAGCGACTTCATGGCCGCTTCCGACAAGTCTTCCGGGAAGGCGCCGAGAACGCGCGGGCCGGATTCGATCAGGATGACTTTCGCCTGACGCGGGTCGATGCGCCGGAAATCGCGCGCCAGCGCCGCTCTCGCCAGTTCGGCGATGGAACCGGCCATCTCGACGCCCGTCGCGCCACCGCCGATGACGACGATGGTCAGGTGGGCGTCGCGCTCGGCGGGTTCGGCGGTCATTTCGGCGAGTTCAAAGGCCATCAGCAGCCGCTCGCGGATGCCGGTGGCGTCCTCCACCGTCTTCAGTCCCGGTGCGTAAGTGGCCCACTGGTCGTTGCCGAAGTAGTCGTGGCTGGCGCCGGTGGCCAGCACGAGGTAGTCGTAATCGATGTTGCCCTGGCGCGGGCCGTTGTCGATCTGGAGTGTGCACGCTTCCGTATCGATGCCCGTGACCTTGCCCATGATGACGGTCACGTTCCGTTGCTGCGAGAACAGGTTGCGGATCGGCGAGGCGATTTCCGCCGGCGAGAGCCACGCGGTGGCGACCTGATAGAGCAGGGGCTGGAACAGGTGGTGGTTGCGCTGGTCGATGAGGATGATGTCGACTTCTTCCTTGGCCAGTTCCTTGACAGCGGCCAGACCGCCAAAGCCGGCGCCGACCACGACGACGACAGGACGTCCGATTTTCATGCAGTTTCCTTCAATGGGATTGGTAATCTTTTTAGGGCTGGCGTTTTTGTTGCTTCGCCCACGACTGCCCAAAAAGACCACAACAACACTGGGGAGTTCCGTAATCGTCTTGCGGTGGCTGGGATTCGGAGCTAACGGTCAGCGATTCATGCCGTTAGCTCCGAAGAAACTCAGTGCCCGCCGACCGACGGATCGACGTGCCGATGCGGCTTCGGCGCGAGCCAGATGGCCGAGGCGGCGACGATGAAGGCGATGCCGACCGCCGCCATGATCTGGTTGGTGGCCAGCATGACGGCCTGACCCGAAACAAGCCGGTCGAGCGATTGCAGGACGGCGTCGGCGCTCATGCCCGAGCTTTCGAGGAAGGCGCGGACGCTCTGGTCGCTGTCGGCGAGTCCGACCAGTTCGGCATGGTTGCGCGTGATCTGGTCGTCCCAGACCGTGGTGATCAACGACGTGGCGAAGGCGCCCGAGAGCGTGCGCAGGAAATTCATCAGGCCGGCGGCCGAGGCCATTTCGTGGTGATCGACGCTGGCCAGCGCCAGACCGGTCAGCGGCACGAAGAAGAACGGTAGGCCGAGTCCCATCGCCATCAGCGGCATTGAAATCTGCCAGTAGTCCATGTCGGTCGTGGCAATCGTGCGCGTCAGCGTGACGAGGCCAAGCCAGATGACGCCGCCGAAAACGAGCTTGCGCGGATCGACCCGGTGCGACAGCGTGGCGGCGATCGGGGCGACGAAGACGGCAAACACGCCCGTCCACGCGGTGGCCATGCCGGCCGAAGTCGCCGTGTAACCCATGTACATCTGCAACCATTGCGGCGTCAGCACGTTGGCGCCAAAGAAGGCGGCGAAGGCGAGGCTGATGGTCAACACGCTGACCGAAAAGCCGCGATGCCGGAAGACCCGCAGATCGACGACTGGGTGTTCCTCGTGCAATTCCCAGATCAGGAAGGCGGCAAAGCCGATGGCGGCGATGATGGCCAGCGCGACGATTTCGTGCGACGAGAACCAGTCGAGGTTCTTGCCTTCGTCGAGCATGATTTGCAGCGCGCCGACCCAGACGATCAGCAGGATCAGACCCACCTTGTCGATCGGCGTCTTGAACAGCGGCTGCTCGTAGCGCTTCAACATCCTCCAGGCGATGAAGGCGCACGCGCTTGCGATGGGCAGATTGATCCAGAAAATCCACGGCCAGTTGTATTGATCGCACAAATAGCCACCGAGAATCGGGCCGAGTACCGGCGCCACCAGCGTCGTCATCGACCACAGGCCGATGGCGGCGGCCGCCTTTTCTTTCGGGAAGATGCGCAGCAACAGGGTTTGCGACAGCGGCATCAGCGGGCCACCGGCCAGACCCTGGCAGATGCGGGCGAAAACCAGCATGCCGAGCGAACCGGACAGGCCGCACAGTGCCGAGAAAATGCCGAACAAGGTCATCGAGACGACGAACACGCGCACCGCGCCGAAGCGCGCCGCCAGCCAGCCAGTCAGCGGCACGGTGATGGCTTCGGCGACCGCGTAGGAGGTGATGACCCAGGTGCCTTGACTGGTCGTGGCGCCGAGGCCGCCGGCGATGTTCGGCACCGAGACGTTGGCGATCGTCATGTCGAGCACAGCGATGAAGTTGGCGGCGGCGAGGACGAGGGCCGCTGCCCACAGCATGCCGCCGGTCAGCGGCGCTTCGCCGTTGGCGAGGGGTGTCGATTGGCTCATGGGAAGCGACTCCGCTTAGTCTTTTTCGCGGGTGTCGATTTTTACCGCCATCGACAGGCCGACCTTGAGCGGATGTGTCGCCAGCTCGGCCGGGTCGAGCTTGATGCGCACCGGCAGGCGCTGCACAACCTTGATCCAGTTGCCGGTCGCGTTCTGGGCCGGAATCGCCGCGAAGGCGGCACCGGAACCGCCCGAGAAACCTTCGACGGTGCCGCGATAAGTGACCGAACCGCCGTAAATGTCGGCCTTGACCGTCACCGGCTGGCCGACGCGTACGTTCTCCAGCTGCACTTCCTTGAAGTTGGCGTCGACGTGCATGTTCTGCACCGGCACCACGGCGAGGAGCGGCGTACCGGCCTGCACGCGCTGGCCGAGCTGGACCTGCCGCTTGGCAACGACGCCGTCGACGGGGGCGCGGACGACGGTGCGTTCGAGATCAATGGCGGCCTGGTCGCGGCGGGCGCGGGCGAGGGCGACTTCCGGGTTGGTGTCGATGGTCGTGTCGGCGATCAGGGCGGCGTTGGCTTCTTTTGAGCCGATGGCGACGTTGCGGTTGGCCTTGGCTTGTGCGGCGCCGGCGCGCGCGGCGGCCAGATTGGCTTGCGCGGCGGCAAAGGCGTTCTGGGCGCGCGTCAGTTCGTCACCGGAAACGGAGCCCGAGGCCGAGAGCGCCTCGCGCCGCTGCAGATCGATCCTGGCCCGTTCGAAGTCGGCTTCGGCCGCGGCGAGCTGGGCGGCAGCGCGCTTCTCATCGGCTTCGCGGGCGGCGATTTGCGCGGCGAAACCACCGTCGTTGGCGACATAGCCCTTGACGCGCCGGATAGCGCGGCCGAGGTCGGCTTCGGCCTGGGCGAGGGCGAGCTTGGCATCGGTCGGGTCGATGACGACGAGCACGTCGCCTTTCTTGACGGCTTGCGTATCGGTGACGCGCACTTCGCTGATCGTGCCGCCGACCGACGGCGTGACCTGGGCGATTTCGACGGCGGCGTAGGCGTTGTCGGTGGAGACGAAATGCGAGGCGTAGAAGAACCAGTAGGCGGCCATTCCCAGGCCGGCGACAACGACGCCAGTAGCCAACCCGATGAGGAGCTTGCGCCGGCGTTCTTCCCGGTTGTTTTGGGTGCGTGCGGGGGAGGTGTTTTCAGACATGATGGAATCCTGTTTGCTCGTCGGTTAACTGTTGGAGTCGCTTGTTTCGCGGTAGCCGCCGCCCAGCGCACGCATCAGGGCCACGTCGAGGGTGAGGGCGCGCGACTGAAGATCGGTCAGAATGCGCTGGTTGTTCAAAAGCACGTCTTCGGCGTAGAGCACTTCCAGAAAGCTGGAAAGTCCGCCTTCGTAACGATTGCGGGCGACGCGGTGCGCTTCGCCGGCGGCGGCGACGGCTTCTTCACCCTTGGTCAATCGCGCGCCGAGCGACTTCTGGCTGAGTCCGGCATTGGCGACTTCCTGCAAGGCCGTGGTGACGGTGCGGTTGTAGTTGGCGACGGCTTGTTCATAACCGGCGGCCGTGCCGCGCAGTTCGCCCGTCAGCCGTCCGCCGGTGAAGATCGGCAACGAGATGGCCGGGCCGATGCTGCCGGTGGTTGAACCGCTTTTGCTCAGCATGTTCAGGCCCAGCGAGTGCACGCCGATGAAAGCGGCGAGATTGACGTTCGGGTAAAACTCGGCCTTTTTCTGGTCGATCCGGTACGCGTAGGCTTCGGCCTGCAGGCGTGCCGCGACGACATCCGGGCGCCGGCCGAGAAGGTTGGCGGCAAGTTTGTCGGGGAGTCCGAACCGGCGATGCAGATTGATGGCCGGACGTTCGATGGCCAGTCCGCGGTCAGGGCCGGCGCCGAGCAAGGCGGCCAGCCGGTTGCGTTGCAGTCCGATCTGCTCTTCATACAGAAGCAGTTCGCCTTCGGCACTTGCGCGCCGGGCTTCGGCCTCGCGCAAGCTGCCGCGCGTTTCCAGACCGTTGGCGAATCGCTCGGCGAACAGGGCGGCCGTTCGGCTCCGAACTTCCAGCGAGCGCGCGGCGGTGTCGCGGGCGGCGAAGAGGCGGGCGAGTTCGGCGTAGTCGGTGGCAATGGCGGCGGCGAGGCTCAGGCGGGCTTGCGCCATTTCCGCCTTGCTTGCTTCAAGCTCCGAGGTGGCGGCGGCGAGCCCGGCGCGGTTCTTGCCCCAGAAGTCGAGCTCCCAACTGAAGTCGAGCGTGGCCCGGCCGTAATCCTGCCAGCCTTCCGGGGTCATCGATTTCGGGGTCAGATAGTTGTAGCTCTGACGCTGTTCGGTGGCCGAAGCGTTGGCACCGATCTGCGGCAGTAGCGCGGAACCGGAAATCTGGCTCGCGGCTTCCGCGTAACGGACGCGGGCCGCGGCGACGGCGAGGTCGGGCGAATCGCGCAAGGCTTCTTCGATCAGCGCGTTGAGCTGCGGATCTTCGTAGGCGCGCCACCATTGATCGTCCGGCCAATCCGTGCTCGGGCTGGTGAACGACATGGCCGTCTGATAGTCCGTGGCTGGCTTGAGGCGAGCGAGTGCGTCGAGTGATGGAAGCTGGGCGCATCCGCTTGCGGCAAGTGCGAGGGTGAGCGCGATGGTGAGTCCAAGGGGCTTACTGCGCAGATGCGGCAAGCGTGTTCGCGGTGGAGGGGGGCAGAAACGCATAACGACCTCGTGTTTATAACTGTACGGTACAGTTTAATTTTGTGTTTTTTCTGCGTCAAGCTAAACTGTACGGGTTGGTTTAGTTAAGATGGAAAAGACAAGGCGGCGATGAGAGCGAAAAGTGAAACGAAGCGGCAGGCCATCCTCGACGTGGCGACCGAGGTCTTTCGTGAAGTCGGTTTCGAGCGGGCCTCGATGTCGGAAATCTGCGCGCGTGTCGGCGGGTCGAAGGCGACGATTTACAACTATTTCCCGTCGAAGGAAGAGTTGTTTTTCGAAATCATGTTCCGTTCGACCGAGAAGGAATTCGAGGCAACCCACGAGGCGCTCGATCCGTTTACGGATGATATTGCCGAGTCGCTATGTCATTTCGGCGAAAGACTGCTGGCGCTCCTGTTTTCGCCTGAAGTCCAGGCGGCCAGGCGACTGATCGTTTCGGAGGCTGGGCGCGGCGAACTGGGTCGCCTGTGTTTCGAACGTGGGCCGCAGCGCAGTCTGGCCATGGTTTCCGACTTTCTGCAGGCGGCGATGGATCTTGGCAAGCTGCGTCAGGCCGACGCGCAAGTTGCTACATTGCACCTGCGCGGCTTGCTCGAAGCCGAGCTACTCGACCACTTCTTGTTTCAAGTGCCGGTCGAGGTGAGCGAGGAAAAAATCAGAGGGATCGTCGTGCGTGCGGTGACCGTGTTCATCGCGGCGTATGGGCCAGTCTGAAGGATACTTTTGCCGTATCCGACAATCTCCCTGTTTCGCTCGCAGACTGGCTAATGCCCGGTCAGGAATTACGCTTGTAGCGCTCCAGCCAGTGGGCGTAGGGGGCTGGGAGAACCCAATCCGGCTTGTCGATGTGCAGGGATTGTGCGGCCTGGTACGTCCAGTGCGGATTGGATAGATGCACGCGGCCGATCATCACCAAATCGAGCTGTCCGGCGGCCACCGCATGCTCGGCAAGGGCGGGCGTGTCGATGTTCCATGACGAGGCGACGGGCATGCCCGCCTTGTGACGCACGCGTTCGGCGACAGGTGTGAGGAAGGCCGGTCCCCAAGGGATATCCGCGTGTGGCGTCGAGAAGCCGACGCTGACGTTCAGCAGGTCAAGGCCGCCGGCGCGGAACTTACGGGCGAGTTCGATCGCCTCCGCGAGCGTCTCTGCATCGCGACCGTCGTATTCGATGACGCCGAAACGGGCCGTCAGCGGCAGGTTCTCCGGCCACACTTCGCGCACAGCGGCGAGCGTTTCGAGCAGGAAGCGGCTGCGTCCGGCCAGATCGCCGCCGTACTCGTCGGTGCGCTGGTTGGCGTGCACCGAGAAGAAGCTCTGGCCGAGATAACCGTGCGCGAAATGCAGTTCCAGCCATTCAAAACCGGCATCGCGGGCGCGGCGGGCGGCAGCCACGAAGTCCAAGCGAACGCGTGCGATGTCTTCCACCGTCATTTCTTTGGGAATACGCGGCAAACCGCCGCCGAAGGCGACGGGCGAGGGCGAAATCGTCTCCCAGTAGCGCGGATCGTCTTTGGCGATGTGGTCGTCGCCTTCCCACGGCAGGTTGGCATTCGCCTTGCGCCCGGCGTGGCCGATCTGGATGCCGGCTACCGCGCCGCCTGCCTTGATGCCTTTGGCGATTTTTGCCAGCCCTTCGGCCTGCGCATCGTCCCAGAGCCCGAGGCACGACGGGGTAATCCGTCCCTCCGGCGCAATGGCGGTGGCTTCGACGATCACGAGACCGGGGCCGCCGCGCGAGAGCGTGCTGTAGTGACTCCAGTGGAAGTCGTTGGAAAAGCCGTCCGTGGCGCTGAAAACGCACATCGGCGGAACGGCGATCCGGTTGCGTAGCGTGACGTCCTTGAGTTTGAAAGGGGTAAATAGGGATGACATGGTTTTCTTAGATAGCCTGGTTCTTGATGAAGGGTTAGTGAGAGGAGAGTGCGATGGCGGGTATCAGGGCGTTGCTGCGGTTTCACGGGTGGCTTCGAGCACCAGATCGGCCACCTTCTCCGACGACGCGGGGTTCTGGCCGGTGACAAGGCGCCCGTCACGCACCGCGAACGGCTTGAAATTCGGTCCGCTCTCGTAGCGTGCACCGAGATCGCGGATGCGCGATTCCAGCGCAAACGGAACCTGCTTCTCCATTTTTGCAGCCACTTCCTCGCTGTTGGAGAATGCCGCCACACGACGCCCAGCGACCAATGGTTTGCCGGTCTCGTCCCTGGCATTGACCAGACCGGCCGGTCCATGACAGACCGCGGCAATCACTTTTCCTTCTCCCCACGCTTCGCTCACCAGCTTCGCCAACCGCTCGCTCTGGGGGAAATCCCACATTGTGCCGTGGCCACCGGGCAGAAACACCGCGGCGTAGGGGGCCGAATTGACCGAATCGAGCTTGATCGACGCTTCGATCCTGACGCGTGCGGCCGGATCTTTTAAAAACCGCTCGACGCTCGGAGGGTTTTTCCCTTCCGGGCGGACCGAACCCGGATCGATCGGTGCCTTGCCTCCTTGAATGGAGGCAACATCAACCTCCGCGCCCGCATCGACAAAGGCGTAGTAGGGCGTGGTGAATTCCTCAAGCCAAAGCCCGGTCGGATGATCGGCGCTACCGGCAATGGCGTGAGATGTGAGAACAACGAGGATTTTTAACGCGGGAGTCATAGCAAGTTTTCCTGATAACTGAGTTTGAAAAAATCGGCGGTTACGCGATTCATGAAGAAGGGAGCAGCACGAGCGGCTTGCCGGAGAAGCCGCGGTGGCGCAGAGCATCAAGGAATTCGGGCAGTTCCGAAAAATCGCGTTGGACTTGCGTCTCGGGCTCCATGCCGCCAGTCGCCAGCGCGTCAAGCATCCGCTCGCCCGCGGCTATCAGCCGCGCCCAGGCCTCGTCGCTGCCGTGCCGATGCAAGGCGCCCAGGGCTACTTCATGCAAGGAAACGGCCTGTTCGAATGCGGGAAACGGCCATTGCGCCACGCGCCCCTGAATGCAGACGAGATGGCCGTTGGCTTCAAGCCGCGCTGCCAGCTGTGCGGCCCGATCTGGCCCGACGCTGTCGATCACCGCATAAAACGCCCGATCTTCCAGCGTGCCCAGTTCCGCAACGCACCGGGAAACGCCCAGCGAATTGAGTCGATGCCAGTGACGTTCGTGGCAAATGGCGCTGACGGAAAAACCCCTTTCCGCGGCTAGTTGCGCCACATAGTGACCGACGGCGCCACCGGCGCCACTGATCAGAAAGGCGGCGCCTTTTCGAGCCGGAACTTTCTCGATGGCCTGCCAGGCCGTCAATCCGGGGCAGGGGAAACTCGCGGCCGTCGCAAAGTCGAGCGCATCCGGGACGCGCATCAATGCGCGGACGGCCAGCGGTGTGTATTCCGCGAAACTGCCTAAGCGGTGAAGATTCTGGTGATAGGCAACCCGCTGGCCGAGCCAGGATGCGGAAATGCCTTCGCCCGTCGCCACGACGACGCCTGCGCCATCGACCCCGGGGACATGGCCCGGCCGCCAACTGTCAATCTTGCCAAGCACCTTCCAGTCCACCGGATTGAGTCCGATCGCCGCATTGCGAACGAGTACCTCGCCCGCCGCAAGTGGTTGGATTGGACCATTTTGCATGCGCAGACCGAGCGGATCGTGCCCCGTCTGCCAGACCCACTTTTTGCATACAGCCGGAACGCTCACGCAGTCCATGATCAGCGTTCTCCCGACTGGTACGCGCCTGCCGAGTATGTCAGCTCGGAGCTGTGGCTATAGATTTCAAGAATGTTGCCGAACGGGTCTTCCATGTAGACCATGCGGTAAGGCTTTTCGCCCGGGAAGTACTCACGCACCGGCATGCGCTGCTTGCCGCCGGCAGCGACGATTTTTTCGGCCATCCCTTTGACCTCGGTGTAGAACTTGACGGCCGCGTCGAGCTCGGTGAGCGACAGGCCGATATGGGAAAAGCAGCGAGGGTAGGGCAATGCCATGTCAGATTGTCCTTCGCAATTGGAATGGGCATACTTTAGACAGGTACGGCTATAAACTGAACAGTGATTTGGTTATGTGATCCATAACATATTCTTATGATAAATCCCCAATGGCTTCATACGTTCACCACCCTGATCGAGCTGGGGAGCTTCACGCGCGCCGGTGAGCGCCTTGGGGTGACTCAGGCGGCGGTCAGCCTACATGTCCGGCATCTGGAGGAGAAGTTCGGCACGCTATTTATTCGCAGACCGCGTCAGCTGGAACTCACTCCGACCGGGAAAACGCTGGCCGAATACTGCCGGGAAATCGATCAGGTCAATAAACGCTTTGAGTTGCGACTCTCGGAAACAGAAGCCGATTGTGGCGAGATTACGCTGACCAGTCCCGGTAGCATCGGCCTTGCCGTCTATCCGTTGCTGCTCGACCTGCAAGCCGCGCACCCGGGGCTGACCGTCCGGCACCGCTTCGCCCCCGACCCCGAGGTGCTCGAAGCTGTCGTGCAGAACCGTTATGAACTTGGATTGATGACCTACCGCCCGGACGACGTGCGCATCGCCGCTAGTCTCTTTGCCGAAGAGGCGCTCGAACTGGTTGTGCCGGCCGGCAAGGACGTGCAGGTCTGGGCCGATCTCGAACGCATCGGCTTCATCGACCATCCCGACGGACAGGCGATGGCCAGCCGGCTGCTGAGCCGGATTTTCCCCGGTAATGCCGGTATCCGCCACATCCCCTGTCATGGCTTCATCAACCATATCGGCATGATTCTGGAGCCGGTGGCGCGCGGGCTCGGCTTTGCGGTCATCCCGCAATATGCGCGGCAGGCGTTTGCCCGTCAGGAGGCGATCAGGGTCGTTATTCATCCGACAACCGTTATCGACACACTGTGGCTTATCCACCGCGCCGAATGGCCGCTCTCAGCGCGTGCCGGGCGTGCGGTCGAATTCCTGCGCCAGCGCATCGGCGAGAAGCATTGTGTGTGATATTTGTATGCGTGATATGTGAAATTAAAAATTGTCATTGGATTTATTTCTCTGCTTTTTTCATGATGTGGCCACGCGCTGACGACCTTTTCCAGATCGCTAGCGAAACCTTCGTAATCACATCAGGAGCAGTCCAATGAACGAAATCATCTGGCCGGAAGGCTACCTTCCCGGTTTCACCGACAACTTTGCCTCGAACGAAATGATTGTCGCCGGTCTTTCCGTCGCCGACGTCTGGCCGTTTCTGAATACCCCGGCGCTGTGGCCGACCTATTACGCCAATTCGGCCAACCCGAGTTTCTATGACGGGAAGGGGCCGGAACTGGAAGACGGTGTGCGTTTCTACTTCGAAACGTTCGGTTTTCCGGTTGAGGCGCAAGTCGTTGAGCATGTGGCTCCGGTTGGCGGCCAGCCCGCTCGCGTCGCCTGGCACGGCTGGGCTGGCCGCACGGCGGAAGACCGCCTCGACGTCCATCACGCCTGGTTGCTCGAAGACCTCTCCGGTGGCCGCGTGCGCATCCTTACGCAGGAAACGCAGAGGGGAAAACCGGCGCAGGCCCTCGCGGCCGCGGAGCCGAATCCGATGATCAACGGCCACGACCAGTGGCTCAAGGGCTTGGTCGCTGCGACGTTCGAAGCAAAATCGGCCAACTAGTCAGGAGACGATTCCATGTCCAACATTGCTTTTCTCGGTCTCGGTGCAATGGGCTGCCGCATGGCCGCCCATCTGATCAAGGCCGGACACAAACTGACCGTCTGGAACCGGACACCCAAAGCCGCCGAGGCGCTGCTCGCGGCCGGGACGACATGGGCGAAGACGCCGGCCGAGGCAGCGCGGGGAGCCGACTTCGTGATTGCGATGGTGCGCGACGATGCCGCCTCGCGCTCGGTCTGGTGCGATTCGGCGACGGGGGCGTTGGCGGCGATGCAGCCCGGCGCCATCGCTATCGAAAGCTCGACGCTGTCGGTCCGCTGGATGCGAGAGCTTGGGCGGTTGGCGCAGGCGTGCCGCATCGGGTTTGTCGAAGCGCCGGTGTCCGGCTCGCGGCCGGCCGCCGAGGCGGCCCAACTTGTCTATCTCGTCGGCGGCGACACCGAGGTGCTGATTCGTGCCGGGGATCTACTTAAAGCCATGGGCGCCGCGATCCATCACGTCGGGCCGGTCGGATCAGGCACGCTGGTGAAGCTGGCGACGAACGCGCTGCTCGGCCTTCAGGTGACGGGGCTCGCCGAACTCGCCGGTATGCTGGCGAGCAACGGTGCCGATGTTGCCCGTTCGCTGCAGGCGATCGCTGCCACCCCGGTATGGTCGCCCGTCGATAACGTGATCGCCGGTTCCATGTTGCGCGGCGACTTCCAGCCGCAATTCCCGGTCGAGCTGATCGAAAAGGACTTCGGCTATACGCTCGCTGCGGTCGGTTCAGACGCCGCTGCGCCAACGCTGGCCGCGGCCCGCGCGGTGTTCCGGAAGGGCATCGACGCTGGCTTCGGTGGGCAAAACATGACGGCGGTCGCCCGGCTGTTCGCTACCGAGTGAGCCGCGTGAGGGCGCCGGATGCGCTCTCTTTTAAAAAAGTGGTAAAGACGTGCCGGCGGGCGGCGCCGAGAGCGGCAAATCCTGTTCATCCAGCCCGCGCATGATTGCGTCGACGACGTGCGCCTGTTCCTCCGGCGTCAGCAAACGACCGGCTGGGATGTCGTGCCATTTTTTCAGGCACTTGCGGCAGCAGGTCGCTGTCGCGTGCTGGGCGATGAAAACTGGGTGGCCGCGGAAGGGCGTCTGCTTGCCGTCGTTGGGCAACTCGGCCGGCGCCAGCCGTTGCGCGATGAAGGCTTGCGCGTGTTCAACGACAGTGTCCCGTCCCTTGGCGAGAAAATAGGCTCGCTCTTTCTTGCCCAGCGAGAAGCCCCTACGGAAGCGTGATCGGGGCAGGGCAGCGAACAGATCGTCAAGGTCGCGCATGGCGTTCAGCCAGAAATGCCACACGTTTTGAACAGCAGCGAACGCACCCAGCGGTGACCCGGGTCTTCGTGCGTGCGGGCATGCCAGGTGGCGATCTTGGTGAATCCGGGGACGTTGAGCGGCGGTGTCTTCAGCGTCAGCCCTTGGGATTCCGCGACGAGTCGGCGCGGCACAAGCGCGATCAGGTCGCTGGTGCGGAGGATGTCCAGCAGCATGACGAAACTCGGCACGGAAAGCACCACCCGTCGACGGCCGCCGATGCGCTCAAGGGCTTCATCGGTGGCACTGCGGAACCCGCCGCCGACCAGCGAAACCATGACGTGATCGAGCGCGCAAAACCGCTCCAGCGTCAATGCTCCGGTCACCGAGTCGGGATGCCCTTCGCGCAGCGCGCAGACGTAGGTTTCATCGAACAGGACGCGGGCGTGCAGGTCGGGCGGCGCAGTTTCCGGCGTCAGCAGCGCCAGATCGAGGTCGCCGCGTTCGAGCTGGGTTTGCACGAGGGATTCGTTGATCTGGCGCACCGCGATGCGAATTCCGGGGGCGAGCGGCCGCAGGGCGGCGATGAAGGGCACGAGAACGGCGCGCAGCGCGTAGTCGGTGGCGGCGATGGACACGGTGAACCCGGCTGTTGCCGGATCGAAAGCGGTGGGCCTCAGCATGGCGTCGATTTCGGCCAGCACGCGCTTGATGCCGCCGCTCAGTTCCTCTGCCCGTGGCGTTGGCGTGACGCCGCGTGACGTTCGTGTGAACAGCGGGTCGCCGAAACAGTCGCGCAAGCGGTTCAACATGCCGCTCACGGCTGGCTGTGTCAGAGAGAGCCGCGCCGCCGCCCGCGTGACGCTGCGTTCGTCCATCAGTGCGTCGAAGGCTTTCAGCAAGTTGAGGTCGACTGATCGGATATCCATGGCGTCTCTTCGGAAAAGTGCTTGAAGGGGGTTATGGCTGCGGTTGCAGGGTGGCCTGAAGCTCGAGGGTTTGCTCGCCCCGCTTGACGGTCAGCGTCACCGTTTCACCGATGGCGTATTCGTCGATCTGCGACAGATAGTGGGCGACGCTGTCGATCGCTTTGCCGTTGATGGCCGTGATGACATCGCCAAGGACGATCCGGCCGTCGCGGCCCGTCTGCGCGCCCTTGAGTCCGGCGGTGTCGGCGGCGCTGCCGGGGGAGACCTTGAGCACGGCGACGCCCTTGATGCCGAGTGTGCGGCTCAGGCGATCATTCAGCCCTTCGTCGATCTGGATGCCGAGCACCGGCCGGATGTATTTCCCTTGCGCGATCAGTTGCGGTACGACGCGGGCGACGGTATCGACGGGTACGGCAAAACCGATGCCGGCCGAGGCGCCGCTCGGGCTGTAGATGGCGGTGTTGATGCCGATCAGGCGACCGGCGGAATCGAGCAGCGGGCCGCCCGAATTGCCCGGGTTGATGGCGGCGTCGGTCTGGATCAGGTGCTCGACGCTTCGGTTACCGTCGCCCCCTAGCGTGCGGTCGAGCGCCGAGACGATGCCGCTGGTCAGCGTCCAGTCGAGACCGAACGGGTTGCCGATGGCGAACACTTTCTGGCCGACGCGCAGGTCGTGGCTGGTGCCAAGCGGCACGGGCGGCGGGCGCTTGAAACCGACGCCGATACGCAGCACCGCGATGTCGTGCGCCGGGCTGGCGCCGACCAGCGCCGCCTGATAGTCGCGCCCGTCGGAAAGGCGCACGATGGCCTCGCTGGCATTTTCGATGACGTGGTAGTTGGTGATGACGTGTCCCGCGCCGTCCCAGATGAAGCCGGAGCCGGTGCCGCGCGGCACGGTGAATACGTTGCGCGTCCAGAAGTCGCGTACCTGCGAGCGTGTGGTGATGAACACCACCGAATCTTTGGCTTTCTCGAACAGTTCGATGGTCGCCTTCTCGTCGGCGGCGAGGTCGCCGCGCGCCGTGACCGTACGCGGCGAACTGTCGGTCGGCGCGAACCAGGCCTCGATCCGCGGCAGGAAGTGGTCGAGCAGAACGAGCAGCAGCCCGATGACGGCGAACCAGAACAGGAGGGAAGACGGGCGGCGGGGCGGTGTATTCATGGCGGGATGGCGGGCTTCGAAGGGTCGTGCGCTGATTATAGGTCGTCGTCTTCGCGGATTTTCTCGGGCTCCGGTGCTTCTTCTGGCCGTTCGTCGCGGCGCAGCTGGAAAAAGATGGCGGCGGCGAACATCGCCATCAGGCCGACGCAGAGGTAAGTCTTGTGGAAGGCCTCGAGAATCAGCGCCTGGTCCGGCAGTTGTTTGAGGTCGATGAACCCGCCGAGCAACGCCGAAGCCGAGGCGACGCCGAGACTGATCGACAGCTGCATGACGACCGAGAGCAGGCTGTTGCCGCTGGCGGCGGTTTTGTTGTCGAGGTCGATCAGCGTCAGCGCGTTCATCGCCGTGAATTGCAGCGAATTGATGGCGCCGTAGGTGGCGAGGTAGGCGTAGAGCGCCAGGCGCGGGGTGTTGCCGTCGAGCAACGAGAAGCCGGCGATCATCGTGCCGAGCAGCAGCGTGTTGCAGATCAGCACGTGACGGAAGCCGAAGCGCTTGATCAGCGGCGTGGCGATGGCCTTTGAGCCGATGCTGGCCAGCGCCAGCGGAATCATCGACATGCCGGCTTCCATCGGCGAAAAGCCGAGCGCGACTTGCAGCAGTAGCGGCGTCAGGAACGGCATGGCGCCGCTGCCGATGCGGGCGAACAGGTTACCGGTGATGCCGACAGCGAATGAATGCGTTTCGAACAATTTTCCGCTGAACAGTGGCGCTGCGTGGCGGTTGGAGTGCAGCCAGTAGGCGGCGAGGCACGACAATCCGCCGGCAATCAGCAGCACGACGCGGGCGTGCGAGAAATGCAGCTCGCCGAGCCCTTCGAAGGCGATCGAGATCAGCGCCATGGCCGTGGCGAAAAGCAGAAAACCAACCCCGTCGAACGGCGTCTTTTCCGGACTCTTGATGTCCGGCATGAAGCGCGATGCGGCGATGCAGCCGACGAGCCCGACCGGCAGGTTGATCAGGAAGATCCAGTGCCAGGAAGCGAACTCGACCAGCCAGCCGCCGAGCGTCGGCCCGAGCAGCGGGCCGAGCAGGCCGGGAATGGTGACGAAGCTGAGCACGCGCACGAGTTCCGAGCGCGGGAAGCTGCGCAACACGGTCAGCCGCCCGACCGGCATCATCAGTGCGCCGCCGACGCCCTGCGCGATGCGCGCGATCACGAGACCGTTCAGCGTTGTCGACATGGCGCAGGCCAGCGAGCCGAGCGCGAAGAGGACGATGGCAACGATGAACACGCGCCGCGAGCCGAAGCGGTCGGCCAGCCACCCGGAAGCCGGGATCAGCATGGCCACCGTCAGCAGGTAGCCGATGACCGCCGACTGCATGTTCAGCGGGCTTTCGTTGAGCGACCGCGCCATCGCCGGCAGGGCGGTGTTGAGGATCGTGCCGTCGAGCGTCTGCATGAACAGCGCCATGGCGACAATCCATGGCAGAAAGCGGGTGTAGCGGGGATCGGGAAGGGCGTCGGACATGATGAACCTGTTTTGGCTGTCTCCAATGGCAGAACAGTGGGGCCGGAGACTGTTTTTTCTTGAATCGAATATTGTAAACGTGGGGCGACGCGCGGTGTAACGCTGATTAAGCAACGCCGCCATCCATCATCGATTGGCGGTATTCTTTCCGACTGATCCGGTTGTCGCCGACGGCAGGCAACCCGACGATTTCGCCTTCACCTTGAATCCGGATTTCCCATGACTTTCAAAACCATCGCCCTTGATATCGAGGCGGGTGTCGCCCGCCTGACGCTGAATCGTCCCGACAAACTCAACAGCTTCACCACCGAAATGCACGCCGAACTGCGTACGGCGCTGAACAGTATCCAGAATGATCCGTCCGTGCGCGTACTTGTGCTAACCGGTGCCGGACGCGCCTTCAGCGCCGGCCAGGATCTTGGCGACGAGTGCATGCAGGCGCAGGAAGGACGGATGCCGGACATCGGCAACGTGATCGAGCAGTTCTACAAGCCGCTGGTCATGCAACTGGCCAATCTGCGCGTCCCGACACTGGCCGCCGTCAACGGCATCGCCGCCGGCGCCGGCATGAGCGTGGCGCTGGCCTGCGATCTTGTCATTGCGACGCGTTCGGCGTCTTTCCTGCAAGCCTTCACCCGCATCGGCCTGATGCCCGATACCGGCAGCACGTGGTTCCTGCCGCAACGTGTCGGCATGGCCCGCGCCATGGGGCTGGCCATGCTGGCCGACAAGCTGCCGGCGGAAACGGCCGCCGAGTGGGGGCTGATCTGGCAGTGCGTTGACGATGCAGCGTTTGCCAGCACCGTGGCAACGACGGCGGAGCGGCTGGCCAAGGCGCCGACCAAGGCCTTGGTGCGTACCCGTCAATCCATGCAGGCATCGCTCTCGCACAGTCTGGAACAACAGCTGTCGCTCGAAGCGAGCTACATCCGCGAACTCGGCTGGAGTCCCGATTACGCGGAAGGCGTAAGCGCGTTCGCCGCCAAGCGCGAGCCGCAATTTGGCGGGAAATAAGGATTACGTGCCCGGTTGTGCATTCACCATTTGTTCATGGGCAGGAAATGAGAATGTAATTCCTCTCGCATAGGCTGTGCGGACGTTAACCTTTTGCGCTGGAGATGACATGAGCAAAACGTCGCACAACCTCAATCAGGCGGTCGCCGAATTTGTCGAAGCGTTTCAGAAATATCAGGCGGCCACGGCGAAAATGAACCAGTCGCTTCGCCGGTTTGCCGGTCATACCCAGTCGCTCTACGAGCCGCTAAATTCCATCCTGCAAGCGTCTGGCGCCGCATCGACGCAAAGCGGAGCGTGATGCTGAACACTGGCCTTTCCGGGGCAGGCCAGCTTTTTTCCCGTTATTCGGATGCTTCGGGAGCGAAAAACTGATTAAATCGAGGGCTTTCCTGTTTTGCCCGACCGTTCTGCCATGGAAAGACTTAAATCCCGTACCGAAAAAATCAGCATTCGCGGCCTGCGCTACAACATTCGCCACTGGGGGCCTGCCCATGCCCCCACCGTGTTTTTCCTGCACGGCTGGATGGATTCGTCGCCGACTTTCCAGTTTCTCGTCGATGCGCTGAAGCAGGACTGGCACGTGATCGCGCCCGACTGGCGCGGCTACGGCGAAACGGAATGGTTGTCGCGGCCCTACTGGTTCCCTGATTACTACGCCGATCTCGACTGCCTGCTCGATCATTTCTCGCCGAACAAGCCGGTGCGCATCGTGGCGCACAGCATGGGGGCGAACATCGCCAGCAACTACGCCGGTGTGCGGCCAGAGCGCATTTCGCAGCTGGTGATGCTTGATTTTCTTGGTCTCAAGCCGGCGATCGACGATGTGTCGCCGACGCTGATCGGGCGCTGGCTGGACAACATCGGCAAGGGGCCGTCGCCGATCCTCTTTCAGACCTACGAAGCGTTCGCCAGCCGCCTGATGGAACTCGATCCGCGGCTGGAAGAAGAGCGTGCCGCTTTCCTGTCGCGCACCGTGGGCCGCATGCGTCCGGACGGCCTGGTCGAGATGGCCTGCGATCCGTGGCACCGGATTCCATCGCCGGCGGTGTATCGGATCGAGGATTCGATGGCGAGCTGGCAGCGCATTACGGCGCCGGTGCTGATGCTGATCGCCCGCTACGGGTTGGTGAAGCAACGTTTTGGCAACGACCCGTCCGAGTTCGAGCGGCGCCTCGGTGTCTTCCCGAACCTGCAGGTGGTCAACGTGCCCGATTCCGGGCACAACGTTCAGCACGACCAGCCGGAAGTGGTGGCGGCCGCGATCGAGGCGTTCCTGTCGCGGGCGTAAGGTTGGTCGTAGTAGTCAGTTATGTTGGAGCGCATGAATAAAAGCTTCTCCACCAAGACACCAAGGGCACAAAGTTTCACCAAGAAAGACAGTGGGTTTTCTTGGTGCTTTCTTGGTGTGCTTGGTGCCTTGGTGGTTCGCTTTTTTCGATGACTGACTAGTAGTGTCGTTGCAATTGGCTCAGACTTCCGCCAGTTCCTTCACGTAGCGCTGCCAGTTCTGCACGTAGCGCCCTGCGCCGCCGCCGAGCCTTTCGACTTCCTCGTCGGTGAGCTGGCGCACGACCTTGCCGGGCGAACCCATGATCAGCGAACGGTCGGGATAGACCTTGCCTTCGGGAATCAACGTGTTGGCGCCGACCAGACAGTGTTGGCCGATCACGGCCCGGTTGAGGACGATCGAGCCGATGCCGATCAGCGAGCCGTCGCCGATCGTGCAGCCGTGCAGCATGACCATGTGGCCGACGGTGACGTTCTTGCCGATGGTCAGCTTGAGGCCGGGGTCGGTGTGCAGCACGCTGCCGTCCTGGATGTTCGAGTTTTCGCCGACGATGAGTTGGTCGGTGTCGCCGCGCAGCGTGGCGTTCCACCAGATCGAGACGTTTTTGGCGAGGCTCACCTGACCGATGACCGTGGCGTTGGGGGCGATCCAGCTTTCAGGATCGATTTGCGGGGTATGGGTTCCGAGGCTGTAAACAGGCATGATGGGTAGTGAAGGGACTCTCAAGGTTTCTGACGCGGGACTTTGATCCCCGGCGAGCGGGAAGAATACGCCAGCCATTTCCCGATGGCAAAAACGCTACAACCCTTTCCTCCCAGAAGAGGTGGCGGCTGCCGAGATGCGATCGGGAGGTTGATTTTCCGCGGAAGATAGAGTCATATCGTCACCAAGCATAAAAATTCTGGTGTTGATTTCATGAGTATCTCCGATTGCAATCCGGGAGCTATCCGGATTTCACGGCGCTTTATCTGGACGGGGATCGCCGTCGTCCTCCTCATGCTTGCTGGCTTGTTGGGATACGACCTTTATGTCTCCTATCGCCATGAGTATGCGCTCGCCAAGCGCGAGGCCGATAACCTGACGGGCGCGATCGAGCGACATGTGGTCGCCATCGTCGACAGGATCGACGTGGTCCTGAAGGACGCGGCGCACCACTACGGCGCGCTCGTGGCTGGGGAAAAGGCGGCCGACGTGCTGACGGTGAACCGCGATCTGCTTCGGCGGGAGAGCTTTATTCCGGAGGCCCAGAAAAACAGCCTGCGCTTCATGGGCCGTGATGGCCTGCCTGTTTTCAGCGCGTCGCAATCAGAGAGTCTGAGCGGTACTTATGTGGCCGATCGCAACTATTTCATCGCGCAGCAGAATGACTCCAATGCCGGACTTGTCGTGTCGGAGCCGATTCTTTCGCGGGTCACGGGGAAATGGCTCTTTACGCTGAGCCGTCGGATCAATGCGCCCGACGGAAATTTTGCCGGGCTCGTCCAGACCGCGATCCGTTCCGATTTTCTGCAGCAGGGATTCAAGACCATCGAGGTCGGCGAAAGCGGGATGGTCGCCATGTTTTCGTCCGATATGCGTTTGATCGCCCGGCATCCCGAGGGGGGCGCCGACCTTGGGATGAAATTCGAGAACCCCGAAATTGAAGAACAGCTGTGCGACGGAAAGCGGCTGGGGGAGTATCGGAATATCTCGCGCGTCGACCAGATCGAACGGGTTTTCTACTGGCGGAAGGTTGCCAATCTCCCGATCATCATCATTTACGGCGCCGCGCCACAAGAATTTCTGGCCGGCTGGAAACAGAAAGCCTGGATCTACCTCGGAGGATGGGCCTTTCTCGGTCTGACGATGGTAGGGCTGATGATTGTGATCGGCAAAAGAGCCTCCAGAATCGAGAAACTCAACGCGGAACTGGCCGAACAGATCATCCGCGCGAATGCCGCCAATGACGCAAAAAGCAGTTTTCTGGCCAATATGAGCCACGAAATCCGCACACCGTTGAACGGAATTCTCGGTTTTGCCCAGACCGGATACCGCGAAAACTACGGACGCGCCGCTTCGCAACAAATGTTCAGCCACGTCATTGAGTCGGGGAAGCTGCTGTTGGCGATCATTAACGACATCCTCGATTTTTCCAAGATCGAGGCCGGCAAGCTGTCGCTCGACTCGGTGCCTGTAGCGATTGGCGACCTCGTGGACAAAACGGTGCAGATGATGGCCGAACGCGCCCGGGAAAAAGGGCTGGAGCTGAGCGTCCGCAAGGCTCCCGATTTACCCCGTCGCCTCATTGGCGATCCGGTCCGGATTCAGCAGATATTGCTGAACCTGCTCTCGAACGCGGTGAAGTTCACGCCGGCCGGCGAGGTGCGTCTGGATGTCGCGGTCGCGGGAGGCGATCTGCTGATCCGGGTCGCGGATACGGGGATCGGCATGCAGCCGGAACAGGTCCTGCGCCTTTTCTCCCCCTTCGAGCAGGCCGACAATTCGACGACGCGCAAGTTTGGCGGCACCGGCCTCGGTTTGGCCATCACCAAGAATCTGGTCGATTTGATGGGCGGGCAGATCAGTGTCAAAACGGCGCCGGGTGCCGGTTCGACGTTTGAAGTCCGTCTGAAAATCGTGCCGGCAGCGACCCCTGGCGAAGCCGGCTGTTCCATCGAGGATATCCCGCAAAGCGTGAAGAAGCTGGCAGGAGTCAATATCCTGGTGGCGGAGGATATGGAGCTCAACCGTTACGTGCTCGACGACATGCTGACGCACGAAGGGGCGCACGTGAGATTCGTTTCCAACGGACGGGAGGCCATCGAGGCGCTCCAACGAGAGGGCGAGGCGTTCGATCTTGTGCTGATGGACGTCCAGATGCCCGAGATGGATGGCCTCGAAGCTACCCGCCGCGTCCTGCAGCTTCGTCCGGATATGCCCGTGATTGGCCAGACAGCGCACGCTCTGGTGGAGGAGCACGCCAAGTGCCTTGCCGCCGGCATGATCGATGTCATTACGAAACCGATCGAGCACGACGAGCTCGTGGAAGTCGTGCTCAAGCATGTCCGCGTATCGTCAGAGGTTTTAGTGAGGAAAGGTTCCAATGAACATTGTTAAGCGCTATCGAATGGCCATCCTGATCGGAGCAATCGGCTTCTGCCCGGCGCTTTTCGCCGCACCGGCCGCGTGGTTCAAATGGAGAAGCACGGCCGACAACATGATGATTTGTGCACAAACGTCGCCCGGCCCCGGCTGGGTGGCGGTCAAGGGGCCGTATCAGGACGCCCACTGCAAGAAAGAGGGTTCGCCAAAAGGCGGGTTTTAAGCGAGTGAGGTTACTGGTTTCACTGGTAGCGTAGCGCTTCGATCGGGTCGAGCGCGGCGGCCTTGCGCGCCGGGTAAAAACCGAAGAAGACGCCGACGCCGGCGGCAACAGCAAAGGCGACCAGTACCGAGGCGCCGGAGATGACGATGACCATGTCGCTCAGCGCATTGACGAGCAGCGCGCCGCCGATGCCGAGAACGAGCCCGATCAGGCAGCCTGTGACCGAAATCATGATGGCTTCGAGCAGGAACTGGGCGAGGATGTCTTTCTGGCGCGCGCCGATGGCCATGCGGATGCCAATCTCGCGCGTCCGTTCGGTGACCGAGACAAGCATGATGTTCATGATGCCGATGCCGCCGACGAGCAGCGATACCGAGGCGATGGCGCCGAGCAGCAGCGACATGACGCGCGTCGTTTCCGCTGCGGAATCGGCCGCGGCGGCGAGGTTGCGGATGTAGAAATCGTCGTCCTGATCCTCGCGCAGGCGGTGCCGCTGGCGGAGCAGGGCGGTGACGGACTTCTCGACCGCCGGCATGGCCTCGGCCGATGCCGCCTGCACCATGATCGTACGCACCGAGCCGGCGAACGGCACGCCGAACACTTTGCGCTGGGCGGTGGTGAGCGGAATGATGATGGTGTCGTCCTGGTCGCGGCCGTCGAGGTTTTGCCCCTTGGGCGCGAGCGTGCCGATGACGGTGAACGGCGTCTGGCGGATGCGGATGATCTTGCCGACCGGGTTCTCTCCGGGGTCGAACAGGTTTTCCGCCGCCGTCTTGCCGATCAGCGCGACGCGGGTCGCCGAGCGCACGTCGGAATCGCTGAAGTTGTAGCCGTCGGTCAGCGCCCACGAACGGGCGTCGAGGTAGGCGGGCGTGGTGCCGACCGTGGTGGCGCTCCAGTTTTTTCCGCCATAGACGAGTTGTTGCGTTCCTTGATGTACCGGCGCGACGCTGGCCACGTCATCGAGTTCGGCGATCGCCTCGGCGTCGGCGACGCGCAACGTCGGCCCGAAGCCGCTGCCGGTGCGCACACCGCCGGCCTGCGTCGAACCGGAAACGACGACGTAGAGATTGCTGCCCATCGTGCTGATCGTCTGCGCGACGGCAAACTGGGCGCCTTGGCCGATGGCCATCATCAGCACGACCGAACCGACGCCGATGACCATGCCGAGCATCGTCAGCGCCGTCCGCATCCGGTTCGACCCCATCGCGTGCCACGCTTCGCCAAGCATCGGCTTCAGCATGGTGTTGATCTCGCGGCAAAAGAGTCGTCATCCCGGAGAACGCCGGACTCCAGTGTCGGTGCGCCGGACGATTGTGGAGTCTGGTCGTCACTGACGATGCGGCCGTCGAGAAAACGAACCTGCCGCCTGGCGTGGGCGGCGACGTCGAGTTCGTGGGTGACGAGGACGATGGTGATGCCTTCGTTGTTGAGCTTGCGGAACAGCGCCATGATTTCCTCGCTCGTGTGACTGTCGAGGTTGCCGGTCGGTTCGTCGGCGAGAATCAGGCTGGGGGAGTTGATCAGCGCGCGGGCGATCGCCACGCGCTGCTCCTGGCCGCCGGAAATGCGGGCGGGCAGGGATTGGGCGTAGCTTTCCAGTCCCACCTTGGCGAGCATTTCGCGGGCCTTTGCGCGGCGCTCGTCGCGTGTCCATTCGCGGCGCGGTTCGCGTTCGCGGTGGGCGTACACCAGCGGCAGCGCGACGTTGTCGGCGAGCGTCATGCGCGGCAATAGATTGAAACCCTGGAAGACGAAGCCGATCGTGCGGTTGCGCAGCGACGCCAATTCGTCCGCATGCAGCCGGGCGACGTTGCGGCCGGTCAGGAAGTAGTCGCCGGACGTCGGCGTGTCGAGGCAGCCGAGCAGGTTCATGAAGGTCGATTTGCCCGAACCGGACGGCCCCATGATGGCAACGAACTCGCCGTACTCGATCGTGAGATCGACGCCCTTGAGGGCCGGAAACAGCCCCGCTTCGGTGGCGTAGGACTTGCTGAGTCCTTCGACCCGGATGACGGCTTCGGACATCAGAACAACCTCAGGCCGACGCTGCTCGGCTTGGTGGCAGCCGTCGGTGCGTCGCCGATGGCCACGGTGTCGCCCGGTTTCAAATCCCCGCCGACGATCTCGGTATTGCGGTTGTCGGTGATGCCGATCTGGACGCTGACCGGCTTTAGCGTCCGCCCGCCGACGATGTACACGGTGCCGGTGCTGGTGTCGCGCTTCTTGCCCTTGCCACGGCCACCATTGCCGCTGGCCGGCGAGGCATTCTGTGCCGGCTGTGCCGCCTCGTCCGCGGTCTTGCCTTCAGCCTCGGCCGGCTTGAAGCGCAACGCCGCGTTCGGCACCTGCAGTACGTCGCTCCGCTTGGCGACGGCGATCGTGACGTAAGCCGTCATGCCCGGCAGCAAGAGGTGGTCAGGGTTTTGCAGCGAGACGCGCACGTTGTAGGTGACGACGTTCTGCGTCGTCGTCGGGTTGAGCCGAATCTGCTGCACTTCGCCGGTGAAGGTACGTTCCGGAAAAGCATCGACGGTAAAGCGCACTTTCTGGCCTTCCCGGATCTTGCCGATGTCGGCTTCGGCGAAGCTCGAATCGATGCGCATCTCGGACAAATCCTGCGCGATCTTGACCAGCGTCGGTGTTTGCAGACTGGCGGCGACGGTTTGCCCGAGATCGACGACGCGGTCGACGACGATGCCGGAGACCGGCGAGCGGATGATCGTGTAGTTGAGATTGACCTGATCCTTGTCGGCTGCGGCTCTGGCCTGCGCCAGTTGCGCCTCGGCCGACTTGCGCGCCTGCACCGCCTGATCGAGTTCCTGCCGCGAGACGTATTCCTGCGCGAACAGTTCCTTCATCCGCGTTTCGTTGGCGCGCGCCAGATCGAGCGCCGCGGCGACGTTGCCGACGTTGGCCGCCGATTGTCGGGCCTGCGCGGCGAGCAGCGACTGGTCGAGTTGCAGCAGCGCCTGGCCTTGCTCGACCTTGTCGTTGAAATCGACGAACAGTTTCGAGACGGTACCGGAGACTTGCGTGCCGACATTGACCAGTACCACGGGGTTGAGCGTGCCGTTGGCCGAGACGGTTTGCGTGAGGTCGCCCTTTTCGACCGTGTGCAGCCGGTAGCGTTTTTCGGGCGCTTGCGCCTGATGGTTGCGATAAGCGTAGTAACCGCTGCCACCGAGGCCGAGCGCGATCAAGACAATCAGGGCGTTGCGAAGAATGGGTTTCATGGGGTCGAAGTTTCGGCTGAGCGTGCTGGAGAGGCGAGCAGGCGGCTGTCGAGGGCGCCGACCGCCTTGGCCAGCGTAGCGCGCGAGACATGCCAGTCGAGCGCCGCCTGAATGCGCTGCAGACGTGCGGCGGCAAGGGCGCTTTGCGCGTTGAGTACGTCGAGAATGCTGCCGACACCGGCTTTGTAGCGGCCGAGCGCCACCTTTTCGGATTGCTCGGCGCTGGCCAGCAGGTCGCCGGCAGTGCGGAAGGACTGCGTGGCGGTGACGAGGCTCTGGTAGGCCGTCCACACATCGAGCGCGACTTGCAGCCGGACGCTGTCGCGCTGCGCGCTGGCCACGTCGACGCGGGCTTGCGCCGACCTCACGTTGTAGGTGGTGTTGAAGCCGGAGAAGAACGGTACGGTCAGCGTCAGACCGACGGCATTGCTGTGGCTGCTGATCGCCCCGGTATCCTGCCAGCCGGGGCCGCCGCTCAGCGACAGCGTCGGCAGGCCGACGGCGCGGGCGTAATCGACGCTGGCCTGCGCCGCTTTGACCTGCGACTCGGCCGCTTGCAGATCGGGGCGGCGTTGCCGTGCTTCGGCAATCAAGGCGTCGAGATCGCGCTCGAACGTGGTTTCCGGAGCGGCGCGGGGAATCTCGGCCAGCGTCAGCGGCTGGTTGGCGTCGAGACCCATGACGTTGGCCAGCGTACCAAGCGTCGTTTTCACCACCCCTTCGACCCGGATGCGGTTGAGAACGGCCTGCGACCAAGCTGTCTGCGCCTGCAAACGGTCAGCGGGTGTCGCCGTTCCGACGCGGTAGCGGACCTCGGCGGCGGTCAGGCTTTCGCGGCTGGCTTTTTCCGATTCCTGCGCCGCGATCAGCGCGGCCCGGGCCGCTTGCGCGTTGTAGTACGACTGGAGCGCGGCAAGGAAAACGGCTTGCACTGTGGCATCGAGCGTGGCGGACGTGGCGCTCAGCAACTGGCGGGCATTTTCCAGATTGGCGTCGCGCGCGCCGAAATCGTAAAGCAGCCAGGAGAGGGTCAGCGAAGCGCTGCTCGGGTTGTTGGTGTCGCCATCCGTCCGCAGCCGGCTGGCGGCTGCTCTGCCGTCCAGAGTTGGCAGATAATCGGATCGGGCGACGCCGACCTGCGCGGCCTGATACCGGGCATTGGCCCAGGCTTCATGGGTTTGCGGGTTGCGGCACAGGGCGAGATCGACGACTTCGACGACGCCGAATACCGTGTCGGCCGGTTGCGCCTGACATGGAACGTAGGGCTTGTCCGCCGCAGGCGCCAACAGGGGACGGGGCGGGGTGAGCGCTTCGGTGTGGAAGGGATCGAGCGCGCCGAACGCCATCGCTTCGGAAAACGAGCAAACGGCCAGCACGGCAAAGGGCAGCAGCGAGAGGTGGGCGCGTCGGAAAGGCATTGGATCGGAGCCGGAACTGATTTCCGTTAGTATAGCGGCCCTCGTTCTTTACGCTTCTTCACTCTCGCGTTCAGCTGTTTTCAATTAACTCAAGCGACTCATGGCACTCAAGGCAACCATTTTCAAGACCGAACTCTCGGTCGCCGATCTCGACCGCAACGTGTACGAGAATTTTTCCCTGAGGCTGGCGCAGCATCCGTCCGAGAACGACGCGCGGATGATGGTCCGCCTGTTGGCATTCATGCTGTTCGCCGACGAGCGGCTCGAATTCGGCAAGGGCTTGTCGACCGACGACGAGCCCGATCTGTGGCTGAAGGATCTGACCGGTGCCATCGACCTCTGGATTTACGTCGGCCTGCTCGACGAGCGCTGGCTGCGCAAGGCGGCCGGCCGTTCGGCGCGTGTCGTCGTGATTGCCTACGGCGATCGGGCCGCCGACGTCTGGTGGGAACAGAACCGCGCCAAGCTGGAGAAGCTGTCGAACCTCACCGTCTATCGCCTCTCTGTCGACGACACGCAAGCCCTCGCCGCGCTGGCCAATCGTTCGATGGACCTGCAATGCACGATCCAGGAGGGCGAAGTGCTGGTGACGGGAGAGGGTGATCCGGTGCGGGTCGCACCGACGGTCGTTTTCGGCGGCAGCTGACGATGGCGGCGGGATTAGAATGTGTCGATCTGATGCCGCCACCCGTCCAATGATGCCTGTCCTCAGCATTTCCGCCCAGCGCGTCCTGTCCAACCCGCTTGCCTTTCTCGGGCGCGTGGCGCGCGGTTTTTTGGCCAATCAGGGGTGGCTGCTGGCCGGAGCGATTGCCTACTATACGTTGCTGTCGCTGGTGCCGCTGCTGATCCTGTCGATCATTCTGTTGTCCCATCTGGTCGAGCAGAGGCTGTTGATCGATACGCTGGCGCATTACCTCGAGTGGCTGGTGCCGAGCCAGTCCTCGACGCTGCTTGGCGATGTTTTCGGTTTTCTGGAAAAACGTTTGGCGGTCGGTACGGTGTTTTTGGTCTCCTTGCTGTTTTTTAGTGCGCAGGCTTTCTCGGTGGTCGAAAAAGCCATGGTGGTGATCTTCAGACATCGCCACGTCAGCGGCAAAAGGCATGTCCTGCTTTCGGCCATCCTGCCGTACAGCTTCGTTTTCTTTCTGGTCGTTCTGCTGCTGATCGTCACGGTGCTGGCGATTCTTCTCCAGGCGCTGGCCGGCCAAAGTATCGAGGTGATGGGCCGGAGTTTTTCCTTCGTCATCCTCTCGGGGCCGGTCCTCCAGTTGCTCGGTCTTGGCGTCGTCACGCTGATTTTCGCGGCGCTTTACATGATCATGCCGGTTGGCCGAACGCGACTTTCGCATGCGCTGTTTGGCGGCTTTACGGCCGCGCTCGCCTGGGAAGCGGCGCGCCATGCGCTGATCTGGTATTTCACGACGATGTCGACGGCAAACATCATTTACGGCTCGCTGGCGACGTCCGTCATCGTGTTGCTCAGTCTTGAAATTGCCGCCTCGCTTTTGCTGCTCGGTGCGCAGGTCATCGCCGAATATGAACGGATCGGGCAAGACCCGTTGCAGACGCCGGACGTGCCTTCCGGGAACTGAGCGATCCGGCGGCCGGCGTATACTCGCCACTTTCTCCTTGTGATGTGCGCCAACCATGACCGCTACTCTTCCCGTTGATGTGATCGCTGCCGAACTGGCGCGATTGCGTGCGATGAATCCGCTTGTCCATCTGTTGACCAACGAAGTCGTGCAGGAAATCACGGCCAACGTTCTGCTCGCGGCGGGCGCGTCGCCAGCAATGATCGTGGCCGAGGAAGAGGTTTCTTCGTTCGCCGCGATTTCCGGCGCCTTGCTCGTCAATGTCGGGACGCTCTATCCGGCCCGGCTGGCGGCGATGAAACAGGCGGTGGCAGCGGCCAACCGGGCTGGCGTGCCGTGGACGCTCGATCCGGTGGCGGTGGGCGTGCTCGATTACCGGACGCAGGCGTGCCGTGAATTCCTTGCCTGCAAGCCGACGGCGATTCGCGGCAATGCCTCCGAAATTATGGCGCTGGCCGGGTGTGCCGGCAGCGGACGCGGCGTCGATACGACGACCGAATCGGAGGCGGCGGTTGAAGCCGCCGAAGGATTGGCCCGTACGACCGGCGCCGTCGTTGCCGTGACCGGCGAAACCGATTTCATCACCGATGGTACGACGACTTGGGCCACGCCGTGGGGGCATCCGGTGATGACGCGCGTGGTCGGAAGCGGATGCGCCTTGTCGGCGCTGGTGGCGGCATTCACCGCGCAGGCGCCGAATCGCCTGCATGCCGTGGCGGCGGCGTGCGCCGTGGCCGGGCTGTGCGGCGAGCGCGCGGCCGCGATGAGCCGCGGGCCGGGCTCGTTCAAGGTGGAATTCCTCGACGCGCTGTATCTGCTGACGCCTGAGAAGCTCCGCGAGCAAGTGGCATGACGCTGAATCCGATCGACCTTTCGCTGTATCTGGTGCTTGATCCGGACTTGTGCGGAAGTCCGGGCGAGATGGTGCGTACTGCCCGTCTCGCCGCCGAAAACGGCGCGACGGTCGTGCAGTTGCGGGCTCCGGGGTGGAAGAAGCGGTTGTGGCTGGAAACGGCGGTCGCGTTGAAGTCGGCGTTGGCACCGCTCGGCGTGCCGCTGATCATCAACGACCATGTCGATATCGCGCTCGCGGTTGATGCCGACGGCGTCCATATCGGCCAAGGCGATTTGCCGGTAGAGGAAACCCGTCGCTTGCTCGGGCCGAACAAGATCCTCGGGCTGTCGGTGTCCACCGCGGCCGAGCTGGCGGCGGTGCCGTCAGGCGTCGACTATCTCGGCATCGGGCCTGTCTATCCGACCGGGACCAAACCGGATGCGGCACCGGCAACCGGTTTGCCCTTGTTTGCCGAACTGGTCGCGGCGACGATATTGCCGGTTGTCGCGATTGGCGGTATCAAACGCGACAACTGCTCGCCGTTATTGGTGGCCGGAGCGGGCGGTGTGGCTGTCGTGTCGGCGATTTGCGGGCAGAACGACGCCGCTTGGGCAACGGCCGCGTTGCGGGAAATGATCGAGAGCGCTTGCAGCCTGAGCTGATCGAGTCTGAAAACTTCGGGTGGAACCGCTTTCAACGCAGAGATCGCAGAGATACAGAGGTCGCAGAGAAAAATCCATATTTCACCCAATCGGTCCTATGGGGAGCTTGCACCTTCTCTCTGTTTTTTCTCGGTTTTTCTCTGCGAACTCTGCGTTAAATGCGGTTCATGGGGTTACAGATTGCTGATCAGGCAATTTCCCACGTGTTGCCGCCGTTGAGCAGCGCTTCGAGGTTGCCCTGGCCTTTCTGGCTGCGCACGGATGCGGCCTGTTCGGCGTAGAGGTCTTCGTACACCGGCTCTTCCACCGCACGGAAGATGCCGAACGGCACCGGCAGGGCGGGGCCTTCGAACTGCGAGAGCAACACGCCGAGGATGCTGCCGGGCACGGTTTCGTCATGCACGAGCAGGTCGGCCTCGGTGATGCCGTTTTCCCCGATCGTGACGACTTCCGGCTTCAGTCCGTTGAGGCGGACACCCTTGTCGCGATTCTTGCCGAAGATGATCGGCTTGCCGTGTTCGAGGATGACGCGCGTATCGTCGCGGGTTGCCTTGTCGGTCAGCGTGGCGTAGGCGCCGTCGTTGAACACGTTGCAATTCTGGCAGACCTCGACGAACGCCGTGCCGCGATGTTCGGCGGCGCGCTTGAGGACGTTGCCGAGAGTCGGCAGGTCGGTGTCCAGAGCGCGGGCGACGAAAGTGGCGCCGGCACCGAGCGCCAGCGCGGTCGGGCTGAACGGGCGGTCGACGTTGCCGTACGGCGTCGATTTGGTCTTCTGGCCGATGATCGAGGTCGGCGAGAACTGGCCCTTGGTCAGGCCGTAGATGCGGTTGTTGAGCAGGACGATCTTGAGGCCGATGTTGCGGCGCATGGCGTGGATGAAGTGGTTCCCGCCGATCGCCAGCGCATCGCCGTCGCCGGTGGCGACCCATACGGAAAGCTCGGGACGCGACAGCTTCAGGCCGGTGGCAATGGCCGGGGCCCGTCCGTGGATGCTGTGCAGCCCGTAGGTTTCCATGTAGTAGGGGAAACGGCTGGAGCAGCCGATGCCGGAGATGAAAGCGAAGTTCTCGCGCGGGATGCCAAGCGTCGGCAGCAATTTCTGAACCTGGCTCAGCACCGCGTAGTCGCCGCAGCCGGGGCACCAGCGCACGTCCTGATCGGTCTCGAAGTCTTTCTTGCTCAGCACCTTGAGTTCGATGGTCTTGTTCATTGCGTGGCTGCTCCTTACGCCAGTTCGAGAATGCGGTGCAGGATTTCTGCGACCATGAAAGGTTTGCCCTGTACCTTCGAGAGCGATACGACGTCGCACAGGTAGGCATCGCGCAGCAGGCGCGAGAGCTGTCCGAGGTTGAGCTCGGGCACAAGCACCGTCTTGTAGCGCTTGAGAATGTCGCCGAGGTCGGGCGGCAGCGGATTCAGGTGGCGCAGATGGACATGGGCCACCGACTTGCCGAATTTTTCGGCGGCATCGCGGGCCTTGGTGACGGAGCCGAAAGTGCCGCCCCAGCTAACGATCAGGAGATCGCCTTCGGACGGGCCGTCGATCTGCGTCGGCGGGATGTCCTTGGCAATGCCGGCGACTTTGGCGGCGCGGGTTTCGACCATGTGCTGGTGGTTGGCCGGTACTTGCGAGATGTTGCCGCTGGAGAAATCTTTTTCCAGACCACCGACGCGGTGTTCCAGGCCGGGCGTGCCGGGACGGACCCACGGGCGGGCCAGATTCTCGTCGCGGGCGTACGGCATGAAACCTTCAGGATCGGTGCGGAAAGTCACCTTCATCTCGGGCAGGCTGCTCACGTCGGGAATGCGCCACGGTTCGGCGGCGTTGGCGATGCCGCCGTCGGTAAGCAGGATGACCGGCGTCATGTACTTGGTGGCGAGGCGGAAGGCTTCGAACGCGCACTCGAAGCAGTCGGCCGGCGAACGGGCGGCGATGACCGGCACCGGGCATTCGCCGTTGCGGCCATAGACGGCTTGTAGCAGGTCGGATTGCTCGACCTTCGTCGGCAGACCGGTCGACGGGCCGCCGCGCTGCACGTTGACGATGACCAGCGGCAGCTCAAGCATCACCGCGAGACCCATCGCCTCGGTCTTCAGCGCCATGCCAGGGCCGGACGTTGTCGTCAGGCCGAGCACGCCGCCGTAGGCCGCACCGATCGCCGAGCAGATGCCGCCGATTTCATCTTCCGCCTGGAAGGTGGTGATGTTGAAGTGCTTGAGCGCCGCGAGTTCGTGCAGGATGTCGGTTGCCGGCGTGATCGGGTAGGAACCGAGGAAAAGCGGGACGCCGGATTTTTCCGAAGCGGTGACGAAACCGAGCGCCGTGGCCTGGTTGCCGCTCAGGCTGCGGTACTTGCCGGGGGCGCTTTGCGGACGGAGCGACTGCGAAGGCGGCACAAAGAGTTCGGTCGCTTCGGCGTAACCAAAACCGGCGCGCAGCGCGGTGATGTTGGCTTCGGCGATTTTCGGATCTTTCTTGGCGAACTTGCGCTTGATGTCTTCGATTTCGACTTCCGGCTCCTGGTCGAACAGGGAAAGCATGATGCCGAGCGCGAAGTAGTTCTTGCAGCGGCCGACTTCCTTCTTGGACAGGCCGGAGTCGGCGAGCGAGGCGGCGGTGAGTCCGGTCATGTCGACCGGAAAGGCACGGTAGCCGTCGAGGCTGCCATCTTCGAGCGGGTTGCCCGCATAGCCGGCCTTGTCGAGGTTGCTTTGCGTAAACGTGCCGCTGTTGATGATCAGCGTGGCGCCGACCTTGGCGTCGGGCAGGTTGGTCTTCAACGCCGCCGGGTTCATGACCACCAGCATGTCGGGCTTGTCGCCCGAGGTGAGCGCGCCTTCCGCCGCCAGCTTGATCTGGAAGCCTGAGACGCCGTAGAGCGTACCGGCCGGGGCACTGATTTCGGGCGGATAGTCCGGGTGCGTAGCGAAATCGAAGCCGGCACGGCCCATGATTTTCGAGAATTCGCTGCCGGTCAACTGCATGCCGTCGCCGGAGTCGCCGACGAAACGGATGACGATGCTATCTGGTTCATCGGTCTGCTGGCCGACAACGGCCGCAGCGGAAAGTTTACCCATGGTGTTCATCTATTCTCCTTGCGAACAGGGCGTTGCGATGCAGGGCAGGGATGGCGTCTCGCTCTACGTGTGGTGCGGCCAGAAAACAACTTTTCATTTCCTGTAACAGCAAACGTAGTGCGTTAGATCCGTTATCGTGCCAAAGCTGCTTATAAAAATAAAATAATTTTTCGCGATTTTGGTGTTCTGTTTGGTTATAACAATCGGAATCAGGTTGGCGTGGGCGAGAGAATGAATCGGTCGCGCAACGCATCAAGATTCAATTCGTGCAGGATAGCCTCCAGCCGTTCAGCGGCATTTTTCCGCTTTTGCCCGGTGCGTCTGGCGATGATCAGTTCGTTCTTCATCGAATGTTCCCAGCCGACGAGTTCGGTGACCGTGACCTGATAGCCGTTGGCTTCGAGCATCAGACAGCGCAGGGCGTTGGTGAGCTGGCTGCCAAATTCCCGGGTGTGGATCGGGTGACGCCAGATTTCCGAGAGCGGCGTTTTGCCAAAGGAATCGTTCTTGTTCTTGCGCAGCATGGCGGCGACTTCGGCCTGGCAGCACGGGACGAGAACCATGAAGCGCGCCTGTTTGTGCAGCGCGAAGCGGATGGCGTCGTCGGTGGCCGTATCGCAGGCGTGCAGGGCGGTGACAATGTCGATCTGCTCCGGCAGTTCCGGCGAATCGATCGATTGCTCGACGCTCAGGTTGAGAAAATCCATCCGTGCGAAGCCGAGACGGTGCGCCAGCTCCCGCGATTTTTCGACGAGTTCGGGGCGTGTTTCGATGCCGAAAATTCGTCCCGCGCTTTGGGCCTTGAAGAAGAGATCGTAGAGGATGAAGCCGAGATACGATTTGCCGGCGCCGTGGTCGGCGAGCGTGACGTCGGCTTTTTCCTCATGCACCTCCTTGAGCAGCGGTTCGATGAAGTTGTAGAGGTGATAGACCTGCTTCAGCTTTCGGCGGCTGTCCTGATTCAGCTTTCCGTCGCGGGTCAGGATGTGCAATTCCTTGAGCAGTTCGATTGACTGTTCAGGGCGGATTTCGGGGGGAAGAGTCTGGACCTTTTTCATAAGCCGAGTATTTTAGTCGGTTAAAGCGGTGAAGTGCGCCAACAAATGGGATAATCGAGCAATTTTCATCGGCTCGGATTTTTTATGGCAATTCAGTGGTTCCCCGGACACATGACCTCGGCGCGCAAAAAAGCGGCCGAAACGATGGCCGTGACGGATGTGGTGATCGAGGTGGTCGACGCGCGCCTGCCCGAAGCAAGTACCAATCCGATGGTGCATGAGTTGCGCCTGCACCGGCAGCGTCCTTGTCTCAAGGTGCTGAACAAGTCCGATCTGGCCGATCCCGAGGCGACGAAGGCGTGGATCGCCTGGTACAACCAGCAGCCGGGCGTCAAGGCGGTCGCCATTTCGAGCAAGAATGCCGGCGAGGTGGCGCGTTTGCCGAGTCTCTGCCAGAGCCTTGCGCCGCACCGCAACGAGAACACCAAGCCGCTGCGCATGATGATCATGGGTATTCCCAACGTCGGCAAATCGACGCTGATGAATGCGCTCGTCAAGCGCAAGATCGCCAAGGTGGGCGACGAACCGGCGGTCACCAAGTCGCAGCAGATGTACCAGCTCAGCGTTCGTCAGTCGATCACCGACACGCCGGGCATGATGTGGCCGAAGATCGAACACGACAGCGACGGCCTGATGCTGGCCGCGAGCCATGCCATCGGCCGGAACGCCATCATCGACGAGGAGGTGGCGGTATTTCTTGCCAATCTGTTGCTTGAACGTTATCCGGCGCAGCTTGCCGCGCGCTACGGTTTTTCAGTCGATGGCATCGACGCTGTGGCGGTCGTCGAAGGGGTCGCCAAGCGGCGCGCTTTGCGCACGCGCGGCGGCGAACTCGATTTCGAAAAGGCGTCGATGGTGCTGCTGCAGGATTACCGCGATGGCAAACTCGGCCGGATCAGCCTGGAAACGCCGGAAAGCCGGCGCGCCATGTTGGAGCGGGCGCGAGCCCAAGCGGCTGAAGCAAAGGCGCGACCCGCCGAGAATTGATTGGTTACTGGGCTGACTGGCGGCTGGCCGCTGGTGCTTCCTGCGCGGGCTTCGTGATCAACTCCCGGGCCTTGGGGATGACGGTGTTCCAGACGTACCAGCTGCCCCAGCTGAGCAGCGCAAGGATGACGGCCAATTGGACGAAAAAGCCGATCGCGTTGCGTTGCTGGCGGCTGATCTTGTGTCCGGGGTCGGTGGCTCCGCATTCGGGGCAGGTCAGGGCCGACGTGTCGACCTTGTGGCCACAGGCGCGGCAGGGAACGAGCGACATGGCGAGTCCTTGTTGTAATCCTTGTTGATGACTGCGGGAAGAGTGTCCGCCGGTTGGCGCTATGTTACCTTGCCCGCTTTGTTTTGGTTGCAATGCCCGAAAGAGTATCCAATGGAAGACCGTCTGACCGAACTGGAAATCAAGCTGAGTCTCACCGAAGACATGGTTGAAGAACTCAATCGCACGGTTTTCCGGCAACAGGAGCAGATCGACCTGCTGCAGGAACAGTTGCGTTTTCTTTACCGGCAGATACAAAACGCTGATGAGGGTAATGGCGGCCCGGCCGAGCCACGCAGCCTCCGCGACGAAATCCCGCCGCACTACTAATCAGCGAATTTTGAGCGGGGTCGTCCGGCTTTTCTTCAACTTGCCGACGACGTGCATTTCGCAGCGTTTGCAGTCGAAGCGTAGCGTCAGTTTTTCGGTGCCGTTTGCCAATACCAGCGGGTCGGGGCGCGTTCCTTTGACCTGTTTGGGGCAGAGGTTGAAGCTGTAGCGCAGACAGTGCCTGGTGATCATCAGCGACACGTCGCCGGTTTCCTGCTGGCACTCGTAGGCGGGTTCGATGATCTTGACCCCGTGTTTTTCGTAGAACGTGCGGGCTTTCCGGTTATAGACGTTGCCCAAATAGCTGAGGGCGTTCTCGGGATAATGCATCGACGGTTCGGCGGCTGCCCGGCGTTCGGGACGGTGGTAGGCGGCGCGGCGCGCGGTGTCGAGTGCTTCGATCGCCTCGCGGCGCAGGGCGTTAAGTGCCGAGGCGGGAATGAACCACGGAGCGGAGAGGGCGAGCTCAACCGTCTCGGCAACGTAGATCGTGTTGCCGAGTTTGCACAGGTTGTCGCGTAGCGTTGTCAGGGCGCGTTCGGCGTTCTCGGCTGGCTGCTTGGGGTGGTTGAGCACGGCGATGGATTCGACCCCATTTTCGTCCGCGATGCGCAGGATGAAGCCATCGCCGGTTTCTTCCAGTCTCAGGCTGACCGGAAGGCGTCGTTCCGCCGTCTTTTTTTCCAGCTGGCGCTCGAATTCCTGATCGTGATTGCGGAAGACCGTCGTGGCGACTTGCAGGTCAGCCGGTAGTTTCCCGTCGGTCAAGCCCGGAAAGAGGCGGTAACCGCCGACGGTTGGCTCGGCCTGGTTGATGCGCAGGCCAGTGAGTTCTCCGTGCGCGTCAAAGTAGGTCAGGCCGTCGCCGTTGTGCAGCGTCAGCGCCGTTTCGACCTCGAAGCTGTTGCGGCCGAGCCTGGTGATTTTTCCGATCTGCTCGCCAATGAACTTGGGCGATTCGAAGGCGCTGATGTCCGGCTGGCGATCCTTGACGAAATAATCGGTGGAGCCGCGGTTGAAGGTCTTTTCCGGCCGTGGTGTGAAAAAGAACGTGCAACGGCCGGACGAACTTCGCCGCAGCGTGTCCGTTCCATCGATGATGGCATCGAGTTGCTGCCGATAGTGCGCGGTGACGTTCTTGATATAGGACAAGTCTTTCAGCCGCCCTTCGATCTTGAACGAGCGTATCCCGGCGTCGATCAGCGCGCGCAGGTTGGCCGTCTGGTCGTTGTCCTTCAGCGACAGGAGATGCTTGTTCGCGACAATGGTTTGTCCGTGCTGGTCGGCCAGCGAGTAGGGCAGGCGACAGGCCTGCGAGCATTCGCCGCGGTTGGCGCTACGCCCGGTGTGAGCATGGCTCAGGTAGCACTGGCCGCTGTAGCTGACGCACAGTGCGCCATGCACAAAAAACTCCAACGTGGCCGAGGTCTGCTCGGCGATGGTACGGATCTGCGTCAGCGACAGCTCGCGCGCCAGTACCATCTGCGAGAAGCCGACGCTTTCGAGAAAGCGAGCCTTTTGCGGCGTGCGGATGTCGCATTGCGTGCTGGCGTGCAGCTCGATCGGTGGCAGGTCGAGTTCGAGCAGGCCCATGTCCTGCACGATCAGTGCGTCGGCGCCGGCCTCGTAAAACTGCCAGGCCAGCCGCCGGGCTTCGTCAAGCTCTTCGTCCTTGAGGATCGTGTTGATTGCTACCAGCACGCGGGAGTTGAAACGATGAGCATGGCTGGCGAGACGCTCGATGTCCCCGACCGTATTGCCCGCACTGGCGCGCGCGCCAAAGACGGGACCGCCGATATAAACGGCGTCGGCACCGTGGTTGATGGCTTCGATGCCGAAATCGGCGTTTCGGGCCGGAGCCAAAAGTTCGAGGGCGGTTTTGCGGGGAGGCATGGGCAGACTTCGTAGGAGAGTCGGTCATTGTAAAACGCCGGCGCCGCCATGCGTTGAATCGGGGAATGTGACTATCTGGCTGGACGGCAATTTTGCGTAAGGGATCCTGCGTATTTTTTGTTAATTGGTGTCAACCGCCCCCCGAAATGCGCGTTATTGAGCGTGTATCGATTATTCCCTGAATTAACGGAGTCAATCATGGGCAGTCTGAGTAACGAATCTTTTGACGAATTTTTGGCTTCTTTGAAAGAGGCCGGAGTGGCCATCAGCAATGAGCGCGAATTGCGCGAGCGTTTGGCCGAAGCTCAGCGTTGGCGTTTTGCTTTTGCCACGTTGGCTTCCAATGGTCGTCCGCTGGGCATTCGTTTCCAGAGTGCTAATGCGGGAGCGAATGAAGACCAAATCCATCGCGCTTTCACGCAGTTCCAGTTTCCTGAGAGCATGGAAGCGGCGTTCGCTGCCAGCCTCCGTTCCGAACACTGATCGATTGCCGCGGGAAGCCAGGCGGACGGTTCCGCTACTTGGCTTTCCTCGATGCCGCAAGACATCCTGTTAAAGGCCTCATCAAGGCTCCCGTCATTGGGAGCCTTTTTTCTACCTGGGTGCTGATCATTCCCCGACTTCCGCGGTTGATGGGGCGCCGTGACGCCGCCTCCCGTCAAGAATAGCCTTGAGATCAAGCGATAAAGGGCGTCTTTGTGAGAGCGGTTCGGTTGCTTGATGTGCTGAACGAAGCAATACAAACGCTTGCACTTCCCGCCAGGAAAGTCAGCAAAATCAGGAAAGACCAGTTTGCCAGTGACAGCCCGCCGATGACCAAATCCTTGCTGCCGCAAAAACCCGTGGCCATGAAAAAGAGCGGATAGATCTGGCCCAGCCAATCGATCAGCTTTTCGGTGAATCCTGTTTCCGCCAGCGAGCAAGTAAAGCCCGAGTCGGGAAACCATTGCATCCAACTCTGTTTTGCCGACACGATCAAGCCCCAGATGCAAAATGCGGCTGAGGCAGCCAGTGATGCGTATCGGAGGGCTGGTTTGTTCCAACTGGCAAAGGTCAGAAAGAAACAGCCTGCGATGACGAAATAGGCCAATCGCTGGAAGATGCACAGATGGCAGGCATCCAGATTCAGGAAGAAGGCGAGCCCGACGGCGATCAGGCCCAGCGAGAGGGCCGCTACGCCCATGGCCAGGGTGATGCAGCGCCCTTTATGGCAAAACATAGTTGTAACGTTATTCATCACTTTCCTCTGAAGACTTGCGAGGTCATCGAGTTTATCAGTGTGTCCGATCTGTTTTTGCCCTTCCGGCTATTTTTTGGCGCGAATGAAGCTGGCTTCGGCTATTGCCAATGGTTGACCGGCCGAGGTGAGTTCGGCATTGAGAAAATAGACGTGTCGCCGTTGACGGGTGAGCGTGGCCGTGATTTCCAGTTGCTCTGTGCATGGGACGGGTTCGAAGAAGCGCACTTTCAGCGAGGCTGTCATCGCCTCGACCCCTTGCTGGAAAAGGCAATGCGTCATGGCCGCGTCGAGCAGAGTGCTTACCATCCCGCCATGTACTACGCCGGCGTACCCTTGCCACTGAGAGGATGCCTGAATCGTTGCCGCAACGGCGTTTTCCCCGGATGGCCGGAATTGCAGACCGAGCGATTGATTCAGACCGCACACCATGCATGAGTCGTGGCTCTTCGGTGGCGTGACTGGGTCGATTAACGTCATTCGGGCGGTGTTGTGCTTGTGAGACTGCGCGTTTTTCAAATCATCTCCTGTGGCTGAGTCCGATAGCGAAGAAAGGCATCCGGTAGCCGGATGCCTTTCTTTCGCTCATTTCCTCAACTGTTCTCTCAGATTGTTGATCTGCTGCTGCAGATCTTCGATCGCCGAATTGATCCAGTCGGTCGAGAACATGCCCATATTCTGGCGTTGGCCAGTAAGGCCGAGAAATCTGCCAAACATCCCCTGGCCTTGCGTGCGCCCTGCTCCGGAAAATTGCCCGCGTTGGCCAAGGCCGTTGCATTGGCCGGCACGCTGCCCTTGACCTCTGTTGCGTCCGGATGACATGCCGGATGCGTCGCGCAAGCAACGCCCTCTGCCGCCGCCCATTTTTTGTTGACCAAGACCTTGATTGTTAAAACGTGACATCGTGTGACTCCTTGAAAATTGCGGGAATATTCTCCCCACCTTGCTGATGCTCCGAGAGCAACCGGCAGGGCAGTAGAGAAAGCTGTTGCCGCGGATGGCGTCGGCGGCTATTTGACGAGAATTGCTTCTGCTTCGACCACGCCACCCTTAGGCAAGCCGGCCACCTGTACGGCGGCCCGAGCCGGGTAGGGTTCGTCGAAGTACTCGCCCATGATTTGATTGAAGCGGGCGAAATTGGCCATGTCGGTCAGGAAAACCCCAACACGAACGATGTTTTTCAGGTCGGCACCTGCCGCCTGGCAAACGGCGCGCAGATTGCGGAACGCCTGATGCGCCTGGGCGTCGAAGCCTTCAACCAGATTGCCGCTGGTCGGGTCGATGCCGAGTTGCCCGGAAAGAAAGACCAGGCTGCCCGCCTGCACGGCCTGCGAATAGGTGCCAACGGCCTGTGGCGCTTGTGTCGTGTGGATGATGGTGTGTTCCATGATGTGTTCCTTTTCTGAGTGAGCGAAACGAGTGCATGCCGGCTGATCAGGTGGCGGTCTGCCGGCGCACGTAAAAGGTTTCGCCTGCGTATTCCACGGCCTTCAATTCACCGGCGGCCACCATTGCCTGCACCGTTGCCATCGTTCCGCCCGACTTCTCGGTCAGGCTCCTGAGAGCGGAGGCCCGCATCGGATGAACGGCGGTAACCGCCAGGATGTCGCGCCGCAAATCGCCGCTGAAAGCGAAGGAATCGCCCTCATAGGCTGAAAGAAGCTCTGTTTCCAGACCGGTTTCGACAAAAATCTGGTGAGCGCGAGTGATTGCCGTCTCATCGGGCAC
Source organism: Propionivibrio limicola (assembly GCF_009469695.1). Taxonomy (GTDB): domain Bacteria; phylum Pseudomonadota; class Gammaproteobacteria; order Burkholderiales; family Rhodocyclaceae; genus Propionivibrio; species Propionivibrio limicola. The sequence goes on from NZ_SSSR01000008.1 coordinate 88,685, forward strand.
GCGCACATCGCGAACGGCCGGCGGGCGGTGCGGAATTGACAGGTAGGCACGGTGGATGCCCGCATTCCGCAGAAACCGGGCGGTGGGCCTGAGGACTTCCGGCCCGTCGTTGAATTCCGCCAGAAGCATGGTTTCGCTGACCAGCATGCCCTGGAAGGTCCGCGCGAATATGGCGATACCCTCCAGAATCTCTGACAGTTTCAGGTCTGGATGGGGACGGTTGATCTGCCGCCATAGCGCTTCATCGACGCAGTCGACCTTGAGGCTGACCCAGTCGACCAGTTGCAAAGTTTCCCGTACGGTCGGCAATGAGATCAGCGAGGCATTGCTGATGATCGCAATGGGTACGCCAAGCGGACGCAAGGCTTCGATGGTACTGGCGAGATTGATATCCAGCGTCGGTTCGCCATCCGGAACGAACGTCAGGTAATCGACGGCTTCTCCATGCGCACGGACTGCCTCAAGCCGCTGGCTGACTTGTTCGGCAATCAGTGCCGGCGGCATAAAACAGCGCGGCGTGATTTCCTGAAGCGGTGTGGCACCGACCTGGCAATACACGCAGGAGTAGCTGCAATGCTTGGGGGGAATGTTGTTGATCCCCAGGCTGCGGCCGAGGCGGCGCGAGGGAACGGGGCCGAAGGCGATATCCATGATATGTCAACCGTTGATTGCGCCGACGTCCGGCAGCACCCCGCGACGGGGTGCGATTGCCGAAAGTCGCGCGGCCGATCGGGAGTAAATCGGCCTCACAGGATCGGGGGAGGGCATCGTTAATCGCCCTTCAGAACTGTCCGGTTCTCAGCATGACCAGCGTGCATGCCTCGATCGGTTCGATACCGGCGGCTTTCAGGCGATCGTATTCCGCCGGGTTTTCGGTGCCCGGGTTGAAAATGACGCGGGCCGGCTTGAGGGCGATCAGTTGTTCGAACAGGCCGGTCTGCCGTTGCGGTCCGACGTAGAGGGTGACGGTGTCGACCTTTCCGGTGACCTCGGCGGCGCTGGCATAGGCTTTCTTTCCGAGCACGCTGTCAGTAGCCGGAGCGACCGGGATCGGCGTATGGCCGTACTCCTCGAGCATTTTCATCGCCTTGTTCGAGTAGCGCTCTTCGTTGTTGCTGGCGCCAATGACCAGTACGTTTTGTGCGTTTTCCATGGGGTCGCTCCTGTTGTTTTCCGGGATCGCCGGAGGGGTGGATGTATCGATATCGGTTAATGATCGCAGGCGTTGCCGCCAACGGTCAGCGTTCCCGCCAGAAAAGCACCGATCAGTTTTTCCGGCGTTTCGGCGGGAGCGCCTACGGTAACGCGGATGCCCTGTCCGGCGAAAAGTTCCTGCGCGCGCTGGCCCATACCGCCTGCCAGAATCTGGGTAACGCCGCGTTCGGCCAGCCACGGTGGCAGCAGGCCCGGTTGGTGCGGCGGCGCGGCAACGTCTTCGCGCTTGAGGATGGCGTTGGTGGCAGGATCGACATCGACGAGCGCAAACGTGGCGCAATGGCCGAAGTGAATGGCCAGCTTGCCTTCGGCGAGGGGAATGGCAAATCGCATGGGGTGACTCCTTGTGTGATTGAAAAAGTTACTGCAAACCGAGGGCTGTCCAGACGGCGCGGATGTCTTCGGCGCACGGGGCATCGCTGTCGATGACGGCGCGCTCCTGAATCTGGGCCTGCGTGACGGAGGTGTCGTAGCGGATGCGGCCGGCGATCTGTGCGCCAGCTTTACGCGCCTTGGCTTCAATGCGTTCGCACATCGACGGATTGATGTCCCATTTGTTGACGCAGATCGAGGTCGGGATGCCGAAATGCGCGGTCAGGCCGAGCACGCGTTCCATGTCGTGTTCGCCGGAAACGCTCGGCTCGGTGACGACCAGTACATGCGAGGCGCCGGTGACCGAGGCAATGACCGGGCAGCCGATTCCCGGCGGGCCGTCGACGATGATGAGCGGATGGTTGCCCGCTTCGGCGAGGCGGCGCGCCTGCTGGCGCACAGTCGTGACGAGCTTGCCGGAGTTTTCGGCGGCAATCCCGAGGCGGGCATGCACCAGCGGGCCGCACGCCGTGTCGGAGATCATCCATTCGCCGCAACGGCGTTCCGGGAAATCGATGCTGTCCATCGGGCACGCTTCGAGACAGACGCCGCAGCCTTCGCAGGCGGTTGCATCGATCCAGTAGGTGTCGTGCCCGGCTTCGGGCGCCGGTTCCATGATGGCGTCGAATCGGCATTCGGGAAGGCAAACGCCGCAGTTGCAGCAGACTTCCGGCATGATTTGCGCCTCATGGCCACTGAAGAATTCGTGACGCTCCCGCAGCGTTGGCGCGAGGACGAGGTGCAGATCAGCGGCGTCGACGTCGCAATCGGCGATAACCGGCCGTTCGGCGAGCTTGGCAAACGAAGCCGTCAGGCTCGTTTTGCCGGTGCCGCCCTTGCCACTGAGTACGATCAGTTCCTTCATCTTGCAACTCCTGCGCGGTACGGCATTCCCCGCTGTTTTGTGCTTTCGTTGTCGATGGCTTGCCACAGGCGCTCGAAATGCGACCGGTATTCGGGCAGCGCGTCGACGATCAATTCACCGCGCGAATAGGCTTCGGCAATCCGGCGGTCATCTGGAAGTTCAAGAAGGAGAGGGATTCCCTCTGCTTCACAGTAGTGGCGCACGCGGTCATCGCCGATGCCGGCACGATTGATGACGACGCCGAAGGCCAGCTTCAGTTCGCGCACGGTGTCGACCGCCAGCTTGAGGTCGTTCAGGCCGAAGGGCGTCGGCTCGGTGACGAGCACGGCAAAATCGGCGCCGCGCAGCGTGGCGACGGCCGGGCAGGCGGTGCCGGGCGGAGCATCGAGAATGGCGGTAGTACTTGGGTTGCGCCGCTCCTTGACGGCGTGGACCAGCGTCGAAGCCAGCGATACTCCGACATCGAGGCAACCGCTCTTGAGCGTGATCAAACCGGCCTGACGCGTTGTAACTGACCCAATGCGATAGCGCTCTTCGCGGATTGCATTGTTTGGGCAGACGAGCATGCAACCACCACAGCCGTGACACAGCTCCGGAAAGAGCATGGGCGCCTTGCCGACGGAGGCCAGCGCATTGAACTGGCAAAATTCGACGCATTTGTTGCAGGCGTTGCAGCGTTCCGCGTCGATTTTGGGGACGCCGATGGTGATTTCCTCCTCGCTGCTCGGCGCAGCCGTCAGGAAAAGGTGGGCGTTCGGTTCCTCGACGTCGCAGTCGAGGAGCTGGATGGGCGCATCGAGTACGCGGGCCAGATTGACCGAAATGCTGGTCTTGCCCGTGCCGCCCTTGCCCGAAGCGACGGCGAGAATCATACCCAGTGCCCTTCAACGTTCGCTGCATTCGCTTCGGTCAATTCGCCAGCCTTGTAGCGAGCCAGCGCTTCGGCGATGGTCGGCACGTCGGTGTTGTACACCTTGACGCCAGCCGCTTCCAGCACCCGGAAGGCTTTCGGGCCGCAGTGCCCGGTAATCAGCGCCGCCGCGCCGGCCTTGGCGATCGTTTGCGCCGCCTGAATTCCGGCGCCTTGAGCGGCGTTAAGATTCTGGGTGTTGCTGATGAGAGTGAAATCTTGTGTTTGCAGGTCATAAACGATGAAGTTTTTGGCTCGGCCAAAGCTCGGGTCAAGCGCCGCCGTCATGTCGTTTCCTGTCGTTGAGAAAGCCAGTTTCATTTGATTTCAAGCCTTTCCATGTGTGAATGCATGTTTAGATATTGGCATACGCCAAAAACTATAGCAAGAAATTATTGAGAATTTGATGCAATTGGGGGTGTTTTTTTATTGGCATATGCCATAGTATGCACATTTCCAATCATTTCCTTTCAGGAGAAATCATGTCTGATGTTTTCGCGATTGCTGGCAAAACCTACCGTTCACGCTTGCTGGTCGGCACCGGCAAGTACAAGGACTTCGCTGAAACGCGCGCCGCCATCGATGCCTCGGGCGCCGAAATCGTGACGGTCGCCATCCGCCGCGTGAACATCGGTCAGGAAGCCGGCAAGCCCAGCCTGCTCGATTACCTGCCGCCTTCCGAATTCACCTACCTGCCGAACACCGCCGGCTGCTACACCGCCGACGACGCGATCCGCACGCTGCGCCTCGGACGCGAACTGCTCGACGGCCACAAGCTTGTCAAACTCGAAGTGCTGGGCGACCCGAACACGCTCTATCCCAACGTGCGCGAGACGCTCAAGGCGGCCGAAGTGCTGGTCAAGGAAGGCTTCGACGTGATGGTTTACACCTCCGACGATCCCATCGTTGCCCGCGATCTTGAGCAGATTGGCTGCTGCGCGATCATGCCGCTCGCCTCGCTCATCGGCTCCGGCATGGGCATCCTCAATCCGTGGAACCTGCGCCTGATCATCGAGCAAAGCAAGGTGCCGGTTCTCGTCGATGCCGGTGTCGGCACGGCCTCCGATGCAGCAGTTGGCATGGAACTCGGATGCGATGGCGTGCTGATGAACACCGCGATTGCCGCTGCCAAGGACCCGGTGCTGATGGCGACGGCGATGAAGTACGCCGTTCAGGCCGGCCGCGCCGCTTACCTGGCGGGACGCATGCCGCGCAAGCTCTATTCTGCCGACCCGTCCAGCCCGGTCAGCGGGCTGATCGGGGCGAAATAAGGAAACGCCATGCCCGTGATTACCTTACCCGACGGGGCGCAGCGCGCTTTTGCGGCCCCGGTCAGTGCCCTCGACGTCGCGCGTGACATCAGCGCCGGATTGGCGCGCAATGCGCTGGCGGCACGCATCGACGACCGCCTGTGTGACCTCTCCACCGTCATCGAATCCGACGCGCGCGTGGCACTGATCACCGAGCGCGATCCCGAAGGGTTCGACCTCATGCGCCATTCGTGCGCGCACCTGATGGCGATGGCCGTCAAACAGCTCTACCCGGACGCGCAAGTCACCATCGGCCCGACGATCGAGGACGGCTTCTACTACGACTTCGCCTATTCGCGCCCGTTCACTCCGGAGGATCTCTCGCAGATCGAAGAACGGATGCGCGAGCTGGCGCGTGCCGACATTCCGCTGGAACGCAGCGAAGTGCCGCGCGAGGAAGCGATCCGCCTGTTCGAATCGCTGGGCGAAACGTACAAGTGCGAGATCATCCGCGACCTGCCGGCCGACGCCGTCGTCTCGCTCTACCGCCAGGGCGATTTCGTCGACCTCTGTCGCGGCCCGCACGTGCCGTCGACCGGCAAGCTCAAGGCCTTCAAGCTGATGAAGGTGGCCGGCGCCTACTGGCGTGGCGACTCGAAGAACGCGATGCTGCAGCGCATCTACGGCACCTGTTGGGCGGACGAGAAGAGCCTCAAGGCCTACCTCACCCGCTTGGAGGAAGCGGCCAAGCGCGATCACCGCAAGCTCGGGACGCAGCTCGACCTGTTCCACTTCGACGAGTGCGCGCCCGGTTCGGTATTCTGGCACAGCAAGGGCTGGACGCTGTTCCAGCAGCTCATCGCCTACATGCGCCAGCGCCAGTTCGACGCTGGCTACGAGGAAGTGAATACGCCGGACGTGATGGATCGCTCGCTGTGGGAGCTTTCCGGCCACTGGGCCAACTACCGCGACCACATGTTCACTACCGAGACCGAGGACGGCCGCACCTTTGCCTTGAAGCCGATGAACTGTCCGGGCGGTGTGGCCATCTTCGCCAACGGCCTGAAGAGCTACCGCGACCTGCCGATCCGCATGGCCGAGTTCGGCAAGGTGCATCGCTACGAGCCGTCGGGCGCGCTGCACGGGCTGATGCGCGTGCGCCATTTCACGCAGGACGACGCGCATATCTTCTGTACTCCGGCGCAGATGCAGGGCGAGTGCGAAACGGTGATCCGGCTGATCCTCGACATCTATCGCGATTTTGGCTTTGACGAAGTAGCGATCAAGCTGTCAACGCGCCCGGCCAACCGCATCGGCAGCGACGAAACCTGGGATCTGCTCGAACATGCCTTGTCGTCATCGCTCGACGCCATGGGGCTGGCCTATACGACCAATCCGGGCGAGGGCGCCTTCTACGGCCCGAAGCTCGAATTCGTGCTGCGCGACGCCATCGGCCGCGACTGGCAGTGCGGCACACTGCAGGTCGACCTGAACCTGCCCGAACGCTTCGACATCGGCTACATCAACGAAGCCGGCGAACGTGTGCGGCCGGTGATGTTGCACCGCGCCTTGTTCGGTTCGCTGGAACGCTTTACCGGCATCCTGATCGAGCACTACGCCGGCACCTTCCCGGCCTGGCTGGCGCCGGTGCAGGCCGTTGCGTTCGGCATCACCGACGCGCAGTCCGATTACGTGAAAGAGGTCGTGGCCGCGCTGAAGAAGGCAGGCGTGCGCGCCGTCACCGATCTGCGCAACGAAAAAGTCGGCTACAAGGTACGCGAACACACGATGCAGCGCGTTCCCTATCTGCTCGTTGCCGGCGAGCGCGAAAAGGCCGAAGGCAAGGTGGCCGTGCGCGACGTCGCTGGCAAGGACCTCGGTGCCATGACGCCGGAGCAGATCGTCGGGCTGATGCAACGTGCAGCGCCGGAACGGGATTGAAATGAGCGCGGACATGGCTTTTGCCATCGAGGTGCGCGGCCTCGCCAAGCGATTTGGCGAGGTGGCGGCAGTACGGCAGGTCGACTTTGCCGTACGCCCCGGCGAACTTTTCGGCTTCCTCGGCCCGAACGGCGCTGGCAAGACCACGACGATCAATATGCTCACCGGACTCGCCCGTCCGGACGCAGGCAGCATTTTCATCGGCGGCATCGATTGCGTGAAACAGCCACGCGCCGCGCAACATCTGATTGGCGTGGTGCCGGATGAGAGCAATCTCTATCCGGAACTATCCGGCTTCGAGAATCTGTGTTTCTGCGCCGCGCTTTACGGTATCGGCAAGGAAGAGCGCCAGCGGCGGGCCCGCGAGCTGCTCGACGCCTTCGATCTGACGGCGGCGGCCAACCGCAAGTTCGGCACCTACTCGAAGGGGATGAAACGGCGGTTGACTATCGCCGCCGGCATCATTCACCGGCCGCAAATCCTGTTTCTCGACGAGCCGACCACAGGCATCGACGTCGCCAGCGCGCGGCAGTTGCGCATGCTGATTGGCGGCTTGCGGCGGGACGGCATCACCGTCTTCATGACGACGCACTACATTGAAGAAGCCGAGCGGCTGTGCGACCGGATCGCGTTCATCGTCGACGGGCGCATCGTTTGCCTCGACTCGGTTGAAAATCTGTTGCAGCCGGTACAGAACAAGCATCTTCTGCAGATCGCCTGCGAAACCTTCCCCGGCTTGCCGCAGGAGTTGGCGGCGGCCTTCCCGGACCTCTCCTTTTCGACGGAAGGCAATGACCGGCTGCGCGTCGAAGCTGACGGGCCAATCCGCGTCGGCCCGCTGGTACGTTTTCTCGAAGAGCGACAGATCGAAGTCTCGGAGGCAAGAAGAATCCGCCCGACGCTGGAGGACGTCTTCGTGCAGGTCACCGGCATCGGCATCAACAGCATGCGCAAAGAAAAAACCGGAGGGGGCAGATCATGAAATGGGCGATAGCCATCTGGGCCATCCTGTGCAAGGACATGCGCACCTATTATCTGAAACCACCGAATGTCAGCTGGGGCATCATTTTCCCGCTGGCCTGGACAGGGATGTTCTTCATCAAATCCGCCGGCGAGGTAGGCAGCATCGCCAGTCTGCTGCCGGGTGTTGTTGCGGTATCGATCCTGTTCGGCACCACCTCGATGCTCGCCGTCACAGTTACTTTCGAGAAGAAAAGCCGCTCGTTCGAGCGCCTGCTGCTCGCGCCGCTGCCGTTCGAGCTGCTGATGCTGGCCAAGACCGGCGGCGCCATCCTGTTCGGCGTGGCCAACGCCTTCGTGCCGGTCATCATGGCGGCATTTCTGATCGACCTCGGCGGAATCGTCTGGAGCATCTTCATCCCGGCTGTGGTGCTGGTGGCGCTCGCTTCAACTTTCCTCGGCCTGTTCATTGCCGTGGCGGTCAGCGAAGTATTCGAGGCGCAAACGTTCTCGAATTTCTTCCGCTTTCCGATGATGTTTCTTTGTGGCCTTTTCTTCCCGGTCGAACAGCTGCCATCGCTGTTGAAGCCGCTGGCCTACGCACTGCCGCTCACTTATGGCGCCGACGCACTGCACGGTGCCGTGCGGGGCGCGCACAACCTGCCGTTCGCGGTTGATCTTGCCGTACTCGTATTGTTCTGCGCCGGGTTGTTTGCCTTGAGTCTCTGGAACATACGGCGGAACTGGATTCTCTGATGCAATTAACCATGCAAAAAAACCAACACAAGAAGCAGGAGCGACCATGGGCCGCCCGATAAAGTGCCGGAAAGTTTGCTGCCAGATTGCCGCCGTCTGCTTCAAACCGCAGTGTGCTTCGGTAAAGAACCTCGATGAAGTCGTCCTCGGGCTCGACGAAATCGAGGCTATTCGGCTGGCCGACTTCGAAGGGCTGTATCAGGCGGATGCCGCCGCGTGCATGGGCATCGCACGGCAGACCTTCGGAAAAATCATCGCTCAGGCACACAAGAAAGTGGCGACGGCGCTGATTGGCGGCAAGGTGCTGAGGATTGCGCCCAATGTAAAGACACTCGCCACGGCCTCAGACCGTGAAAACCCGCCTGAATCCGAAACTGACCTCCACGAAAGGGAAACCGCATGAGCTATCCAACGATCAACTTTGCCGCCGGACCGGCTGTGCTGCCCAAAGCCGTGCTTGAACAAGCCCGTGACGAACTGCTCGACTGGCACGGTTCGGGCATGTCGGTCATGGAGATGTCGCACCGCGGCAAGGAATACATGAGCATTCAGGCCGAC
>NZ_SSSR01000009.1 GCF_009469695.1 Propionivibrio limicola
GCGCTGATCGCGCCGCCTTCCGGTCGGGCCTTCGCCCCTCCCTCTCGGCAACGCGATCAGCGCAAATGAAGTGTCCGGGGTGTGTCAGTTTTGAATCGCTGCCCAACAAAAATCTGTATCAGTTTTGAATCGCCGTTGACACTCGTTGTTGCTCAGGAGGTTGCATCTGCAGTGATCGCCGGTGGTCTGGATCCTCGTTCTGCCGACTATCTGCGCTTTGAGCTTGATCAGCTACGCGAGCACACCGGTCTTCCCGAGCTCGGCGGAAAGCGCAGAAGCAAGCCTGTCATAGTGCGCATGGTGCCCACGCCGGTACCCGGTGATCTTTACGAGCTCAACTTCAAGGCTGCATATGCACGGGCAGCAAAAGCTCGTCCTCACTCGCACTACGACGTCTGGATTGATTATCCAGATGATTCTGGCCGCACCCTTTTTGCACGGATGGAAGATGTGCCGATGGAGACGGTTAGGTTCGGGTTGGGCTCGCTGCCAACGTTCCTGCAGTTTCGCTGAAGGCTTCAATGCTTTTGGTGAGGCTACGGGAGGCGGTGGAGGTGGTCGTGGTGGGGTGAGGCCTGTAGCTGCCGTAGTCGCTCCTGGAAAGCGGACACTCAGGAGCGTGGACCTAACCGGCCTGCGCGGCTTTTCGTGCATCGGCCGTGTGGATTGCTGGGCTTGGCCTCACGTGCTCATTGCCTCTTTCTTGTCTTGGGTGGTAGTCCAGTGCGAGCAGCATGTTCCTGTTGGAGGCTGATTAGAAAGTCCCTGTAAGACGTTCCAATTTCCCATGCCGTAGCCTGCATATCATTCCATCGGGACTTTGAGACGTAGTCGGGCTCCCCCCGAGGATACACATGTCGGTACGCCCTTGTCTCCAAGTTAACCAGCCACCCGATCAAGCCACAGTCAAAGGAAGGTTTTCAAACTTGTAAATCCCGGTTTGGGAGCTGCATGTGACTTTTGGTCTACAAACCAACCTTGCTCAGTCGCTGCGCAGGATCGCGATACCAAGTTCTTAAAGTAATCTTTTGTGTGAAAATATCGCAGCGTATTTTCTTTGTAGGAGGTGTTTTTGTACTCGTGCGTGGCAAGGATTACAAGCTCGTAGTTTTTTGTTTGCAACGCCAGAGCTTGAGGGTAAAGACCTGCGCGCCGACACAGAGTATCGGCATAGAAAGACTGCATGTCAGTGAAGACGAAAATTGACCCCAAGACATTTCGTACTGAAGGGGTACAGGACGCAATTGAGTGCAAAAAACCGGCTTGAGCTAGATAAACTTCGATGGTGTTGAAAAATACATTTCCCAGGTGAAGTTCAAAGACGTTAGAAATACTATTTCTCGGCTGAACTTTTCCGGCCCGAAGGTTGAGTTCTATTCGGCATATTGGTAGAGGGTGCGTCTTAATGTCGCTGCTGATTGAAAGTGGCGCAGCTACTCGGTTGGACTGGCCGGAGAATCGATTTTGACCATCGTTCACCAGGTGGATTTCGCCCGTCATTTTCTTCCGCTTCGGGCGGCCATGATAGGTGAGATGGGCATCTTTGGTTATGCCATCTGTAGTGGCTTGGTTGCGGAAGTAGTGTATCGATGAAAAGTCATCAGGAATCGTGATGATTGCATCAACAGCCCCTTCTCTCTCCGACAGCTTGAATAAGAGTACATCGCATCCATGAAGCATTGCTCGCGCTGAGTTTGCCTTTCCAGAGGACGGGAAATAGGCTGAGCATCCTGTAAGCTCACCTACGTATTCCTGCCGCGAAAAGTTGTGCTTGATCGCGTTGTTGATCATTCAAGCCTCACCGTTCACCAATAAACCGGTCGTAGCTGTCCTCGGTTTCCTCATCCTCCCACCCCCTGCCAGCGAAGCTCCTCGGCGCCGCAGACTCCAGCACCAGTAGCGATAGCACGCGATTGCCACCCGGGTAGCTGTGCTTCATCTCGCGCAGGGTGATGCCGGGTTGCTCGGATGAGCACCAGTGCTGCAGCTCATTTCCTGCCATAGGTGGCATCGTGATCAGGCGCGATGGTGAGCAGTCGGATGAAATCCCCGTCGCGGTACGCAGTCGCCCGGCGTGCCTGGGTGATGCGCAGAGAGTAGATCGCATCGATGCCCTGGGGTGGCCTGACGCTGGTGATCTTCTCCCACTTCAGGCCCGGGTCGCGGTACAGCTGGTTCCAAGTCAGCTGGCGAATTTTGTGGAGCGTATCCAGAGCTGCGTGGCGCTCGGTCTTTTGCAGCGTAAGCAGGTTGTCCTGAAACACCGGGTTGTTCAGGTCGAGCCTGACCTTGGCGTCACTGCTCGCCATGGCCCAGGCGCTTGAGCGTGTCTTCGGTATCGGCATCCGATGCCACATTGGCCACGGACCAGGCCATGGCCGTTTGCAGATCGGCCGCTGCTTGAGGCTCGTGCAGCCAGCGCTCGTTGTCGGGAACGACGGTGGCAGTGCGCACCAGCCAGACGCCAGGCTCGTACTCTTCCACCAGCACCTGGCGACCCGCGTATTGCTTGCCCAGCGAAATTTGGCCGTTGGTGCCGACAACCTTGACGGTGGGAGAGTGTGCCGTGATGGCCATGATAAGGCTCCTTGATGGTATGCACGATATTATAAATTTGGTGCGGCACTAATTCAAGGCAAGTTGTAGCAGCACGAGGATTGCCAAATCCGCAAATTTGCGAATTTCCCAAGTGATGCGCTGGCTTGGACGCTGAAACGCTGTGGCTTAAATCCGCCAATGGGCGGAGTTTCTGGTGGCTGTGATCCGAAACAAAAGACGAAACAAAAGAAAAGACGAAACAAAAGGACGCCCACCTTGTTTTCTTGTTTACAACCTTGTTTGCAAGCCGGAGACCGAAAGCGCCCCGCCGCGCCGCTCGCGCCGCGAGGTGGCGCCAAACAAGGCACCACCCGCCAGCGTCAGGTCGTTGCTCGCCCTGCGCCATGAAGCGCATCTTGCGGAATTGCCTCAACAACCGCTGATGCCTTTTGACGGCACGAGCCGATTGCGCGCCGCCCGCTTGACTTGTCGGGACATCGTCCGGACGCTATGATGAGGGAAGTTTCAGAACATGGGGGTTGCCATGAGCACCTTGAACCTCTCCAAAACCGAACGGATCGATGTCCGCGCCAGCAGCTCTGTCAAGCAGCTGCTGCAGGAAGCCGCGCGTTCTTGCCACAAAAACGTCAGCGAATTCCTGCTGGACGCCGGAGTGATCGCGGCCAACCAGGCGTTGGCAGATCGTCGCCATTTCGTGCTGAACGATGACCAGTGGCAGGCGTTTCAGCAAGCGCTGGATCGACCCGTGCAAGCCAAGCCGCGCCTGAAGAAACTGCTCAGTGACCCCGGGGTTCTGGGTTGAGTGCTGCGTATGAACCGGTCCGCAAGCTCGCGCCTGCGGATTCGACGGAAGGCTTCGATTGCGGTCAACCGGCACTCAGCCAGTTCCTGCAGCGCTATGCGCTCGTCAACCAGAAAGCCAACAGCGCCCAGACCTACGTGTGTTGCCTGCACGGCGAAGTGGTTGGCTTCTACAGTCTGGCGGTAGGTAGCGTTGATCCGGAGGACGCCCCAGTGCGCGTCATGAAGGGGTTGGCCCGGCATCCGGTGCCGGTCATGATCCTGGCACGACTGGCTGTAGATCGTGATCACCAGGGAAAGGGCTTGGGCAAAGCGCTGCTCAAGGACGCGCTGCTGCGCACCGCACAGGCTGCTGACATTGCGGGCATTCGTTGCCTGCTGGTTCATGCCAAGGATGATTCGGCGCGGCAGTGGTATGAGTCCTGGGAGTTCGAGCCAAGCCCGACCGATCCCTACCACCTGTTCCTGATGCTCAAGGATCTCAAGGCGTTACTGGCGGGGTGAATGATGACATCGGCGCGGGACTTCAAGGAAACCGTCGCTGCCCGTGCTGGGCTCGGCGGCGAGGGCGGCTCTATCTTGCCAAAGCCTCGTCACAACCTGAAAAACAGTGTGGGTGTCCTGGCGCAGGTCCTGGCGCAGGTCATGCATTCGGAGTTCGGGCATTCCGGCCCGCCGACGTGCCGTATCCCATGCATAGAAGACCGACACGAACGGCTTCTTCGTGTGCGGGTTCGGCAGGACATACGGACACCCGTCCCAGCGCGGCAACTCCGTGAGGATTTCCACGGCGCGATCCGACAGCGGGACATGGCGCGCCTTGCCGCTTTTCGCCAAGGGAATCCGCCAGAGGCGACGGTCGAGGTCGAAGTCCGGAGGCTGATATCTTCGATACCTCGGGTCAATTCGGGGGGCACGCAGAATGCGCATGGCAGCTCCTTTCAGAACGAGAAAAAGCCCCGAGACCGGGAGCGCCGGAGGTCGGGGCGGGAGGGCGTTGTGTCAATTTGTCGTGCTCTACCGGGCTGGCCCGCAACACTTACCTGAACGGGAATTTTTCCGGATTGCCTACAGGAATGAGCACATAATTTCCCGATCAGTTAATTTTCTTGAAAATCCCTCCGGCAGTCGGCATAATTTCCCGAACGGGAAACTGGTATGCCTACATTAATCGAAACTCCACAACATCTGGGCGACGCAGTGCGACGCGCCCGCAAAGCACTGGGACTGACCCAACCCCAATTGGCGCTAGCAGCAGGCGTTGGCGTACGGTTCATTGTTGATCTGGAAGCAGGCAAACCCACCGTCCGGTTGGAGAACGTCTTGCGAGTCCTACAGGCGCTGGGGGCAACGCTGAGCCTGGCAGGGCTGGAGGAGAGCCAGAAATGAGCCGAGTCCTGGAAGTCTGGCTGCTGGGGCAACACGTCGGACAGCTGGCTCAAGTCGATGGCCGGCTGAGCTTCAGCTACTTACCCGAATGGCTGCAATCTGCCAACACACGTCCACTGTCACACCACCTCCCCTTACAGGCAGAGGCTTTTGACGACAAGGCCACGCGCCCCTTCTTTGCCGGTCTGCTGCCAGAAGGCGACAAGCGCAAGCTGATCGCCCAAACACTACACGTCTCGCGCCAGAATGATTTTGCACTGCTAGACGGGATTGGTGGCGAATGCGCTGGTGCGGTCAGCCTGCTGGAAACTGGCCAACAACCCGACGTCATCCAGTCCGCGCCAGTGGTGCGCTGGCTGGACGAGGCAGAACTGGTCGCCATTCTGGATGAACTGCCGCGCCGCCCGATGCTGGCGGGTGACGAGGGGTTGCGGCTGTCCCTGGCCGGCGCTCAGGACAAGTTGCCGGTGATCTTTGCTGATGGGCGCTTGGGTTTGCCTCTGCAGAACACCCCAAGCTCTCACATCCTCAAGCCGGTGATTTCGGCTGTCGAAGGCAGCGTGTTCAACGAAGGATTCTGCCTGGCCCTGGCTGCACAGATAAAGCTGTCTACCGCCAGTGCAGTCATTCACCGGGTGGCTGATCGCGAGTATTTGCTGGTGGATCGCTATGACCGCGTCCGCCAACCCGACGGTGCCTTGCGGCGGCTGCATCAGGAAGACTTCTGCCAGGCACTGGGCGTCGCACCGGAATACAAGTACCAGAACGAGGGCGGTCCAGATCTGGCCCAATGCTTCGAACTGGTGCGCAAAGCAACACGCCCCAGCGCTCCGCACATTTTGGGCTTGCTGGACTACGTGATTTTCAACGCCCTGATCGGCAACCACGATGCACACGCCAAGAACTTCTCCCTGATCTACACCGAGCGCGGCGCGGCACTAGCACCGCTGTACGATGCCTTGTCGACAGCGGTGTACGCCAATCTCACGGACAAGATGGCGATGAAGATCGGCAGCAAATACAAGTTCACCGAACTCCAGGCGCGGCATTGGGAACAGTTTGCGCAGGCGGCAGGACTGTCTCCAGCGCAGGTCAAAAAGCGGGTTCTGGCCATCGCGCGCCAGTTACCCCTCGAAGCCGCCGCCCTGCGTTCATCGTTCGTCACCCGGGGCCTGGATCACGACATACTCAGCAAGATCGTTGATCTCATCGAGCGGCGTTGCCAACTGACCTGCAAGCGGCTTGAAGCCGCAGGACCTGGCGGCGATGAATGAAGGCATTGCTCGGGATGTGGGGTGTGCTCAAACGCTTGAGCAAATTCGGCAGGAAAAGTGGATCAAGCCAAGCGCGATGCCGCCGTTGGGCATCGTTCGGTGCCCAAGCAGATCGAGTATTGGTCAAGTATCGGCAAGATTGCCGAAGAGAACCCTGACCTGCCCTTTGCCATGATTCGGGATATCCTGATCGCGGACAGTGAAGAGGCGGTCGGTGAGTATCAGTTCGGCTGATGCGTATTCTTGTTACCCCAACCTTCGAGCGGGCTGTCAAGAAGTTACACCGGCCGCAGAAAGCCGATCCCTACGTTTACAAGTTCCGGATGGTGCATCAACTCTGCCTGCTTTTTTACCGGCTTCTGGAGGAGGGCAGCCTCAAGCTCCTGACGGTCGGTCCTCATGAAAACTTCTACCGCGACCTGAAGCGCCTGGAGAACTGAACGGGCACGCGGTGGGCGGCGCTGATTTTCTCGCGGGACACTGGTTGCAGGCGCGCAGCTTTGCGGCGCGAAAAACGGCAATTTGCGGAAAAACGAAAAGGGGCTCGGCGTGATTGGCTGGCGTGCTAATCGGCAATTGCGTCCGGTGCGCTGCTTTTCGGCCCTTGCTGGATGCGCAGCACAACCCAGTTTTGCCCGCGCTCGATGCGTCCTTCCTTGACCCAGGTGTTGATCAGCCGCGAGACGGTTTCGCGGGCGAGTCCGCTCATCTGGGCGAGCGCGCCCTGCGTCGGCAGCGGTTCGACGCGGGCAAGACCATTGCCGGGTTCAGGTTTGGCGAGGTTGCGCAAGATGAGCCATAACCGCCCGGTGGCATCGGAGCGGGTGAGGGCTTCGCGCTGGGCGTTGCTGGCGCTGATGAGCGCCGAGAGGTGGCGCATCAGCCGATGGGCGATCTGCGGTTCGTGGAAAAACAGCTGAGCGGCTTCTTCCGGGGGAAGGCGCAGCAGGACGCTGTTTTCGAGCGAGGTGACGTTGGCGCTGTGGGGCGCGTCGTCGATGATGGAGCGTTCGCCGAACATGCCGCCCGGCAGGACGAGGCCGAGCAGGACTTCCTGACCCGTTTCGGTGAGTCGCCAGATGCGCAACAGGCCGCTGGCGAGGAAAAATACGCCGCGGGAGGGGCTGTTGGTGTTGATCAGTGTCTGGCCGCTGTTGACGGTGACGATCTGGCAGACGTCGGCGATCCGTTGCAGGAGGTCGTTCGGGAGTCCGTTCCAGAGCGGGAAACGGGCTAGCGCGCGCGGTTCGATTCCATTACTCATGCGGAAATTGTGCCACAGGCGGCTGCCGGCGGGCATTTTTTGTGACATATGTCACGGCGGCGGTGTCGGGAGGTTACGGGCGAACGTTCTCTTCATGGCTTCGGGTAAACTGTGCCGCCCGATTCGTGAAAGCCGTTTCGCATGCGTTCGAACAATCTCCAATATGTGCCGCGCCTCGATCATTTGCGCTTTCTGGCGGCGGCGATCGTGTTCGTCTTTCATTGGTATCACCACTTTTTCGGCCATTGGCAGGCGAATCCGGTGATGAATGGCACGGCGATGATGGTCGATGGCTATACCGGCGTTTCGCTGTTTTTCGTTTTGTCGGGCTATCTGTTCATGACGATCGGGCTGTCGGCGGATGGGCCGATTCATTACGGCCGCTTCCTGTACAACCGGGTGTTACGGATTTTTCCGCTATTCACGTTCATTTTCATGATCGCGTTGTCGCTGACGCGGGACAAGTTCCAGCCGGATCATTTGCTGTACTTTTTCGCGACGAACCTCGGGCTGACGGCGCCGACGTCGAGCCATTTCATAACGGGGGCGGCGTGGACGATTTCGGTGGAGTTTACGTTTTATCTGGTTTTCCCGTTTCTGGTGCGTTTTGCGATGGAGCAGGGGGTGAGCTACCTGCCGCGCCTGATCGGGTTGTTGCTGGTGTTCAAGGTGGGTGGTTATTTGGTCGCGGAGCGTTCGAATCTGATGTTTTATTCGACTTTGCTCGGCCGGTTTGATCAGTTTTTGATTGGTATGTGGGTGGCGCAGTTGTTTTCGGGGCGGGTGAGCGCCCGGCGCCTGCCGGGGATCGTGCCGCTTGCGGCGCTGGCATTGATGTTCTTGCTGGTGGAGGCCCAAGGGCATTGGGCGAGCTTTTTGGTGGAGGCGCCCAAGAATCGGTGGTGGGTGTTGTGGCCGACGATTGAGGCGGTGGGCTGGTCGCTCGTCGTGGTGAGTTATCTTGGCTGGCGGGGTTCGTTGCCGCGCTGGCTGAATTTGTGGTTCGAGCGCGGCGGGGAGATCAGTTTTTCACTCTATCTCTGGCACGCGGTGGTGATTTTCATCGTCGAGCGTTTTGTGAAGATTCCGTCGTTGTCGGGGATTCGCGCCATTGATACGGCGGCGGTGTTCATGTTGACCGCGATGCTGACGTGGTGGATATCGCGCCTCAGCTATACAACGATCGAGCAGCCGTTTCTGGGATTACGCAAGCGATACGTCGATGGCGGGTAGGTGCGCTTGCTTGCCCGCCAGGAGCGTGCGGAGCTAGAAGCGGGCGCCGAGGCCGAGAATGACGCTGCCTTCGTCGATGTCGAAGAGTTTGATGTTGCTGCGCTGGCTGGAGTAGCCGGCGTCAAGCAGCAGGTCGAGCCGGGGATTCAGTGGCCAGCGTCCGGCGAGGCGTGCTTCCCAGAGCCGGGAGGTGCGGCGTTCGTTGCCGAAGAGGGGGCTGTAGGCGTCGCTGTCGTGGGTGTATTGCCAGCGTCCGGTGAGGTTGAGCTGGCCGTCTCCGGCGATGCGCAGCGGCAGGGTGAAGGAGATGGTTTCGCGCTGCTGGCTGTGGCCCGGCCGGTCATTTTCGGGCAGGTCGTATTCGAGCGCGATGCGTCCGATGACGGTGTTCCATAACGGGGTGACGGTCTCGGCGCGAAGGGACGTGTAGGACGGGGCGGTGCCGTCGGGAATGCGCCGTTCGGCGGTGATCCGGCTTTGCGTGGCGCTGGCGGTGTGAATGTATTGCCACCACAGGTTGTGGGCGGCGAGCGATCCCTGCTGGCTGTCTTCCATGCGGTAGGTCTGGACGCCGGTGCGTTGTTGCGCGGTGACGGCGTAGCCGCTCTCAAACGCGAACAGGTGGTAGTTTCCAAGAATGTCGCGGTGCTGGAAAGGATGGCGTCCGTAGGCCGTCAGTGCGAGGCTCCAGCGTGGCGCAAAGGTAGGGATGGCCTGGAGGTCGATGGTGGTGTCGATGAATCCGGAGGCCTGGGCGCGGCTGGCATTGGCGAGCGGGAGCAGGATGCGCTGGCCGTCGAGCCAGAGGCCGAGGGCGGCGGTCTGGCTGCCGGCATTGAGGTTGTTGCTGTAGCCTAGCCGGGTGCGGATTTCGCCGCTGGCGATGAAGGCGGGCAGAGATTCCGGTGCGATGGGTGGTGCGCCGAAGCGTTCCTTGGCTGACAACAGCAGGGTCTTGCAGCTGTCGAGGTCGCCGGCCTTGCATAAGCCAATGCCGAGGTCGTACCACGCGCCGGCGTGGTCCGGGTCGAGCATCAGGGCGTGTTCGAACAACTCGTTGGCGGCTTCGGTACTCCCTCCCGTCTGCTTTGTGTAGTGGCCGCGCCAGTAGTAGTAGTCAGCGAGTTGCCGGAAGGATTCGGGGGCGTTTTCCAGACGTTCGAGTGCGGCGGCGGGGGGCAGTCGGTGGGTTTGTTCGATCCAGTCGCGCCAGCTCTGGGAGTGTGCAGCCCGGCTGCCAAGGCAGAGGAGCATCAGGGCCAGGCTGAGCGTGAGTCGTAAACGTGGCGGAACAGGCATTGAGTACGATGTTTTTGTGCTGGGACGGGAGTTTATCCCGAAAACATTGTTTTGATCTTCCGGCGCGCTATTTGTTGTGAAGCATCGGCGTTGCAGGGCGCTGGGTTCATTGGGAGGCGCCGGGCGGGAGTGCCGCGAAGGTGTACAGTTCGATGGGGGCGCCCGCATTGTCTGGCGCGAAGGCGCCGATGCGGCAAAGGGGAATGCTGTGCGCGTGCCGGGCGACGTCGCCGCTGATGAGTTGGCGGGCGGGTTGCTGGCGCGTTTGCCGCTCGATGCGGAAGGCGATGTTGGCGACTTCGCCGAGGATGGTGTAGCGCTGTCGGGCGTGGCCGAAGTTGCCGGCAAGCAACGGGCCGGCATGGAGGCCGATGCCCATGAGAAGTTCCGGCTGATCGGGGGGGCGTGTGGCATTGATGCGCGTCAGTCCGTCCCGAATGGCAAGGGTGGCTTCGAGGGCGTGGCGCGCTTGCTCAGCCGGTGTGCCGTCGCGCCAGTAAACCATGAGGCCATCTCCGGCGATGTTGTCGATGATGCCCTGGCGTTCGGTGACTTCCTGAGCGACGAGGTCGACGGCCTGGTTGCTCCAGTGGGCGTGTTGCGCGGCGCTCATTTGCCGGGAGGCTTGCGTGGAGCCGATGATGTCGGCGTAGAGGACGGTGGTCCAGCGCGTTTCTTCGGCAATCTGGCCGCCGTGCCGCTGTAAATGGGCGACGAGCGGGGCGGGCAGGTAATGGCCGATCCGGGCGAGAATCCAGCGCCGTTCATTGATGAAGGCGGCGAGGATCAGGGCGGGGGAAAAAAGGAGTGGGTAGGCGAGCGGCGTGGCGAGCGGTAGATGAATGGCATGCTGTCGGTAGAGCCACAGATTGCCGCCTGTCGCCAGCAGGGCGAGCGCCAGGCCGGTGGCGGCAAGGCGGACGGGGGTTTGCTTGCACGCGAAAAGAACGAGTGTTTGCAGTAGCAAAAGTATGGCAAGGATCGTGTTTTGTCCGGCGACCGGTGTGGGCGATTTGCCGCTCAGCCAAGCGCTGAGCAGACGGGCGTGTGTTTCGACGCCGGGCAGATTGGGGCTGACCGGGGTGTTGACGCGGTCACCGAGCGCGGGGGCCGTGGCACCAATCAGGAGGATGTGGTTGTGCAGGGTTTCCGGGGCGATGCTGCCGTTCCAGAGGGCGGCGGCCGACAGGTAGCGATGCGGTGAGGTGCCGCGCCAAGGGATGATGGCGGTCTGGTCGTCGTTCAGTGGCAGGGCGAGTTCGGGGGCGTTTGCGGGGGTGAGGCGCCAAGGCGGTTGTCCGAAATTTCCCGGTTCAAGCGTCCACTGTTGGGTGCCGGTAAGGTTGGCGAACAGGCTGACGGAGAGGGCGGTGCTGCATCCCTTTTCGGTGCAGGCGGCGGGCCAGAGTCGACGCATTTTGCCGTCACTGTCGAAAAGGGCGTTGATGTGACCGGCCTGGGCATTTGTCAGTGGCCGGCTGTTGGCGAGGATGCCCTGAAAATGGGGGAGGTGAGTGCTGGGCGGAATGGCGTTGTAGCGTGGGGCGCCCCGTTCGACAGGGTCGTGAGTGAAGAGTTGGCCGGTGACGATAGGCCGGTTGGCGAGGGCACGGTTAAGGGCGGCGTCTTCATTGGCCGGTGCGCCGGGGGGGAAGATCATGTCGAGTCCGACGGCGGCTGGCGCGTAACGCTCGAAAAGGAGGTCGATGAGCTGGGCCATCCGGCTGCGCGGCCAAGGCCACGGGCCGAGCAGGTCGATGGCTTCGTCGTCGATGGCGATGATGGTGATCGGGGTCGCGTCGTCTGCGCGGCCGATGTTGCGAATGCGCCAGTCCGACAGGGTTTGCTCTAGCTGCTTGGCAAACGGCGTAATCCCTAGCAGGGCTGCTATCAGGCAGGCCAGTATGAGTGCAAATGGCCGATTGGCGCGCCTCCGGTCAACGCTCGCTAGCGATGCCAAACCATGGTCCCGGTCAGCGCGCGTCCATCGTCCAGACTTCGCGTGAAGACGCTGCCTACGGTGTTGAGGTTGGCATGGACTACGCCGGTGAAGGTGCTGTTGGAGCGCGTGGCATCGGACAGCAAGTAGCCCGATGTGTTGACAGTACCTGCCGCGTTGATGGCATGCGTATTCAGTCCTTCGGTTACGCTGGCATTCGCGGAAAAGGCTCTGGCCGCTGTGTCGATGGTTAGCGTGCCACTGCCCAGTGTGGCTGCGGAGTAGACGCCGCCAGAGAGAACGTAGGCATCGCCTCCGGTCAGGTTGAATTGGGCTTTCCAGTTGTCCGGCAGGCGTGATGGCATTTCGGTGACGCCAAGTCCGAACAGGTTGGAAACGACGCGGATCTTTTTCTGTGCAGCCAGCAGTTCGCTTGCCGTGCTTCCCGAGACGCCCGCCAGGTCGGCTTTCCAGCGGCCCCAGTAGACGTCGTTGAGTCCGGTGTCAGTTGGTGTCGTGGGCGCTACGGTTGGTGTAGTCGGCGCGGTAATGGCCGCAATTTGCTTCGTTTTTTCGCTGACGGCTTCCGTGCGACTGTTTTCCTGGAGGACGGCTACGGGTTCGCTGGCCAGCGGCGGTGATACGCGATCCGGAATCTGATAGTGCTTGTCCTGCAGCAGCCGGGGTGTTTTGTCGTTGTGGTTGATCTCGACGTGGCCGGTGTTGTCGCCGGCGCGCAGGGTGATCGATCGGTCGAGGCAGGCGCCGAAACCTTCGGCGGCACAGCCGTCGCCAAGTGCGGCGACGACGATGGCCCCGCTCTTGATGCTGACGCGCGTGGCGGTGGCATCGGCAAAGGCGACGAAATCGGTGCCGCGCACGCCGATGGCGGCCACCGGGGTGTTGAAGCGGAAGGCTTCCTTGTTGGCTTCGCCGATTGCCCCGGTCACCGAACGGGCAACGCCGTGGCGGAGTGTATAGCGGACTTTGCCTCCCGTCGGATTGGCGGGGTCGTATTCGAAGACTTGCACTTCCAGTTCGGAGTTGGGGCGGATGGCGACGAGCCCGCCATCCTTCATGCGGACGTGAAGGTGGCCGCCATTGCCGGTCAGGAGTTTCTGCCCGGCTTCGATCTCCTGGCCTCGGGTGGCCGGGATGCGCTTCCCGTCGGCTTCGAGCCAGGCGGGACCCGCTGAAAGAAGGATGTTGCCGGCCGCCGGGCCGGCTAGTGCTGTGGTGCCGGACAGGAGCAGGGATGCGAGTGCGATGGCCAGGTGCCAGGTCTTCATGGGGAAAAACCTTTCTGATTCAGTGTCTTTTGTCTATACCCGATAGTCTTCGGTAGAACAAGCGTTACGATGCTCGAAATCCGGTCTGGCTGCGTGGGTGTTGTTTTTTCCGTCAATAGAGGTCGGGTTGATCGAGGTGCACCGGCATCAGGCAGTTCTGAAGTTGTTGCGCGGCTTGCTGCCAGCTATGCCATTGGAGTCCTTCCGGCGAGGGGTGTTGCCCGTGCCGTTGAAGTTCTTGCCAGAATTTTACGGATTCGGCCAGATGACGGGCGGTGTGTCCGGTGAAGTAGAAGGCGTGAGGACCGGCGACTTCCCGGAAAACGGGGATGTTGCGCGCGATGATCGGCAGGTGATGGCGGGCGGCTTCGATCAGGGGGAGTCCGTAGCCTTCGTCTTCGGAGGCGGCGATCAGGGCGCTTGCCCGGCTGTAGATCAGTTCGAGTTCGCTGTCGCTGATGCCCTGGAGCCAAAAGAGGTGGTGTCCGTTTTCCGGGTGTTTTTCCAGCCGCTCGATGAATTCATCCATCATCCAGCCGGCCTTGCCGACCAGGATGAGGGTGGCGTCATGGCCTTCGGCCCAGAGGGTTTCGAAGGCGGCAAGAATTTGCATTTGCCCTTTGCGTGGTTCGATGGTGCTGACGCTGAGGAAGATCGGCGTGCCGGGGGCTTTCGACCATGCGGGAAGTGCGGTTGGGGCGGCTGGTTTTGCTGCGGCGCCGACAGTTGTCTCGGCCAGAATGTCGGCCCCGAGCGGGAAGTGGGTGATGTCGGGGATGACTTCTTCTGAGGCGTGGCTGAGCAGCCAGTCCCGCACGTCGTTGGCCACGGTGTTGGAGATGCAGAGCAGGCGAGTCGATTGGCGTGCAATGGCGCGCAGCCAGCGGTCAAAGGCTTCCGGCATGCCTGGAATGGTCCATTCGGGATGCCGTAACGGGATGATGTCGTAGATGACGTAGTAAACCCGGACGCCGTGACGCCGGTAGCTGTTCAGCCATTCTTCGGCTTCGGGGAACAGGTGGGCGCTCAGGTCGAGACCGAGGAAGATGTCGCCGGCCTCGGGCTCGACGACGGCGTTTTCTGCCGGGAGCGCTTCGGGGAATGACGCGGGAAGCGGCGCGGCCGGATCGAAGCGTCGGGTATGGCAGAAACCTTGGCCGGGGACGCCGTAGACGGGCAGGATCTGGTAGCCGGCAAGGTGCGGCAGCCGGTGTTGCTGCAATTGCTGCAGGATGTTGCGAACGACGCGCTGGATGCCGGTACGGGCATCGCGTGCGTACAGTTCGGAAATGTCGACGAGCAGGCGATGGCGCGGCGGCGTTGGCGCAACGCGTGGGGCGTCGTGCTGGTGCAGCGCTTTGTCACGGCTGCAGCCGATCAGGGTGCGTGCCAGCCGTGCGGAGGTGCGCGGCCAGCTGCGTTCATCGAGCCATTGGTTTTGCGCTGTCTGGAGTTGTTCGATGAGGGCCGGTGTGCGGTGCAGGGTGGCGACGGCATCGGCGATGGCGGCGGCGCTGTTGCGCGCGGTTTGCCACGTGATGGCGGCGAGGTCGGCAAAGATGGGCTGGTCGCTGACGATGACGGGTTTGCCCGTGGTCAGACCAATGGTGACGGCGCCGCTGGCGCTTTCCTGCGTTTGGCCATACGGGAACAGGATGTAGTCGGCACAGGCAAGCTGGGCGATGCTTTGTCCGATTTCCTGGTAGTCGGTGTGCCAGTGCAGGCGATCGGCCAGGCCGAGTTCGCTGGCTTGTGTCTGGTACTGGCGCAGGAGTTCGGTGCGTTCCGGATCGGGGAGTGCGGTGATCGCCAGCAGGTGGGTTTCCTGTCCGGTCTGCGCGCTGATGAGGGGCAGGCTGGCAATCAGCCTGTCGATTCCTTTGTGCGGGTGCAGGAAGCCGAACGTGGCGACAACCAGCGCGTTTTCGGGGAGGCCGAGCGCGCTCCGGCTGACGGTCCGGGACGGTGCGTGCGGCGCGACACCGTGCGGTAACAGCAGGAGATTGTTGTCAAGACCGAGTGCGAGCAGGTGGTTCAGGTCTTCGATGCTGTGCACGATGATGCGGTCGATGCGGCGCAGCGCGTCAATGGCCGGCTGCGGTGGACGTTGGTGATCGAGCAGCGGGCGGGTGGCGTGTATTTCCAGAATGACGGCCATGCCTCTCTGCGCGAGGGTTTGCATCTGCTCGCACACCGCTGTCTCGAGCCGGAAAAGGCTGGGCTGGTGCTGGATCAGGACGATGTCGCCGGGATTGCTGTGTTGTCCGATGTTTTCCAGTGTCTGGCGGACGCTGTCGGTATCGCCGAGTGTCCAGGTGGGCGCGTAGTGGCGGTTGCCGTCGGCTCCACTTTCGGTTGTCCGGCGGTCGCAGGCGATGCGGAGGGTGAATGTGGCGTCGTCGCATGCGCTGACGAGGTCGCGCGCGTACTCGGCGATGCCGCAGGCCGTATTCCAGGGGCTGACCAGGTGGAGTGCGATCGGGGTCGGCGCGGACGGCTCGTTGAGGAGGGCAAGGGTGCGGGCAATTCCTTCCGCACTGCGCTGCCAGGTGTAGTTGGCCCAGAGATGGGCGTGTGCGGCCTGGCGACGACGTTCGAGGGCGGGGGCGTTGGTGAGGATTTCCTGATGGAGTTCCTTGAGTTGTCGGCCCAGACTCTCGGCGTCGGGTTCGATCCAGCAGGATTCGTGCGTTCTGAGGTGGCTGGCCGAAGGCGCAAAGCGGAACGGAATCAGGGTGGCCGTTTGCTGGTTGCAGTAGTCGGTATGGGCACCGTGGCCGGTGACGAGTACCGGGAGTCCGAGCGCGAGGGCTTCGGCGGCCGGCAGGTTGAAGCCTTCGCCGCGCGTCGGGAGGACGAGGGCGTGTGCGCTTTGGTAGAGGGCGCGCATCTGGTCGGCGTCGAGCGGTGTTTCGTCGATGGTGATGTGCGGCGGGTTCGGATGCCCGGCGCTGAGTTCGTCCCATTGACGCCGAATGTCGTTGTGGGGGTTGGGAAATGTCTTGATGTAAAGCTCGACCGCGTCGTCGGCGGTGAATTGGCGGAGCCAGGCGTTGAGCAGGACGTCCGGGCCTTTGCGGGGGAATACGGAGGAGACGTGCAGGAAGCGGCAGCGGTCGGCGCGGGGGAGCGGGGCCAGCGGTGCGCCAGGGTTGCTTGCCAGATGGTCGACGCCCATGGGGATGACGACGATGGGTTTGCTGAAGCCGGAATTTCTCAAGGCGCGTTTGACGAACTGGCTGGCGGTCAGCACGGCGTCAAAGTGTGTTTCAAAGTGTTCGACGATGTGGGCCGGAACGTGGGTTTCTTCCCAGAAGAACAGGGCGAGCCGCCATTTGGCCGGCTGCGGGTCGCTGATCGGTGGGTAGTGATGCACGATCGAGCAGGTGTGGACTAGGGCTTCTGCGTCGGCCGGGATGGCTTGTCCGGCAAGCCTGGCGAGCCAGGCGGGGGCGTTGGCCGAGAGCGTGGTGCAGTCGCCGTCGCGCGGTTGCAGGCTGACGTGGTCCGGATGTGCGTGCGCAAGGGCGCCGAGGATGCCGCGATTGACGACAGCCAGGCTGTAATGCCCTTCGGCGTGTCCGGTCAGGCGATACCACATGGGGAGCATTGAAGGTGGTGCGCCGTGCGTGGCGAGCCGGTTCGTTTCAGGGGGCTCCAGCGCACTGAGGATGGAAGTCCCCGGAATCTTCAGGTCTGACGGTTGAGGTGCTGGGCGTTGTGGCATGGGTTCCTGCGTGAGAGCAGGTGTTGCGACTTCGGCCGTCTGGTTTGTTGCTGCAGGAAGAGGTGTGGCTTGTTGCGCTTCGGTATCCGCCGCCTGCTCCGCCGATGGGCGGCATTCTGGAGGGGTGGGCGTACTCGGTGATTGCAGGCAAGCTTTGATGCGCCGGGCGTATCGAAGTGCGTAGCGCAATGGGCGAGTAAGTTTCCAGGAACGGCTACCGATAATGGTGTTGAGTTCGGACTGTTTTTTTCCGAGTTCAGACCGCGTTCTTTCGAGTTCGGCCTGCGTTCTTTCGAGTTCAGACCGCGTTCCGTCGAGTTCGGACTGTGTTCTTCCGAGTTCGGACTGCGTTGCGTCGAGGCGCGCCTGCATCGAGGCGGCTTCTGCGTGCATGGCCCGCAGCGCTGCGTCGTTCTGCGCCTGAATTTCAGAGAGCCGGCGCTCGGTTGCGGCCAGCGCCTGTTGGGCGTGCACGGTTTCGAGTCTGACAAAATCGTCGAACACGTTAGGCGGGAGTTGGAAGGCTTGCGCCAGGGCGCTGTGTTCTTCGGCGAGATAGAACCGGTTCAGGCCATCGAAATAGACGGGTCGGTAACGGTTATCCAGCAGCGGGGCATCCCAGGCTGTGCTGTTCTGGTTGTTCTGTTGTGGGTTGATGGCTTCGACGACGACAATCCACGGACGGAAGCGGGAAAAGTCCATGCCGGCGAGGACTTGCGCTTCGTAACCTTCTACGTCGATTTTGAGAAAGTGGATGTCGGGTGGGGCGTATTGTTCGCAGATCCGGTCAAGGCGTTGCACCGGCACCGTGGTCGTGCGCATGGGCACGCCTTGCTGGTCGTGCCGTTGGGCGACCTCGGTGGAGACGGTGGCCCAGCCGCGGATGTCGGGGGCGTAAAGCGTTGCCTGGCCTTCGCTGTCACCTATGGCAACTTGCAGGTTGAGGTCGCGCGGGCGTGCCGCTTCGAGTTCGGCATGGTGTTCGGCTAGCGGCTCGATGTTGATGCCGTGCCAGCCTCGGTCGTAGAAGGCTTTGGTCACCGAATCGCCTTCGGGGGTATTGGCCCCGACGTCGATATAGAAGCCTGCGCCGACGTAGCCGAGCGCTCTCCAAAGCATTACGTCTTCATAGTTTTGTGCGTACGAGATGAATCTCATGGGACTTTCCTGCTATGGCCTGCCTGTCGGATGTGGCGAGGTGGTGTCTGGGCGTTGTCGGGGGCTGATGGCCAAGTCAATGAAGCGGGTGCCGGCTTCCGTTGATGTAACAACTGTTCAATGTGCCCGGATTCACTGCGACAGCGGATCTGCATCGACGGAACGACGATCAGGGGCCTTGTTGGTACTCGCCGGATTTTCAATGATTTCGAATTTTACCGGTATCCAGCTGGTGCCGACAAAGCGTGGTTTGCTGATGTTGGTGACGTTAAAAACGAGGGCAAGGTCTCGCCATTCGTAGTTGTTTTGCAGGTGATTTTCGGTGCTGACCAAGGCGGTGGAGACGGAATAGCTGCCTTCGCCAAAGTTGGCCTCGAAGCTTATGGCGTAGCAGATATCCTGTCCTGCCCGAACATCGTGGAGTGGCTGTTCGACGTAGTGGGTGTTGGTGCCAAACACCGGCTGTCCAAGGCGGTCCTTGATCATGAAGCCAAGCACCAGCCTGGGGAGGTCGGTATTGGCATGTACGCGGATTTCGAGCGTTACGGGCTGCGCAACGTCAATCAGTTCGACGACGTGTCCTTTGTCGTTCTTGAGTACGATGTCGGTAACCGTGGCCTCGCCAGTGCCCGAAATGGTCTGAATTTTTCCATCGGTGCCTTCGTCTTGCTGGACGTTGTAGTTTTCCCGTTCGGCAATCAGCGCGTTGTAGTAGTCGGCGACCGCTTCGGGGGAGCCCTGCATGGCGAGTCTTCCTGCGTTGAGCAGGATGGCGCGGTCGCAAATGGATTGTATGGCGGCCTTGTCGTGCGACACGATCAGCAAGGTGGTGCCTGCTTGCCGATATTCGCGAATCCGGTTGAAACTCTTGTGCTGGAAGTAGGCGTCTCCGACGGAGAGGGCTTCGTCGATGATGAGAATGTCCGGACGGATGGCGGTTGCAATACTGAAGGCCAAGCGAACCTGCATGCCACTGGAGTAAACGCGGACGGATTGGTCGATATACGTGCCAATTTCGGCAAATCCTTCTATTTCCGGCATGAGCCGGGTGATTTCCGCTTCCTGCATGCCAAGCAGTTGCCCTGCCATATAGACGTTTTGGCGGCCGGTGAAGTCCGGATGGAAGCCCATGCCGAGTTCGAGCATGGCGGCCACGCGGCCCTGCAACTGGACGCTTCCTGTCGTGGGCTGGGTGGTCCCGCAGATCATCTTGAGCAGGGTGCTTTTGCCGGCTCCGTTGATTCCGAGGATGCCAACCGCTTCACCTGCGGCGATTTCAAAGTTGATGTCTTGCAGTATCCAGGTAGTGCTATGCCTTGGCTTGCTACCCGGTACCAGCCATTCGAGAAGTCTGGACTTTGGGGTGGGGTAGTTTTTGTAAGCCTTGCCAAGATTGTTTACGCGAATGGTGCCCATGGGAGTGTTGTGTCGTTTCTATGAATTATGCGTCTGGCGGTGTAGATGGGGCAGGATACCCCGTTCGGATATCGTCGGTTTCAGTGTTGATATCCCGTTGGCCAGTCGATGTTGTTCAGCAGCTGGCGGGTGCTTTCTTCCCAGCTTATGGTGATCATTTTTTCCGAGCGGGGGTGTTTGCCCCGGGCGTGGACTTGTAACCATCGGGAAACGGCTCGCTCGATATCTTCAGGTTCTTTTCCTTGGAAAAACCAGGCGTGATCGCCGGTGACTTCGCGGAAAACAGGAATGTCCCTGGCTATGATGGGGAGGTTGTGACGGGCCGCCTCGATGAGCGGCAAACCAAAGCCTTCATGCTCTGAAGCAGCGATAAGGCAGGTTGTTCCCGCATAGATTTTCTGAAGAAATTGGTCGCTGATTCCATCGAGCCAGAATAGGCGATGTCCCCGTTGGGGGTGGGTGCGCAGTGTTTGAAGAAGGTCGTCAACTTTCCACCCGGCCTTGCCAACGATTGCCAGGTTGCATTCGATATTTTTTGCCCACATGCGTTCAAATGCCGAAAGTACCTGTCTGTATCCCTTGCGAGGTTCAATGGTTCCGACCATCAGGAAACTTGGTTTCTCTGCCAGAGAGTTGAGCAAATTTCCGGCGTCCGTTGGCATTCCGTGTGAGGGAATTGAGTTTTCAATGTCGGCACCCAAGTGGAACCAGCCAACTCTGAAGCCTTGCTCGTGCGTTGGAAAATTTTCGCGTAGCCAGTTTTTCATTTCGTCCGCGACAGATTTCGATATGCAGAGGGCGCCGTCAAAATTGACCAAGGCTTCCAGCCAGCGCTGGTGCATTCCTGCCGTTCCATCAACGAATCCCCATGGGATTTGTATCGGGAGCAGGTCGTATATGACAAAATAAATTTTTACTCCGGTCTTCCTTAAATGCTGAAGGAAGTTTTTTTGTGCGATGACTACTTGGCGTTGCAGGTCGAGTCCAATAAAAATATCACCTGAATTGACCTCGATGGCTTTGTTGGTCTCTTCGGCATGGCGGGGGGAAAGGTGCGGAAGGCCGATGTCCGCGTAACGATAGCCGCATTCTTCCTCCATGGCATATACAGGTCGTGTTGTATAACCGGGAAGAAGATTTTTCGACAAATGGAGGAGGATGCTACGGGTGACGCGTTGTATCCCCGTTTTGGCATCGTTCCGTACGATCTGCGATATGTCGACCAATATCTGCCGAGCGCCTGAAAATTCGTCGGTCAAAGTGGGTATTCCCGGTGTGTTGGGCGAGTCCTTGATAAATTCTTTGCCTTTTCTGCTTTGTAAGCCAGACAGTGCTCTTCTTTCTGGAAGAAGAGCACTGTCTGGTTCCCCGTTGAACCGTTGAGCAAACCGGTCGAGAAATCATCAACGGATCAACACGGGTGTTAGCCCGTGGAGCGGATAAGGCCGTGTTTTCTGGTGTGCGGTTTTTAGTTTGCCGCGTCCTGTAGTGTCTTCTCGAGAAGCTGTTCGGTGCTTTCGTGCCAGTTGAGCCATTTGTAGTCGGCTGGTACGAGTAACTCCTCGGGTATTCCTTCCTTTTCGATTTTTGTGATCTTGTTATACAGGTCGTCCGGTGATTCAAGATCAAAATAGCCGACGCGATTACCTCCGACTTCCCGGTGGATTGGTGTGTCGCTGACCATGACTGGCAGGCGATTGCTCAGTCCTTCGACAATCGGGAGTCCGAAACCTTCGACAATCGATGGGAAAAGCAGCATTTTGGCATGTTGGTAGCAATAGAATAATTCGTCATCGTTCAGATCATGCCAGTAATGCAAGTGCTTCCCGTTCTCCGGGTGCTGGTTGATGCGCTCCATGAGGGGCTCAACTTTCCATCCGGTCCTGCCAACAATAACCAGACTGACGTTGCTTCCTTGCTCCCACAGTCTGTCGAAGGCATCCAGCAAATAAGCATGGTTTTTACGTGGCTCGACAGTGGATACGATTAAATAGGCGGGCCGCTGTGCCATGACTTCGACGACGTCTTGTCGGACGTGAGAGGTGTCGGCGATCCGGTATTTGAAATCGGCGCCCAGATGAAAGAAATCGAATGCTTTTCCGTTGATCTGCTCGCCAAATTCCTTGAGCATGTAGGCGTGCAAGTCCTTCTGAACTGTTTGCGAGATTCCAATGTACTTGTCGACGTGTTCAAGCGAATCATGGAACCAGTTTTTGAATACGGTTGCCAGGAAGTTGTCGCAAAACTGCGGGTGCGTAATGGGAATGAGGTCGTAGATGACGGCTACGACCTTGACTCCTTTTTGCCTGGCTTTGGCAACGCTCGGCCAGATTTCTGAATACCACGTAGAGTCGAGTAACAATAAAATATCGTTGGTCTTGATAAGGCTGAAATTATCAGTTGTTCCGGAATTGTCCCGGCGTTTCAATAAATAGCGCATCGGACGCAGGGTCAGGTTGTCAACGATATAACCCAGGCCCATTTCATTGCGTGGTTTGAACAGAAAACGCCGAACTGCCGGGTGGTGCCCGCATATTGCCGCTACTAACTCACGAGATGCTATATAAACTGATCGAAGGTAGTTGGCTGCCTTGTAAATAAATGGCGTTGTTTCCTCGGCAGGAGAAGGGGGTTGAGGTGGCGGTGTTTGCGGATAAAGCTCTTCGATGGAGAGTGGCTGAAACTGTCCGCTTCCGATTTTGACGGGTTGAATCCGTAAATTCACACCGGGCGCAAGTTCCTCAAGATTCTCAATGACGCGGCGTACAACGCGTTGAATGCCTGTATTAAGGCCTACGTGCTCTGCAAGGTAAGAGCAATCAATATAAAGTGTTCTCATGCGAGCTTTTATTTCGTTGGAAGGATTGAGTACGCCGATGCGAGGTTACGGAATTCCTGTGAATAAATGAATCCGTCCAGAACTTCTCCGCGATTGGCGCCGCTGGCTATTTTGTCCAGCCAGTATTGCTTTCCTGTGTTGTCTGCCTGGCGATTGAAAAATGCACGATAAAGAATATCGACATATTCGTCGTTGTTTACTGCCTGATTCGTGAATTCCTGGCTGAAAATGAATCCTTGTGCGACTTCCGATCCAGAAGATATGCCTGTATTGAGTCGGTCAGTCCAGTCGTTAAGTCCGTGCGGGTCGGGTGTTCTGCCGAGAATGGTTTCGTAGAATCGGGTTACGAAGTCGGAGATATTGCTTGTTGACTGATTGAACTGGTAGCGGCCGACAGTAAAGTCGTTCACGACAGCTTCGCTCGGGGATGCCCAGCAGTATACGACGGACTGGTCTTTGGATGATGTTGTTCCCCCGCTGATAATGTCGATATGACCATCGTTGTCTACGTCTTTCGCAGCGGGGGAGCCTTTGAAAAATTGAAAGATGTATTCCATTTCGGTGGAACTGGATATTTGTGTCCCCGCATGATCAAGGATAACCATTTGAGCCCCTTGCGAATACAGAATTTCAAGCTTCGCGTCACCGTCGAGGTCGACGGCGATGGGGGCGCTGAAAATGGGGTTGTGGGCTGTGTTGTAGAAGGTTCGCGAAGGAGTGTTGAAGATCTCTTGTCCATAGCGATCCCATGCGTGGATATAACCATCGAGTGTCGCCGCGATGATTTCCAGACTACCATCATTATCAAGATCGGCAACGAGTGGTGTCGCAAACGTCTGTCCGTGTGTGCGAAGGGTGTATTTCAAACTGCCATCGTCTTCCCATACCTTGATATAAGACCCTCGTCCGTCATGGAAGAAGTTTCCTGTTCCGTAGATTATTTCCAGTTTTCCATCACCATCGATATCGGCAGTAACGGGGCTGCTCCATAATGCCTGCTCTTCATATTTTCCCCTGAGTTCAGTGTAGGAGGGGTTGCCTACAGGCTGATTGAAGCCCGGGAAATTCTGGGAGCCATCGGCTGAAATCACGTGAAAAATTCCGCCAGTGCTCGTTCGTGCGTCGGCGTTTGCCGTGATGTCCGCAGACACCAGGATCTCGAAAATGTTGTCGCCATTCAGATCAGCAATGCGTGGGGTGGACCATACCGTGTCGGCGAGATGAATTCTCTGTTCTTCTGCACCGGTTCTGCCGTCAAGTATCCAGGTGTTCTGATCCCAGCTGTTATAAATGACCTCCTTGACGCCATCTCTGTCGATGTCAAATACAACAGGCGATCCATAGACGCCGTCGGGTCTTCCATCGCCGGTGTTGGTACTACCGCCAATCACATCAAGGCTTTGGTGAAACCATTTGATATTGCCGTTGGCGTCAAGAGCGTAAATGCCGCCTTTGTCTCCAGGTTGTCCAACGACGGAGGCACCTGCTTCCCCTGTAGTGTCGGCACCAACCCCAATCACGATATCCGTGCTTCCATCACCGTCCAGATCAGAGAAAGACGGGGCTGTGCTCACTGATGTGGTTGTATAGGTTTTCCCGGTCTGGGAGTCCGGGCCGCTGATTGCCGGAAAACTGACCGACCACTTTATGGTCCCGTCATCCTCAAGACAGATCAGTCCGGCTGGGCGTGTTTCATTGAGTTGGGAATCAAGTGCTTTGCTTGTGCCGACAAAAATTTCCTCCTTCCCATCTTTGTCTATATCGTAAAGCGCTACGGAGACATCCCGAATCGGGCCAAAATCGAGTTGCGTTGACCAAGTGTTCTCCGGCAGGGTTACGGAGAGGTTGTAGTTTGACGTGGATGCTGCTGTCGGGAAGATTTTCAGGTAAAGAGTCTCGCTTTGCGAGGTTATGTAGCTAATGGTTTCGGTTCCTGCACTATAGTTTGCCGCTACTATTTGCATCTGCGAGTTGTACAGAACCATGTTGACGTCCGTGCCGGTGGCAGGCGTCATCACGAACTCCAGTGAGCCCGGGGTCGCCTCTATCGAGTACCAGTCATCCCCTTGCCCATTGATGGAGTAACTCCCGGTTGTGATTTCCTGTGCCAGTTCAACCGTGCTGTTTGGCTCGAAGCTTGCTGCAGTCTCATAGAGATACACGTTTCACTCCATCTTTTGCTGCGTTCATGGATTTTGTACATCCTGTTTCTTGGATGAAAGTTTAAGCGGGCGTTCCCGTCTGGGTAATTAGAATCCGATTTCTCTGTGTGCGAATTGGCGGTTCAGATTGGCCAATAATTGGTGATCTCTAGAGTTCATCAACCATTTCGCCTGCGCATCGTTTGTATAAATAAACCCCGGAGTAACAAAGCAGTAGTCCAATGGCTGCTGTCGGTATTAGTGAGGATGCGTCCGGGTGTTCGTTGTAAATGAAAATCAGATGGTATGCCTTTACCAGCGGTGTTAATGGATTGAGTTCAACTATTTTTAAAATTTGTTCGGGGAGGATTGAGTCAAGGTAGACTATTGGCGTGAGCCAAAACCAGAACTGCAACGAAACGCCCAGTAGTTGGCCAATGTCCCTGAAAAAAACATTTAACAATCCAAGTGTCACCCCTAGCCCTATAGAGAATAT
The DNA here is from genome assembly GCF_009469695.1 of Propionivibrio limicola. Classification (GTDB taxonomy): domain Bacteria; phylum Pseudomonadota; class Gammaproteobacteria; order Burkholderiales; family Rhodocyclaceae; genus Propionivibrio; species Propionivibrio limicola. The sequence goes on from NZ_SSSR01000009.1 coordinate 24,825, forward strand.
GAGTTGAACAAAAAGCGTCGGGAAGAAAGAAAGAAAGCTCCAGCCCGGAAAGTTGTTCGTAACTATTAAAAACAGGATGAATAGCACAAATACAATGGAGAAGTTGACGAGCGAACTTAGTGCGGCAGTAATCGGCAGACAGATTCTCGGGAAATTTATCTTTTTTATGAGGTTGGCGTTTTCTATAAATATGTTGCAAGTGCGGGATAGTGTTTCCGAGAAAAATCCCCAAGTCAGTATGCCGGAGCAAAGGTAGATGCTATAAGAAAATTCATTTTCCGTTCCGGGGAGTCTGGCCTTCATCAGGTTCGTGAAAATTAATGTATATACAAGAATCATTGCGAGGGGGTTGATGATCGCCCAGGCCGATCCAAGCATGGAGTTCATGTATTTTGCTTGAAAGTCCCTCTTTATGCTTTCGTATATAAAACCGCGGTACGCAATTATTCTTTTAATCATTTGTCGATCTTTTTTATGGGGAGCATCCAGCTGAATCAATAGATCGTGAATCTATCGAAGACAGGTGTCATGAAAATAAACGAGCGTACTTCTGATCTCCTTGCCGGCGATTTATCCGTTGTTTCTAGTTGGGGCAATCTGTGGTTTTTCGCGCAACCTTGTCTATTGCTTCTGCTCTATGGGGTTGGAGGGGGTGGGCTCTGCTGCCCAGCCTTCCTTCGCTCAAGGAGATTCGAGGCCTTGTCAGGCTTGAGAGCTTAATTGCGGCGAAACTCTCGCTCGTCGGGAGCGAGCGAGAGTTCTTTCAAGTAACGCTATCTCCTGTAGCTATGCGGCATCATGCTTTTGAAACGCGAGTGATGTCTGCTTCGACCATCATGACAATGAGCTGTTCGAGCTGTGTTTTGGCTGTCCATCCAAGTTTTGCATTCGCTTTTGCCGGATCGCCGAGCAGGATGTCGACCTCTGCCGGCCGGAAAAATGCCGGATCAATCACAAGGTGGTCGTTGATGTTGAGACCAACGTGGTTGAAGGCGATTTCGCACATCTCGCGAACTGTGGTCGTTTTGCCGGTTGCGATGACGTAGTCATCCGGCTTGTCCTGTTGGAGCATGAGCCACATGGCTTCGACGTAGTCGCCAGCAAAGCCCCAGTCGCGCTTTGCATCGATATTGCCGAGCCGGAGTTCCTTTTGTTTGCCAAGTTTGATACGGGCAACGGCATCGGTCACCTTGCGCGTAACGAATTCGATGCCGCGCAGTGGGGATTCGTGGTTGAAAAGAATGCCGCTACTGGCGTGGAGCTTGAAGCTTTCACGATAGTTCACGGTTAGCCAGTGGGCATAGAGTTTTGCGACACCGTAAGGGCTGCGGGGGTAAAACGGGGTGTTCTCATTCTGGCGCTCTGCCTGGATGAGGCCGAACATTTCGCTGGTTGATGCCTGGTAGAAGCGTGCGTCGGGGTTTACGAGGCGAACGGCCTCAAGCACGTTGGCGGCCCCCACGCCTGTGACGTTTGCGGTCAGCAGAGGCTGGGTCCAGGATGTTCCGACAAAACTTTGTGCGCCAAGGTTGTAAACTTCGTCGGCCTTGGATGCTTGGAAAGCGCGAATGATTGAGGAAAGGTCGGCGAGGTCGCCGTCAATCATCTGGACGTCGTTGTCAATCCCGAGTTCGCGGAGGCGCCAGAGATTGTCGGAGCTCCGACGCGCGTTCAGTCCGAATACGGCATATCCTTTCCCCAGCAAGAGTTTTGCGAGGTAGGCCCCGTCTTGTCCGGTTATTCCTGTGATCAGTGCGCTTTTTGTCATCTGTTGTCCTGAATGTTTGGGTTGGCCGCTGTTGGCAGGGTGGATTGTGCGTTAGGTCATGCTGGTGGATCTTGGAGGGGCAAGGGAGCGGTTTCCAAGGAATGAAATGACCAAAGCCGGGACCCCGAGCCCGAACCGAGGGATTATAATTCGAAGCTTGTTGCGATAAAAGTCCATTCATTCGGAATTATGACTGATTGATGGACTCGGTTTGCTTGGCGTCCGGCGGGGCTTTGCTTGTCAAGAGGAGTTGTTTGGTGCGTGGAAAAAAGGTACTGATAACAGGGGGAACAGGGTTTACGGGACGGCACCTTGTCCGGAATCTGGAAAGCGCAGGCTGTTCTGTCTTTTGTCTGGGTGATCATCCTGCGGACGTCCCGAATTTTTTCTTGGCCAGCATTCTCGATCGTGAGGCGTTGTCCAAGGTGGTTCGTGAGGTTCAGCCTGATTTCGTCGTGCATCTTGCGGCAATTTCTTTTGTCGCCCACGAAAATGTGAACGATATTTATGAAATAAATGTCATTGGCTCTCGAAATCTCCTGCATGTGTTGGCGGAGGAAGCGCCAAATGTGGAGTGCGTGTTGCTGGCAAGCAGTGCGAATGTTTACGGCAATTCTTCTGTGGAGGCGGTTAATGAGGCCGTGCCGCTATTGCCGGTGAATGATTATGCCGTGAGCAAGCTTGCGATGGAGTATGTGGCCCGTCTTTGGATGGGCCGCTTGCCGATTGTGATCGCGCGGCCCTTCAACTACACGGGGGTGGGGCAGTCTGCGAATTTCCTGTTGCCCAAGATCGTGGATCATTTCCGTAGAGGCGCCAGAGAAATCGAGCTCGGCAATCTGGATGTGGCGCGGGATTTTTCCGATGTGCGGATGGTTACGGCGGCCTATTGCGATTTGTTGAAGGCCGCGCCTGCGGGAGAGGTGTTCAATGTCTGCTCCGGCGTGGCCTACAGTCTGCAGGATGTGCTGGATATGATGGCGGAAATTGCCGGCTATCGTATTCGCGTAACGGTGAATCCGGCATTCGTTCGGAGCAATGAGGTAAAAATGTTGCGGGGCGACAACGCGAAACTTGTGTCGGCCATTGGCGCCTTGAAGTCGCGCCCCCTGAAAGAAACGCTTGCCTGGATGTATAGCGGAGAAGAGATTTGAGGGTTGGTTACGGTGTTTCGGTCCTGTCTCGTGGGCTTCAGACGGGCGGTGTGGATGGTATTGGCACGTATACACGGGAATTGGCCAAAGGGCTGTTGGCGATTCCCGATGTGGATCTGCGGCCGGTCGCCTTTGGTCTATCTACGGAACAGGTCGTCGAGGCTGGAAAAGCCGGCTTGTCACTGCCGCGTTATGCCGGAATGGCAGCAATGTCTGCCATTACTCCATTTCCATTCATCGGGCATTCGGCTCTCAAAAAGCAGGTGGATTTGTTCCATGCCACGGATCACCTGATTCCGCGGTTGCCCGGCGTGCCCGTATTGGCAACGATCATGGATGCGATTCCGCTTTCTCATCCGGAATGGGTGCGCTTGAATTATCGTGCGCTGAAAACCTGGTTGTGGCGCCGTGCGGGCCAGTGGGCGGATCATGTAGTCACCATTTCCGAGTATTCGAAGCAGGATATCGTCGAGCAGTTTGCGATTCCTCCCGAACGGGTTAGCGTTGTTCCGTTGGGCGTCGATCAGCGTTATTTTGAGAAGATCGACGAAGAGAATAAGGCCGGCGTTCTGAAGAAACTGGGGCTTCCATCGAGGTTTTTCCTGTTTATCGGCACGCTGCAACCGCGCAAGAACGTTGAACGCGTGATCGATGCGCATGCCACGCTGCCTTTGGAAGTTCAGCAGGAATTTCCGATGGTTGTCGTTGGCCGCGCGGGGTGGTGTGTCGATGCGTTGCTGGAGAAACTGCAACGTGCAGAGGCCGGTGGTACCGTTCGCTGGTTGAAGTATTTGCCGGACTATGAAGCCAGGGCGTTGTTGCAAAGTGCTTGCGCTTTGGTGTTTCCCTCTTTGTATGAGGGCTATGGGCTTCCTGTAGTGGAGGCCTTTGCCTCGCGGCTGCCTGTAATCACGTCAAATACGACGGCGTTGCCGGAGGTTGCCGAGGGGGCGGCGTTGATGGTCAATCCGCTGGATATTGAAGAAATCGGCCATGCCATGCGGCGGATCGTCGATGACGCTGAGTTGGCCGGAGAGCTGCGTGAGAAGGGATTTGTTCGGGCCAGAGAAGCAACGTGGGCGGCTTGCGCGGACAAAACTGCTAAGCTCTACCGTCAGTTGATTTCCGGCGCGTGAAATGCAGGTTTTACACGTTTACAAGACTTATTTTCCGGACCCGCCGGGTGGCCTTCAGGAAGCCATTCGGCAATTTTGCATGGCGACGGAGAAGCTTGGGGTAGCAAATACTATTTTTACCTTGTCCCCCAGTCCTGACCCGAAAGAACTGATTCGTCCAGAGGCCAAGGTTGTAAGGGGGCGATCGTTTATGGTGCCCGCTTCGTGTGATTTGGGTGGTCCGGCGGACGCACGTCTGTTTGCAAGCCTGGCGAAGCGGGCCGATGTCTTGCACTATCAGTTTCCGTGGCCATTTGCCGATTTACTGCATTTGCTGGTGCGGCCCGAGGTTCCGGCCGTTCTGACCTATCATTCCGACATCATTCGCCAGCGCTGGCTCGGTGCGATCTATGCCCCGTTGATGTGGCGCATGTTGCGTAGCGTGCAGGTCATTGTGGCAACGTCCCCGAATTATGCGCAATCCAGTCCGGTGCTTTCGCATCCGTCGATTCGCGATAAGGTACGCGTGATTCCTTTGGGAATAGATGAGCAGACTTATCCTGCCGAAGGCGACGAATCGATCCTGCAGAAACTCGAGCTGGAAGACGGGCAGCCCTATTTTTTGTTTATTGGCGTTCTGCGTTATTACAAGGGCTTGCACACGCTGATCGAAGCGGCGACGCGGATAAAGGCAAAAATAGTTATTGCCGGTTCGGGGCCGGAACGGGAGAGGCTGGTTAAACAGGCGCAAGAGTTGGGGGCGGTTAATGTCGTCTTCGCCGGGCAGGTTTCGAACCGGGAAAAGGTCAGCCTGCTGAAAAAATGCGCAGCTCTGGTCTTGCCATCACATTTGCGGTCGGAAGCATTTGGCATGGTGCTGGTGGAGGCGGCAATGTTTGGCCGGCCGCTGATTTCCTGCGAGATGGGATCGGGTACCACTTTTGTGAACGCACATGAAGAAACCGGCTTCGCTGTGCCACCTGAAAGTCCGCAAGCATTAGCTCAAGCCATGCAATTCTTGCTTGAAGAAGGTCTTGCCAACAAAATGGGCCTGGCCGCGCGGCAGCGTTATGAAAGGCTTTTCTCCGGGAATGCTTTAGGCCAGGCTTACGCCGCACTGTACAAGGATGTGCTTTCCCATGGCTAAGCGCTCCCCGAAAGACTGGGGAATATGTTTGCCGGTACGGCTAGGGGGCCATGGCCAGCAATTTCCGAATTCGACATGTCGGCAAAATTAGGCTTCGCGGCCAACTACATCAGCAAAATTTATATTGCGCTGGTCGGCATTGCCATCGTGCCGCTCTATGTGCGCTACATGGGCGCAGAGGCCTATGGTCTTGTTGGCTTCTTTGCCATGCTTCAATCGTGGCTCTTGCTGCTCGATATGGGGCTTTCCCCCATGTTCTCCAGGGAATTGTCACGATATAAGGCGGGTGCCATGTCGACGCTAGAAGCAATGGCGCTCCTGCGCAATCTTGAGTGGTTTTTTGGTGCGCTGGCTGTGGTTTGCTCTGTTGCCGTAGTTCTTGTGAGCGACTGGATCGCGTCATCGTGGCTTGAGTTTTCTTTGCTTCCCCATGGCGAAGTTGTTTTTTGTATTTCGGTGATGGGGGTAATGGTCGGGCAGCGATGGCTGATCTCGGCCTATTCCAGCGGCTTGATCGGGCTGGACCGCCAACTCTCAATCAGTGCGGCGGCCGTTGCCGTGGCAACGCTGCGTAGTTTGGGTGTGTTGGTCGTTCTGCGTTTTATTTCCATTCGGCCCGCGGCGTTCTTTGCCTACCAACTATTGGTCGTGATTTTTGAATGCTGGCTTAATCGATGGCTGCTCGGTCGTTCAATTCCCAAGGTCAGGGTAAGTTTCTGGCCATCCTGGGGCGCTGTGTTGAAGCCGCATGTGCCCTTTGCGCTACGCATGGCCTACCTTTCATTGGTGTGGAGCGCAATCATGCAGACCGACAAGCTTCTTTTGTCGCATTGGCTGCATCTTGAGGAATACGGTTATTTCAGCGTCGCGGTCACCGCTGCCAATGGCATCATCTTGATGTTTTTTCCCTTTGGTCAAGCGTTGCAGCCCAGGATAACCATGCTGGCGGCGCAGGGGCAGTGGGCCGGTATGGCTGATCTGTATCGATTGGGAACCCAGTTTGCGGCAGCTCTACTCATGTCTGCGGCGGGGGTGATGGTTTTCCTGGCCGAACCGTTGTTGCTGACGTGGACAAATAATGCCGATCTCGCGGCGCAAGCGGCGCCGGTGCTTGCGCTGTATGCAATGGGTAACGCGGCGTTTGCTTTGCATAACCTGGCCTTCCAGGTCCAGTTTGCCAAAGGGATTACTCGTTGGCAGGGGATTGGTTCGTCGGTCTTTGCGGTGGCGTGGCTCCCTATTCTGGCCGTCGTGGCTTATCGATATGGGGCCGTAGGTGCGGGATGGGTCTGGCTGGTTGGAAATGCCTTGTTCCTTCTGTTCTGGGTGACCTTCGCTCATGGCAAGGTCGCTCCGGAGATCAAATGGCGTTGGTTGTTCGAGGATGTTTTGTCGGTTGCGGCGGTCGCGTTGTTGTCTTGCCTGTTGACCAAGACGTTTGTCTTCACGTCGCACGGACGCGTGGAGGATGCGGCATTTCTAGTGATGACCGGCGCCATCAGCGTGTTTCTGGGGCTGTTGGCAGGCAGCAAGACTCGTTCCTGGCTATGGACGCAGGTGGTTTTGGCGCGAGCCCGGTTTTTTGCGACGTGACATCGGAAATGCATTTGGGTGATGAAGGGCATGGGATGGCTGTATTGGTGACAGGAGCCAACGGCTTCGTCGGACGCGCTCTGTGTGCCGAATTGCTGAAACGTGCCATTCCGTTACGCGCCTTGGTACGGGGGGGGGCGGATTTTGATCTTGATTGCGAAGTCGCGAAAATTGCGGATTTCGTATCCGGCCCAGACTTGGTGGGGGCGTTTGCGGATATAACGACGGTTATTCATCTTGCCGCCCGTGTCCATGTGATGCACGAGAGCGCGGTCGACCCGTTGGCGGAATTCCGCCGGGTGAATGTGTTCGGGACCGAGAGGCTGGCCCGGGCAGCGGTGGCGTCCGGCGTAAGGCGTTTTGTTTTCGTCAGCTCGGTCAAGGTGAATGGGGAAGGCACGGAAGGTCGAGAGCCGTTCTCGGAAGGCGATCAGCCAATGCCGCAAGATCCCTATGGTGTCTCAAAATTCGAGGCCGAGCAGGCATTGCATCGGGTGGCCGCGGAAACAGGTCTTGAGGTCGTTATTGTGCGTCCGCCGCTTGTCTATGGACCGAACGTAAAAGGTAACTTCGCGACGATGCTGAAGGTGCTCAGGCGGGGCCTTCCGTTGCCTCTGGCTTCCGTCAAGAACTCGCGGAGTCTGATTTATGTCGCCAATCTGGCCGACGCGTTGATCACCTGTGCGACGCACCCGGCCGCTGCCGGGCAGACTTATCTGGTGAGCGATGGAGAGGATGTTTCGACGCCGGATCTGCTGCGCGGGTTGGGGGGCGCGATGGGATGTCCGGCGCGATTGCTGCCGTGCCCCGTTGGATTGTTGCGGTTGGGTGGGCGTGTGTTCGGAAAGTCGGGGCAACTTGATCGCCTGCTGGGTTCTCTGCGCGTCGATAGCGGCAAAATTCGTCATGATCTTGGCTGGAGGCCGCCGTATTCTCTGCAGCAAGGGCTGCAGGCTTCGGTGCGGACCTGAGCGGTTTGGAGGAAGGGTGAAGCGCGCATTTGATCTTGTGTTGGGCCTCGTGGCCTTGGCGTTCCTGTGGTTGCCGATTATCGTTGTTGCTGCGCTGGTGCGGCTGACTTCTCCGGGGCCGGCCTTGTACTGGTCCGACCGGGTTGGCCGAAACAACCGGATTTTCAAAATGCCCAAGTTTCGCAGCATGCGGACCGGTACTCCGGCGGTGGCGACGCATCTGCTCAAGGATCCGGCCAGCCATCTGACGCCGATAGGCTCCTTCCTGCGGCGAACCAGCCTCGACGAACTGCCCCAGTTGTGGAGCATCCTGAAGGGCGACATGAGTTTCGTCGGCCCTCGCCCGGCGCTGTTCAACCAGCAGGATTTGATCGACCTGCGCACGCAATACGGCGTTCACGAGCTGACGCCAGGATTGACCGGCTGGGCGCAGATCAATGGCCGCGATGAGTTGCCGATTCCGGAAAAGGTGGCGCTCGATGTCGAATATTTGCAGCGTCGCTCCTTCTGGTTCGACTGCCTCATCATCTGGAGAACGGCCATCAAGGTTGTGAAGCGCGACGGTGTTTCGCACTGATCATGCTTTGGTGATCAAGTAGAATGCACGGTTCGCCTCACGCCTGAGGCCCGTCTTATCATTCCCCGATGAATCCCGTTCTCGTCGCCAAGCGTTTTCTTGCCGTTATCTACGACCTTTCCGCCTTGGTCGTGTGCTGGTTCCTTGCCTACTGGCTGCGTTTCAATCTGGATATTCCCGGGCCGTTCCTTGCCGGAGGGGCGGAAGCCTTGCTGCTGGTGCTGGCCGTTCATGCGCCGGCCTACTGGCTTTTTGGTCTGTACCGGGGGATCTGGCGCTACGCGAGCCTGATGGATTTGCGCCGCATCATCGTTGCCGTTGCTGTGGCGGCGGTTGGCGTGGGAGCGGCCGTTTTCATGTTCCAGAAAACCTCCGTGCCCCGCTCGGTGCTGATCCTGCACCCGATTCTTCTGGTGTTCGCCATGGGCGGCGGCCGCTTTACCTACCGGGCGTGGCGCGACCGCGCTTTGTACGGGCGGATGATGCTGGTCGGCGAACCGGTGCTGGTGCTCGGTTCCGGCGATGGCGCGGATCGGTTGCTTCGCGAGTTGGTGTTCTCGCCGGACTGGTGCGTGGTCGGGCTGTTCGGGTCGGAGAGCCGGCGTGTCGGTCATGAACTGCACGGGGTGAAAGTCCTCGGGCTGATCGACGACCTGCCGAAATGGGCGGACAAGCTGTCGGTCAGGAAAGCCATCGTGGCGATGCCGGAAGCTTCGCAGGTGCGCCGCCGTCACGCGATGGAAGTGGCCGTGCAGGCGGGCCTCTCGGTGCTGACGGTGCCGAGTCTCGATGACATGCTGTCCGAGAAGGTAAGCATTTCCCAGGTTCGTCAGGTCCAGCTCGAAGACTTGCTCGGGCGCGAGGCGGTTCGGCTCGACAATGCCGGTTTGCGCGACTGGCTCGGCGAACACGTGGTGCTGGTGACCGGAGCGGGGGGGTCGATCGGTTCGGAGCTGGCGCGGCAGATCGCGCAGTTCAGGCCGCGTTTGCTGGTGCTGTTCGACATTTCGGAGTTCGCGCTCTATCAGGTCGAACAGGAGTTCCAGCGTCGTTTTTCGGCCTTGCCGATTGCCTGCGTCGTGGGTGACGTGAAGGACGTCGAGTCTCTGGAACGGGTGTTCCAGACGCACCGTCCGTCGATTGTTTTCCATGCGGCGGCGTACAAGCATGTGCCGCTGATGGAGGGGGAGAACGCCTGGCAGGCGGTGCGCAATAACGTGTTGGGTTCGAAGCGGCTGGCCGAGGCGGCGCAGCGGTATGGCGTCGAAAAAATGGTGCTGATTTCGACCGACAAGGCGGTCAATCCGACGAACGTCATGGGCGCGACCAAGCGACTGGCCGAGCGGGTGCTTGGCGGGATGCAGCAGGCGGGCGGGACGCGCTTCGTTACGGTCCGTTTCGGCAACGTGCTTGGCAGCAACGGCTCCGTTATCCCGAAATTCCGCGAGCAGATCGCCCGGGGTGGCCCGGTGACGGTGACGCATCCGGAGATCATCCGCTATTTCATGCTGATCCCCGAGGCGGCGCAGTTGGTGCTGCAGGCGGGGCTGATGGGACAGGGCGGCGAAATTTTCGTGCTGGAAATGGGCGAGCCGATCAGGATCGCCGATCTGGCGCGCGACATGATCCGCCTCTCCGGTTTTTCCGAGGACGAGATCAGGATCGAATACACCGGGTTACGGCCGGGCGAGAAGCTCTACGAGGAATTGCTGACGGACAGCGAACGGACGCTGCCCACGCCCCATGACAAGCTGCGTGTTGCCCAGGCCGAAGCGGCCCCGCCGGCCGATTGGCGGGCCGAACTCGACCATTGGCTCGGGCAGCCGGCGCCGGCAAGCGCGAACGAATTGAAACGGCACCTGCAACGATTCGTGCCGGAGTACGCGCCGCAACTGCAATGAATCGGGGGAAAGCATGCATATTCTCGTAACCGGCGGCACCGGCTTCATCGGATCGCACACCTGTGTCGCGCTGCTCGAAGGCGGGCACGAGGTTTCCATCGTCGATAACCTCTCCAACAGCCGGCGCGATGTCGTTGAGCGTGTGGCCCAGATTGCCGGTCGTGCTCCCGTCTTTTTCGAGGGCGATGTCCGTGACCGGTCGCTGTTGCGGCAGATTTTTGAGAAAAAGCGGGTCGATGCGGTCATCCATTTCGCCGGCCTGAAGGCGGTCGGCGAGTCGGTGGCGCAGCCGCTGCGTTACTACGACTGGAACGTCGGCGGGACGATTGCGCTGTGCGAAGCGATGGCTGAAGCGCATGTGAAAACGCTGATCTTCAGCTCGTCGGCGACCGTGTATGGCGATCCGGCTTCGGTGCCGATCCGCGAGGATTTTCCGCGCTCGGCGACCAATCCCTACGGCGCCAGCAAGCTGATGATCGAGGATATTCTGGCGGACCTCGCCAAGGCCGATGCGGAATGGCGGATTGGCCGCCTGCGCTATTTCAACCCGGTCGGCGCGCATGAAAGCGGCCTGATCGGCGAGACGCCGAGCGGCATTCCGAACAACCTGATGCCCTACGTGGCGCAGGTGGCGTGCGGACAGCGCGAGCGGTTGAGCGTTTTCGGCAACGACTATCCGACGCCGGACGGGACGGGCGTGCGCGATTACATCCACGTCGTCGATCTGGCCGAGGGGCATGTGGCGGCGCTCGATTACCTGCGGCGGCACGAGGGCATGCTGACGGTGAATCTGGGCACGGGGCGCGGTTATTCGGTTCTCGAAATGGTGCGGGCGTTCGAAAAGGCCAGCGGTCGGCCGGTGCCCTATCAGATTGTGGCCCGCCGTCCCGGCGACGTCGCGGCCTGCTATGCGGATACGTCGCTGGCGGAAAAGCTGCTTGGCTGGCGGGCCAGGCGGGGGATCGATGAGATGTGTCGGGATGCGTGGGGGTGGGAATGTGCTAATCGCCCGGTGGTTTAATCGCCCAGCGGAGCTGGGCTCCTACATGGGGGCGCGAACCGGCCGTAGGAGCACAGCTTTGCTGCGCGATTGATTGACACAAGGATTCGACATGACCGATGCCCCGCATGGATGCAATCTCCGTCGCGGACGTGTCTCTCTGCCCGGTCAGGTTTATTTCGTGACGATGGTCTGTAAAGACAGGCGGTCACATTTTGCTGGCTTTGCCGCCGCGCGTTGCGCGGTGAGCGCCTTGCACGGCGATGCCGTTGCTGTCCTTGCTGATACACTGGCCTTCGTCGTCATGCCCGATCATGTGCACTGGTTGATGCTGTTGAAGGAAGGCGCGGGGCTGGGCGAGACTGTATGGCGTTTCAAGGTGAAGGTTAGTCTGGCGATCGGCGGTCGAATTTGGCAGCGTGGTTTTCACGATCACGCGTTGCGGCGCGATGAGGATGTGGTGACGGTGGCGCGTTATGTGGTTGCCAATCCGATGCGCGCCGGGCTGGTTCGGAAGGTTGGGGATTATCCGCATTGGGATGCGGTGTGGGTGTGAGCTCGGGAAAAATGCCCAGCGGAGCTGGGCTCCTACGCGGAGCTCAGACGGTAGGAGCGCAGCTTTGCTGCGCGAAACGGGATACAAACAAATGGCTACCTACGCGATCGGTGACATTCAGGGCTGTTTTGGCGCGTTCATGCGCTTGCTTGAGCATTGTGCATTTGATGCCACAAAGGACCGGCTCTGGCTGGTGGGCGATCTCGTCAATCGCGGGCCGCGTTCGCTCGAAACGTTGCGCTTCATCCGCGACCTCGGGCCGGCGGCGATTACCGTCCTCGGCAACCATGACCTGTCGCTGCTGATGGCGGGGGAAGGCTTCGGCAAGCGCGGCAAGGGCGATACGTTCGACGACATCCTGAGTGCGCCGGATCGTGACGAGTTGCTGTTCTGGCTGCGTCACCAGCCGCTCTGTCACGTCGAAGACAACTTCTGTCTGGTGCACGCCGGGCTGTTGCCGCAATGGACGGTGTCGGAAGCGCGGGCGCTGGCGGCCGAGGTCGAAGCGGCGCTGGTGGCTCCCGATTGGCGCGAGTTCATGGCGCAGATGTGGGGCAGCGAGCCGGCGATGTGGAAGGACAGCCTCGTCGGCTGGCCGCGTTTGCGCGTGATCGTCAATGCCATGACGCGCATGCGTTTCTGCACGCCGCTCGGCGTCATGGATTTCAAGACCAAGGGCGAGGTGTACAAGGCGCCGCCCGGGCATCTGCCGTGGTTTGAGGTGCCGGGCCGGCGCAGTGCCGATTCCGTGCTGGTAACCGGGCACTGGTCGGCGCTGGGCCTGAAGATTCTGCCGAACCTCTTGGCGATCGATTCCGGCTGCCTGTGGGGCGGGCCGCTGACGGCGATCAGGCTGGAAGACCGGGCGATTTTTCAGGTGCTGGCGCTGCCGGAAGAAATCCGTTCCTGGTAGCGAGGATGTCGGCGATGGCGCGGTGGGCGGCGAGCGAGACTTCCCGCCGCGTCCGCTCCGTCGTGGCGATCGGCGCGGTCGGTTGCAGGCGCACGGTCAGCGAGTGGCTGGAAAGAATCGCCAGCAGGCATTCCTTGAGGGTGGTGTCGCCGGCGTAGGCCGGGGTCGTACTGATCCGGCCTGATTCATCGTGGTAGGAAATGGCGACCGGCAGCACCGGGTGGCCGGTTTCGACGGCCGGTTGCAGCAAGGCGGCATGAAAACCCAGGAGATGCGTGCCGTCGGTCGTCGTGCCCTCGGGAAACAGCGCTACATCCCGTCCTGCCGTGAGCAGGGCGTCGATCTGTCCATTCACCGTTTTGGCGTGTCCGCGGCTTCCGCGTTGCAGGAAGACGGTGTCGTTGCGCGCCGCCAGCCAGCCGATCAACGGCCATTGGCGCACTTCGGCCTTGGCGATGAAGGCGGCCGGGCGCACGGCATTGAGCGCGAAGATGTCGAGCCAGGAAACGTGATTGGCAACGATCAGGTTGCCGGGCGGGATGCCGTCGAGCGGCGCGTCGAGCCGGATCGCGAGGATATCGAGCAAGCGGCGCGACCAGCGCCGCTTGAGGCGCAGGCGCTGTTCCGGCGCGAGCAGCGGGAAAACGGCGATCACGCAGATGATCGCCCAGATGATATGCAACGCCAGTCGCGCGCCGCGAAAGAACCGGAGCGGGAGTGGCGTTGGCGTCATTACCACGGCGCGTAGCCGAAGGCCTGTGCGAATTTGTCGGCGATCTCCTGGCGGCTCGGCTGGTGATTCTGGCCGCCGCGGCTGGCGATCTTGATGGCGCCCATGACGGAAGCGAGCTGCCCGGCTTTTTCCCAGCCCCAGCCCTGCTGGATGCCGTAGAGCAGGCCGGCGCGATAGGCGTCGCCGCAGCCCGTCGGGTCGACGACCTGGTCCGCTTCGACGCAGGGAATCCGGATGCGGTGGTCGCCGGCGTAAATCTCCGAACCGGCCGCGCCGCGCGTCACGATCAGGGCCTCGACCAGCCCGGCGAGTTGGGCGATGGACAGGCCCGTGCGTTCGCAGAGCATTTTGGCTTCATAGTCGTTGAAGCAGGCGCAGGTAGCCTGCTGCATGAAGGCCAGCAGTTCGTCGCCGGAGAACATCGGCATGCCCTGGCCCGGGTCGAAGATGAAGGGAATTTCCGCGTTGGCGAGGTCGGCCGCGTGCTGCAGCATGCCTTCACGGCCGTCCGGGGCGACGATGGCCAGCGTCGCGCCATCGACGTCACCCACCCGGTTCTGGTGCGAAAGGCTCATTGCCCCGGGGTGGAAGGCGGTGATCTGGTTGTCGTCGAGGTCGGTGGTGATGAAGGCTTGCGCCGTGAAGTTGCCGGCGACGTGGCGGACGTGCGCACGCGATAGGCCGAGATCGTCGAGGCGCGCCAGATAGGGCGGCGCATCGTCGCCGACGGTGGCCATGATCAGCGGATCGCCGCCGAGCAGCTGGAGGTTGTAGGCGATGTTGCCGGCACAGCCGCCGAATTCGCGCCGCATCTCGGGCACCAGAAAGGCGACGTTCAGGATGTGGATCTGGTCGGGCAGGATGTGGTTCTTGAAGCGATCGCGAAAGACCATGATGTTGTCGTAGGCGATCGAACCGCAGATGAGTGTGGTCATGGGAAGGGCTCGAAAAAATGTCCGAAGGATGAGTCGGGAGAGGTAGCCTCAGGGATAAAAAACGTACAGTCGGTAACCGGAAGCTTCGACTTCCCTGGCTTCGATCCAGAGGCGGATGGCGATGTCGGTATTGGCCGGGAATGCCTTGGTCGGGGCGAGTTTGGCCGGCAGGTAGTCGGCAGGGGCGAACACGCGCCGGGCGATCGGCTCGTCCGCCGTGTCGGTGAGCGCGAGTTCCAGCACCGGGTAGGCCATTTCGTGCTTGGCGCTGTTGCGCAACGTCGCGGTGAGGAGCAGTCGGTTGCCGTGGGCCGGATCCGTTTGCAGGTCGGAGGTTTCGATGCTGACCTGCTGGGCATCGCGCGGCAGCGGGATGTCGGCGCCGAACAGGCGGGAGAAACCGGCCAGCGCCGGGCGCAGAGCGGGTGCCGAAAGTGCGATCTCGGTCCGGAAGTGGAAGGCGAGCTGTCCCGCCAGCGCCAGTACGAGCAGCACTGTGGCCAGCGTGAATGGCCAGCGGACAACTTTCTCGGCCGCCAGTCCTGCCGGAGGGGGCATGACGCCTTCCGACCATTTGCTGTAACCGGGAATTTCCGTCGTGTCGCGTGGCACGATGAGGCCGTTGGCTTTGCCGAGTTCCTCTAGTTCGGTCGCGCTGAGCGGGGTTTCCTGATTGTCGCCTTCCCGCTGGGTTTCCGGCTCGATTTCATCACCGGTTCCATTCCCGGTTTCATCGCCGGGATGGGATTCTTCCTTGGCCGATACGGCGGGACTCGCGAAAGCCACCTCTTCGTCGACAGGCGCGAAAGACATGGTCGGTTCCGTCTTCTCAGGCGGTTCGCTGAGTTCGATGTCCGGGAAGTCGGCCGCCGGTTCGGGGGCAGGGTAGCTGTGCTCCTCCGGCGCGGGGAAAACGTCGGCGGGCGGGGCCGGCTGCGTGATGGTGGCTACGGGGGCGACGGGTCTAGCGGCCGGCTCCTCGTCGAGCAGGTAATCGAGGGCGTTGAAGACGTGGCTGCATTGTCCGCACCGGACTTTTCCCGCACGCGCCTTGAGTTGTTCCGGGGTGACGCGGAACGTGGTCTGGCATTCGGGGCAGCGCGTCTTCATCGGTCAGTTCTCCTAGCGGGTTCCGGCCAGACAAACCCAGCCGTCGCGGGTGTCGGCGATGGTCAGCGGAATGTACGGCGCGTAGGCGGCGACCAGTTCTTCGGCCTGTTCTTCCAGAATGCCGGAGAGCGCCAGCTGGCCGCCGGGCCGCACATGCGAGCAGATGGCCGGGGCGAGCGCCTTGAGCGGATTGGACAGGATGTTGGCGACGACAAGGTCGAACTGGCCTTCGATTTCACTGGCGGAGTCGGCGAAGCGGGCGCTGACCTCGTTGCGCTCGGCGTTGCTGATCGCCGCGCTGACCGCTTGCCGGTCGATATCGACGCCGAGCACGTCGCGCGCGCCGAGCTTGGCGGCGGCGATGGCGAGAATGCCCGAGCCGCAGCCGTAGTCGAGCAGCGAGACGCCCGGCGTGACGGTGCGTTCGAGCCATTCGAGGCAGAGCCGGGTGGTCGGGTGCGAGCCGGTGCCGAAGGCCATGCCGGGATCGAGCACGAGCACGATGGCCTCGGGGTCGGGCGCTTCGTGCCACGAGGGCACGATCCACAGCCGGTCGGAGACGCGGATCGGGTCGAACTGCGACTGGGTGAGCTGGACCCAGTTCTGCTCCTCGACTGTTTCGTGGGTGTAGGGCGGGATTTCGGTAAGGCCGATGGCGGCGGCGCAGGCTTCCAGCAGTTCATCGACGTCGGTGTCTGCTTCGAGCAGGGCGACGACGCGCGAGCGATCCCAACCGGGCGTGGTGATCGAGCCGGGTTCGCCGAATTGCGGTTTTTCTTCCGGCGTGCCGGCGTCGGCGTCTTCGATGCTGGCCGAAAGGGCGCCGGCGTCAAGCAGGGCGTCGGCGAGCGCGTCGGCGTGTTCGCAGCCGGTTTCGATGGTGATGGATTGCCAGGTCATGGTTTTACTTTTCTTTCTTGACTTCGCTCTGGGCGGCGAGCTTGTTTTCGAGATAGTGGATGTTAATGCCACCTTCGACGAAATTGGCATCCTGCAACAATTCCTGATGCAGCGCGATGTTCGTCTTGATGCCTTCGATGCTCATTTCCGACAAGGCGATGCGCATGCGGCGGATGGCCTGGTCGCGCGTGTCGCCGTAGGCGATGACCTTGGCGACCATCGAATCGTAATGCGGCGGCACGGTGTAGCCCTGATAAATGTGCGAATCGACGCGGATGCCGGGGCCGCCGGGCGGGTGATACAGCGTGATCTTGCCGGGAAATGGCACGAACGTGTAGGGATCTTCGGCGTTGATGCGGCATTCGATGGCGTGGCCGCGGAAGTTGAGATCGCGTTGCCGGAAGCGGAGTTTCTCGCCGGCGGCGACGCGGATTTGTTCCTGCACGATGTCGATGCCGCTGATCATTTCGGTGACCGGGTGTTCGACCTGAACGCGCGTGTTCATCTCGATGAAGTAGAACTCGCCGTTCTCGTAAAGAAATTCGAAGGTGCCGGCGCCGCGGTAGTTGATGCGCCGGCAGGCCTCGGCGCAACGCTCGCCGATGCGCGCGATGTGGCGGGCCGGAATGCCAGGGGCCGGAGCTTCCTCGATGATCTTCTGGTGGCGGCGCTGCATCGAGCAGTCGCGCTCGCCGAGATAGACGGCGTTCTTGTAGCTGTCGGCGAGCACCTGGATTTCCACGTGGCGGGGATTTTCCAGGTACTTTTCCATATAGACGTTGGCGTTGCCGAAGAAGTTGAGCGCTTCGGTGCGCGTCATCGTCACCGCGTTGAGCAGTGCCGCTTCGGTGTGCACGACGCGCATGCCGCGCCCGCCACCGCCGCCGGCGGCCTTGATGATTACCGGATAGCCGATGGTCTTGGCGATGCGGAGGATTTCCTTCGGATCTTCCGGCAGGCCGCCTTCGGAGCCCGGCACGCACGGTACGCCGGCCGCCTTCATGGCGTCCTTGGCCGACACCTTGTCGCCCATCAGGCGGATGGTTTCGGGACGCGGGCCGATGAACACGAAGCCGGACGATTCGACGCGCTCGGCAAAGTCGGCGTTCTCGGAAAGAAAGCCGTAGCCGGGGTGGATCGCCTGCGCATCGGTAACTTCGGCCGCCGAAATGATCGCCGGGACGTTGAGATAGCTCTGATTGGACGGGGCAGGGCCGATGCAGACCGATTCGTCGGCCAGCTTCACGTATTTGGCTTCGCGGTCGGCCTCGGAGTGGACGACGACCGTCTTGACGCCCAACTCGCGGCAGGCGCGCTGGATGCGTAGCGCGATTTCGCCGCGATTGGCGATGAGGACTTTTCCGAACATGGCGGAATCCTCCTTCAGCCGACGATGAAGAGGGGTTCGCCGTATTCGACCGGCTGGCCATTTTCGACCAGGATGGCCTTGATGGTGCCGGCGCAGTCGGATTCGATCTCGTTGAGCAGTTTCATGGCTTCGATGATGCACAGCGTGTCGCCGGTCTTGACCGTGCTGCCGAGTTCGACGAACGGGTCGGAGCCGGGGCTGGCCGAACGGTAGAAGGTGCCGACCATCGGTGATTTGACGACCTGGCCTTCCGGCGTTTTCGGCGCTTCGCTCGCTTCCGGCGTTGTCGAGGGCGCGGCGGCGCCGACGTTGGCCGGGGCGGCCGGCAGGGTGATGGCCGGGGCCTGCGGCATCATGATGGTCTGTTGTGCGGCGTTGGCCGAATGCTTGGCGATCCGGACCTTTTCTTCGCCCTCGGTGACTTCGAGTTCGGTGATGCCCGATTCCTCGACCAGATCGATCAGCTTCTTTAGTTTGCGAAGATCCATGAATTTGCCTCCTCGAAGGTGCGTGGTAAGCCGTCAGACCCGTGGTCGGCGGCTGGAGTTCGTCGTGAGCGGTGTTGCGTAGTTATTGGCAACGGTTGTGGATGGAATGCCCGTTGCGGAAAGGATGTGAAGTTTGCACGTTGCAAGTGAATCGCGGCAGTTTGCCGCACTTGGCCGCTTTTTGTCCAGCAACGACCATTGTGGCCGGTTTTCCCGGAAAAGCAAATTGAGAACCGGTTTTGAAGCCGCTACTCTCCTGCCGCAAGCATTTTCCGGAGCGCATCGAGGCGTGCGCGCTGGCGCACCCGGCCGTCGCGCGTCTTGAGCGTGACGCGCTCTTCGTGCGGTGGGTAAACGATCAGGTTGATGTCTGCCTCCTCGCCGTGCAGGGTGAGTACCGCTTCGGCGCGGTCGGTGCGCGGCTCGCTGTGGCTGAAGTCGAGGCGCTGGTTGAGCAGGAAGATTTCGACGTCCTTGGCGCTGTCGGTGAATAGCTGGATGTCGATGTCGGCGTAGCGGCCAGCGGTTCCGTCGAGAACCGAGCCGGTGAGATAAGGGTTGAATCGTTGCAGAATGGCCATCACTTCGGCCGCTTTTCGCCGAAGAAGCGTTATTCGCTCGGCGTGTTCGTCGCCGTGAAACAGCCGCTGGATCAGGCGCAATTCGGACTCGATCTCGGCGTTTTCGGGCAGGCGCGTGTTTTCCGGCAGGCCGAGGCTTTGCACGGCCTTGCGCTTCGCCTGGGCATAATCCGTGACGCCCTCTTCGGCCATCAATCGCGCGGCGGCGGAGGCGATCAGTTGTCGTTGGTGCAGGCTGTTCGTACTTTCGTGGCGGCGCGGCATGTTTGATATCCGGTCGGTGGTTGAAATTGGGTTGATCGGTTTCGGGGCGTCCGAAGTCGGCGTTGCCGCAGCGGACGGGGCTGTTGGCCGGGCGGGAGTACAATTCGCGTCTCTTTGGATCGGCCAGCCTCACATGTATTGGTCCGGCAAATTCTAACTTGGGTTCATTTCATGCATATTCACATTCTTGGCATCTGCGGCACGTTCATGGGCGGCATTGCGCAGTTGGCGCGGGCGGCCGGGCATCGCGTCACCGGCTGCGATACGGGTGTCTATCCGCCGATGAGCACGCAGCTCGAAGCGGCCGGGATCGAGCTGATCGAAGGTTACGGTACCGAACAACTGGCGCTCAATCCCGATTGCTTCGTAGTCGGCAATGCCATTTCGCGCGGCAATCTGCTGCTGGAGGAAATTCTCGACCGTGGCCTGCCCTATGTTTCCGGCCCGCAATGGCTGGCCGACAACGTGCTGCAGGGGCGCTGGGTGCTGGCGGTGGCCGGGACGCACGGCAAGACGACGACCTCGTCGATGCTGGCCTGGATTCTCGAAGACGCTGGCCTGAGCCCGGGTTTTCTGATCGGCGGGGTGCCGATGAACTTCGGTGTTTCGGCCCGATTGTCGGGGAAAAGTGAAGATTCTCCGTTCTTCGTGATCGAAGCGGACGAATACGATACGGCGTTCTGCGACAAGCGCTCGAAGTTCATTCACTACCGGCCCCGGACTGCCGTCCTCAATAACCTCGAATTCGATCATGCGGATATCTTCGCCGATCTGGCGGCGATCGAAACGCAGTTCCACCATCTCGTGCGCACTCTGCCGCGCAACGGGCTGGTCGTCAGCAATGCCGGCGAGGCAAGTCTCGACCGGGTGCTGACACGCGGTTGCTGGACGCCGGTTGAACGCTTCAACGACGCGGGTGGCTGGCATGCGCTGGGTGACGATGCCGACGGCTCGTTCCGCCTGATGCGCGGGCAGGAAGAGGTCGGGCGCACGCAGTGGTCGTTGACCGGTGATCACAACCGGGCCAACGCGGTGGCCGCGCTGCTCGCCGCCCGCCATGTCGGCGTGCCGTTCGATCAAGGACTGGCGGCGTTGTCATGCTTTGAAAACGTCAAGCGGCGGATGGAACTGCGCGGCGTCGAGCGTGGCGTCAGCGTTTACGACGATTTCGCCCACCACCCGACGGCGATTGCGACAACGATCGCCGGCCTCAAGCGCAAGATCGCTGCCGGGCAGGCCGGTGCGGCGGCGCCGCGCATCCTCGCCGTCCTTGAACCGCGCTCGAACACGATGAAGCTCGGCGTGATGAAGGCGCAGCTGCCGGCGAGTCTGGCCGAGGCCGACCTCGTGTTCTGTTTCGGCGCCAATCTCGGCTGGGATGCTGCCGGGGCGCTGGCGCCGATGGGCGGCAAGGCGCACGTCAGCGACGATCTCGATGCGCTGGTGGCTCGCGTCGTCGCGGCGGCACGTCCCGGCGATCACATTCTGGTCATGAGCAACGGCGGCTTCGGCGGCATTCACGGCAAGCTGCTGGCGGCGCTGGCCATTCTCTGACGCCCGATTGGCCGGTGCCGGTCGCCGGAAAACGAAGCGGCCAGCCCCTGCGAGGGGACTGGCCGTTTTTTGCTTAAAGCGCGGAATCAGAGGCCGAGCAGACGCGCGTGCACCTTGATCACAACCTTGCGGAACGGCGTCGTGTCCTTGGTCGCAACGCAGGGGCGGTGCAGTTCTCCGGGCAGGAAGACGATGTAGCTGCCGGGCGCCACGTCGAGGAAGAATTCGTTGGCGGGCGTGGCGTAGAAGCCGAGGTCGCGTTCTTCGAATTCCTCGGTGACGGCGGCGATGCCGGGTTGCGGCAGGGAAAAGCCGAAACGCTCGGTCGTGCTGACCGGTATCTGGATGTCGGCGTAGCTGCGGTGCACTTCCGGGTGGCAGTCCTCGACGGCGCGCGGCGTGGCGTCCTCGATGATGTAGAACAGCTCCTCTCCCTCGATCGGGTAGCGGCCGGGAGTCAGGGTGGCGGCATCGATTTTCTGCACGGTCTCGATGGCGCGGCGGATAACCTCGGGAAGGACGCCGCCCTGGCGGCTAACGTCGGCGATGTGGCCAAGAATCATGTCTGTGTTCCTTAGAGTGAGGATCGATCGATTATTGCGCAGCCTGCTCGTTCCGGGTGAACCAGTCTGCAAGAAAACGCGCCATCGCCTGTATTTTGGCCGAGAGGTGGCGGCGCGTCGGATAGACGACATGGATCGGCAGGCGGCGCATCGGCCAGTCGGCCAAGAGTCGCTGCAAGCGGCCGTTATCGATCAGCGGTTGCAGAATGAAGCAGGGTCCGAGCACGATGCCGCCGCCGGCTGCGGCCATTTCGGCGAGCAGCATGCCGTTGTTGGCGTTGACCGGGCCGCCGATCCGCACGCTCACTGGATTTCCTTCGCTGTCCCCGAACTGCCACTGGTTGCCGGTCGCCGAATATGCATAAGTAAAGCAGGCGTGGCGGGCGAGTTCATCCGGGCGGTTCGGCGTCCCCGCGCGTGCCAGATAATCCGGTGCGGCGGCGATCAGCAGCGTGGTTTCGCCGATATGCCGCGCCACGAGGTTATCGCTGCCGACCTTGCCGACGCGGATGGCCAGATCGAGCCCCTCCTCGGCAAAGTCAGCGATGTTGTCCGAGAGCACGATGTCGAGCGTGATGTCCGGATAGGCGAGGGAGAACGCGGCGAACGCCGGCGCAAGCCTTGACGTGGCCAGCGCGATCGGTGCCGTCAGGCGCAGGCGGCCGCGCGGGTGGTGTGCTTCGCCGGACACGCTGGCCTCGGCCTCTTCGAGGTCGGCGAGCAGTTGCGTGCAGCGCTCGAAATAGGCGAAGCCCTCGTTGGTCGGGCTCATCCGGCGGGTCGTCCGGTTGATCAGGCGTACGTTCAAATGCCCTTCGAGCTGCGCGACGTGGCGCGATACCGCTGTCGTCGACAGTCCCATCTGTTCGGCCGCGGCGGCGAAGCTGCCGGCCTCGATGACGGTACAGAAAACGCGCATGGCCTCGAACTTGTCCATTTGATTGTCCCGATTAGCGCAATAGAGATTTAATTCTATCCGTGTTTATCCCGAAATGAGCGTTGTCTATAGTTCGTCCAACGCCAGCGCAAATGCAGGCGCCCGATTTGAAACTTACCAAAGGAGTCTGCCATGACCACTCTTGCCGCCAACGCCGGAACGCCGATCGCCACCTCCGCTCCCGCTTCCGTTTCAACCCCTTCCGACTATGGCATTGCCCTGCTGCGCCTGGCCTTGGGCTTGATGTTCCTGTCGCACGGAGCGCTCAAGATTTTCGTCTTCACGTTGCCGGGTACGGCCGGATTCTTCGCCTCGGTCGGCTTCCCCGGATTTTTCGCTTACATCGTCGCGCCTGCCGAATTTCTTGCCGGGATCGCCCTGCTCGTCGGCTTTCAGACGCGACTCATCGCGGCGCTGACGATACCGATCCTGATCGGCGCGGCTTCCGTGCATTTCGGCAATGGCTGGGTGTTCAGCGCACCCAAGGGCGGCTGGGAATATCCGGTCTATCTGATCGTTCTGGCGATTGCCCAGGTTTTGCTCGGCAGCGGTGCGTTCTCGATCGATCGTGCCCGGTCCAAGTCTGCTTGAATTGTTGTGCCCACCGGCCGGGCAGAATCGATGCCCGGCCGCATCGAAAAACTTCCATCAGGAGAACTTCATGAAACTCTATTTCGCCCCCGGAACCTGCTCGTTTTCGCCGCATCTTGCCCTGCGCGAAGCGGGCATCGACTTCGAGCTGGTCAAGGTCGACCATCGCAAGCATGTGCTCGCCGCTGACGGTGCGGACTATCTGCAAATCAATCCGAAAGGGTATGTGCCAACGCTTGAACTCGACGACGGGCGCCGCCTGACCGAAGGCCCGGCCATCGTCCAGTACATCGCCGACCTCAAGCCGGAAAGCGGGCTCGCACCGCAGGCCGGCACGTTCGAACGCTACAAGCTGCAGGAATGGCTCGGCTACATCAGTTCCGAGATTCACAAGGGTTTCGGGCCGCTGTTCAAACCGAATACGCCGGAAGAGTTCAAGGCGATTGCCAAAGAGAACCTGATCGCGCGTATCGCCTATGTCGCCGAGCATCTGGCCGGCCACGATTACCTGCTGGGCAATCAGTTTACGGTCGCCGATGGCTATCTGTTCACCGTCCTTAACTGGTGCCAGTACGTCGGTATCGACCTCGGCCAATGGCCGTCACTTGTGGCCTTCCAGGCGCGTGTCGGCAGCCGTCCGAGCGTCAAGGCCGCGCAGGCGGCGGAAGCGGCCAAGGCCTGATCGTTCGGCCGTAAATCAAGAGGAGTCACCATGTCCGCCAGTCTGCAAAAGCAGCCCATCCTTTTTCTCTCGCACGGATCGCCAATGACGGCGCTCGGCGGCGACGAGCTCAATGAAACATGGGCGCGGCTGGCCGGAAGGCTGGCCAGGCCGACGGCGATTCTGGTCGTTTCCGCCCACTGGACGACGCGGCTGCCGATCGTCACCGGCAGCGCCAAGCCGGAAACGATCCACGATTTTGGCGGCTTCCCGGCCGAACTTTACGCCCTCCAGTATCCGGCGCCCGGCGATCCGGCGTTGGCGCAACGCATCAAGCAGCGCTTGACCGAAGCGGGGATCGCCACCGGTATCGATGCCCAGCGGGGCCTCGATCACGGCGCGTGGGTGCCGCTGCGCAGCTTGTTTCCGGCCGCCGATATCCCCGTTCTGCAACTTTCCGTGCAGCCCGAGCGCTGCGCCCGCCACCACTACGCGGTCGGTGCAGCACTGGCCTCATTCGCCAGCGAGAACATCCTGATCGTCGCCACCGGCCACCTGACGCACAATCTGATGGATTACATGCGTGGCCTCGGGCAGCCTTCGACGGCTTCGCGGGCTTTTCGCGACTGGGTGCATGCGCGGCTGATGCGCAACGAGGCCGAATCGCTGTTCGACTGGGAGCAGGAAGCGCCCGGCGCGAAAGCGGCGCATCCGACGCCGGAACATTTTCTGCCGCTTTTCGTGGCGCTCGGCGCGGCCGGGGCGGAACACGCGACCGAATGGCTCGGCGGCGGCTGGGTCGGGGAAACGCTGGCGGCGGACAATTATCTGTTCATACCGCGCGGCGTTTGACGGTTGTTGACCGCCGATTACAGGGCGTTACGAAAATGCCCAAGTCGGACGACAGACCAGTCGGTGGTCTATGGATAGACTGCAATTGTTGCTTCAGCGTCCCCCGCTGACAAATGTTTGACCCTCCCTGACCTATCACACGATAGGATCTTTATCCCGGACCCGAAACGGCCCGGGATTTTTTTGCCCGCAAATTGCGCGCCTGTTGTTTCAGAGGGCCGATGGCCGTTTCCTCACTTCCGCCAGATAAACGGCGAGAAAGACGACGAGCGCGCCCGTCGAATAGAGGTACATGGCGGAATAGCTCGACAACTTGGCCAGATGGCCGAGGCTGATCGCCCCGACAATGTAGCCGAGGTCGATGGCCGACATGAACAGGCCGTTGGCGGCCGCCTTGCGATTGGGCGGACAGCGATTGACGGCCCACGTCTGCAGCGATGGATGCACGGCGCCGTAACCCAGCCCGTACAGCAACGAGGCGGCGACCAACATCGACGTTGACGCGCTCAGCGACAACACCGCCAAGCCGAGCATCATCGCCAGGCACCCCGGCACAATGATGACAAGGTGGCCCTTGCGGTCGAACAGCCGGCCGATGGCTGGCCGCGTGAGCAGGATCATCAGCGTGTAACCGATGAAAAATACCCACAGGTTGTCGATCTGCCGCTCGCGCCCGAACAGAACCAGATAGACCATGACGCCGCACAACGGCACCGAGTTGATGAAGCAGAGCAGCGATGGAACGACGGCGCCGGGCTCGAAAACGTTGCGTAGCGAAATTTCGTGCCGGACGGGTTGTGCGGCGGGCAAGGTCGACAGGCCGCGCCGGAGCAGGGCGAGCGCCGACAGCGTGAACAGCGCCGAGGTCGTCAGCAGCACATCGAAGGAAAACGTTTCCATCAGCAGGATGGCGACCAGCGGTGTCAGCGACAGCGCCGTGATGACGGTCAGCACGTAATAGCCCGAGCCTTCGCCGCGCCGGGCTTCCGGCACGATCTTGTAGACGGCCGTGGCAATGGCGGCGGTCGATAGTCCCCAGCCGATGCCTTGCAGGCTGCGCAGGAGCAGGATGCCGTCGATCGGTAGCCAGATGAAGGCCAGCGTCGTCGCGGCAATGATCAGGATGCCGGCGCCGATCAGACGCCGTTCGCCGATGGCGTCGACGGCCGTGCCGGAAATCACGCGCGCGGCCAGCGATGTGATCGAAAACATGCCGATCACCAGACTGGCTTCGAAGTGGCTGCCGCCGACCAGTTTCACATGCGCGGGCAGCGTCGCCGGTAGCATGTAAAACCCGAAACACAAGAGCAGATTGACCGCGAGCAGCGCAACAAAGGCCGGCGTCCACAAGGCCGGTTGGTGAGGCGGGGTTGAAGGGGGCACGGGCGACTCCTGATGGTTGGGCATCGATATGTCGAATCGGTGTCACTATGCCCGATTTTGTTCTCAGGCAAGCGCGCGTGTCACGAAATCAGAGTTTCCGGAAATGAAAATGCCGTTCAGTGTTGGCTGAACGGCACTCTTGAGCGGAGAGGCGCGACTGTCAGCTGGCGGCGAGCAGCGGCACCAGGCTGGTCTTCATCTTTTGCATCGCCTTGTTTTCGATCTGGCGGATGCGCTCGGCGGAAACGCCGAATTCTGCGGCCAACTCGTGCAACGTGGCCGGATCCTCGCTCAGCCAGCGCGCCTCGACGATGCGCCGGCTGCGGTCATCGAGGTTGGCCAGCGCGTTTTGCAGTCCTTCGCCCTGCAAATGGTCATGGGCGCGCGCTTCAAGAACGCGCGTCGGCTCGCTGCGGTTATCCTCCAGATACGAGATCGGCGCGAAGGCGTCTTCATCGTCGCTGTCGGCTTCAAGCGCCAGATCGTGGCCGTAAAGCCGCGTTTCCATCTCGACGACTTCTTCCGGCTTGACGCTCAGGCGGTGCGCGACATCGGCGACCTGCGCCGGGGAGAGCGTGTCGCTGCTAGCCTTCAGACTGCGCAGATTGAAGAACAACTTGCGCTGCGCCTTCGTCGTGGCGACCTTGACCATGCGCCAGTTGCGCAGCACGTATTCGTGGATCTCGGCCTTGATCCAGTGGATGGCGAACGAGACGAGGCGCACCCCCTGCTTTGGATCGAAGCGTTTGACGGCCTTCATCAGGCCGATATTGCCTTCCTGGATCAGGTCGGCATGCGGCAGGCCGTAGCCGAGATACCCCCGGGCAATCGAGATCACCAAGCGCAGGTGTGACAACACCAGTTGGCGCGCAGCTTCCAGATCCTCTTCCTCGCGGAAACGCGTCGCCAGCTGAAACTCTTCCTCTTCAGTGAGGAGCGGAAACTGCTTTGCCGCGGTGATATAGGCATCGATATTGCCTACCGCCGAGATCATCGGAAATGCCAAAGCCTGTGTCATCTGGATTTACACCTCCTTGTGGTTGAACAATCAAACTGCACCAAAAATTTTAGCACTCGCTGCTTTTGAGTGCTAAAAAATGGGGGAGTTTCTTGTAACAGAGTGTGTTCCAGGCAAGTAAAGTCGAATGTCGGTTTTCATTGAGTTTTGAACTTTTTGCATTTGGTTGTGAACTCCCGAACTCGTTCAAATGCCCTCCCGGCAGAGTCTGCGCGGGGGGAGTTAGAAGCCTTGCAGCAGAAAGTCTATTGCGGCAACGATTTCAGTACGGTGTTCTTCAATGCTGAAGATGTTTCCTCTGAGCGCCTTTACCGGCATGGCCGCCATGTACTGCGTTATCATGGAATGCGCTTCCCCGTTCAATTCAAAAACCGGGTTAAGCGTATGCGCCGGCTTTGGGGCTATCGCAAGGGGGAGTAGTGGAACCACCATTCGAGTGTTCAGGTTGCCATGGATTTCTGCCTGTACATCCAGCAGGTAACCCTCTCCACTTGGATTCGGATAGACGTTGTATTTTGGCATTAGAACATCCTGTACTTTTCCAACGGCAATCCGTGTTTTTCAACGTAGGCGTTTGAGCTCTCAATCGCCTCCCAATTCTCTTGAAGCCAGAGTTCCGCTCGTTTCTCTGCCACAGCTTTTGCTACGCCGGCTTCAGCAGCTTGAGAAATGTTGATACGCAACTCCTTGGCATCAGCAAGAAGTGGCTCCGCCATTGAAACATTGGTGGCCTTTTTGGCTGCATTGGCGTATTGCTTTGTCATGGACATGATTGGCTCCTTTGCCGAATTCTAGGGTACAGCATGTCATGGATGTTCATTGTTTTCAACATTTCAAATGCGCATTGATGGCAACATGCTGGCCTCCATTCTGCTCCGCGACTGGTGCGGCGTTGTTGCATAAATCAGCACAGGGGCGAGTTTCCCCAAACCCCATAGGGGGTTATGTCATTCAGATGGAATTGGGCGTGCCTCATGATTCCTTCTAAGGCAATACGGAAGCGTTTGTCGCAAATTTATGTATGGTGCGTTTGGCTATGGGCTTTTCTCGTTCTGAAAGCACAGAGGTCGCTTTGCGTTTTCGACTTTACTGTTCAGAACACGGATTGTTGTTCCAAACGGCTTAGGCGACCACCCAATCCGCATCCGGAGCGAAGCGGCCCTTGTGGCGGTCGAGGTTGGCGCGGGCGGTTTCGGTGAAGCGGATGGCGTCGGCGCGCTGGCCGCTGTCATTGGTGGTGTAGTAGCGGTTTTCCGTGGCCGAGTAGAGCAGGTATTCCTTGGCGGCGACTGGCGGCCGTGCGTCCTCGTCCAACGCGTCTTCGGTCTTGAGGTAGATGGATTTGGCTTGCGCGATCGCGGTGGCGACTTCCTCTTCCGGGGTGTTGGCGCCGAACGTGCTGACTTGCAGCCAGCCGGCCTTGGCGTCTTCCTCGGTGTAGGCGGCGTGAAAGCGGTATCTTTCGCTTGCTCCGATAACGTTGCGGCGGACTTCTCCGGTCCGGGTGTTCAGGACGATTTCAATTTCGCTCTGCGTCATGGCGCGTCGGCTCCGTGGGTGATGAGGGCGCAATAATAACCGACTGTTTGTCCCCTGCTACCTTGGGCAAGGCTGTCGACAATCCGTGGATAACTATCGTAAGCGGCTGGTGGGAAACGGTTTTTTCTTGCTGCTTAAATAATGGGCAGCCGGCCGTTGCCCGCGCGAGCGCGGGCTGGTTGCGGGATGTTCCAGATTATGGGTAATCCTGCCGGGTTGGCCGGATGAGGATGTCGCAAAGATGTACATGCGGCGGCTGGCTGACGGCGTAGTGAATGGCGTTCGCCACATCGTCCCCGACCAGCAACGGGCCGAATTTCTCGTCGAACCCCTGCAGCAGCGATTCGCTGTAGCCGGCGACGGCCTGAAAGCCGGTGACGACGACGGCCGGTTCAATCAGCGTGACGCGCACGCCCTTCGGCCCGATTTCGCGGCGCAGTCCTTCGGTCAGCGCGGCGACGGCGAATTTGGTCGATCCGTAGGCGGCGCTGAATGGGGAAACGTGGCGTCCGGCCACCGAGCCGATGACGACGATATCGGCCGCGGTTTTCGGGAAACTGGTTTGCTGTGTTTCGGCCATGAGCCGGCCGGCTTTCTGCATCAAGGCGAGCGCGCCGGCGACGTTCGTGCGCAGCACTTCCTCGAATTGGGCCAGATCCGAAGTGGTCACGGAGCCGCCGAGGCCGCGCCCGGCATTGACGATGACGATGTCGGCCGGGCGCCCGAAATGCGCCTGCGCCGTCGCGAACAGCTGGTCGATCACGGACACGTCGGCCGCATCGCCGGCGACGCCGCGGAACGAAGCGCCGAATTCCTTCTCCTGCGCGGCCAGTGCGTCGGCGCGGCGGGCGTTGCCGACGACGCCGAAGCCGGACGAAATGAATTTGCGGGTGATGGCTTCACCGATGCCGGAGGTCGATCCGGTAACGATGGCGATACGCGGGTACGGTGTGCTCACTGTGCGTCTCCTTGGCTGTGTTTGTCGTGTTGGGCAGGTCTCAAGCGTTTCTGATCATAGTAAAAAACGTCCGATTCTGTGCGGCAATTCCCGCATGAAAGCCGGCGATGGCGTTATTTGGCACAATGCCGCCTCTGTTTCCTGATCAAAGAATCCCATGAAAATTCACCAGTTAGCGCTCGGCGCCCGTTTTGAGTACGAAGGCGAGGAATACGTGAAAACCGGCCCCTTGCTCGGATCGGGCAAGCGCGGGCAGCGCCTCATCCCGCGCTATGCCGTGTTGAAGCCGCTCGACGGAGTGCCCCCGCAGGAGGCGCCCCGCGATGCTGTTGCAAAAACGGATGTCGTGCGCGCCTTCGAGGTGTTCTGTGAGGAATGCCGGGAATTGGTGCCCGAGGACCGGCAAGCGGCGCTCGAAGCCGGGCGCGAACGCTTTCTGAAGGCGCTCGGCTGAAATAGAAATTCGGCTACGGCGCTGACGGGGTGACAAGGTTTGAGCTGGAACCCTGCCGGCTCAGCAGCCGCATGCCGCGCTCCAGCCCTTCGAGGGTCAGCGGGAACATGCGGCCGCCCATCAGGTCGCGGATGATCATCACCGATTTGCGGTATTGCCAGGAGGATTCCGCGAGCGGGTTGAGCCAGATGGAATGCGGCCAGGTGTCGGTGAGGCGGCGCAGCCAGGTGGCGCCGGATTCCTCGTTGTCGTCCTCGATGGCGCCGCCGGGGTTGAGGATTTCGTACGTGCCCATCATCGCATCGCCGAGGAAAATCACCTTGTAGTCGCTGCCGTAGCGGTGCAGCAGGTCGAGCGTCGGCACGCTGTCGCGGTCGGCGCGCTCGTTGTCCTTCCACAGCGTGTCATAGACGCAGTTGTGGAAGTAGAAATGCTCGAAGTGCTTGAATTCGCTGCGGCAGGCCGAGAACAGCTCCTCGCAGGCGCGGATGTGGTCGTCCATCGAGCCGCCAACGTCGATCAGGAGCAGCACCTTGACCGCGTTGTGGCGCTCCGGCCGCAGGCGCAGATCGAGGTGGCCGGCGTTGCGCGCCGTGCCGGCGATGGTGCCTTCCAGATCGAGTTCGCTGGCCGCGCCCTGGCGGGCGAATTTGCGCAGGCGGCGGAGCGCGACCTGAATGTTGCGCGTGCCGAGTTCGACGCTGTCGTCGAGGTTGCGATATTCGCGTTTCGCCCACACCTTGAGGGCGGCGCGGTGCTCGCTTTTTCCTTCGAAACGCATGCCTTCCGGATGCGTGCCGCTGTGTCCGAACGGCGAGCTGCCGGCGGGGCCGACCCAGGTGTCGCCGCGTTCGTGCCGGGCATCCTGTTCGGCGAGCGTGCGTTTGAGCTGTTCGGTCAGCGCGTCGAGACCGAGTTTTTCGAGCTTGTTGCGCTCTTCGTCGGTGAGGTGCTTCTTGATGGCCGCGCGCAGCCAGTCTTTGGCGATTTCGTTTTCCGGGCTGAACAGGGCATCGACTTCACTGAAATACTCGCCGAACGCCCGGTCGAAGCGGTCGTAGTACTTCTCGTCCTTGATCAGCGTGGCGCGGGCAAGGAGATAAAAGTCGTCGAGATCGAAGGCGACGACATGCCGCTGCAGCGCTTCGAGCAGCACCAGAAACTCCCTGGTCGATACCGGGAGCTGCCGTTGCTTCAGATGCAGGAAGAAGGCGATCAGCATGCGCGATCGGTCAGCGGCTTTGCGCGGGCTTGTAGGCCAACCGCTCGAAGAGGTGCACGTCCTGTTCGTTCTTCAGCAGCGCGCCGTGCAGCGGCGGCAGCGAGATTTTGCGGTCCTTGCTGCGCAACGCTTCCGGCGGGATGTCTTCGGCGAGCAGCAGCTTGAGCCAGTCGAGCAGTTCCGACGTCGAAGGGCGCTTCTTCAGGCCGGGCACATCGCGCACGTCGAAGAACACATCGAGCGCCTCGGCAAGCAACGTTTTCTTGAGGTCCGGGAAATGCACGTCGACGATTTGGCGCATCGTTTCGTGGTCCGGAAACTTGATGTAGTGAAAGAAGCAGCGGCGCAGGAAGGCTTCCGGCAGGTCCTTCTCGCTGTTCGAGGTGATGATCAGAATCGGCCGGTGCCTGGCCTTGACCAACTGGCGCGTCTCGTAGACGTAAAACTCCATGCGGTCGAGTTCGCGCAGCAGGTCGTTGGGGAATTCGATGTCAGCCTTGTCTATCTCGTCAATCAAGACGACCGATGGCGTTTCGCAGGCGAAAGCTTCCCACAGCACGCCCTTGACGATGTAGTTGCCGATGTCGGCGACCTTGGCGTCGCCGAGCTGCGAGTCGCGCAGACGGGAAACGGCGTCGTATTCGTAGAGTCCCTGCTGGGCCTTGGTCGTCGATTTGATGTGCCACTGGAACAGCGGCAGACCGAGCGCTGCCGCCACTTCCTCGGCCAGCTTCGTTTTCCCGGTCCCCGGCTCGCCCTTGATCAGCAACGGGCGCTGCAGGGTGATGGCGGCGTTGACCGCAAGCGTCAGGTCGCGCGTCGCGACGTAGTGTTCAGAACCGTTGAAACGCATGGCAATCCTTTCCAAGAGTCGGGCGATTATAGCCAGCCGGTGCCGAGGCGGCCTTCGTATGGGATCGGAACGAATCTGTAAAAAAACAGATTTTCCTTTTTGTGTTTATTTACAGAATATTTTATGTAAAAGTAAGATACAGTCGTTAGGCTGTTAATCGCGATTACAGTCTTTGACTTGTATCGTTGCCGATCAAGGAACGGAGGTCGCCGTGAGTTATCCCATCAAAACGCTCAGTCAGCTCCCGCTGATCCTGAAAGGATTCCGCAAGGAAAAAGGCCTGACCCAGGCCGCCATGGGCGAGAAGCTCGGGATCACCCAGCAAAGCTACGCCTCCTTTGAAGCCAACCCGGCGGCGGCGACGTTTGAAAGGCTGTTCACGGTGCTGCGCCTGTTGGGCGTTGAAATTGTGCTGGAGCAGGAGCCTTCCTCTTCCGTTTCCGGCACCGTGGCGTCGGCGAATCTGACGGTCAGGGAGCCGGAGAGCCTCCGGGCCAGCGAGATCATCGCGCCGGCAAGAAAGAAAGAGAGCTGGTAACCATGGGCCGTCGCGCCGGCAATCAACGGCTGAACATCTGGATGAACGGCATCCCCGTCGGTTATTGGGAGTCTTCCCGGCAAGGCGAGCGGTTGCGCTATTTCGATGGCTGGCTTGCGGACGAGCAATCGCGGCCTTTGTCCTTGTCGCTGCCTTTTCTGGCGGGCAATCCGGCGTATCAGGGGGCGATCGTCACGGACTTTTTTGACAACCTTCTGCCCGACAGCGAGGCCATTCGGCGGCGGCTGGCGCAACGCCATCAGGCCGGCGGAACGGATGCCTTCCGTCTGCTGGCGAAGTTGGGACGCGACTGCGTCGGCGCCCTGCAACTCCTTGCCGAAGGCGAGGTGCCATCGGACATCTATGAGATCAACGGCGAAGCGCTGGACGGCGCCGGTGTGGCGCAATGTCTCCGTAACGCCACGTCGTCTCAAACTTTGGGGCGGCATGATCACGAAGAGGATCTGCGCCTCTCGATTGCGGGCGCGCAGGAAAAAACGGCTTTATTGCGCCATCGCGGACAGTGGCTTCTCCCCCGTGGCAGTACGCCGACAACGCATATCTTCAAATTGCCGATGGGGCTGGTTGGGCATATGCAGGCCGACATGCGTACGTCGGTGGAAAACGAGTGGTTGTGCTCAAAACTCATGGAGGCTTACGGAATCCCGGTCGCGCACTGCGATATCGCGCAGTTTGAGGACCAGAAGGCGCTGGTCGTGGAACGATTTGATCGCCGGCTGGCAAGTGACGGAAGCTGGATTATCCGCTTGCCCCAGGAAGACATGTGTCAGGCAACGGGTACGTCACCCCTGTTCAAATATCAGGCCGATGGTGGGCCGGGCATTTCCCGGATCATGGGCATCCTGCTCGGCTCGGACAACGCTGGGCAGGATCGGAAGATCTTCTTCAAAACCCAGATCATCTTCTGGGTTTTGGCAGCGACCGATGGCCACGGCAAGAATTTCAGCATCGCCCATCTTCCCGGTGGCCGGTATCAGGCAACGCCGATTTATGACGTGCTGTCTGCCCATCCCGTTATCGGGAAAGGGGCAAACCAGATTTCACCCCACAAGGCCAAACTCGCCATGGCCGTGCGTGGCAGCGCCAATTACTACCTGATCGAGCAAATCGAGCGCCGACACTGGATCGCGCAGGCGCAGCAAGTCGGGCTGGGGGCGGCCGCGGGTGAAGCGCTGATCGAGGAAGTGATCGGGCTGACCGAAGCGGTGATCGAACAGGTGAGCAAGCGGCTGCCGGATGATTTTCCGCTGGACATCGCCGATGCCATCTTCAGTGGCATGCGTCGACAGTCGGCCAGACTTGCCGTCGGCCGCTAATTCTCGCTAGTTTTCACTCTCCGGCTTTGCCGAACGACAGGCCGCCTCAATCAGGCGCCGCGCCAGGCTGACGCGATCCGGCAGCGGCGGTAGCGCGTCGCGCCTGAACCAGCCCGCGGCTTCGATTTCACCGGGATCGGGCGTCAGTTCGCCGCCGGCGTAATCGGCGAAGAAGGCGACCATCAACGAATCGGGAAACGGCCACGGCTGGCTTTTGAAGTAGCGGAGGTTGCAGATGTCGACGCCGACTTCTTCGCGTACCTCGCGAACGACGCATTCTTCCAGCGTCTCTCCCGCCTCGACGAAACCGGCGATGGCGCTGAACATGCCGGGCCGGAAATGCCGGCTGCGCGCCAGTAAAAATTCGTCGCCGCGCTGGATCAGCACCATGATGGCGGGCGAAATCCGCGGGTAGACCAACAGTCCGCAAGATGGACAGCCCATGGCGAATTCGCCTTCCTGTTGCGTGGTCGGCGTGCCGCAGCGTCCACAGAAGCGATGGTTGCGTTGCCAGTCGAGCAACTGGCTGGCCCGTCCGGCGAGCAGAAAGGCTTCCTCGCCCGCCAGTTCGTAAAGCGAACGCAGCGGTACGGGCTCATCGGCGACGCACTCCGGCAGTTTTTCGATATCCGCCGCGTAGCAGGGCAATCCCCGCCATTGTCCAATCAACAGGGACGCTTCTGGAGTGCCGATGTTTGAGGCGGTGCCTCGCGGGAAAATTCCACCCTGCGTCGATTGACTGGTGGCAAAACACTGGTTTTCCAGCCGGAGAAGCCAATAGCCGAACGTATCCATGAAATATCCGGTAGTGATTTGTGGCGTTTGGGGGGGATTCGTCGGGCCGAGAATGCTCCATTCGATTGACACAAGCAAATCCGCTCACAAAAATGCGCGTTGTTCCGCGAGAAACATTTTTTCCGTCAATGATATCTATAAGTCATGCGTCGTCTTGGCGGGTGAGAATATCCAGCTTGGCGTTTAGAATCGGCCCCAACCATGAACAACAAAGAATCGTCGAGAACCGTTTATGTCGTGGATGATGACCCCACGATGCGCAAATTGCTGAAAGTGATGGTGGCGACCATCGGTATCGATGCCCAGACTTTCGGTTTGGCGCGCGAATTTCTTTCCGCCTACCGGCCAATGCCGTGCGAGTGCCTGCTGTGCGATATCCGCATGCCGGAAATCGACGGCATGGAACTGCAGAGGCTGTTGGCGACGATGAACGCGACGCTGCCGATCATCTTCCTCACCGGCTTCGCCGAAGTGCAGATGGCGGTGGAGGCGATGAAGCTCGGCGCGTTCGATTTCATTGAAAAGCCGTTCAGCGCGCAGGCGTTGCTGGGCAAGATCCAGTCAGCGCTGGAGGCGAGCCGGGTGCTCCATGCCGAGCGGCTGAAGAACGAGGCGGTCAATGCCAGAAAGGAGCTGCTCACGCCGCGTGAGCGCAGTGTGGTCGAGCAGGTCGTCGACGGCAAGTCGAGCCGGGAAATATCGGAGCTGCTCGGCCTCAGTGTCCGGACCGTCGAAAATCACCGGACGCGGATCATGGAAAAGCTGCATGTCGATTCGACGGTGGATCTGATCAAACTGTTCCTGTAGCGCTTTCCGCGGTGGGGCGCTTCGTATTCACGATTTTTCCGCCAGACATTCCGTGACGATGTCGGCCAGCAATTTGGCCGGTACCGGTTTCAGGACGAAGCGGCGAATGCCGAGCATGCGGGCGCTTTCTTCGTCGATGGCGTTGCTGTAGCCGGTACTCAGAACAATCGGAATGTCGGGGCGGCAGCGCAGCAGGGCGCGGGCGAGTTCGACGCCGGCCAGGTCGGGCATGGTCTGGTCGGTGATCACCAGATCCACGCCGGAAGGATCGTCCTGGAATAGCCGCAACGCTTCGGTCGCACTGGTGGTGCCGGTGACGCGGCAGCCGAGATTTTCCAGCAGCACGGTCATGAATCGCACGATGCTCACTTCGTCGTCGACCACCAAGACGTGTCCGCGCACCGTCGATGCCTTGGCGCCCGCGTGGGTGTCGCGGGGAATCCGCTCGACAGCTCCGACGTGCGGCGGAAGGTAGATGCGGAACTCCGTCCCGTCGCCCGGCGTGGAAAGCACTTCCACGTGGCCTTTCGCCGAATGCACGATGCCATGCAGCACCGACAGGCCGAGGCCGGTTCCTTGTCCGACGTTTTTCGTCGTGAAAAACGGATCGAAAATTTTCGTCAGGTTCTCCGGCGAAATTCCGGCGCCGCTGTCGCGCACGGAAATCACCAGGTAATTGCCTGAAAAGCCTTGGCGACAGGAGGTGCAAATGTTCGTTTCATCGACAAGCACCTGTTTGGCCCGGATTTCCAGCGAGCCTGAGCCGGCCATGGCGTCGCGGGCATTTACCCCGAGGTTCATCACGATCTGGTGCAACTGGACGGGGCTGATCAGCACCTCGGGCAGCGAGTCGTCGATTTCGCAATCGATCGAGATCGACGTCGGCATGGTGGAGCGGAGCAGGCGAACGACTTCCTTCACAATCGGGGCGACGTCGATGGCTTCGCTGGCGGCTTCCCGGCGGTGGCTGAAGGACAGCAATTGGGCGACCAGTTCCTTGGCGCGAATCCCGGCTTGCAGGATTTCGCGCAGATAGTCGCTCAATTCGGGATCCTGCTCGATCTGGGGCGACAGCTGAATGAGCTCGGCGTAGCCCAGCACGGCGGAAAGGATGTTGTTGAAATCGTGGGCAATGCCACCGGTCAGATGGCCGATGATCTCCATCTTCTGCGCCTGCTGCAACTGAGTTTCGAGGATCTTCTGCTCCTGAGCGGCCTTGAAATGTTCGGTGATGTCCCGCCGATAACAGAGAATTCCATAGATGTTCTGCTCGGCGTCCCGGATCGGCCGCTTGAATGAGTCGAGAACCCGGATTTCGCCGTTGCCGAAGTAAAATTTCTCACTCGGGTAGTGAAGCGACCGGCCAGCAAATACGGCGTCATCGTCGTCGTGAAGCCTTTTGATCGTGCTTTCCTGCCCGTCGACGCGCACGTCAAGTTGCGAGAAATCGGTATCGCAGCGCCCGATCATTGCCGCTGGGGTCAGCTCGAAAACACGGGCGAATGGTTCGTTGACGAGCATGAACCGGTGTTGCCGGTCCTTGACGTAGATCCAGTCCGGAGTGGCGTCGATGACACGCTGCAGCAGCGTTTTGGATTCGGTGATGGCGTCGGTGATGCGCTTGCGTTCGGTGACGTCGCGGAAGGACCATAATCGTCCAATGATCTCGTCACCGACACGGTGGGGGTGCGAGTAGCGTTCGATGGTTCGCCCGTCGGCCAGGCGAAGGGTGTCGGAACCGGTGGCATCGGGGTGTTCGTAGAATTGGGCGACTCGGGCCAGAAAAGCGTCGGGGTCTGCCATCCGGGCAGTTACATACTCGAGCAGCGGGGCATCCGGGCGATCACCCAGCAGGTCTTCCGGCACCTTCCACAGTTCGATGAATTTCTGATTCCATCGCGCAATTTTCCCATTCCGGTCGACGATGAGGATCGCGTCAGCCGTTGATTCGAGTGCCGCGTTGGCCAGCGAAACGGAGTACGACAGCGAGGCCTCGGTCCGTCGTTGCTCGGTGATGTCGCGGGAAATGCCAAAGACACCGATGACCTGCCCGTCGCTGTCGCGCAGCGGCCCCTTCGTCGATACGAAAAGGCGCTCGCCGTTCGCCGTTGGAAGCGTCTCCTCATAGGTAAGTGTCTGGTTGTCAGCGATTATTTTTCTGTCGCGGGCTTGAATTGTCTCCGCCGCCAACGGTGGGAAGAGAGCACAGTCGTCTTCCTGCAAAACCCGTTCGGCCTCCTTGCCGAGCAGCTGTGCCGTTTCGTTGTTGGACAGGAAGTAACGGCCCTGCAAGTCCTTGGCAAAAATGGCGTCGCCCGAGGAGTTGATGATCGCGGTCAGGAGCTGCCGGGTGCGCGTGCTTTCTTCCTGGGCGGCGCGTTCTCGCGCTAGCGCTGCACGGAACTGGTTGCTCAGGCGCTGGATCAGCGTATAGAGCAGCACGGACGTTACCGCAACGAACAGCCAGCCCTTGCATGTTCCCAGCAGGGTGATGGTTTCCGGATTCGCGGACAGCTGGCCGATCGCTCTGTCGGAGAAAAGTATCCATAGACTTGCAAAGACGGCATAAACGATGACGATCTGCAGAGCCGTTGCGGTGGCGGGCGCAGGGGCCTGATCCTGTTTTTCCATGTTCATAAGAACTTGTGCTTTCTCGGTTGAAAGAGGCGGATTCGTCATCGGCGTGGCGATGGTCAACAGTAAGCGAGGTGCTGTTTGGCAGGCAAGGCGTGCTTGCTTCACGTGTTGATTGCGCTCTCGTACTGACGGTGGCGCTCCGAATGGGGGACTTCCTTCACGTGCATTGAGTAGTTCCACTCTAAGACGATTACCCCTTCTGGCTGATGATAGCGCGGTGTTCAACGTGCCTATTCGCTCTGGCCGTTGAAGTTTTCGCGGGGAAGTTCATGGACAAAGCCGGATTGCTCAAGATCGCTGATCAGTACTTCATTGCCAGCACGGGTCTGACGACGGCCAACTTGGTCAGGAAAATTCAGCGTGCTGAAGGGCATGCCGACTGCTTTGCCACAGGGAAAAAAAATTGCGACGAGATGACGTGTCGCTGGCGTGACGACTGTCTTGATGATTCGGGATTCGGCGATACGAACGGGGGGGTATCCGCGTGAGCGAAAAAAGCATTCTTTCTTGGGTGGCGATTCCGGCGGCCGCGCTGACCGTGGTCAGTGCGATTTGCCTGCTGGTCGTCGGGGACGGTGTTCTGACCTGGGGTCTGGCGGCGACCGTCGTTGTTGTGGGCGGCGGGTTGGCGAGCCTTGCTGTTTCCCGCTGCAAACGTTTCATTCGGGCGCAGGCGCTGGCGGCACAGGAGACGCTTGAGCGCGAGCGGCTGGCGCATCGTTCCGATCACATCGAAGGGCTCGACCGGTTGTGTACCGGCGTGCTGCCGGTCTGGGCGGGGCAGGTCGAAATGGCCCGCGCGCACAGTGAAAGCTCAATCACGGAACTGACGCAGCGCTTTGCCGACATCAATCAGCGGATCGCGGCCACGATGGCAACATCGCAAGGCGAGGGCGGCGACGGCCTGATTGCCTTGCTGCGCGAGAACGAGGTGGAACTCAATTCCATCGTCACGACGCTTCGTTCCGCCCTGGCCGTCAAGGAGTCGATGCTCAACGAGATTGCCTCCCTGTCGCAAATTACCGAAGAACTCAAGCGGATGGCCTCTGAAGTCGGCGATATCGCAAAGCAGACCAATCTGCTGGCGCTCAATGCCGCGATCGAAGCGGCGCGCGCCGGAGAGGTCGGGCGCGGTTTCGCGGTGGTGGCCGACGAAGTGCGCAAGCTGTCGGATCTCTCCGGCGGTACCGGCAAGAAGATCGGCGAGACCGTCGAGACGGTCAACAAGGCCATCGCCTCGACGCTCGAAATCTCGCGCCAGTACGCCGCGCAGGATGCCGAGATGGTCAACCAGTCCGAGCAGGTGATCGAGCATGTTGTCCGCCGGGCGCAAACCGCCGTCGATACGCTGGCTGATTCGTCCAACGTGTTGCGCCATGAAACGCAGTTGATCGGCGGTGAAATTGCGGAAGTGCTTGTCGCCCTCCAGTTCCAGGACCGCATCAGCCAGGTGTTGAACCATGTCGGCAAGGACATGGAAAAGCTGCGCGAGCGTATCCAGAGCCAGGAGGGGCAGGGCACCAGGGCGGTCGATGCGTCGGCCTGGCTGGAAGAGCTCTCACAAACCTACACCATGCCCGAACAGCACGATGTGCATGGCGGTGGCAAGGCCAGCGCCGCTGTCGAGTCGGACATTACCTTCTTCTGATTAGCTCGATTTTGCGAGGATTACCATGGCAAAAACCATCATGATTGTTGACGATTCCGCCTCACTGCGTCAGGTGGTCGGCATTGCCCTGAAGGGGGCGGGATATGACGTTGTCGAGGCCTGTGACGGCAAGGATGCGCTGGGCAAGCTCGATGGCCGCAAGCTGCATCTCATCATCAGCGACGTCAACATGCCCAACATGGACGGCATTTCGTTCGTCAAGGCGGCCAAGCAGTTGCCTGCCTACAAGTTTACGCCGGTCATCATGCTGACCACCGAAGCGGGCGACGCCATGAAGCAGCAGGGCCAGGCCGCGGGTGCCAAGGCGTGGGTCGTCAAGCCGTTCCAGCCGGCGCAGATGCTCGCTGCCGTCTCGAAGCTGGTTCTGCCGTAAGGAAGGCGAGCATGGCCGAAGCCACCTCCCCCGATCTTGCCGTGCCGGCGCTTTGCATCCTCGGTGATTTCACCATCTTCGCCGCCGCCGACCTGAAGCCAAAAATCATCGAGGCCATCAATCAAGGCGAAACGGACGAAGTCGTCATCGATCTTGCGGATGTGAGCGAAATCGACAGCGCCGGCCTGCAACTGATGGTCATGGCCATGCGGGAAGGCGCGGCGCAGAGCAAGAACGTTCGTTTCACCCGGCATAGCGAACCCGTCCTCAACCTGATCGACCTGTTCGGCCTGTCCGGTTTCTTCGGCACGCCGGCGCTTGCTGGCTCTACCCACTGAGGACAAGACCGTGAATCTTGACGACGCACTCAATACTTTCGTCATTGAAAGCCGGGAACTCCTTGAAAGCATGGAGGAGGCGCTTCTTCGTGTCGAGCAGTCGCCGCACGACGAGGATCTGATCAACGCCATTTTCCGCGCGGCGCATACGATCAAGGGATCAGCCGGGCTCTTTGGCCTCGACCACGTGGTTGCCTTTACCCACAACGCCGAGAACGTGCTCGACAGCGTGCGCTCGGGCGAACTGGAAATCGACGGCGATCTTGTCGCCCTGTTCCTGCAAGTGTGCGATCACATGGGGTCGCTGGTGGCGAACGTCGCCGAGGGCAAGGAATTCGGCGAAGACATCCGCCAGCGGAGCGACGAACTGACCGCGCAGTTGAAGGGTCAGATGACGGCGCATCAGTCGGCCGGTGCCGCTGGCGCCCCGGCGGAAGCGTCTTCCAGCGCCGCTTCGTCGGAACATGTGGCGGTCCCCGCCGGTGGTGGCGAGGGCGGTGCCGCTCACGCCGAAACCGACAATTGGCACATCTCGATGCGCTTCGGCAAGGATGTGCTCAAGAACGGGATGGATCCCGCCTCTTTCATTCGCTACCTGACCACCTTTGGCCGCATCGTCAACATCGTCACGTTGCTCGACGAGATTCCGCGCGCGGCTGAAATGGATCCCGAAGACTGCTATCTCGGCTTCGAGATCAGCTACCGGACGGATGCCGACAAGGCGGCGATTGAAAGCGCCTTCGAATTCGTGCAGGACGATGCGCGTATCCGCATCGTGCCGCCGCACAGCAAAATCGGCGATTACCTGGACCTCATCCGGGAGATGCCGGAAACGGAAATGCGGCTGGGCGAAATCCTCGTCCGTTGCGGCACGCTGACCGAAAATGAACTGGATGCGGCGCTGCTGGCCCAGCAGGCGGCCGATGCTTCCAGCGAGGCGCATCAACCGCTCGGCACCGTGCTCGTCGCCGAGCAGATGGTCAGTCCGACCGTGGTGCAGGCGGCGCTGCAGAAGCAAAAGCAGGTCAAGGAAACCAAGGGCGGTGATGCGAGCATGATCCGCGTCAATGCGGACAAGCTCGACGAACACATCAACCTGATCGGCGAGCTGATCATCGCCAGCGCCAGCATCGATCTGACCGCCCTCAAGAGCGGCAATCCCGAGCTGCTTGAAGCCGCGTCGGTGATGAAGCGGCTGGTCGAGAACGTCCGCGATTCGGCGCTGCAACTGCGCATGGTGCAAATCGGCGCCACGTTCAACAAGTTCCAGCGCGTCGTGCGCGACGTTTCCAGGGAGATCGGCAAGGATATCCGCCTGGAAATCAGCGGCGCGGAAACCGAGCTGGACAAAACCGTGGTCGAAAAGATCGGCGACCCGCTGACCCACCTGGTGCGCAATTCCATGGATCACGGCATCGAGCCGGTCGATGTGCGTCTGGCGCGCGGCAAGCCGCCGCACGGAACGCTGCGGCTGAACGCGTATCACGACTCGGGCGCCATTGCCATCGAAGTCATCGACGACGGCGGCGGCCTCAACAAGGAGCGCATCCTCGCGAAAGCCCTTGAACGCGGTCTCGTCAAGCCGGAGCAGATGCTGAGCGATGACGAAATCCACAAGCTCATCTTCGAGCCGGGATTCTCCACTGCCGAGCAGATCAACAACCTTTCGGGGCGCGGCGTCGGCATGGATGTCGTGCGCCGCAACATCAGGGATTTGCGCGGCAGCATCGATATCGATACGGAAGAAGGCGTCGGCACCACGATGCGCATCCGTCTGCCGCTGACGCTGGCCATCATCGATGGCTTCCTCGTCGGCGTTGGCGGATCGTCGTTCGTCGTGCCGCTGGAAATGGTCGTCGAATGCGTCGAGTTGTCGCAGGAGGAAATCGACGCCGCGCATGGCCGCCAGCATCTCAACCTGCGCGGCGAGGTGCTGCCCTTTATCCGACTCAAGGAACTCTTCGACATCGCGGACGCGCCGCCTCCGGCAATCGACGCGGACGCCGACTCGCCCTTCGGGCTGCAACTGGAGAGCGGGCGGGACGATTTGCCGCCGGTGGACGAAGAACTGGCCTTTCTGCTCCAGCCTGTCAGGCGCGAGAACGTCGTGGTGGTGAATTACGCCGGGCATCGCGCCGGACTCGTGGTCGATACCCTGCAGGGCGAATACCAGACGGTGATTCGTCCGCTCGGTGCCGTGTTCAGCGGTATCGAGGGCATCAGCGGCTTCACCATCCTGGGAACCGGGCAAGTCGCGTTGATCCTCGATGTGCCGGGGCTCGTGCGCCGGGTCGCGAGCAAGGAAAGCCGGGTTAATGCCAGGGCGGCGAGTTATGTCATGCGCGAGTGAGGTCGGCGATGAATCAAGGAACAAAGCGCGCCGATGAACGGTGCGGGAAGCGGTTAATTTTAAGGGTTGTTGGAATCAATGTGATCGCCGGTATTCGGCGGTGTCATCAGGGAATTTTGATAGAGAAGGAGATGCAGTCATGAAACTCTCAAGTCGTCTGGCCATTGTTGTGATTTGCTCGCTCATTGGCCTGATTCTTTTGTCTGGCTACGGCTTGAGTACGCTGCACTCCAGCATGTACGAAGACCGGCGCAGCGAACTCCGGACGGCGCTGACGCTGGCCGCCAAACAAGCCGAATATTTTCAGTCGCTCGAACGGAGCGGGAAGCTTTCCAAGGAAGACGCGCAGGCCCGGGCGGTTGAAGCCTTGAGCAACATGCGTGACGGAGGAACGATGTATATCTGGGCGCGCACCACGGAAGCGCTCAACGTCGTCCCCGCGCCGGGCCAGGAAAAAAATGTGGGAACGGTCGATTGGGGCAAGAAACACCCCGATGGCCGTACCGATTTCCAGCTCTATCTCGACGAATTGAACAAAGGCGAATTCGGCTTTGTCGAGATCACGGTCAAGAAACCGGGCGGAGACGAAATTCTGCCGAAGATCAACGGCGTGACGCTGGTCAAGGGCTGGAACTGGGTGATCGGCTATGGCGCGTGGGTTGACGATATCGAGGCCGCGTTCTGGAAGAGCGCCTACGGCTATATCGGACTCGGCGTGTTCATGCTGGCGGTGATCATTGCTCTTGCGTTTGTCATGGCGCGTAGCATCTACAGGGTCTTGGGCGGCGAGCCGGCGCTGGCGAACGAAG
This sequence comes from Propionivibrio limicola, assembly GCF_009469695.1. GTDB lineage: Bacteria > Pseudomonadota > Gammaproteobacteria > Burkholderiales > Rhodocyclaceae > Propionivibrio > Propionivibrio limicola. Next base: position 68,138 of record NZ_SSSR01000009.1, read on the forward strand.
TCGCAGGACGTATCGCCAGCGGCGACCTGTCCAGGGATATTCCGTTGAAGGCCGGGGACACGACGAGCCTGCTGGCCGCCATGAGCCTCATGCAGAACAACATAAAGACGATGGTGACTGATGCCGAGATGCTGAGTCACGCGGCTGTCGCCGGCAAGTTCGAAACCCGGGCGGATGCGAGCCGCCATCAGGGCGAATTCCGCAAGGTGGTGGATGGTGTCAACGCCACGCTCGATACGGTGGTCGACAAGCTCGAATGGTACCGCTCGATCATCGACGCCGTGCCGTTCCCGATCCACGTCATCGACCTGAACATGAACTGGACCTTCCTCAACAAGGCCTTCGAGAAGCTGATGGTCGAACGCGGCTATGTCCGCGACCGTAACGATGCGGTGGGCCGTCCGTGCTCGACGGCCGATGCCAACATCTGCAAGACCAAGAACTGCGGCATCATGCAGTTGAAGGCGGGTGTGGGCGAGAGCTTCTTCGACTGGGGCAACCTCAAGTGCAAGCAGGATACGGCCAACGTGCTCAATGCCAAGGGCGAGGTCGTCGGCTATGTGGAGACGGTCACCGATCTTTCCGCCACGCTCAGCATCAAGGCCTTTACCGAAAAAGAAGTTCAGCGCGTTGCCGAAAACCTCGAACGCCTGGGTAAGGGGGATCTCAACCTCGATCTCAGCGCCCTGGCCGCCGACCAATACACGCTTGAAGTCGCCGCACAGTTCCGCAAGATCGACAATTCGCTGAAGCTGGTCGGTACGTCGCTCACGGCATTGATTGCCGATGCGGAGATGTTGTCGCAAAGCGCCATCGCCGGAAAATTCGAAGTGCGTGCGGATGCCGCGAAACATCCGGGCGAGTTCCGCAAGGTCGTGGAGGGCGTCAACGCCACGCTCGATACAGTGGTCGATAAGCTCGAATGGTATCGCTCGGTTATCGACGCCGTACCATTCCCGATCCATGTCATCGATAACGACATGAACTGGACCTTCCTCAACAAGGCCTTCGAGAAGCTGATGGTCGAACGCGGCTATGTCCGCGACCGTAGCGATGCGGTCGGTCGTCCGTGTTCGACGGCCAACGCCAACATCTGCAATTCGCAAAACTGCGGCATCCAGCAGCTGAAGCGTGGCGTGGGCGAGAGCTTCTTCGACTGGGGCAACCTGAAGTGCAAGCAGGACACCGCTTACGTGCTCAATGCCAGGGGCGAAAAAGTCGGCTTTGTCGAAACGGTGAGCGACCTTACCGCCACCCTCAGTATCAAGGACTACACCGAGAAGGAAGTGCAGCGTGTCGCGCTGAACTTGGAGCGTCTGGGCAAGGGCGACCTCAACCTCAACCTCCAGACCCGTCCGTCCGACCAATACACGAAGGAAGTCGAATCGCAGTTCAGCAAGATCGACGGCAGCTTCAAGGAGGTCGGCTCGTCGCTGACCGCGCTGATCAGCGACGCTACCATGCTGTCTGAAGCGGCGGTTGCGCTCAGGCTCGATGTGCGTGCCGATGCCAACAAGCACCAGGGTGACTACCGGCGCGTCATCGAAGGCGTCAATGCCACGCTCGATGCCGTGATCAACCCGCTCAACATGCTGATAGACGATGTGCAAAAGCTGGCCCAGGCCGTCATCGCCGGCCAGTTGAACGAGCGCGGCGATGCGGGCCGCCATCGTGGCCAGTTCAAGGAAGTCGTCGAAGGGCTGAATGATCTGGTGGAAGCCATCGTCGATCCGATCAACGAAATCAAGCGCGTCATGGGCTCGCTGTCGGAAGGCGATCTCACGCAGAGCATCGCGAAGGAGTATCAGGGCGAATTCAAGGTTCTGAAGGATGCCATCAACGATACGACCAAGCGGTTGTCGAGCACGATTACCGAAGTGAATAACACCGCAGACTCGCTGGTGTCGGCAACGGAGCAGGTGTCCGCCACGGCACAGACGCTTTCTCAGGCGGCCAGCCAGCAGGCGGCTTCCGTCGAAGAAACCTCGGCGTCGATCGAACAAATGGCCTCCTCGATCCAGCAGAACACGGAGAACGCCAAGGTGGCCAACGGCATGTCGGCCGAAGGCAGCAAGAAAGCCGAGGATGGCGGCGAGGCGGTCAATGAAACGGTTGGCGCAATGAAGCAGATCGCCAAGAAGATCGGCATCATCGACGACATTGCCTACCAGACCAACCTGCTGGCGCTCAACGCCGCGATCGAAGCGGCGCGTGCCGGCGAGCATGGCAAGGGCTTTGCGGTGGTGGCCGCCGAGGTGAGGAAACTTGCCGAACGCAGCCAGGTCGCAGCGCAGGAAATCGGCCAGCTGGCGGTCAATAGCGTCGGCATGGCCGAACGGGCCGGCAAGTTGCTGGAAGAAATCGTGCCGGCGACCAAGAACACCGCCAATCTGGTGCAGGAAATCACGGCGGCTTCGGAAGAACAGACCGTGGGGGTCGGCCAAGTTAACTCGGCGATGAACCAGCTAAGCCAGGTGACGCAGCAGAATGCCAGCGCCTCCGAAGAGCTGGCGGCGACGGCGGAAGAAATGTCGTCGCAGGCCACCAGCCTGCAAGAACTGATGTCGTTCTTCAATCTGGGCAACGATGAACGGGGCCGGCAGGGTGGTGCGCAGGCACGGCGATCGACGCAGGCGTCGAATGCCGCGCCGAAAGGCAGCGCCAGTCGCGGTTCGGGCCATCTCGATGAATCGGAATTCTCCCGTTTCTGAGGTGACGGCCAGTGAAAGTCATTGATAAAAAGGAATGACCGCGATGACGAACCAGACAACATCCGTTCTCAACGCATCCGCGTCCGGTGCCGGTCTTCCGGCCGGCGCCGGGATGGATGCGGAGCAGCAGCAGTACCTGACCTTCAATCTCGGCGAGGAAATGTTCGCCATCGGCATTCTGTCGATCCGCGAGATCATCGAATTTGGCAACTTGACCGAGGTGCCGATGGTGCCGCCCTTCATCCGGGGCGTCATCAATCTGCGCGGTGCCGTCGTTCCGGTGATTGACCTGTCGGTACGCTTCGCACGACCACCGTGCGAGGTGACCAAGCGGACGTGCATCGTCATCATCGAAACGGTTGACGCCGAAGGTGGCCAAAAGCAGCAGATGGGCATCGTTGTCGATGCCGTGTCGGAGGTGCTCGAAATCCCCGCCAGCGAGATCGAGCCGCCGCCGCAATTCGGGGCCCGCATTCGCATCGATTTCATCAGCGGCATGGGCAAGGTCAACGGCAAGTTCGTCGTCTTGCTCGATGTAAACAAGATACTCTCCATCGAGGAAGTTGCCGTTGTCGCGGCGATGAATCGGGCGGAGGAAGCAAGTCCCGCGTAAGGCGCGAGCCCGTCCTCTTCTGTTGGCAGATGCGCGGCCGCCCGGTCGCGCATCGCCGACGGGGCGGCCGCGGTTTTTTTGGCGAAGAATGCTTCGAGACATGCGATGAACTCTACCGTCCGCTTCGACCATACCGCCATCTCGGATGCCGAGTTCATTCAGTTCCAGAAACTGATTTTCCAGATTGCCGGCATCAATCTTTCCGATGGAAAGAAGGTGCTGCTGGTCGGCCGCCTTAACCAGCGGCTCCGCCATCTTGGCTTCCAGACCTTCGGCCAGTACTACCGTCATGTCACCAGCGCGGAAAACCGGCAGGAACGGCAAATGATGGTCGATTTGCTGACGACGAACGAAACCTATTTTTTCCGCGAACCCAAGCACTTCGATTTTCTGCGCGAAGTGGCGACGGCGCGTCGGAGCGCCGCCAGTTTCCGCGTCTGGAGCGCCGCCTCCTCAAGCGGCGAAGAAGCCTACTCGGTCGCGATGGTGCTTGCCGACGTATTGGGCGGCAACGCCTGGGAAGTGGTCGGGACCGACATCAGCGAGCGCGTCTTGCAGAAGGCGAGAATCGGCCACTATTCGCTGGAACGCGCCAACCATATCCCGGAACGTTTGCTGAAGAAGTATTGCCTCAAAGGCACGGGACGGCACGACGGAACCTTGCTCGTTTCCCGCGAACTGAGGGACCGCGTGGAGTTTCGTCCCAGCAACCTGATGGCGCCCGAAAAAGGACTCGGTCAGTTCGATGTCATTTTTTTACGCAACGTCATGATCTATTTCGACAATGAAACAAAACGCAAGGTGGTCTCGAATCTGTTGCCCTACCTGAAAAGCGACGGCTATTTCGTGATCGGGCATTCGGAATCGCTGACCGGAGTTACCGACGAGTTGGCGCCCCTACGGCCGACGATTTATCGACGGCCTCATCTTTGCCGATAATGTCGGAGCGCTGTTGGCGCTGAACCCCGAGGAAGGGGAAGAAGAAAAACAAAGGAAAGGATGGCAATGGCCGAAAAAATCCGGGTGATGGTCGTCGATGACTCAGCCGTCGTGCGGCAGGTGGTCACGCAGGCGATTTCAAAGGATCCCTCGATGGAGGTGATCGCAACCGCGCAGGATCCGCTGTTCGCGTTGGAGAAGATGAAGAAGCAATGGCCGGATGTGCTCATCGTCGACATCGAAATGCCGCGCATGGACGGGCTGACCTTCCTCAAGAAAGTCATGGCCGAGCGGCCGACACCCATCATCATTTGCTCGTCGCTGGCCGAAAAGGGCGCGCAAGTGACCTTGGAGGCGCTTGCGGCGGGCGCGGTCAGCATCATCACCAAGCCGAAGATCGACGTTAAGTCCTTCCTGGAGGATGCGTCGAACGACATCGTCGGCAGCATCAAGGCGGCCGCCCGAGCCAACGTGACGGCGCTGCAAAAGATGGCCGTTCGTCGGGTGACGCCCGTCGATCCGTCCTTGGGCTTGCGCGCCAAGAATTCCGCCGACGTCATTCTGCCCAGTCCCGCGCTGCACCACGGCGCAAAGATGTATGCGACGACGGACAAGGTGATCGCGATCGGCACCTCCACCGGCGGAACGCAGGCGCTGGAAGCGGTGCTGACGCAGCTTCCAGCCGTCAGCAGCGGGATCGTGATTGTCCAGCACATGCCGGAGCGGTTCACCGCCCTGTTTGCGCAACGACTGAATGGCCTGTGCAACATCGAAGTGCGCGAGGCCAAGGACGGCGACCGGGTGCGCCCCGGACTGGCGCTGATCGCGCCCGGCGGCAAGCACATGCTGCTCAAGCGGAGCGGCGCGCAGTATTACGTCGAGGTCAAAGACGGCCCGCTGGTCAATCGCCACAAGCCGTCGGTCGATGTCCTGTTCCGCTCGGTGGCCCATGCCGCCGGAAAGAATGCGCTCGGGATCATCATGACCGGCATGGGCGACGATGGCGCCCGCGGCCTGAAGGAAATGCACGACGCCGGCGCGCAGACCGTCGCGGAAGACGAAAGCACGTGCGTCGTGTTCGGGATGCCGAAGGAGGCGATCAAACTCGAAGCCGCCGACCGGATTCTGCCGCTCGACCAGATTCCTGCCGCGATCCTTGGCTACAGCAGCTGATCCTGTCTGATGGGGGCCATCTCCAGTTGGAATGCGCAGACAGTCGGCCTGGCTCGTAATCGAACGCTCACTCAAAGCCGGTTGCTCGGGTGAATCCGGAACTCGTGCCGTTACTCGGAGTCAACCCGGCTTGTGAGTGGAAGATCGCCCGCCGCATGGCGTCTCCCATTTCATCCATCGGGCCAACACTCTGGAGAGGACACCATGAAGGGCGACAAGAAAATCATCGACATCCTGAACGACCTGCTGGCGGGGGAACTGACCGCCGTCGACCAATACCTGATTCACGGCGAGATGTATGCCGATATGGGATTCCAGCGCCTGGCGGACAAGGCGCTGCACGAGTCGGACCATGAGCGCCAGCATGCGCGCGCGCTGATCCAGCGCATCCTTTTCCTTGAGGGGACGCCGAACCTCGCCAAGCGCGAGGCGCTGAAGGTCGGCAAGGAAGTGCCCGAAATGCTCAAGGCCGATCTGTCCGTCGAATACAAGGTCGTCGGCGACCTGAAGAAAGCCATCGCCGCCTGTGAAAAGGCGCAGGATTACGTGTCGCGCGACATGCTCGCCATCCAGCTCGAAGACACCGAGATGGACCACGCCTACTACCTCGAAAAGCAGTTGCGCCTGATCGAGCAGGTTGGCCTGCAGAATTACAAGCAGAGCCAGATCGACAGCGTGCCGCTGGTTTCCTGAGGAGCGACCCATGAAAGGCGACAAGAAAGTCATCGAAGTCCTGAACAAGGTGCTCAAGAACGAGTTGACGGCGATCAACCAGTATTTCCTGCACGCCCGCATGTTCCGCAACTGGGGGCTGGAAAAGCTCAACGACTACCAGTACAAGCAGTCGATCCGCGTCATGAAGGAGGCGGACAAGCTGATCGAGCGCCTCCTCTTCCTCGAAGGGCTGCCCAACCTGCAAAGCCTCGGCCGCCTGATGATCGGCGAGAACGTCGTCGAATGCCTGGCCAGCGACCTCAAGGCCGAGCGCGAAATCCAGCGGCCGCAGCTCATCGAGGCGATTGCGCTGACCGAGGAAGTGCAGGACTACGTGAGCCGCGATCTGCTCGAAGACCTGCTGGAAGAGTGCGAGGAAGCCATCGACTGGCTGGAGACGCAGCAGGGGCTGATCGAAAACGTCACCCTGCCGAACTACCTGCAAGCGCACATGGAAGCCGCCGGCGACTGATCTGGAACACGGCCGGGCGCCAATCCCGGCCGTCGGCCTGCCATCCGCAACGAAAGCTCAGCGATGTACATCTGCGTCTGCAAAGCCATCACCGAACGGCAGATCCGGGAAGCCGTGGCCGGTGGCGCGCATTCCCTGAAAGACCTCCGGCACGAACTCGGCGTCGCCAGCGAGTGCGGCAAATGCGCCGAAGAAGCCAAACGCTGCCTGAAGGCGGCGCTGGAGGAAATCGGGCACCAGCATCATCACTTTCATCACGCGCACCATCATCACCACAAGAAGTAATGACGATGGTGCCCGCCGCTCGAATCATCCGCCTGGGTGATTAGCCCCCGACGGCCGCCGCCAGCGATGCTTCGAGAATCTCGAGCCCTTCGTCGAGCACGTTGTCCGGAATCGTCAGCGGCAGCATCAGGCGCAGGACGTTGCCGTAGCTGCCGCAGTTGAGCAGCAGCAGGCCGCGCTGGGCGGCTTCGGCGGCGAGGGCCTTGGCGATGTCGGCGGCGGGCTTTTTCGGATCGCCGCCGTGGCTGAATTCCACCGCGGTCATCGCGCCGAGGCCGCGCACATCGGCGATGCAGGCAAAGCGCGGTTTGAGCGCTTCGAGGCGGGCGCGGCATTTTTCGCCGAGCGCGGCGGCGCGTTCCGAGAGTTTTTCCTCTTCAACCACGTCGAGCACGGCGAGCGCGGCGGCGACGGCGACCGGGTGGCCGGCGTAGGTCGAGCCGAGTCCGCCCGGCACGGCAGCGTCCATGATCTCGGCCTTGCCGACGATGGCGGAGAGCGTCATGCCGCCGCCCAGGCCTTTGGCCATGGTGATCACGTCCGGCTCGATGCCCGAGTGTTCAATCGCGAAGAACTTGCCGCAACGGGCGACGCCGGTCTGGATTTCATCGACGATCAGGACGATGCCGTGCTGATCGCAGAGGGCGCGCAGGCGCTGCATGAACTCCGTCGGCGCCGGCAGGTAACCGCCTTCACCCTGCACCGGCTCGACGATGATGGCGGCGACGCGCGCGGCTTCGATGTCGTTCTTGAAGACGAGTTCGAGGCCGTGCATGGCGTCATCGACCGAAATGCCGTGCAGCGGATCGGGGAAGGGCGTGTGATAGACCTCGGCCGGGAAGGGGCCGAAGCCTTTCTTGTACGGATCGACCTTGCCGGTCAGCGCCAGCGTGAACATCGTGCGGCCGTGGAAGGCGGCGTTGAAGGCGATGACGCCGCTGCGACCGGTATAGGCGCGGGCGACCTTGACCGCGTTTTCGACGGCTTCGGCACCGCTGTTCATGAAGAATGTTTTCTTCGGCGTCGCGCCGGGGGCCAGCGCGTTCAGGCGCTCGGCCAGTTCGACGTAGGACTCGTAGGCGACGACCTGAAAGCAGGTGTGCGTGAATTTTTCCATCTGCGCCTTGGCGGCGGCCATCACGCGCGGGTGGCAGTGGCCGGTGTTGACGACGGCGATGCCGGCGCAGAAGTCGATCCAGCGGCGTCCTTCCACGTCCCAGATTTCGGCGTTTTCGGCACGCTCGGCAAAGACGCCGTGCGCTTGCGAAACGCCGCGCGGCAGGGCGGCCTGGCGGCGTGCCATCAGGGTGGCGTTGGTTTGGGCCGGCAAATCGGTCATGGAATTCATGGGGCTCTCCTGTTTATCGAGGGATCGTGGATAGGGGCTGTGACGCGAGTCGTCAGGCAACGAAAAATGCGAACCACCAAGGCTCCAAGAACACAAAGTTGCACCAAGAAAAACGAGGCTTTTACTTGGTGCTTCTTGGTGCCCTTCGTGTCTTGGTGGTGAAGCATTTATCGATGCTCTGCAATATGGTTTCTAGGTGGTTCGTTGTTTAGAGGCCGGCGAGGCAGACGTATTTGATTTCGAGATAGTCGTCGAGGCCGTGGCTGGAGCCTTCGCGGCCTAGGCCGGACGACTTGACGCCGCCAAACGGCGCGACTTCGGTGGAAATGAGGCCGGTGTTGACGCCGACCATGCCGTATTCGAGCGCTTCGGAAACGCGGAAAATGCGGCCGACGTCGCGGGCGAAGAAGTACGAGGCGAGGCCGAACTCGGTGTCGTTGGCCATGCGGATCGCTTCTTCGTCGGTCTTGAAGCGGAAGAGCGGCGCCACCGGCCCGAAGATTTCCTCGCGGGCGATGCGCATGCTGCTCGTCACGTCGGCGATGATCGTCGGCTCGAAGAAAGTGTGGCCGAGCGCGTGCGGCTTGCCGCCGCAGACGATGCGCGCGCCTTTGTCGGTGGCGTCGGCGAGCAGTTCCTGCACCTTGTCCACTGCCGCCTGATCGATCAGCGGCCCTTGCGTGACGCCGGGCTCGACGCCGTTGCCGACCTTCAATTCGGCGACGGCCTTGGCCAGCTTGGCGGCGAAGGCGTCATAGACGCCGTCCTGCACCAACAGGCGGTTGGCGCAGACGCAGGTCTGGCCGGCGTTGCGGTATTTCGAGGCGAGGGCGCCGATCACCGCTTCGTCGAGGTCGGCGTCGTCGAAGACGATGAAAGGGGCGTTGCCGCCGAGTTCCATCGACAGCTTCTTGACGGTCGGTGCGCACTGCGCGATCAGCTCGGCGCCGATCTCGGTCGAGCCGGTGAAGGAGAGTTTGCGCACGATCGGGTTGGCGCAGATTTCGCCGCCGATCGCCTTGGCCGAGCCGGTGACTACGTTGAACACGCCGGCCGGGATCCCGGCGCGGTGCGCGAGTTCAGCGAGCGCCAGCGCGGAGAGCGGCGTCTGGCTGGCGGGTTTCAATACCATCGTGCAACCCGCGGCCAGCGCGGCACCGGCCTTGCGCGTGATCATCGCGGCCGGGAAGTTCCATGGCGTGATCGCGGCGCAGACGCCGACCGGCTCGCGCGTGGCGAGGATGCGGCGGCCGGGCACGTTCGGCGGGATGACCTCGCCGTAGGCGCGCTTGCCTTCCTCGGCGAACCATTCGAGGTAGCTGGCGGCATAGACGATTTCGCCCTTCGCTTCGGCCAGCGGCTTGCCCTGCTCGGAGGTCATGATCAGCGCCAGGTCGTCGGCGTTCTCGTGCATCAGCTCGAACCAGCGGCGCAGCAGCTTGGCGCGCTCGCCGGCCGTTTTCGCCCGCCACAGCGGATAGGCGGCGTTGGCCGCCGTAATGGCGCGGCGCGTTTCGTCGCTGCCCATTTTCGGTACGGAGGACACAACCGCGCCGGTGGCGGGATTGGTCACGGTGAGGGTTTCGCCCTTGTCGGCATTCAGCCAGGCGCCATTGATGTAGCAAAGGTCGCGCAGAAGGGAGGCGTCTTTGAGGTTGAGCATGATGAAGTCCTTTTGCCGATAAAAATTTTTAGAAACCGCTTTCGACGCAGAGGGCGCAGAGATACAGAGAACGCAGAGAAAATCGATAAATGCGTTTCTTCCTGTTTTTCTCTGCGAACTCTGCGGCTCTGCGATCTCTGCGTTGAATGCGGTTCATCGTGTTCACTTCCCTTCGCCGCGCATCCGCTCGCCGCGCCGGCGCAGCCCTTCGAGGGTGATCAGCATCAGCGTCGAGAGCACGGTCATGATCGTGGCGACGGCGGCGATGGTCGGGCTGATGTTTTCGCGGATGCCGGCGAACATCTGGCGCGGCAGCGTGCTTTGCTCGGGGCCGGCGAGGAAGAGCGTGACGACGACTTCGTCGAACGAGGTGCCGAAGGCGAACAGCCCGCCCGAGATGACGCCCGGCGCGACGATCGGCAGCGTCACCTTGAAGAAGGTGGTCAGCGGATTGGCGCCGAGGCTGGACGCGGCGCGCACCAGGTTGAAGTCGAAGCCCTGCAGCGTCGCCGTGACGGTGGTGACGACGAACGGCACGCCGAGCGCGGCATGCACCAGAATCAGCCCGATGTAGCTGCCGGAGAGGCCGATCGGCGCGAAGACGAGGTAGGTCGCCACACCGACGATCACCACCGGCACCACCATCGGCGAGATCAGGATCGCGGTGAGCAGCGCCTTGCCCGGGAAGTCGATGCGGGCGAGGCCGACGGCGGCCGGCGTGCCGAGCGCCATCGCCAGCAGCGTCGCGATCGGCGAGACGATCAGGCTGTTCATGAACGACTGCCGCCAGGCCGCCGAGGTCAGGAATTCCTCGTACCAGCGCAGCGAGAAGCCCGACATCGGGTAGAGCAGGAACGAGTCGGCGTTGAACGAGAGCGGCGCGATGACGAGGATCGGCAGCATCAGGAATACCAGCACGAGGCCGCAGAGGACGCGGAAGGCGTAGTACCAGACGCGTTCGAGCGGAGTGGCGTAGGCGGGGATCATGTCGGTTCTCCTTTTTAGCGAGCTTTTGACGCGGCATCCTGCTGGCCGGTCAGGCGCGTATAGACCATGTAGAGGATCAGCGTGGCGACGAAGAGGATCGCCGACAGTGCCGCCGCCATGCCCCAGTTGATCGTCTGGTTGGTATAGAAGGCGACGAAGTAGCTGGCCATCTGTTCCTTCGGGCTGCCGAGCAGCGCCGGCGTGATGTAGTAGCCCATGCACAGGATGAAGACGAGCAGCGCGCCGGCGCTGACGCCGGGCAGGGCCTGCGGGAAGTAGATTTTCCAGAAGCTCTTGAAGGGCGGGCAGCCGAGCGACAGGGCGGCGCGCATGTAGGTCGGCGAGATGCCTTTCATGACGCTGTACATCGGCAGGATCATGAACGGCAGCAGGATGTGCACCATGGCGATATAGACGCCGGTGCTGTTGAAGACGAGCTGCAGCGGATGGTCGGTGACGCCGAGCGCCATCAGCGCCTGATTGACGAGGCCCTGCGTTTGCAGCAGCACGATCCAGGCGGCGACGCGCACCAGCACCGAAGTCCAGAACGGCAGCAGCACGAAGATCATCAGCGTGTTGGCGATTTTCGGCGGTTGCGTCGCCATCAGGTAGGCGAGCGGGAAGCCGAGCAGCAGGCAGAAGGCGGTGACAATCGCCGACATGCCGAAGGTGCGCTTCAGGACATCGACGTAGATCGCCTGATCGTCGCCGGCGCGGACGATTTGTCCCTGTTCGTCGTACGTGCGGTCGACCGAGGCGAGCAGATAGCGGCCGGTGTAGGGCGTCGCGTTGCGGGCGAGGAAGCGCCAGGTCGCCGGGTCGGCCCAGCGCTCGTCGGCTTCGATGAGAGCGTCGCGCGGCGAGACGCCTTCGGCCGGCGGCATGGCGCGGGCCGTTTTCATCATCAGCGAGCGGAAGCCCGGCTGTTCCATGTTCAGGCGCTTGGCGGCGCCGGCAAGGACCGGCGTGCCCTTGATCTCACCCATCTCGCGGGCAAAGGCGGCGAAGACGAGGGCGTCCGGTGCGTTCTCGCCGTTCCAGTCGCTGAGCAGGGCGCTGGTCGCCGGCAAGGCGCCGATGACTTCGGGGTTGTCGACGCTGCGCTTCAGGAGCGCGCTGATCGGCCAGACGAAGGTCAGCAGCAGGAAGATCGCCAGCGGCGCAATCAGCGCGCCGTACTTGAGCTTCTTCATCCGCTCGGCGCGGCCCAGCTGGCGTTTCAGCGAAACCGTGTTTTCGGATGCCAGCGCGGCGGGCATCGTGGCGCTTAGTTTAGACATGCCGTGATCCTCTGCTTCGGTTGTGATCGGGAACCGCTTTCGACGCAGAGATCGCAGAGAGACAGAGAGCGCAGAGAAAAATCCATGATTTACCCGACGGGAAAAAACGATGGCGTTTGAATTTCTCTCTTTTCTCCTGGTTTCTCTCTGCGCTCTCTGTCTCTCTGCGAACTCTGCGTTAAATGCGTTTTGCTTGTTGGTTACACCGTCTTACTTCGCCGCCCAGGCGTTGAAGCGCTGTTCCAGATCTTCGCCGTGTTCGACCCAGAATTGCGTGTTGCTGGCAAAGGCGCCCTTCATGTTTTGCGGTGCGGTTGGCAGTTCCGGGACGATGGCCTTGTCGACCAGCGCCGTGCCCTTCAGGTTGGTCGGACCGTAGGGGATTTCACCGGCGAAGACCTTCTGGTTTTCCGGCTTGCTGGCGAAGGCGATGAACTTGTACGCCTCGTCCTTCTTCGGCGTGCCGACCGGGATCGCCCACGAATCGAAGTCGTAGATGTTGTTCGTCCACACCATCTTCAGGTTCTTCTTGCCTTCCTTCTGCGCGGTGGCGATGCGGCCGTTGAAGGCGGACGTCATCACCACGTCGCCGGCGGCCAGCAGTTGCGGTGCCTGCGCGCCGGCTTCCCACCAGCGGATGTGCGGCTTGATCTGGTCGAGTTTCTTGAAGGCGCGGTCGACGCCGGCCTTCGTCGCCAGTTCCTTGTAGACGTTTTCCGGCTTGACGCCGTCGGCGATCAGCGCGAATTCGAGCGTGAATTTGGCGCCCTTGCGCATGCCGCGCTTGCCCGGGAATTTCTTCAGGTCCCAGAAATCGGCCCATGACGTCGGGGCGGCTTTCAGCGCGTCGCTGTTGTAGGCGAGCACCGTCGACCAGACGAAAATGCCGACGCCGCATTCGGTGACGGCGGCGGGAATGAAATCGGCTTTCGGACCGATCCTTGCGAAATCGAGCTTCTCATAGAGACCTTCCTCGCAGCCGCGCACGAGTTCCGGCGACTCGACTTCGACGACGTCCCACGACACGTTCTTGGCGCCGACCATGGCCTTGATTTTGGCCTGTTCGCCGTTGTATTCGCCCTGAATGATCTTGCTGCCGGTGGCCTTGGTGTAGGGCTCGTAGAAGGCTTTGACCTGCGCTTTCTGGTTGGTGCCGCCAAAGGAAATGACGGTGATGTCGGCGTGCGCGGTGCCGGCCAGCAAACTCATGGCGGCGGCACCGGCAACGGCCAGCGGGCGGACTTTCGAGGGGATGCGGTGCATGTCTTTCTCCTGAATTAAAAAGTCGGCTACTTAAGGGGGAAGGGCTGTGGTCAGCGTGGAAAAATGGTTCGTTGATATTCAGGCGCCGAGCGCCGGATCGAGCGCCCGCAATTGTTCGGGGTTGATGCCGACATGGATGGCGTCGCCCAGGTCGAAGCGGTGTTTGTGCTGCGCGGCCGGCGCCTTGACGACGATTTCCTTGCGCCCGGCGAGTTCGACGCGCACGCGCAGATGGTCGCCAAGGTAGGTGATTTCAGTGACGTAGCCGCCGAGCCGGTTGGCGCAGCCGAGCGACTGCACGTTGAGCTGGACGCACTCGGGGCGCACGGAAAGCACGGCCTTGTCGCCTTTCTTGAGCGGGTTGCCCATCACCGCCTGCACGCGCGCCTTGTTGTCGAGGCGGAGGTGGCAGTAGTCGCCATCGACCGATTCGACGATGCCGGCGAGCGCGTTGTTCTCGCCGATGAAGTTGGCGACGAAGTTGTTGGCCGGCTTCTCGTACAGCGTCGCCGGATCGGCGAGCTGCTGGATGACGCCCTGATTGAACACGGCGATGCGGTCGGACATGGTCAGCGCCTCGCTTTGGTCGTGCGTCACGAAGACGACGGTGATGCCGAGTTCGCGCTGGATGTGCTTGATCTCCATCTGCATGTGCTCGCGCAACTGCTTGTCGAGCGCGCCGAGCGGCTCGTCCATCAGCACCAGTTCCGGGTCGAAAACGAGGGCGCGGGCCAGCGCGATGCGCTGCTGCTGACCGCCGGAGAGCTGTTGCGGGTAGCGCTCGCCATAGACGCCGAGCTGGACCATGTTGAGCGCCCGGTCGACCTTCTTGTCGATTTCGGCGGCTGGCAGCTTGCGTACGGCGAGCGGAAATTTGAGGTTCTCGCGCACCGTCATGTGCGGAAACAGCGCGTAGTTCTGGAAAACCATGCCGATGTTGCGCTTGTGCGGCGGCAGCTTGTTGATGACCCGGTCGCCGAGGCGGATTTCGCCCGAGGTCGGCGTTTCGAAACCGGCCAGCATCATCAGGCAGGTCGTCTTGCCGGAACCGGACGGGCCGAGCAGCGTCAGAAACTCGCCGCGCCGGATGTCGAGGTTGAGGTCGCGCACGATCAGGTTTTCCCCGTCGTAGGTCTTTTGCACCTTGCGGAAGGTGACATGCGGTGCGGCGTCCTCTTTTGTCGCCGCCGTGTCGGCCTCGGCCAGAGCCGCGATGTTTTTGTCGATCATGTTCACTGTAACCTCCTGACTTCCGGCTCGTGCTGGCGAACCATCGGGTTTGTTGCTGGGCGTTTTTCGTCGCTCATTTCGCTTGGTATTGATGATAGGAGATGAATTGGACAGAATGAGAACCAATTTTCCCGGTTTTGCTGGGACCAATTCGCTTCCCTTCTCCTGAATATCGTTCAGGCATGTCACGAAACCGCCCGGAGCCGGCATGGAACCACGCCTCGTCATTGAAGTGCTCGCCCAGTATCTGGAGCGCCAGCCGGAAACGGTCAAGCTGCGCATCCGGCTTTATATGGCTTTGCGCACCGCCATCCTCGACCGCGTGCTGAAACAGGGCACCAAGCTGCCGCCGACCCGTCTGCTCGCCGACGAACTCGACATGGGGCGCAACACCGTCGTGCGCGCCTACGAGCAGCTGCTCGTCGAAGGCTATCTCGAAGGCCGCGTCGGCGACGGCACCTACGTGTCGGGCATCGTCGACAGCGCCAGCAAGCCCGATACGCCGAAACGGTTGATCGGCACGCGGCGCGAAGGGCTTTCAAGGCGCGGCACGTCGATCGCCAGCCAGGCGGCGAGCAGCGCCATCCAGCACGGCGCGTTCATGCCCGGCGTGCCGGCCGTCGACCTGTTCCCGTTCAACCTGTGGCGGCGGCTCGTCGGCAAATACATCCATGCCGACCAGTCGCGCCTGCTCAACTACACCCACCTCGGCTTCGGCCCGCTCAAGGTGGCGCTCGCCAACTACCTGCGCGTGACGCGCATGATGACCGTCGATCCGAAGCAGGTACTCATCATCAATGGCTCGCATCAGGGCTTCGACCTCTGCGCCCGCATGCTGGCCGACCATGGCGACCGGGTGTGGATCGAGGACCCCGGCTACTGGGGGGCGCGCAACGTGCTGCATGCGGCGGGCCTCGACGTGCGGCCGATTCCTCTCGACGCGAAGGGGCTGGCGCCGACGCCGGAGGACTGGGCGCAACCGCCGCGCATGATCTTCACCTCGCCGTCGAGCCAGTACCCGACCGGCGTCGTCCTGTCGCTCGACCGGCGGCTGGAATTGCTCGAGAACGCGCACCAGTCGGGAAGCTGGATCATCGAGGACGATTACGACAACGAGCTGCGCTACGACGAACGGCCGGTCGCTTCGCTGTTCGGCCTCTGCCGCCGTCAGCGCGTGATCTACATGGGTACCTTCAGCAAGGTCATGTATCCCGGCATCCGGCTCGCCTACATGGTGCTGCCGGAAGACCTCGTCGATGCGTTCGTGATCGGCAACTCGGAGCTCTACCGCGGCGGCCGCATGCCGGAGCAGGCGGCGCTCGCCGAGTTCATCGACGAAGGCTACTTCACCGCCCACATCAAGCGCATGCGCGGCATCTATCAGGGGCGGCGCGACGCGCTACGCGAGGCGATGGAATCGCGGCTCGGCGACGTGGTGACCGTTTCCGGCGGGCATGCCGGGCTGCAACTCGTCTACCGCTTCAACCGGCCGATCGACGATACGCTGGTGGCCGCGCAGGCGCTCGCCAAAGGCGTCGTCAGCCGGCCGCTCTCGATGTACTACGCCAACCCGGAAAGCTGGCAAACGGGGCTGAATCTCGGCTTCGCCGCCGTGCCGGAAAAAAGCATCGTGCCGGCGGTGGAAACGCTGGTGCGCGTCATCGAATCACATTTGTGAGCGTGCCTGTTATTCGTCCTGGAAATAATGTCTATACGGCCCATGCGATTTACAGGGTGAAACGCGCGGAACTATAGTCAAGCGCGTTGTAAAGCCGGCCTCGTTCCGGCAATCGGTCTCCTCCTGAAGTTGCTGAAGCAATGCGACGCGCCTCCACCGCAAGGTTGGGGGCGCCGTCGTTCAGATTGTCGGGAGATCGACGAACTCTGATGACTCCTACGCTCTGAGAAAGGAAACACGTTCATGATCAGCGGCAAGACCCTGTTGCTCCCGCTCTTTGGCTACCCGACCTATGCCTTCAAGGCACCGCTCATTTACAACCCCTGGTTCGAAAAGCATGACATCGATGCGGTCGTCGTCCCGCTTGGCGCCACGCCGGAAAACTTCCCCGCCGTGTTCAAGGCCGCCTTCCAGACGACCAACATCCCCGGCGCGCTGATCACGATGCCGCACAAGGTCGCCGTCGTCGACATGCTCGACGAGGTGTCGACCGAAGTGAAGGTCGCCGGTTCCTGCAACGCCGTGGTCAAGCGTCCGGACGGCAAACTCGTCGGCGACATGTTCGACGGCACCGGTTTCTGCCGCGGTCTGGCCAACAAGGGCTTCGTTTTCAAGGATGCGCGCTGTCTGCTCGTCGGCTCCGGCGGCGTCGGCGCGGCGATTGCCGCTTCGCTGGCCTCCGCCGGCGTCGGCTCGATCACCATCTGCGATCTCAACACCGCCTCGGCCGAAGCGCTGGCCGCTCGTCTGCGCCAGCACTATCCGAACCTCGAAGCCAAAACCGGCAACAACGCCGCTGCCGGCTACGACCTCGTCGTCAACGGCACGCCGCTCGGCCTGCCCGGCGACCCGCTGCCGATGGACGTGACCGGCATGGACGACAAGACCTTCGTCGGCGAAGTCGTCATGAAGCAGGAAATGACGCCGCTCCTGCAGATCGCCAAGGAGCGCGGCTGCCGCTACCAGATCGGCACCGACATGCTCTTCGAAATGATCCCGGCCTACCTCGAGTTCTTCGGCTTCGGCACCACGACGGCGGAAGAACTGCGCTCGCTGGCGAAGATCACCTACTAAGCGCCGCGTACATTAGACGACGGGCCTGCCGCCAATTTGGCCGCAGGCCCGTTTTGTATTCCTGATTGCCTGCCAGAATCGGTTGGCAGACTGTTCTGAGTTTGGTCTGGATGCTGACGTAGGTCGACAACCGAAGAGTCCAGCGAGTTAAGCAGCTATCTTTTGTGCATAGTGTTTTTGGCTGAAGGAAGCAGGAGAAAGATAGCCAGGACGCGCCTGCTTGCGGTCAGCTCTCGATCCCCTTCCGGGCTGCCACACCTTGGTGGTAGTAGTGCTTGATTTCGCGCATTTCGGTTACCAGGTCGGCCCGTTCGATCAGCCGTGAGTCGGCGCGGCGGCCCGTGAAGACCAGTTCGACGGCCGCTGGCTTTTCATCGATGAGCACCAGCAGGTCCTCGACGTCCAGCAGCTTGAACCACGTGGCCACGTTGGCTTCGTCGAGAATCACCAGCGGGTATTCTCCGGAGTGGATGACTTCCCGTACTTCCGCATAGCCGATCCGTGCCAGACGGACATCCTCCGGGGACGGATCCCCGCGCAGCCAGCATCCGCGTCCGTATTGACGGCAGACGATGTTTCCTCCCAGCCGTTCGAGCGCCTCGATCTCGCTGTAGCGCATCGATTTGACGAATTGCGCCAGGAATACGCGCAATCCGGCGCCTACGGCGCGCACCGCAAGTCCGATGGCTGCGGTGGTCTTGCCTTTGCCGTCTCCGGTGTAAACATGCACGTAGCCGCGTTGAAACGGGGCGATTTCAGGATCCGGGATTGTTGTCTCGGGGCGGGTGTTCATCGCAGTCATCTTTTTGTGTCGTCGTTAGGTGGCCAAAGGGGGCTGAGACATTTCAACCCAGATTGTCAATTAGCCATTTTAGAATGCAATAAAATTAGGCATGGACTACTTCGCTGAGCAAGTGGTCCATGTTTGGCTTACCCCGCTGATGACGTCTGGAATGTTGATGTTCGGTTGTGGACCGAAAGCAGACATCATGGCGCCATGATTATGGGTGGCGATGGTCCGTAACTGGCCGATTTTCGCCCCCCGGATAGGCGATGTGCAATCCCCTTTGTTCGACGCAGGGGAGCGAGAGCCGCCGTTTGGTTGGCGGGCTGTTCCGAGACTGAGCCGGATGCAAGTCAATTTCCCGACGGGAAAAGTATGGGACGATGCGGTTGTTATGACGTCTATAGCGAATGACATGGCCGAATGAACGGCAAGTTTGACCCCCAACCTGCCGGTCGAAGGGAATGGAAGTGCCCATTCCTGCCAGGCGTCGAACTCGGGAAAATTCCCGCCGCTCGTCTATTCATGGCCAACAGATTTCACCGGATGAGTATGAGACTTCTCGGCAGCAATAGATCGATACCGACTTTCCTATCCTTCATCGCTGAGCGTAGCATGACGTTTCGGCGACATGGGGATCAAGCATGGTAGAACGCAAAGGTGAAAAGATTGGCTGGACATGGGGCTGGATTGGCGGCTTCCTGTGGGTCGCAATCGTCGGGTTGATATTTCTGGCCCAAGGAAAGATAGCTGAAGGATGCACCGGCGTACTGATCTTCGTCGCGGCCATTTGGGCGACGCGCAGCTTCGCACCATGGCGCCATCCGACAACACCCTACTGGCGGCTCTACTTGGGGCTGTACGTCATTTTTTTGCTGACGATACCTTGGGCGATCTGGGCATTCGGGGGTCTAGGCAACGAACAACTTAACAGCTGGATGCTGCTCTGGTTGCTACCGATCTTTACCCCTATTTTCATCAACGGCCGGAAGACCTGGGCCGAAGGCGAGCCGGGCAGATAGCGGGAGGGCCGATGCGGTTCTACATAGTGTGCAGCCGCTCGCGAGTCTGCGCACGGAACTCGATTCAGCATCGGATAAGGCATGCCTGGAGCGCCACCTCGCGGGCGTTTCACCACGCTCGCCCCTTTGGCATTCCCCACTCACAGTGAATGGGTACTGGCTCTGAACGGTCCCGACGCACTTTCGGCGGTCGCGTCAAGTTTCTCCTCGAACTGCAGCCGCAGGGCTGGGAATATCTGCCATCACCGTTTCAACGCCGGCCAGTGCAGACAAAACCTACCCGCTACTTCCAGGGCCAGCCGCCATCGATCTGGCCATGCTCGAAGAAGGTTCGGCACCGATCACATAGATAAAGTACCGGCGAGTCCATGTGCGGAGTGCTCAAGGATCGCGACCGCCCTCCGCATGTCGGGCAGGAATGAATCCGCACATGAGCCCAGAAGACGATGATGGCAAAGAACGGAACGATCCAGATGAAATGTTCGTTGAGCCCCCAAGATGCCAGCAAGGGAATCACGGGAAATATGAATGCAAGTACGACGATCAGAAAAATGCGGAACCGCCTGCTTGCTTTGTCGGAAAACGGGCGTTCGACATACTCGATCCCGCCCGTTTTCAGCCGCATGCCATCGTCCGAGAAGAGCGTGTTCTCGTATCGAAATTCCTTTCGGCGATCCGTCCAGTTGGTAAGCATATGCAAAGGGTTAATGACCTATCAGCGTCTTGACGAAAGCTATGCGCATTGGACTGCTAAGCAGGTTTCGGCGTCAAGCAGCTGCTCGGATTTCAATCCGGTGTGAAAACAGTTGGTAGATTGTCGCCCCATGACTATGCAATGCGCCCTCCTCGTTGTCCGACGGCGATGGTTGTGACGATAGCCGCCGCCCCGTTGGCAGGTATCCCTCCTATCTTTCCGTCCGAAAATACCCGCTCGGCGTCACGCCGAATTGCTGTTTGAACATGGTGGCGAAGGCGCTGGGGCTGTTGTAGCCGAGGGAGAGGGCGACGTCGATGACTTTTTCGCCGCTGGCCAGTCGTTCCAGCGCCATGATGAGGCGGGCTTGTTGTCGCCAGTCGCCGAAGGTCATGCCGGTCTCGCGCAGGAAGCGGCGCTGGATGGTGCGGGCGTTGACTCCGAGCTGGCCGGCCCAGTCGGCGAGCGTCGATGGGTCGTCGGGCGTGTCGGCGATTGTCCGGCAGATGGTCTGCAGCGCCGGATCGACGGGGGCGGGCAGACGCAGCGGAAGGCTGGGCAGGGCAGCGACTTCGTCGAGCAGCAGGCGCATGAGTCGTCCGTCGCGGGAGTCGGCGGCATAGGGTTGTTCGATTTCGATGGCGGCGAGGATCAGCTCGCGCAACAGGGGCGAGATGCGGACGACCTGGCAGCGCTGCGGTAGATCGGGGCTGGCGTCGGGGCGGATATAGACGGTGCGCAGGCGGACTTCGCCGATCAGGCGCATCTGATGCACGACGCCGGGCGGCATCCACAGGCCGCGCGTCGGCGGCACGATCCATTGTCCGTCGTCGGCCCGTACCACCATGACGCCCTGCACGGCGTGGATGAGTTGGGCGGTTGGGTGGCTGTGCGGCGGGATTTCCCCGTCTGCGGCGTGATCGGCCGAGCGGCCGGAAACCGGGGAATGCCCCTGATCCTGGCCATATTCCGACCACGGGAGTGTTGATGTGTCCATTTTGCGAAGATGGGTGCCTTATAACAGCGAGACGGACATTCATCCTAGCCGATATAGTGCGCCCATGTTGTATTTGCCTTTGAAAAAATGACCGCTCAATCTTCTGCAAAAACCTCTTTCCGGGTACTCCTCTCCATCAGCTTTGCGCATTTTCTCAACGACACGATGCAGTCGTTGATGCTGGCAATCTATCCGCTCTTCAAGTCGGATTTCCAGTTGAGCTTTGCGCAGATCGGGCTGATTACGCTTGCCTTCCAATGCACGGCTTCGTTATTGCAACCCGTCGTCGGCTATTACACGGACCGCAATCCGAAGCCGTTTTCGCTGGCCTTCGGCATGGGCTGCACGCTGTGCGGCCTGCTGCTGCTCGCTTTTGCCACGCAGTTTGAAGTCGTGTTGCTGGCGGCGGCGTTGGTTGGCTCGGGGTCGTCGGTGTTTCATCCGGAATCGGCGCGGGTGGCGCGGATGGCGTCGGGCGGGCGGCACGGCCTTGCGCAGTCGATCTTTCAGGTGGGTGGCAACGCCGGTACGGCGACCGGCCCGTTGCTGGCGGCGTGGATCGTTCTGCCGTACGGACAGCGCAGCATCGCCGTGTTTTCGCTGATCGCGCTGGTGGCAATGGTCGTGCTGACCGGCGTCGGCATGTGGTACCGGCAGCAGCAAAAGCAGCCGAAGAAGGTCGCGCCGGCCGTGGCGCATGAGTTGCCGAAGCGCCGGGTCATGCTGACGCTGGGCGTTCTGCTCTCGCTCATCTTCTCGAAATTCTTTTACGTGGCCAGCATCCACAGCTACCTGATGTTCTACCTGATGCATCAGTACGGCATCGATACGCAGACCGCGCAATATCACCTGTTCTATTTCCTGTTCGCCGTCGCGGCCGGCACCTTGCTTGGCGGCCCGATCGGCGACCGCATCGGGCGCAAGCGGGTGATCTGGATCTCCATTCTCGGTGTCGCACCGTTCACGCTCGCCTTGCCGTATGTCGGACTCGATGCGTCGGTCGTCCTGACCATGATCATCGGCTTCATGCTGTCTTCCGCCTTCCCGGCCATTCTCGTGTATGCGCAGGAGCTCTTTCCGGGCCGGATCGGTACCGTTTCCGGACTCTTTTTCGGGCTTGCCTTCGGTCTGGCCGGCATCGGCGCGGCGGTGCTCGGCCAATTGGCCGACGCTTGGGGGATCGTGGCCGTTTATCGCTTGTGCGCCTTCCTGCCACTGCTCGGGCTGCTGGCGGTTTTTCTGCCGGATATCCGCCTGCGTGTGGCACCGGCTCCGGTCCTCGCTGCCGCGCGGGCATGATTCGAAGCTCTTTCCAGCGCTGATCGCCAGACGGCGGCGCGCATGTTCGATGTTGGCCACTTTCAAGGAGATTCGCCATGGCACTGCTCGGTAAAGCTGCAATGATCCTGTCCTTCGACATCGTGTCGGAGGCGCGTTGCGAACACGATGACTGGCATTCGCACGAACACTTGCCGGAGCGCTTGGCGATCCCGGGTTTCTTGCGCGGGTCGCGCTGGCGTGCGGCACCGGCGGCTTTGCCGGGGCAGTTGCCGTACTTCGTGATGTACGAAGTGGCCGACCTCGACGTCCTCGATTCGCCCGCTTATCTGGAGCGGCTCAATAATCCGAGCTCGTGGACGTCGAAAATGATGACTCACTACCGCCAGATGAACCGCGGTCTGTGCCGGCTGACGGCGAGTTTCGGCCATGGACTCGGCCACGCGGCGTTGCTGCTCCGTTTATGCCCCGCCGAAGGGCGGGAGGGTGCGTTGCGCGATTGGCTGGTCGGCGAATACCTTCCCCGGTTGCCTGACCAGTCGGGACTGGCCAGCGCCCATCTGTTCGAATCGGGCCTTGAGGCTCGGCTGACAACGGAGCAACGCATTCGCGGCAAGGATGCGGCCGTCGATTGGGTGGTTCTCGTCACCGGCTTTGATGCCGGGCGCGTTGGAGCGCTGGTGGCCGATGTGCTGTCCGCGAACAATCTCGGCGAACGCGGGGTTGTCAACGTTGATGCGGGCCTTTATCAAATCGGCCATTCGCTCACCGACCGCGAGGCGGCCTTACCCGATTTTTCACGTTGAGGCGTTGCTTTGGCGCCACAGCTGTGTTTGTTGCTAACGCAGGGCAATCGCATCAAACCTACCCGAGTCCAAGGATGGACTCCCGGTAGGCATCAGAGGAGGCGGCGAGGATTCTGCGCGTATGAATGCCAGCCTTTC